>NZ_CVTB01000284.1 GCF_001050015.1 Mycolicibacterium malmesburyense
TCGGCGTACTGCACCGGCAACGGCGACCAGCCCGGCTCCTGCCCCTGCCGACGCGCCCGATACGCCTCAGCCACATCACGCACCATCGGCGCCAACGACCAACCGTCAAACGCGATGTGATGCACCATAATTGCGAGCACGAACTCTTCTGGACCAAGCGCATAGATCTGCGCGCGCACCGGGATCTCGCCGGCCAGATCAAACCGATACCCCGCCAAAGCTGCCAACTCGATGGCCAGATCCGGCTCGGGCAAGGACACCACCGCCGGTCCGCCACGCCGCCACATCCCCGCCTCCGCGGGCAACACCTTCTGGAACGGCACACCGTCAACGTCGGGGAAGACGGTCCGCAGCGATTCATGTCGCGCGATCACATCGTCCAGCGCCGCGTCGAGCGCCGACACGTCAAGTGCCCCAGAGATCCGCAGCGCGGTGGGAATGTTGTAGGTCCCGAATCCGTCCTCGAACCGGTTGAGGAACCACAGCCGGCTCTGGGCATACGACAGCGGTACCGTCGATGGGCGTTCAGCAGCTAGCAATGGCGCCCGGCGTACTGAGCCCTCACCGATACGTGGAGCCAGCTGCGCGACAGAGGGTGACTCGAATATCGTCCGCACGGCCAAGCCGGCGTCCATGCTGGTGTTGATGGCGGCGATGACCCGGGTTGCGGAAAGCGAATCGCCGCCGAGGTCGAAGAATGACTCGTCGATTCCTACGCGTTCCAGTCCCAGAACGCGGGCATAGATGCCCGCCAGAATTTCCTCGGTGGGGGTGCTCGGAGGACGGTACTGGCCGGCACTGTATTCGGGGGCGGGTAACGCGCGGCTGTCGAGTTTGCCGTTCACCGTCAAAGGCAGAGCGTCGAGGACGACGATGGCCGCAGGCACCATGTACGCCGGTAACCGCTCGGCCAGCATTGCTCGCACCGCCGCGGGATCGACGCTAACGCCGGAGCTTTCGGTGACATATCCGACGAGGCGCTTGTCGCCGGGCCGGTCTTCGCGGGCAATCACGGCGGCCTGGTCGATTCCGTCCAGAACGGTCAGCGCAGTGTGGACTTCGCCGAGCTCGATCCGGTAGCCACGGATCTTCACCTGTTCATCGGCGCGACCCAGATACTGCAGCTGCCCGTCGTCGCCCCAGCGCACCAGATCGCCGGTCCGGTACATCCGCTGGCCCGGTGCGCCGAATGGGCTGGCGGTGAATCGCGCTGCGGTCAATCCGGCACGGCCCAGGTAGCCGTACGCCAGGCCGAGGCCGGCAACATACAACTCGCCCACCACTCCCACCGGCACCGGACGCAGCCACGCATCGAGAACGAACAAGGCCGCGCCCGGCACCGGGGTACCGATCGGGACCACCTGCGTGCCCGCCGTCAGCGGGGCGCTGACAGCCACACACATCGTGGTTTCGGTTGGGCCGTAGGCGTTGACCATCACCCGCCCCGGCGCCCAACGCTCCACCACCTCGGTCGGACAGGCTTCTCCGGCCATCACGACCGTGGTCGACTCGAGACCATCAAGCGGCAGTGTCGCGATCGCCGAGGGTGTCTGAGTCAATACGGAGACCGATTCAGCGGCCAGCAGCCGGTGAAGCTCATCAGGCGAGCTCGCCACCGTCTCGGGGACGACGACCAGCCGCCCACCGCGGAGCAGCGCACCGAAGATCTCCCAAACCGACACGTCGAAGGCGAGCGAGTGACACAAAGGCCACACCCCCGATGCGGGCAGCCCCGCGTCCAGTGACCCGAGCAAGTGGGTCACACTGCGGTGGGTGATGGCCACGCCCTTGGGAATTCCGGTGGTGCCGGAGGTATAGATCAAGTACGCGATGTCGTCGGGTTCCGGCGCCGCCAACCCTGTGCTGGGATAGGCGTCGATGGCCGGGTCGTCGACGTCGACGACCGCGTACTCGCCGCCGTCGAGCCTGTCGGCGAGTTCGGTGGTGCTGATCACGGCGGTCGGTGCGGCGTCGGCGAGCATGAAATGCAGCCGGGCATCGGGCACGATCGGATCGATCGGCAGATACGCCGCCCCCGTCTTGAGCACTGCCAGCATGGCGACGACTGCTTGGGCTGACCGTTCGACGAGCAGCGCCACCGAACGCCCCGGCCCGACGCCCCGATCCGCGAGGAGGTGGCCCAGCCGGTTGGCGTCTTCGTCGAGTTCTCTATAGGTCATGGGCCTGCCGTCACCGCTGATCGCGACGGCGTCCGGCGTTCGTGCCACCTGCGTGGCGAACAGCGCCGGAATCGACAGGTGCGTACCGGACGGCGGCTGGATCAGCCCGGTGCGGTTACCGAGCTGTTCGAGCCGGTGGTGTTCGACCTCGTCGAGCAGATCGACCGTGGACAGGCGGCGGCTCGGGTCGTCGGTGAGGTTGGTGAGCGCACGGAGCAGCCGCTGGATAAGGGTCTGGATGCTCGCCGCGTCGAACACATCGGTGCGGTACTCCACCGACCCGGTTATCCCGAGGGGTTCACCGGAGGAGTTCCAGCGTTCCTCGAGGGAGAACGAGAGGTCCATGCGGGCGGTGTGGGTGTCGACGGTCAGCGGGTGGACCTGAACATCGCCTAGGGCCGGGGTGGGCGCCGCATGGTCGGGACGGTCAAAGTTCTGCCAGCCCAGCATCACCTGGATCAGCGGGTGGTGAGCGAGCGAGCGAGTGGGGTTGAGGCGTTCGACGAGGACTTCGAAGGGCACGTCCTGATGTTCATAGGCGGCCAGGCTGCGGGAGCGGACCTGCTCGAGCAACTCCGCAACCGTGGGGTCCCCCTCGATCTGGACTCGCAGAATCAGCGTGTTGACGAAGAACCCGACCAGCTCATCGAGTGCGGCGTCCCGCCGCCCGGCGATCGGGAAGCCGATGGCCACGTCGGTGCTGGCGGACAGTTTGGCCAACACCACCGCCAACGCGGCTTGGACCACCATGAAGCTCGTCGCCTGATGGTGGGCGGCCACCCTGGCCAGCTGTTGCTGCAACTCGGCAGGCCAGTCGATGGCGATGCTGGCCCCGCGCTGGTCGGCGACCGATGGGTAGGGCCGATCGGTGGGCAGCTCCAGCCGCTCGGGCAGTCCCGCCAACACCTGCTGCCAGTAACTGAGCTGCCCCGCGATGCGGCTCGTCGGGTCGTCGAGTTCTCCCAGAGACTCGCGTTGCCAAAGCGTGTAGTCGACATATTGCACCGCCAGCGGCGCCCAAATCGGGGCGTGCCCTGCGCAGCGAGCCCCGTAAGCGGAGCCGACATCGCGCACCAGCGGGGCGATGGACCAGCCGTCTCCGGCGATGTGGTGCACCACCGCCACCAACACATGTTGGTCCTCGTCGAGGCGTAAAAGCGTTGCCCGCAACGGAATCTCAGAACTGAGATCAAAATTGTGTCCCACGGTCGCGGCGACGGCGTCGTCAACCTGCTGCGACGAGAAGCCGGTGGCATCGACGACAGCCCAGCCGAAGTCGGCGCGCTCGGGCGGGATGACGACCTGTTGGGGGATGCCCTCAGCCGCGACGAAGAGGGTGCGCAGGCTTTCGTGACGGGCCACCACATCACCCAGCGCCGCGCCCAATGCCTCGACGTCCAGAGATCCCGAAATGGTGAACGCTGCCGGCATGTTGTAAACCGGCGAAGGCCCATGTAACTGATCGAGGAACCACAACCGCTGCTGGGCATAGGACAACGGCACTACCGGCGGGCGGGGGCGCGCTGTCAGAGCGGTGGATGTCGCATTGTCGGCGTGAGCGTGGATCCACGCCGCCAGCCCGGCCACCGTGGGCGCGTCGAACAACGCCCGAATCGGGACATCGACGTTCAGCTCGGCGCGGACGCGGGCCACCAGACGCGTCGCCGACAGCGAGTGTCCGCCCAGATCGAAGAACGACTCGTCGATGCCGACCCGGCTCGCGCCCAGTACCTCGCCGAACAATGCGGCCAACACTCGCTCACGGTCATCCCGTGGGGCGCGGTAGGCCACCGTGCTGATGAACTCCGGAGCCGGCAGCGCCCGTTTGTCGAGCTTGCCGTTGACGGTCAGAGGCAGTGAGTCCAACATCGTTATCGAAGCTGGAACCATGAACTCCGGCAACCGCTCTGACGCAAAGCCGCGCAACTCCGCGGCGCGTTCGATCGCGGCCGGATCATTCACATAGCCGGCCAGCGACCCCACCGATCCAGCGGGCGCATACACATCCGACAACGGCTCTGCTGCGCGGGTGAGAACGATATCGACGTAACCCGCCGCGGCTGACCAGGTTACCGCCGTGACGTATCCCAGTTCCTCGCCCAAGAGATGGCATTGTCGTGCAACCACCGCGTTCTTCGGCTCCGCCACACCGGCACTCAACTCGTCGAGAGTCGCCCGATCCGGCGCGGAAGCCAGCGCTGCCGCCAATGCCACCTCCGGCCAGACTCCGGCATGCGGCACCCCCGTCACGCGCAAGTCCGGTAGGTCCGTCGCGCGCAAGAAGTCACTCAACGCGGACAAGCTGCCGAACCGCTCCCACGTTTCAGTCCGGATCCCGGCCGCCGAACGCGCCGACACCGGCGCCTTACGCAACACGACCTCGTAGCGGTAACCGCTGAGCTCGTTGATCGCGTCCATTGCCTTGAGTTGCACATCGACCGCGCCGATCTCTGGGTAATGAGATGGCAACGCGCTGAAGAACTCCGGAGCCACCAACAGCTCCTGCTCCGCCAGCATTTCGCGACGCACTCGCTCGCGCATCACGGCGGCGGTCATCTCTCCACTGGCATCCTCGGCACACACCAGCCCGGTGGTGAATTCCCGAAGCAGTGCGAGGTTGCGCACATCACCGACGAACACCGCCCCGCCGGGGGCAAGAAGTCGCATCGCCAACTTCAATACGTCGAGCAGATAGCCCCCGCTGGGGAAGTACTGAATGACAGAGTTCAAGACGATGGTGTCGAAATAGCCTTCGGGCAGGCCGTCAGCCGCATCGGCAGGCTGCACCGCCAAGTGAACCCGGTCTGCCCACGGCTGCGACGCCACCGCCGCCCGCAATCTCTCGATCGTCGGCGCGGAGAAGTCGGTGCCCCAGTACTCGACGCAGTGGGGGGTGAGGGGAGCCAGCAGTAGACCTGAGCCGACGCCGATCTCCAATACTCGGCCCGGCCCCAGCGCTTGAATCCGCTTGATCGCCGCTGCCTGCCACTGACGCATCTGGTCAAGCGGGATCGGATCGCCGGTGTAACTCGAGTTCCACCCACCGAAATCCTGCCCCAACTCGGTGGATTCGTCGTGCTGTGTAAAGGCCTCGCCCGTATAGAGGTCCGCATACACGCCTTGCCACTGGCTCACGAGCTGGGCTTCCCGGGCGGGCTCACGAACCAACTTCATCTGTGGGTCGGGAACCACATAGCCCACCAGATGCTTGTCGCCGACACCGTCGACAACATCTGCGGCGTGGGCGATGACCACCGCCTGGGATACCCGGGGATGGGCGCGAAGCACAGACTCGATCTCACCGAGTTCGATGCGATAGCCGCGAATCTTGACCTGTTCATCAGCGCGTCCCACATAACGCAGCTGTCCGTCAGCGCCCCAGCGCACCAAATCCCCGGTGCGGTACATCCTTTGCCCGCCCGGCGCTTCGTCGCTTACGAACGGGCACGCCACGAATCGCGAGCCGGTCAGCCCGGGCCGGCGCACGTAGCCCACGCCCACTCCTCGGCCTGCGACGTACAACTCGCCGACCACTCCGGTCGGCACCGGACGCAACCACGCGTCCAGCACAAACAATGCCGCACCCGGTACGGGGAGACCTATTGGCACCTCCCCCGCTTCCGCGACCAGCGGCGCGCTGATGGTGGCATAGACGGTGGTCTCGGTCGGACCGTATCCGTTGATCATCACCCGTCCGGGTGCCCACCGGTCCACCACCTCCGCAGGACAGGGCTCGGCGGCGATCATCAGCGCCGCGCGGTCCAGACCCTGAGGAGACAGCACCCCGAGCGCCGACGGAGTCTGGCTGAGCATGGTGACTTTCTCGGTGATCAGCAACGCATGGAAGTCCTGCGGGGAGCGGCTAACCTCCTCGGGCACCACCACCAGGCGACCGCCGTGCAGCAGCGCACCCCACATCTCCCAGACGGAATAGTCGAAGGCATACGAGTGGGATTGCGACCAAACCTGGTCCGGCGCCGGCCGGTAGCGGATGTCCATGGCGTCGAACAGGCGCGTCACATTGTGGTGGGTTACGGCCACTCCCTTGGGCAGACCGGTGGTGCCCGAGGTGTAGATGATGTGGGCAATGTCCTCCGGAACCGGCCCCGGCAACGCGGTGCTGGGTTGTCCGGGGATGCGCGGATCGTCGACATCGACAACGAGCAGGCCGCACCCGCGCAGCCTTTCGGCGAAATCGGCTGTGGTGACCGCGACGATCGGCTCGGCGTCAGACACCATGAATTCGATGCGCGTCTGCGGATAGGCAGAATCGATCGGCAGATACGCCGCCCCGGTCTTGAGCACTGCCAGAATAGCCACGATCGCCTCTGCTGATCGAGGCAACAGCAGCGCCACAGATTGGCCTGCGCCCGCACCTAGCCCGACCAACAAGTGCGCCAACCGATTTGATGCTTCATCGAGTTCGCCATAGGTCAAGGTGACCTCACCGCATCGGATCGCCACCGACTCCGGCGCGCGAGCCACCTGCTCGCCGAACAACTCCGGGATCGCCACCGACCTGATCGATCGTTCGGTCAGAACCTCCCGATTACCAACCTCGTCGAGCATGGCGTACTCGCTGGTGTCGAGCACATCGATCGACGACAACGGCCGTGTGGGCTCGGCCCCAATCGCTTCCAAGGTTCGCTGCAGCCGCCCGATCAGCGTCTCGATGCTCGCCGCGTCGAACACATCGGTCCGGAACTCGACCATCCCGCCGATCCCGGCGGGCTCACCCGCCTCCGTCCAGCGCTCCCGCAGGAACACCACCATATCCATACGGGCGCTGAGGGTCTCCGCGGAAAACGGTGTGACCTGCAGATCGCCCAGGGTCATCCCGGCCGCCGAATCGTCGTCAAGCCCGGGAAAATTCTGCCACGCCAACATCACCTGGATCAGCGGGTGATGGGTCAGGGAGCGGGCCGGGTTGAGCCGATCGACCAGCACCTCGAAAGGCACATCCTGGTGCTCGAAAGCGGCTAATCCTTTCGCACGCACCTGGGCCAACACTTGGGTGAAAGACGGATCACCGTCGACCTCGACCCGCAATACCAAGGTGTTGACGAAGAACCCGACCAACTCGTCGAGCACCGGGTCGCGTCGTCCAGCGATCGGGAACCCCACCGCTACATCAGAACTGCTGCTCAACTTCGACAACAGCACTGCCAGCGCCGCCTGCATCACCATGAAACCGGTCGCGTTGTGCTCGCGGGCCACTCGTGCCACGTGCTGCTGCAACTGAGCCGGCCAGTCGACCGCCACGCTCGCGCCACGGTAATCGGCCACCGGCGGGTACGGCCGATCGGTAGGCAATTCCAGTCGCTCAGGCATCCCGGCCAACGCGTGTTCCCAGTAGTCCAGCTGCCCGGCGATCGGGCTGTCCGGGTCGGCCAGATCACCGAATTCGGCGCGCTGCCACAGTGTGTAATCCACGTACTGCACGGGCAACGGGGCCCAGTCCGGCGCCTGGCCTGAGCACCGGATGGCGTAAGCCGCGCTGAGATCACGGACGAACGGGGCGATGGACCAGCCATCGCCCGCGATGTGGTGCACCACCGCCACGAAGATGTACTCGTTGTTGCCGAGGTCGAAAAGTTCCGCACGTAATGGAATTTCGACAGTCAGATCGAATTTGTGGCGCACCAGCGCGCCGACGGCTTCGGCCAGCCGCTGCGCCGGCCAGCCGCTGACGTCGACCACCTGCCACCGGAAATCGGCTTGTTCGGCGGGCACCACGACTTGATGGGGTGTGCCATCGACCGCCGGGAACACAGTGCGCAGGGTCTCGTGGCGGACAATCACATCGCGCAGTGCCGAGCCCAGGGCGTCGGCGTCGAGCGCCCCGCTGATGCGGAACGCCGTCGGCATGTTGTAGGTCGCGACCTCGCCCTCGACCTGATTGAGAAACCACATCCGGTTCTGAGCGAACGACAACGGCACCACCGCCGGCCGCTTGTCCACTGCTACCAACGGATTGCGCCGACCCGTCCCCTCACCGATGCGCGGCGCCAACCGCGCGACAGAGGGTGCATCGAACAACGTACGCACGGAGACATCGGCGTCCAGATCGGTGTTGATCGCCGCGATCACCCGCATCGCCGACAGCGAGTCGCCACCCAGATCGAAGAACGAGTCGTCGACACCGACCCGTTCGATGCCGAGGATCCGCGCGTATATCCCGGCCAGGATCTCCTCGACGGGGTTCGACGGGGCGCGGTACGTATCCGCATCCTGATACTCAGGAGCCGGCAGGGCGCGCCTATTGAGTTTGCCGTTGACCGTCAAGGGCAACGCGTCGATGCCGACCACCGCCGCCGGCACCATATATCCGGGCAGTCGGTCCGCCAATGCACTGCGTGCCCGCGCCGGATCAACGGTCCCGGTGACGTAACCGACCAGACGCTTGTCACCGGCACGGTCCTCGCGGGCAATCACGACCGCCTGGTCCACCCCGGGAACCGCAGCGAGCGCAGCCTGAACCTCGCCGAGTTCGATCCGATACCCGCGGATCTTGACCTGCTCATCGGCTCTACCCAGGTAGCGCAGTTCACCGTCGGCGCCCCAGCAGACCAGATCGCCTGTGCGATACATCCGTTGTCCAGGTGCTCCCGTGTCAACCAACGGGCATGCCACGAACCGCGATGATGTCAATGCGGGGCGGCGCCAGTACCCCAATCCCAGCCCACTACCGGCCACATACAGCTCACCGACCACCCCGACCGGGGTTGGACGTAACCACTGATCCAACACAAAGAAGCCGAGATGGCCCAACGGAATCCCGATTGGGCTCGCGTTGCTGTCGACGTCCCCAGCGGCGATTTCGCGGAACGAGGCATGCACCGTAGTCTCGGTGGTGCCATAGAGATTCAACAGCCGCGGCGATTGGGGATGACGTTCTAGCCAGGACCGAAGACGTTGCGGTTCAAGGGCTTCGCCGGCGAAGATCACGCTCTGAAGCGCGAGCTGCTGCCCCAGCTCGGGTGCCAGTCCATCGGCGGTTTGCAACGCATAGAACGCCGAGGGGGTCTGGCTCAACACGCTTACCTGTTCACGGGCCAGCAGGGCATGGAATTCCTCTGGAGAGCGGGTGAGAGGCTCGGGAACCACAACCAGTCGCCCACCACCGAGTAGAGCACCCCAGATCTCGCACACCGACACGTCGAAGGCATAGGAATGCCATTGGGACCACACCCCGGACCGGGGTACATCAGCAGACAACGACGCGAGTAGCTCGATGACGTTGTGATGAGTGATCGCAACGCCCTTCGGGACACCGGTGGTACCCGACGTGTAGATCAGATAGGCGACCTCATCGCCTGCCGGCGCTGGGAGTGTGATGCTCGGTTGGTCGGCAACGGCTGGGTCATTGACGTCGATAACCGCCAGTCCGCGCCCCTCGAACCGCTCCGCGAGCTCATCGGTGGTGACCGCAAGCAGTGGCGCCGCGTCGCCCAGCATGAACTCGATCCGGGCGGCGGGGAGCGCCGGGTCGATCGGCAGATAGGCTGCTCCCGTTTTCAGGACTGCCAGAATCGCCACGATCGCCTCGGCTGAGCGCGGAACCAGTAGCGCCACACACTCCGATGGACCCGCACCCTGGCTGACCAGCAGATGGGCCAGTCGGTTGGCGGCCTCATCCAATTGCCGGTACGTCAACCCGTGACCGTTGAAGCTCACCGCTAACGCGTCCGGCGCCTGTGCAACCCGTTCGGCGAACAACGCCGGGATGGACGGCACCGAGGTATCCGCTGGTGCGACAGGAGTCACGGCTTTCCGGTTCTCCCACCGGCGCAGAAGCGCGTACTCGCCGGCGTCGAGCACGTCCACCGACGACAGCTGACGTGTTGGATCGGCGATGATGGCCGTCAACACTCGTTGCAGCCGCCCGATCAACACCTCGATGCCGGCCGCATCGAACACATCGGTGCGGAACTCCACCGCCCCACCGATGCCTACCGGTTCACCAAACTCGTTGAATCGTTCAGCCAGCGAGAACGTCAGATCCATCCGAGCCGCCTGGGTTTCAACCTCCAGCGGCGAGACGTGAAGATCAGAGTTCTCCCCCGCGACGCTTTCGCGGCTGCCCGCAGGTAGGTTCTGCCAGGCCAACAACACCTGCACAAGCGGGTGATGCGTCAATGATCGGGCTGGATTGAGCCGATCCACCAACACCTCGAACGGCACATCCTGATGCTCGAAAGCCGCCAGGCTGCGTGCACGGACCTGAGCCAAAAGCTCAGCGGCACTCGGGTTACCGGACAGTTCGACCCGCAACACCAAGGTGTTGACGAACAATCCAACGAGATCGTCCAGGGCCGGATCTCGCCGCCCAGCGATCGGGAAGCCGATCGCAACATCTGAGCTGGCGCTCAATTTGGCCAACAACACCGCCAATGCGGCCTGCACCACCATGAAGTTGGTTGCATTGTGCTCGCGGGCAACCCGTCCGAGCCCCTGTTGCAGCTCCGCCGGAAATTCCACGGCCACACTGCCCCCGCGGTAATCCGCCACCGGCGGGTACGGCCGATCAGTGGGCAAGTCAAGTCGCTCAGGCAATCCGACCAGCGCCTGCTCCCAATAGCCCACCTGCGCAGCGATGCGACTGTCGGCATCATCGAGATCGCCCAGCTGCTCGCGCTGCCACAACGTGTAATCGACATACTGCACCGGCAACGGCGCCCAGTCCGGTGTGTGTCCGGTGGCCCGGCTGGTATACGCAGTGACGAGGTCGCGTATCAACGTGGTGATCGACCAGCCGTCTGCGGCGATATGATGCACCACCGCCACCAAGATGTGATCGTCGCCTCCTAGGCGGAAAACCGTTGTGCGCAACGGGATTTCCGTCGACAAATCGAAGCCATACCGCACCTCGGCGCCGACGGCCTCTTCAATCTGTGGTTCCGACCAGCTCGCTGCATCGACGACCCGCAGGCCCGGATCCACCTGCTCAGCGGGCATGATGACCTGCTCGGGAACCCCTTCGCGTGCCAAAAACACTGTGCGAAGGCTCTCTTGGCGGGCCACCACATCAGCCAACGCCGCGTCTAATGCGTCAACATCCAGCGCACCACTGATCCGAAACGCCGCGGGCAGGTTGTACACAGGCGAGGGCCCATGCAGCTGATGCAGGAACCACAGTCGCTGCTGCGCAAATGACAAAGGCAGAACCTCAGGGCGTTGCCGCGTCGTCAAAGGTTCGAATCCGCCCGAACGCTCATCGAGGCGAAGTGCCAGTTGGGCCACGGTGGGTGATTCGAAGAGCGTGCGCACGGCCAGGTCGGCACCGAGATCGTTGTTGATGGCGGCGATCATCCGCGTCGCCAACAGCGAATCACCACCCAAGTCGAAGAACGAGTCGTCCACTCCTACCCGTTCCAGGCCGAGGACCCGAGCATAGAGCCCGGCGAGTATTTCCTCGACCGCGGTGGCGGGAGCTCGGTAGCGGTCTGCGCCCGCGTACTCGGGTTCGGGCAAGGCGCGCTTGTCCAGCTTGCCGTTGACCGTCAAAGGTAACGCTTCAAGTACCACCACCGCCGCCGGCACCATGTAGACCGGTAACTTCTCAGCAAGCTGCTCGCGGATCTCAGCGGGGTCTGCCCCACCCGTCACATAGCCGACAAGACGCTTGTCACCGGGACGGTCCTCTCGCGCAATGACAGCCGCCTGCTCGACTCCGTCCAATTCAGCTAGCGCCGCCTGCACCTCACCGAGCTCGATGCGGTATCCGCGTATCTTGACTTGCTCATCAGCACGACCCACATAGATCAGCTGTCCGTCGAGACCCCACCGGACCATATCCCCGGTGCGATACATCCGTTGCCCTGGCGCCTCCGCGCCGATGAATGGACACGCGACAAATCGCGACGCGGTCAAACTGCCTCGGCGCCAATACCCTAGGCCCACGGCGGAACCGGCCACATACAGCTCACCGACCACCCCGGCCGGCACCTGCTGCAACGAGTTGTCCAATACAAAAAAAGCAAGGTGTCGCAACGGCACGCCGATGGGGCTGGCACTGACGTTGACGTCTGCGCTGACGATCTCTCGGAACGAAGCATGCACCGTCGTCTCGGTGATGCCGTACATGTTGATCATTCGCGGAGATCCTGAATGGTTCTCCAACCAGGAGCGAATGCGCTGTGGCTCGAGAGCCTCTCCGCCGAACACGACCGCTTCGAGCTTCAAACCCGATCTGACTTCAGGCTCGAGCGAATCAACAGTTTGGAGGGCGTAGAACGCCGAGGGCGTCTGGCTCAGTATGCTGACCTGTTCGGCGACAAGCAAGGCGTAGAGATCCTGAGGAGAGCGAACCACTTCGTCGGGCACCACGACCAGGCGACCGCCGTACAGCAGAGCTCCGAACATCTCCCACACCGAATAGTCGAATGCCAACGAATGGCATTGCGACCACACGTGATTGGCTAACCGGAGATCGGCATCCAGGGTGTCGAGCATCCGCGACACATGTCTATGGCTGATGGCCACGCCTTTTGGCAGACCGGTTGTGCCCGATGTGTAGATCAGGTAGGCGGTATCGCCGGGATCGGGCACCGCCAACGCGGTGGCGGGCTGGTTGTGCACGGCAGGATCGTTGGCGTCGATCACCGTCAACCCGTGTCCGCTCAGCCTCTCGACCAAATCGGCCGTGGTCACTGCGAGCAATGGCGCTGCATCGGTAAGCATGAATTGCACCCGAGCGTCCGGGTGGGCAGGGTCGATCGGCAGATACGCCGCCCCTGTCTTGAGCACCGCCAGGATCGCGATGATCGCATCAGCCGATCGCGAAAACAGCAGAGCCACGCAACGTCCGGGACCCGCGCCGTATCCACTCAGCAGATGCGCCAGTCGATTCGACGCCTCATCGAGATCCCGGTACGTCCACGAACGCGCACCGAAGGTGAGCGCCACGGCCTCCGGCGTGCGCGCCACCTGCGCGTCGAACGATTCGGGAATCGATGGCAGCGGACGGTCTGCTTGGTCGCTCAAGACTGCCCGATTGCCCCATTCGTTCAGGCGCGCATAATCGGCGTCATCGAGCAGATCCATCGACGACAAGCGTCGTGTGAGATCTGCGGTCATGACTGTGCCGCCACGTCGGCCGTCAACGCGACCAAGACCCGTCGCAAACGCTCGATCAGTAGCTCTACGGTCGCCGTGTCGAATACGTCGGTGCGGAATTCCACTAACCCCCCAATCCCCTCCGGTTCACCGGCGTCGGTCCAGCGTTCAGCCAGAGAAAACACCAAATCCATACGGGCAGTCTGGGTTTGCGCTGACAGAGGTGTGACCTGCACATCGCCGAGACTAAGGCCCGCCGCGGGGCCGCTGCTGTGCCACGGAAGGTTGTTCCAGGCCAACATCACTTGTACCAGTGGGTGATAGCTCAGGCTACGGGTGGGATTGAGCCGATCCACCAACACCTCGAAAGGCACATCCTGGTGCTCGTAAGCCGCTAAGCCGCGCTCGCGAACCTGGGCCAGCAACTCGGCGATCGTGGGATCTCCCCCGAGATCGACACGCAACACCAACGTGTTGACGAAGAAGCCCACAAGCTCGTCCAGCGCAGGGTCACCGCGCCCGGCGGTCGTTATCCCCACTGCTATGTCAGAACTGCCGCTGATCTTGGACAGCAGGACCGCCAGGGCGGCCTGGATCACCATGAAACTGGTCGCATTGTTCTCGCGCGCGAGGTCGCGTACCTGCTGCTGGAGTTGCGCCGGCCAAGCCACTTCCACGCTGGCGCCGCGGTAATCGGCGACCGGCGGGTAGGGTCGGTCGGTGGGCAGATCCAGGCGCTCGGGCAACCCGGCCAGCGCGTTCTCCCAGTAAGCGAGCTGCGCCGCGATTGGACTGTCGTCATTGCGGAGGTCGCCGAGGTGCTCGCGCTGCCACAGTGTGTAGTCGACATATTGCACCGGCAAGGGTGACCAGTTAGGCGCCCTGCCGGCACACCGATTGGCGTACGCCACCCCGAGATCACTTACCAGCGGCCTCACCGACCAGCCGTCTGCGGCGATATGGTGCACGACCGCCACCAGGACGTACTCTTCGTTGGCTACGCGGAAAAGTTTTGCTTGTAGCGGGATCTCATTTCTCAGATCGAAGTTGTGCCGCGCTACCGCAATGATGGCTTCGTCTAGCTGGGCCGCCGACCAATCCTGGGCATCGACAATCTCCCAACCGAAATCCGCGTCCTCCGCCTTCACCACGAGCTGATGGGGTAGCCCGTCGACCGACGGGAACAGCGTGCGAAGACTTTCTTGGCGGGTCACCACGTCGGCCAGTGCCGCCCCCAACGCCGACACATTCAGCGGTCCGCTCATTCGCAACGCCACTGGCATGTTGTAAACCGGTGATGGTCCTTGTAATTGGTCGAAGAACCACAGCCGTTGCTGAGCGTAGGACAGCGGTGGCCGCTCTGGGCACGGCATCGGTTGTACCGCTGGACGTCCCGCATCGCCACCGTGCCGGCGCAGGTAGTCAGCGAGACCGCGAACGGTTGACGCGTCGAACAGGCACCGCACCGGTACTTCCCGGCCCAGCGCCAATTGAAGCCGCGCAGTCACCCGGGTCGCTATCAATGAATCTCCTCCGAGCGCGAAGAAGTCATCGTCGAGGCCGACCCGGCTCACGCCCAATACGTCAGCGAAGGTGTCGGCGATGATCTTTTCATTTTGTGTCTGTGGGGCCCTGAAAGCCGTAGCCGCGAAGACCGGTTCGGGTAGCGCCTTGCGGTCTACCTTGCCCGAGGAGGTCAGTGGCAGTTCTTCGAGGACCACGATCTGGCTTGGCACCATGTACTCGGGTAACCGCGCGCCCATCCACTGGCGCACCGCGCTGATCTTTGTGTTGGTGTCGGGATCGTTGGCGTAGATGCTGCGCTGTTCGGTGGTGGCCGGGGCCCGATACAGGTCGGTCAACGCGGGTCCGCGCGCACCGTTTATCGCTGCGGTGAACACCGCATCGAGGGTGCCGGGTTCAGCGCCCCATGTGACTGCGACGTGATATCCGGTCGCTTCACCCAGGCGGTACAGCTGTTCTGGGACAACCCCTTCCGATGCCACTGCGGCCTGACTGCGCGCCTCGACGGCCGTCAGTCCGGCGGCCAGAGCTTGTTCGACCTGAACGTCGCTGATGACCCCGGCCCGCGGAATAGAGCAAACTCGCACCGCGTCGATGCGCCGCGCCGTCAACGCGGTATCCAAGGCGGTGACCCCGTCGCTCGTCTCCCACTCCCAGGTGGGTACCTCGGCCAATGACCTCACTTGGGTGGGAGTCTTGTGGACGATGACGTCGTAGCGGTACCGGTTCAACTCGTTGTCGGCTATGCCGCGTTTGACTTCGATGTCGAGGCCGGCGACTGACGGATGCTCGACAGCCCATGTAGTGAAGAATTCCGGCGCGAGCAGCAACTCGGGTTCGCCCAGCACCGCGCGCTCCACCCGCTGGCGAATCTCGGCGGCGTCGTCGGACTTCGCGCGCGCGAATGCCACTGCAGTCTGGAAGGCCCTCTGCAAACTGTGGTTTCGCACATCGCCGATGAACAAAGCTCCACCGGGTGCCAGAAGATCCATTGCAGCGTCTATGACTTCGGCCAGGTATCCGGCGTTTGGGAAATACTGGATTACCGAGTTGAAGATCACGGTGTCGAAGTAACCGACCGGCAGCCCGTCTGTCACGTGCGCTGGGCGGGTCAACAACTCAACGCGGTCTCGCCACGGAATCTGCAACCGCTCGAGCGCGTTCGCGAGGTTGTCGACAGCCGCTCCGGACATATCAGTGCCGACGTAGCGTTCACAGTTCGGAGCGACTTGAGACAGAATCAGTCCCGAGCCGGCGCCGATCTCCAAAACCCGCCTTGGCTGCAACGCCAGAATCCGGTCCACAGTGGCGCGCCGCCACTCCTCCATCTGCGCTTGAGGAATCGGATCACCGGTGTAGCTACTGTTCCAACCGCGGAAATCCATTCCGAATTCCGGTATTTCGACCTCAGCGCCGTACAACTCGTCGTACATGTGTTGCCACTGGTCGACGATCTCAACGTCGTGATCGACGGTGCTGACATGCTCCAGGGCGACGTAGGCGACCAGATGATCCGCACCGGTGTCGCTGTGATGCACGGTTGCCGCGGCCTGCGTGACCAGCGGGCAACCCAGCAGCGTGTTCTCGATCTCACCCAACTCGATGCGCTGGCCGCGCAGTTTGATCTGTGCGTCGGCGCGCCCCAGATACTGGAGCGTGCCCGCCGGCGACCAGCGCACGAGATCCCCGGTGCGATACATCCGTTCTCCGGCCCTCCCGAACGGGTTGGCCACGAACCGCTCCGCCGTCAGTGCCAGCCTGCCGACGTACCCGCGCGCGAGCGCAGATCCGGACACATACAGTTCGCCGACCATCCCAGGCGGAGTCGGGTTCAGCCGTGAATCCAGAACCAGCGCACACACGCCTGGGATCGGCACGCCGATGTCGACGGGCTGCCCCACAGACAGTGGCGCCGTGCAGCTCGCCCAGATCGTGGTCTCCGTGGGACCGTACGCGTTGTACATCCGCCGCCCCGGTGACCACACGGCCGCAAGTTCGTCCGGACACGGCTCCCCGGCCGTGATGAGGGTGTCGAGTCCATCGAGCCGAGCCCGGTCCAGCGAGGCCACTACAGAGGGCGTCACTACGGCCGCACTGACCCGTTGCTCCTGCAGGAGATCAGTCAACGGTTCCCCCGCGTAGGCATCCCGTCCGGCCACCACCAGCGTCGCGCCCGCCTCAGCCGCCAACAACATCTCGAAGACCGATGCATCGAAAGTCGGTGCGGCGACCATCAACACCCGAGACGTGGGGCCCAAGCCGAACGTATGGCGCTGTGCCGCAGCCAGCCCGACCAGACCGGCGTGGCTCACCACGACGCCCTTGGGCACGCCGGTCGATCCCGACGTAAAGATCACATAGGCTGCCGTGTCCACAGACAACGGTGCCAGGCGATCGGCATCGGTGATGGGGTCCGTGGAGACACCGCACACAGCCCGGTCGTCCATGCGCAGCACCGGTCGCGAGCCCGCCCCCGCGAAAGCGTCGACACCACAGGTAAGTACACACGTCGCATCTACGGCGTCCAACACCCCCGCGACGCGCTCAACCGGATGCGCAGCGTCCAGCGGCACATAGGCTCCACCGGCCTTCAGCACCGCCCACCATGCCACCACCAACTCGGCGCAGCGGTCCGTGGCTACACCCACGGCGCATTCAGGACCGACCCCCGCCTCGATGAGCACCCGCGCCATCCGGGTCGACCAGTCATCGAGCATCCGATACGACAGTTGGCGCTCACCGTCGACAACCGCCACCGCGTCCGGATCCGTGGCTACCGCCGCCGCAAGCAATTGCAGCGCGATACCGGCCGGTGCCGTCACTGCGGAGCCCGACCACTCCGAGAGAATTAGATCGCGTTCATCATGGCCTAGCAGCCCTACCTCCCCGATGACCACCGAGGTATCGAAGACGACCGCCTCGACGATCCGGTCGAACCAGCGCACCAACCGCTCGATGGAGGACCGATCGAACAGATCCGTCGCGTACGTCACGACGCCTGCAGCCATCGGCTTGGCGAGATCCTCAGTGGCCACCTCCCTCAGATCGAAATCGAGATCGAACTTCGCGGTGCGCGTGACCACCTCAACGGGCTCCACGTCGACTCCGTCGAGCGCCACCTCGGGACGCACATTGTTCTGGAAGGCCAACGCCACCTGGAACAGCGGGTGATGCGATGTGGAACGAACCGGATTGAGTTGCTCGACCAGTCGCTCGAACGGCACATCCTGATTGCTGTAGGCGTCCAGCGCCTTCTGGCGCACCTGGTGGAGTACCTCGTTGAACCGCTGCCCCGGGGTCACTCCCACGCGCAGCACCCATGTGTTGACAAAGAATCCGACCAACTCATTCAGAGCCTGATCCGACCGCCCGGCGATCGGGGTGCCCAGCGCGATGTCCTCACCCATTCCCGCCCGGTGCAACACGACGGCCAAGACTGCCTGCGTGACCATCGAGGCCGTGGCGTTGTGAGCCGCAGCCACCGCCTTGATACCTGCCCAAAGCTCTGGCTCTATGCGCAGCTCCACAACATCGCCGCGGTAACTGGGTACCGGAGGACGGGGCCGATCCGAAACCAGCGAGACTACTTCGGGAAGATCGGCCAACTCCTTCTGCCAGTAGTCCAACTGGGTGGCGATCACGCTATCGGGATCGGACTCGTCACCCAGCCAATCCTGTTGCCAGAGCGTGTAATCCACATACTGCACGGGCAGCGGCGCCCAGCTCGGGGGCAGACCTTGTCGCCGAGCCCGGTACGCCTCGGCCACATCGCGAACCATTGGCGCCATGGACCATCCGTCAAAGGCGATGTGGTGCAGCACGATTCCCACGACATATCGATCAGGCCCCGCGGCAAGAATTCGCGCGCGAATCGGGATCTCTGTGGCCAAATCGAACCGGTGGCCTGCCAGCGCCGCCAACGCGCCGTCGACTTCCGATGCGGGCAACGACACCACTGTCGCGCTTCCGCGCCGCCACATTCCCGGCTCCGCCGGCAGCACCTTCTGAGACGGCACACCGCCGGTCTCCGGGAAGACGGTGCGTAACGATTCGTGGCGTGCGATCACGTCATCCAGTGCCGCAGCGAGCGCCTCGATATCGAGAAGTCCGTTGATCCTGAACGCGATCGGCATGTTGTATGTCGCCGCTCCGCCCTCGAACCGGTTGAGGAACCACAACCGGCTCTGGGCGTATGACAAGGGCACCACAGCAGGTCGATCTACGGGCACCAGCGGCTCACGCCGACGCGAAGCCGAATCGATTTGCGGCGCCAGTTGGGACACAGTCGGCGTGTCGAACAACGTCCGGACGCCCAAGTCGACGTCCAGGCTGGAGTTGATCGCAGCGATCAGCCGCATCGCCAACACGGAGTCCCCGCCCAAGTCGAAGAATGACTCGTCGACCCCAACCCGATCCAATCCGAGGACCTGGGCGTAGATGCCGGCCAACATCTCCTCCACCGCAGTTGTCGGGGCGCGATAGCCATCGGCGTCGCCGTAGTCGGGCGCCGGCAGTGCGCGCTTGTCGAGTTTGCCGTTCACGGTCACCGGCAGCGCGTCGACCACGACCACCGCAGCCGGAACCATATAGCCCGGCAGCCGCTCGGCCAGTTTGGCCCGTGCGTTTGCCGGATCCGCAGTACCGGTGATGTAAGCAACCAAACGCTTGTCCCCTGGACGGTCCTCGCGCGCGATGACTACCGCTTGCTGTACTCCCGCGAGGCCGGCCAGCGCCGCCTGTATCTCACCCAATTCGATGCGATAGCCGCGAATCTTGACCTGCTCATCAGCGCGACCGAAGTACCGAAGCTGTCCATCAGGGCCCCAGCACACAAGGTCGCCGGTGCGATACATCCGTTGCCCTTGTGCTTCCGCGCCGACGAACGGACACGCCACAAACCGCGATGCGGTCAAACCGGACCGCCGCCAGTACCCGACCCCGACGCCGCGACCCGCGAGATATAGCTCACCGACCACCCCAACCGGGACTGCTCGTAACCATCTGTCCAGCACGAAGAAAGCGGCACCCGCTACCGGCGAGCCGATCGGGGGCGCGCCGGTGCCCTCAACCAGGGGCGCGCTCTTGGACGCCCACATCGTGGTCTCGGTCGGTCCGTAGACGTTGACCATCACCCGTCCCGGCGCCCATCGATCCACGAGTTCAGGTGGGCAGGGCTCCGCGCCGATCACCAGGGACGCTGACTCCAAACCCTCCGGGGAGAGAAGTCCAACCGCTGAGGGGGTCTGGGTGAGGACGCTGACATTCTCGGCAACGAGCAAGGCATGAAATTCTTCCGGCGATCGCGCCACAGAGTCAGGCACGACGACCAACCGCCCACCGTGAAGCAGCGCACCCCAGATCTCCCACACCGAGAAATCGAAGGCGTACGAATGAAACTGTGACCAGACTTGACCCGGCGCCAACTCGAAACCGACGTCGAGCGACTCGAACAGCTGGATGACATTGTTTTGAGTGACGGCCACTCCCTTGGGAGTACCGGTGGTTCCCGATGTGTAGATGATGTGAGCGACGTCTTCGGGCGCCGGTGCCGTCAACGCGGTGCACGGATATCTGGCGATGTCGGGATCACCGACATCGATCACCGGCAGATCACCGAAATCAGCCAAACGGTCGGCGAACTGAGCTGTGGTGACGGCGGCCATCGGTGCGGCATCTTCGACCATGAATTGGAGCCGCGCCGACGGGACCGCGGGGTCGATCGGCAGATACGCCGCCCCAGTCTTCAGTACGCCGAGAATCGCCTGAATCGCTTCAGCCGAGCGGGCGAACAGCAGCGCCACAGAATGCCCCGGCCCCGCGCCATGCTCGACCAGCAAGTGCGCCAACCGGTTCGACTCTTCATCCAGTGCACGGTAAGTCCACGAACGGCCGTCACATGTCAAGGCTGTCGCTTCGGGCGTGCGCGCCACCTGGGCGCTGAACAGCTGCGTAATCGACGCCGGTGTCACGGGCTCGGCCAACACCGCACGATTGCCCCACCGATCCAGTTGCTCACGCTCACTGGGATCGAGCACGTCGATTGACGACAGCGGGCGCTGCGGATCGGCGGTCATCGCCACGATCACGCGTCGCAACCGGTCAACCAGTGACTCGATCCCCGCACGGTCGAACACATCGGTACGGAACTCCACTGTCCCGCTTATCCCAGCGGGTTCGCCAGTCGTAGTCCAGCATTCAGCTAACGAAAACGCCAAGTCCATACGTGCCGTGCGGGTGTTCACGGGTACCGGAGCGACGTGCACATCGCCAAGGGAGAGATCGGCAACGGGATTTCCGACGAAGTTCTGCCACGCCAACATCACCTGCACCAGCGGGTGATGGGTAAGACTGCGGTTCGGGTTGAGCCGCTCCACCAACACCTCGAAAGGCACGTCCTGGTGCTCGTAAGCGGCTAGCGCACGTTGTTGCACCTGACCGATGAGCTCAGCAACCGTCGGGTCCCCGGCCACATCAACCCTCAACACCAGCGTGTTGACGAAGAATCCCACCAGTTCATCGAGCACTGGATCGCGCCGCCCCGCGATCGGAAAGCCCACCGCCACATCGGAACTCGCGCTGATTTCGGCCAGCAACACCGCCATCGCGGCCTGCACCACCATGAAGCTGGTCGCGTTGTGCTCGCGTGCCACCGCGGCCACCTGCTGCTGCACATCAGCCGGCCAGTCCACCGTCACAGTGGCTCCCCGGTAATCGGCAACCGGCGGATAGGGCCGATCGGTGGGCAAGGCCAGCCGCTCGGGTAGCCCCGAAAGCGCGTGTTCCCAATAAGCCAACTGCACCGCGATGGGACTCGCGCTGTCCGAAATATCGCCGAGGTGTCGACGCTGCCATAGCGTGTAGTCGACGTACTGAACAGGCAGCGGCGCCCAATCAGGCGCGCAGCCCGCACACCGGCCGGCGTATGCGAGCCCGAGATCTGTCACCA
Source organism: Mycolicibacterium malmesburyense (assembly GCF_001050015.1). Next base: position 21,709 of record NZ_CVTB01000284.1, read on the forward strand.
ACGGACCTATCGACCAACCGTCCGCGGCGATGTGGTGCACCACCGCCGCCAGAACGTGCTCGTCTTCGGCAACTCGGAAAAGCGTGGCGCGTAAAGGAATTTCGGTGTTGAGGTCGAAGGCGTAGAACGCCACCTCATCGATTGCCTCACTCAGCTTGGCGGGTGACCAGCCTCGGGCATCGACGATCTCCCAGCCGAAGTCCGCTCGTTCGGCGGGCACCAGCAACTGTTGGGGAGCCCCGTCGACCGCCGCAAACACCGTCCGCAAAGTGTCTTGCCGGGCTACCACATCGGCCAGCGCGGCACCCAGCGCCTCGGCGTCAAGCTGTCCGGTCAGCCGCAGCGCGACCGGCATGTTGTAAATCGCCGAAGGTCCTTGCAACTGCTCGAGGAACCACAACCGCTGTTGGGCGAACGAAAGCGGCAACACCGCGGGCCGCTCGCCGGCTACCAACGGCGGAAGCCCGCGCGAGCCTTCCCCGATACGCGGCGCAAGCTGGGCGACCGTCGGAGCATCGAACAACGTCCGCACCGCAACGTCGACGTCGAGCGCGGTGTTGATTGCGGCCACCACGCGCATCGCCGACAGGGAATCCCCGCCGAGGTGGAAGAACGAGTCGTCAACTCCGACCCGATCGAGCCGGAGAACCTGCGCGTAGATGCCGGCCAGGATCTCTTCGACCGCCGTCGCCGGGGCTCGATACGTGTCGCCATCGTCGTATTCCGGTTGCGGCAAGGCGCGCTTGTCGAGTTTGCCGTTGACAGTGAGCGGCAGTGCGTCAATCACCACGACCGCGGTCGGCACCATGTATGCGGGTAGCCGCTCGGACAGCAGGGCGCGTAGATGTGTCGGATCCGCGTCGCCGGTGACGTATCCGACCAGGCGCTTGTCGCCGGGTTGGTCCTCGCGCGTGATGACGGCGGCCTGATCTACCCCGTCCAACCCGGCCAGCGCCGCCTGTACTTCGCCCAGTTCGATGCGGTAGCCCCGGATCTTGACCTGCTCATCGGCACGACCGAAATAGCGCAGCTGCCCGTCTGCACCCCAGCTCACCAGGTCCCCGGTGCGATACATCCGCGTTCCCGGTTCACCGAAGGGGCAGGCCAGGAACCGCGAGGCGGTCAGCCCGGCACGACGCACATAGCCCACCCCGACCCCGCGGCCCGCAACATACAGCTCACCGACCACCCCGACCGGCACCGCCCGCAACCGGGCGTCGAGGACGAACAACGCCGCTCCCGGTACCGGGACGCCGATCGGCACATCCGCAGAGCCCGGGGTCAGAGGCGCGCTGATAGTCGCGTACACGGTGGTTTCGGTCGGGCCGTAACCGTTGATCATCACCCGCCCGGGCGCCCAGCGCTGCACCACTTCTGGGGGGCAGGGCTCCGCGGCGATCATCAGGGCCGTCCGGTCCAGCCCGTCGGTGGACAACATGCCGACCGCCGACGGAGTCTGGCTCAGCACGGTGACGCCTTCGGTGACCAGCAATGCGTGCAAGTCTTGAGGGGAACGGGTCACCTCTTCGGGCACCACCACCAGTCGGCCACCGAAGAGCAGCGCACCCCAGATCTCCCACACCGAGTAATCGAAGGCATACGAGTGGCATTGCGACCACACCAGATCCGGGCCCATGTTCAGACCCACCTGGAGATTGTCGAAGAGTCGGGTCACGTTGAAGTGGGTGACCGCCACGCCCTTGGGAGTCCCCGTCGTACCCGAGGTATAGATGAGGTGCGCGATGTCCTCTGCCGGCGGACCGGGCAACGCCGACGCAGGGTGTGCGTCGACACGCGGATCCGCGGCATCGACGACCCTCAAGCCCAGTCCGTCCAGCCGTTGGGCCAACGCCGTGGAGGTGACCGCAGTTACAGGCTCGGAGTCCGCCACCATGAATTCAATTCGCGCCTGCGGCACCGACGGGTCGATCGGCAGGTATGCGGCACCCGTTTTGAGTACCGCCAGTATCGCGATGATCGCCTCGGGACAACGATTGAACAGCGTCGCCACACACTGTCCCGGACCGGCGCCCTCACCGACCAGCAAGTGCGCCAGCCGATTCGACGCCTCATCCAGCTCTTGGTATGTCAGAGAGCGCGAGGCGCAGCTCAGAGCCACCGCCTGCGGGGCGCGCGCCACCTGCTCAGCGAAGACTGCAGGAATCGAGTGCTGGCTCGCCTGCTGAGACAACACCGCCCGATTACCGATCTGGTCGAGCAGCAATTGCTCTCCGGCATCGAGCACATCGACGGACGACAGCGCCTGGGTCGGGTCGTCGGTAATTGCTGCCAGGACCCGTTCCAACCGCCCGATGAGCACCTCGACGCTGCCGGTGTCGAACACGTCCGTGCGGAACTCCACCATTCCTGAGATCCCGTCCGGCTCACCTCTTTCCGTGAAGGACTCCGCCAGAGAGAAGACCAAGTCCATACGGGCTGTGCAGGTGTCTGCGGGCAGTGGGACAGCTCGCACGTCACCCAACCGGAGTCCGGCCGCAGGACCGCTGGTGTGCCAGGGGAGGTTCTGCCACGTCAACATGACCTGCACCAGCGGGTGATGGGTCAGGGAGCGGGCGGGGTCGAGCCGATCGACCAGTACCTCGAATGGCACATCACGGTGCTGGTAAGCGGTCAGTCCACGCTGGCGCACCTGGGCGAGTACCTGCGCGATGCCGGGATCCCCTGCCAAGTCCACCCGCAACACCAAAGTGTTGACGAAGAAGCCGACCAGTTGGTCAAGTGCTGGATCACCGCGCCCGGCGATCGCGACGCCCACTGCTACATCGCTGCTACCACTGAGTTCGGAGAGCAGCACCGCCAGGGCGGCCTGGATCACCATGAAATTGGTTGCGTTGTGCTCCCGGGCTACCCGAGTGACCTGCTCCTGCAACTGCGCGGGCCAGTCCACGGCCACACTGGCACCGCGATGATCGGCTACTGGCGGATACGGCCGATCGGTTGGCAACACCAGCCGCTCTGGCAGTCCGGCCAAAGCTTGTTCCCAATAGGCGATCTGAGTGGCGATGGGGCTAGTCGCATCGTCGAGATCGCCGAGGTGCGCGCGCTGCCACAACGTGTAGTCGGTGTACTGCACCGGCAAGGGCTCCCACGACGGGCTCTCCCCTGCACACCGGCTGTCGTATGCGACCCCTAGGTCACGCACCAGCGGGGCGATCGACCAACCGTCGGCGGCGATGTGGTGCACCACTGCGACCAGCACGTGCTCGTCGTCGCTGACGCGAAAAAGCGTTGCACGCAAAGGAATCTCGGCAGTGAGGTCGAAGGTGTGACGCGCCGACTCCCCAATCGCCTCGCTCAGACGGGGCTTCGGCCAGCCATCGGTATCGATGACTTGCCAACCGAAGTCGGACTCCGCGGGCGGAACCACCACCTGATGAGGGACGCCTTCGTCGGACACGAACAGGGTGCGCAGGCTTTCGTGTCGGCCCACCACATCGCCAAGCGCCGCACCGAGTGCACCGGCATCCAGCTGCCCGCTCAATCGCAACGCGACCGCCATGTTGTATACGGCAGATGGCCCCTGCAGCTGGTCCAAGAACCACAACCGACTCTGTGCAAACGACAGCGGCACCCGCTCTGGGCGCGGCATCACTCGCAGGGGCTGGTAGGCGACCCCGCCTTGATGCTGATCGAGAAAATCGGCGAGTTCTCCAACCTTGGGAGCGTCGAAGAGATACCGCACCGGAACTTCCCGATCCAAGGCCGCCTGTAAGCGAGCGCTGACGCGGATGGCGGACAGCGAATCCCCTCCCAGGGCGAAGAAATCGTCGTCGAGCCCGACCCGGTCGATGCCCAGAACGTCGGCAAAGGCTTGTGCGACGATCAACTCGATTCGGGTCTGCGGAGCCCGGAACGGTGTGACCGCAATTACCGGTTCCGGCAGCGACTTTCGGTCGATCTTACCCGAGGACGTCATCGGAAAGTCGTCGAGTACCACGTACTGAGTCGGCACCATGTAGTCCGGAAGCCGAGTACTCATCCACTGGCGCACCGCACCGATCTTCGTGTTCGTGTGCGGGTCATTCCCGTGTGCGCGGGGCAAACCAGCCTGCGGCGACGCCAGGTAGAGATCCGTGAAGGCCGTGGAATACCCGATCTCGGCGGGAAGCGAGAAGATCGCATCCAGGGTGCCCGGTTGGGCGCCCCAGGTGACCGCGACCTCGTATCCGTTGGTTTCACCGAGACGATGCAATTGTTCAGGGCTGGCAGCCTCTGGAGCTTCAGCGGCGTAGGCGATCGCGTCGTTCGGCGACAAGCCGTCAGCCAGCCCCTGTTCGATTCGCACTTCGTTGATCACGCCCGCCTGCGGGATTGCGGTGACCCGCACTGTGTTCGGACGTCGTGACGCCAGCTCGGTTTGCAACCCCTCGAGTCCGGAGCACGAACTCCACTCCCATGTCGCCACATCGGCCAGCGAACACACCGCGGTGGGGGTCTTGTAGGCGACGACCTCGTAGCGATAGCGGGTCAGCTCATTGTCGACGGCGGCGCGCTTGACCTGGATGTCGAGTCCTGCCACCGACGGATGCTCTGCGGCCCACGCGCTGAAAAATTCAGGTGCAAGCATCAATTCGGGCTCACCGAGGATCGCGCGCTGTACCCGGTGCCGGATCTCGGCTGCGTCGGCATTCGATGTGTGGGCCAACACGACACCCGTCTGAAACGCACTTTGGAGGCTGTAATTGCGCACGTCACCGATGAACAACGCCCCACCCGGTGCCAGGAGGTCTACCGCGATGTTGATGACTTCAGTCAGGTAGCGCGCGCTGGGGAAGTATTGGATGACCGAGTTGATGATGATCGTGTCGAAATGGTGCGGTGGCAGTGCTCCGGCGGTATGCGCCGGCTGGGTCAGCAACTCGACTCGGTCTCCCCATGGCTGCGCGGCGACCGCCGCCTGCAATTTCCGGATGGTGGGAGCAGAGAAGTCTGTCCCCCAATACTCTTCGCAGGCGGGAGCGATTTCGGACAACACCAGTCCCGACCCCACGCCGATCTCCAACACCCGCCGCGGTCGCAACGCCATGATTCGGTCAACGGTGGCCTGTCGCCACTGCTGCATCTCCGCAAGGGGAATGGGCTGGTCGGTGTAGCTGCTGTTCCAGCCCCGGAAATCATTGCCGAACGCCGGCTCCTGGATGTCGGCATCGTAGAGCTCGTCATAGATGTTCTGCCACCGCTCTACCGTTTCGCTCTCGTAGTCGGCGGCGGTGGTCTGCTCCAGGGTCACGTAGGCCACCAGATGCTCACCGGTGTCGCTCTTGTGCAAGCTGGCTGCCGCTCGCGCGACCTCCGGGCAGGTCAGCAAGGTGTTTTCGACCTCGCCGAGTTCCAGGCGCTGCCCACGGAGTTTGACCTGGGTATCGGCTCGGCCCAGATATTCCAGCGTTCCCGCGGCGGTCCATCGCACCAGATCACCGGTGCGATACATCCGCGTGCCCGCCGCTCCGAAGGGAGCAGCCACGAAGCGCTCTGCCGTCAGACCCGGCCGGCCCACATAGCCGCGCGCCACCGCAGGCCCGCCGAGATACAACTCACCGACCACTCCGATCGGTGCGGGATTGAGCCGACCGTCCAAGACGAGGGCGATGACCCCAGCGATCGGGGTGCCGATGCGCACCGGCTGTCCCACCGCCAACGCGTCACACGTGGCCCAGATGGTCGCCTCGGTGGGCCCGTAGGCATTGAACATGTGGCGTCTCGGCGCCCAGCCGGCAACCAGTTCGGCCGGACAGGCCTCCCCACCGGTGACGAGCGTGTCGAGGCCGGCTACCCGGTCTTGATCCAGTGTGGATAGCACGGTCGGAGTGAGCAATGCCGCATCAACGCGTTGAGTCCGTAGGACGTCCGTCAGCGCATCGCCGGCATATTCGTCGCGCCCGGCCACAACCAACGTCGCGTGTGATCCCACCGCCCACATCCACTCGAAGATGGAGGCGTCGAAGGTTGGAGCGGCAACCATCAGGACACGCGATCCCGTACCCAACCCGAACAGCTCACGGTGGGCTGCGGCGACGCCGGGCAGACCGGCATGAGTGACCACTACGCCCTTGGGCACGCCCGTCGAACCCGACGTGAAGATCACGTACGCGGCGGTGTCCACGGTCAACGGAGCGAGCCGCTCAGCGTCTGTGATCGAATCGGCTGAAATTCCACGCAGGTCCAGGCCATCGAGGCGCAGCACCGAGCGCGATCCGGCTCCATCCAACGCGTCGACACCACGGGTCACCACACACACCGCATCGACTGCGTTCAGCACAGCTTTGACGCGCTCCACTGGGTATGCCGTATCCAACGGCACGTAGGCCCCACCGGCCTTGAGCACCGCCCACCATGCCACCACCAATTCCGTGCACCGGTCCATCGCCACGGCCACGTTGCGTTCAGGGCCCACTCCTGCCTCGATGAGTGTTCGCGCCAACCGCGTCGACCACTCATCGAGTTCGCGATACGAAAGCTGGCGCTCACCATCAATCACGGCCAGCTCGTCCGGGCCGGCGGCGACCGCCGCTGCAAGAAGTTCCGGAGCCACGCCCGCACAAGCTTCCTCTTGGGCGCCAGACCATCGCGACAGGACGAGATCCCGTTCACCGCCATCCAGCAACTCGATCTCGCCCACTGCCACCGACGCATCGGCGACCACGGCCTCAACGACTCGGCCCAGCCAGCCGACCATCCGCTCGATGGTGTGGCGGTCGTACAGGTCCGTCGCATAGGTGACCACACCGGCGGCCATCGCCGCATCAGGACCCGCCAGTTCACTCAGCTGGATATCGAGGTCGAATTTCGCCGTGCGGGTTTCTATCTCGATCGGATCGAGGTCCACCCCATCGAGCGCTACGTCGGGACGGACATTGTTCTGGAAGGCCAAAGCAACCTGGAACAGGGGATGATGCGACGTGGAACGCACCGGATTGAGGTGCTCGACAAGCAACTCGAACGGCACAT
>NZ_CVTB01000285.1 GCF_001050015.1 Mycolicibacterium malmesburyense
ACCCGCAGCCCGATACCAAGCCCGCCGATGAGGACCCGATCGCCGAAACCGAACCGGGAGAAGCCCCCTCACTCGACGGAACCGACGAACCCGGCGGACCCTCACCCCCAGGAGACCGCGCCGCCTGACGGCCAGCGCCGCGCGACTGTCCCTCTCCACTCACCGCAGCGAGTGGTGCCTGACCGGATGACGTCAGCCCTGCGCCTCGACGGCGACCGGCTGCCATTCCTCCCACGTCTTGAGCCGCGTCTCGTAGTCGGCCTTGGCCAACTGCAGCGGCAACTCGCCGAAAAACACACGCAGCGGCGGGTTTTCGGCGTCGACGACCTTGAGCAGAGCCCGCGCCGACGCCTTCGGATCGCCGGGCTTGGCCACCCGCTGACTGCGGATCCGGTCGGCTTCCTCGTGCACCTCTTGGTAATCCGGCAGCGGCGTCGACCGGCGCGACGACGAGCCCGCCCAGTCGGTCGAGAATCCACCCGGCTCGATCAGCGTCACATGCACCCCGAACGGTGCCACTTCCTGGGCCAGCGACTGTGAGAACCCCTCCAGCGCCCACTTCGACGCGTGATAAATGCCGACGTTCTGGAACGCGACGATGCCCCCGATCGACGACACCTGGATGATGTGCCCGCTGCGCTGCGCCCGCAGATACGGCAGCGCGGCCTGGGTGACCCACAGCGCGCCGAAGACGTTCGTCTCGATCTGGTCCCGCGCCTCCTGCTCGGTCACCTCCTCGATGAAGCCGAAGTGCCCATAGCCGGCGTTGTTGACGACGATGTCGAGGCGCCCGAAGTGGTCGTGGGCCTGCTTGACCGCGGCGAAGTCCGCCTCGCGGTCGGTGACGTCCAACGCGATGGTCAGCAGCGCGTCGCCGTACTTCTCGGCGAGATCGTCCAGCGACGAGACGTCGCGCGCCGTCGCGGCAACCTTGTCGCCCCGCTCGAGCGCCGCGATCGCCCACTCGCGCCCGAACCCCCGCGACGTGCCCGTGACGAACCAAACCTTTTCGCTCATGGTCCGTATATCCCCTCTCCGCGCCCTGCGCATTCCCGCTTCAAGCATCTTCACAGTTACGGTGGGCCTCATGAGCCGCGCGACGCTGGAGAAGAACCCACGCGATGTGGCGTCGATGTTCGACGCGGTGGCCCGGCGCTACGACCTGACCAACACCGTCATGTCGCTGGGTCAGGACCGGTTCTGGCGGCGGGCTACGCGTGCGGCGCTGCGCATCGGCCCGCAGGACAGGGTGCTCGATCTCGCCGCCGGCACGGCGGTCTCGACCGTCGAGCTCGCGACCTCGGGGGCGTGGTGCGTAGCCGCGGACTTCTCTGTCGGCATGCTTGCGGCCGGGGCCGACCGCGATGTCCCCAAGGTCGCCGGCGACGCCACGCGGCTGCCGTTCGCCGACGGCGCGTTCGACGCCGTGACGATCAGCTTCGGGCTGCGCAACGTCGTCGACCACGTCGCGGGTCTGCGCGAGATGGCCCGTGTCACCCGTCCGGGCGGTCGCTTGGTGGTGTGCGAGTTCTCCACGCCGACGAACCGGTTGTTCGCGACGGTGTACAAGGAGTACCTGATGCAGGCGCTGCCGAGGATGGCCCGAGCGGTGTCCTCCAACCCGGAGGCCTACGTATACCTGGCCGAGTCGATCCGCGCGTGGCCCGACCAGACTCAGCTGGCCCGTCAGATCGCCGACGCCGGCTGGACGTCGGTGCGCTGGCGCAACCTCACCGGCGGCATCGTCGCGCTGCACGCCGCCACCAAGCCCTTGCGCTGATTGCCGATCGGGCTACGCGACATCACGCTACGGTCTGGGCATGCACGGACGCCTGGCCGACCCGGACTGCACCCTCGGAACCGATCCCCGCTCAGACCCTCGAATGGTCAAGGCGTTCGCACAGTTCGGCCTCGACGGCCGGCTGCCCGCGGCGCCGTTGAGCGTCGACTCCCCGCTCGAGGAGCGCATCGCGTTCGCAACGATGAGCGAGGAGGGGATGGGCGCGATTCTCGAGGCGTTGGCCAAGGACCTGCCCGCCACCCCCGGCGTGACCACGTCGACGACCACGATCTCCGGCCCCGACGGCAACGACATCACGCTGTACATCAGCCGCCCTCGCGATGCGCACGGCCCGCTGCCCGCGGTCGTCCATCTGCACGGCGGCGGGATGGCACTCGGCAGCGCGGCCGACATCGGCTACATCAGGATCCGCGAATGCCTCGCCGCCACAGGGCTCGTCGTGGTCGGTGTGGAGTTTCGCAACTCCGGAGGCAAGCTCGGTCCCCACCCCTTTCCGGCCGGGCTCAACGACTGCGCCGCCGCGGTGCGCTGGGCGGCGGGCAACCGGACGGAACTCGGTGTCAGCCATCTGATCGTGTCCGGCGAGTCCGGTGGCGGCAATCTCACACTGACCGTCGCGCACAGGGCCAAACGCGAGGGCTGGCTCGCCGATATCGCGGGGTGCTACGCACAGTGCCCGTACATCTCCAACCGCTGGCTCGACGAGTGCGAGGATCTGCCGTCGCTGGCGGAAAACGACGAGTACTTCGTCAGTCGTCACCAACTCGCGCTGCTCGGTTCGATCTACAACCCCGACGGCTCCCACGCCGACGACCCGACCTGCTGGGCCGCTGCGGCCACCGCCGAGGACCTCAACGGGCTACCGCCGCACGTCATTTCGGTCAACGAGCTGGATCCGTTGCGCGACGAGGGCCTGGCCTACTACCGGCGCCTGGTCCGTGCGGGCGTGCCCGCGGTCGGTCGCGTGGTCGCGGGCACCTGCCACGGCGGCGATCTGCTCTGCGGCGCCTACATGCCCGAGGTGTTCGACGCATCCATCCGCGACGTGAGCGGATTCGCCAAGTCCCTGGCTTAGTCCTCGACCTCGATCGCCGCTTGCTGGCTGCCGTTCACCGGGGGCGCGCTGTTCACGACCGCCAGGGGCGGTTCGGATTTGGCGTTCGGCGACGGCCTTCCGTTGGCTCCCCGATAGGGTGTGCACACCCCGATGTACGGCACGTCCTGGCATGGTCCCTGCGGCGCCGCGGGCGCGACGGGAGCCGAGACCAGCGCCGCGCCGGCGACCGCGATCGCGGCGATTGCCGATCGAACTGTCGTACCGAGCATCGTGGGGTCCTTCCGCCGATGCATACATGAACGCCGCTGTGCTTCAGGGTAATCCCTCCACGTCGCCGAAAACATCTCGTCTAGCTGGGCTTACAGTTAGCCTGCTTACGAATCACGCCCGCGACGGGCTTCCCAGATTCGTTCGGTCTGCGGTCCGACATCGGGGTCGTGCGTCTGCTGAAAGTTGCGTCCACCGCGGCCGAATGTCGCGAGAACTGCTGCGGGAACTTCGGATTCGAATATGGGTTCGTCGAGCCAGCGGCACGGTCGCACGTGCACCAGGTCGACGGCGACGGCATCGGCGTCGTCATCACGGCGGTATGGACCGTCGATGCGGCCCAACCAGTAGAGCCCGTCCGCGTCACGGGTCCACACGAAGGATCCGTCCTCGGCATCGGCGAACCGTTCGATGCGGCGAGCCAGCCGCTCGCCGAAACCCGCGTCGCCGAAACCCACGACGCCCAGAGCCAGGGCCCGGTCGAGCGAGGTCTGCGGGTCGATATCGTCACGGCGGGATCGCATCGGGGCCCGGTACACCGCGGTCATCCGCGATATTCTGCCTGCGACATGGAGACGTTCAAGCGCTATCTGATGTTTCAGGGCATGATGTTCGTCTTCGGCATCGTCGGGCCTATCTTCCTCGTCCTGTACTTCGCCTCGCAGCCGGATCCCTCGATGCGGTGGGCCTACTGGATCGGGCTCTTCATCACCACGGCCGACATCCTGATTGCCTTGGGGCTCACGGCTTCTACCGCTTCGCCCAGGAAGGACTAGGCGAACGGGGCGCGCTCGTCGATACGCCGCGACAGCCGTCCGGCGCCGCGCCACACCCTGGCGGTCCAGTCCTCGTCCTCGTCGGTGACGAAGTTGCCCATCACCCGCACCGCGATGTTCATCAGCACCGACGAGCGCATCGCGAGCGGCCCCGTCGACGGCAGGAACCGCGGGAACGTCAGCAGCAGCGCGAGCCGCCGCGCGACCGAGAACCCGCGCGCGTAGTGCGCCGAGAGCACCGCGGGCCATGCCTGCGTGAGATCGCCGGTGCCCAGCAGTTCGGCGGCCAGCCGGCCGGTCTCGAGCCCGTAGTCGATGCCCTCGCCGTTGAGCGGGTTGACGCATGCCGCCGCGTCGCCGATCAGCATCCAGTTCGGCCCGGCGACACCCGAGACCGCCCCGCCCATCGGCAGCAGTGCCGACAGCCCGGCGCGCGGCTCCCCGACGAAGCCCCACTCCTCGCGCCGCAGCGCGGTGTAGTACGACATCAGCGGCCGCAACGCGGCGTCGGCCGGTCGCTTGGCCGTCGCCAGCGCGCCGACGCCGATGTTCACCTCGCCGTTGCCGAGCGGGAAGATCCAGCCGTAGCCGGGAAGCACCTTGCCTTCGGGTGAACGCAGTTCCAAGTGCGACGTGATCCAGGGTTCGGCGGCCCGCGGCGTGGCGATGTATCCGCGGATCGCCACGCCGTACACCGTCTCCTGATGCCATTCGCGGCCCAGTACGCGGCCCAGCGTCGAGCGGGCGCCGTCGGCGACAATCAGGTTCTCGCAACCGATCTCGGCGCCCGAGTCGAGCACCACCGCCTCCACCCGGCCAGACGAATCGTGGCGCACATCAACGGCTTTCACGCCGAGCATCATCTTGGCGCCCTCGTCGACGGCGACCATGCGGATGCGGTCGTCGAGCTCGGTGCGGGGCACCGCACTCGAGGTCGACGGGAACGACGGGCCCGGCCACTCGATCTCGACGTCCGCCCCGAACCCGGACATGCGCAGACCCCGGTGACGCACCCGTCCGTCCAGCCACGGCCCGAGGCCGAGCCGTTCCATCTCCAGCACCGCGCGCGGGGTAAGCCCGTCGCCGCAGGCCTTGTCGCGCGGGAACTGGGCCTTGTCGATGACGAGCACATCGCGGCCGTTGCGCGCCGCCCACGCGGCGGCGGCCGACCCGGCGGGCCCGGCCCCGACGACGACCACGTCCGCCTTCATCGATCCCCCGGTCGTCCCCTGCCCTCCGGGCGTGGGCCCATCGCTCTGCCCTGGCCTTCGGCCGTGGGCCCAACCCGCCGGTAAGTCCATGGTTCCCAGTATGTTGGCAGGGTGAGGACGCCAGCGACGGTGGTAGCCGGGGTCGACTTCGGAGATCCCGATTTCGCGCAGGACGTGCGCGACGGGGTCGCCCGCATCGAGGACCTGATGGCCACTGAGCTGGGCAAAGCCGACGAGCTGATGGCCGAGGCGGTGCAACACCTGTTCCAGGCCGGCGGTAAGCGGTTCCGCCCGCTGTTCACGGTGCTCTCGGCCCGGCTGGGCCCGGACCCCGATGCCTGGCAGGTCACCGTCGCGGGTGCGGTCATCGAGCTGGTGCACCTGGCGACGCTGTATCACGACGACGTGATGGATGAGGCGCAGGTCCGCCGCGGCGCCGACAGCGCCAACGCGCGCTGGGGTAACAACATCGCGATCCTGGCGGGCGACTACCTGTTCGCGACGGCGTCGCGCCTCGTCAGCCGGCTCGGCCCGGAGGCGGTGCGCATCATCGCCGACACGTTCGCCCAGCTGGTCACCGGTCAGATGCGCGAAACCCGCGGCGCGGCCGAACACGTCGATTCGATCGAGCACTACCTCAAGGTCGTCTACGAGAAGACGGCGTGCCTGATCGCGGCGTCCGGGCGGTTCGGGGCGACGTTCTCGGGTGCCGACGAGGAGCAGATCGAGCGGTTGAGCCGGCTGGGCGGCATCGTCGGCACCGCCTTCCAGATCAGCGACGACATCATCGACATTGACAGCGACCCGGAGGAGTCCGGCAAGGTGCCGGGCACCGACCTGCGCGAAGGCGTTCACACGCTGCCGGTGCTGTACGCGCTGCGCGACGGCGGCCCCGAGGCCGACCGGCTGCGCGAGCTGCTCGCCGGCCCGGTGGAGAACGACGACGACGTGGCCGAGGCGCTGTCGTTGTTGCGCGCCTCGCCGGGCATGGCCAAGGCCAAGGAGACCGTCGCCCAGTACGCGGTGCAGGCCCGCGAGGAGCTCGCCCAGCTGCCCGAAGGACCGGGCCGGCGAGCGCTGGCGACGCTGGTCGACTACACCGTGAACCGGCACGGCTGAGCAGCCGGAACTTGCGGAGCCCGACTAAGCGTTGAATCACCAGAGTCTCTGGGTCTGAAGGAGGAAGCGATGACTTGGCATCCGCACGCCAACACCGCCAAGACGTTCGCTCTGCTGGTGGGGTTCTCGGTGCTGATCGTGTTCATCGCCTCGCTGTTCCGCAATACCGCACTCATCGGGCTGGCGGTGCTGTTCGCCGTCGGCATGAACGCCTACATGTACTTCAACAGCGACAAGCTCTCGCTGCGGGCGATGCACGCCCAGCCGGTCACCGAAATGCAGGCCCCGGTCATGTACCGGATCGTGCGCGAGTTGGCGACGACGGCCCGCCAGCCGATGCCGCGGCTCTACATCAGCGACACCGACGCGCCGAACGCGTTCGCCACGGGCCGCAACCCGCGCAACGCCGCGGTGTGCTGTACGACGGGCATCCTGCAGATCCTCAACGAGCGTGAACTACGGGCGGTGCTGGGCCACGAACTGTCGCACGTCTACAACCGCGACATTTTGATCTCGAGCGTCGCGGGCGCGATGGCCGCCGTCATCACCGCACTGGCCAACATCGCCTACTTCGCGACGCTGTTCGGCGGTAACCGTGAAGGCGGCGCGAATCCGTTTGCGATCCTGCTGGTTTCGATGCTCGGCCCGATCGCCGCAATGGTGATCCGGATGGCCGTGTCGCGGTCGCGCGAGTACCAGGCCGACCAGTCGGGTGCGGAGCTGACGGGCGATCCGCTGGCGTTGGCCAGCGCGCTGCGCAAGATCAGCACCGGGGTCGAGCAGGCGCCGTTGCCGCCCGATCCCAAGCTGGCCGACCAGGCGCACCTGATGATCGCCAACCCCTTCCGCGCGGGCGAGAAGATCGGCAAGCTGTTCTCGACGCACCCGCCGATCGGCGACCGCATCGCGCGCCTGGAGGCGATGGCCGGCCGCGGCCCGGGCTACTACTGACCGGTCCTGGCGACTTCGGTGCGCTACCTGTCGCCCACCGATAGGTAGTGCACCGAAATCACACCGGTAACGACCCGCCGACCTGCGCCGATGTCATCTGTGTGCTGCGAGTCTCCCTCCAACCCCTTAGGGTGTGGACCGTGCTGAACAGGGTGTTGATCGGCGTCGTCGGGTCTGCGGGGGCGGCCCTGATCGCCGCACAAGGAATCGCCGCGGCCCAGCCGTCGGAGCCGCCGACGCCACCGGCGCCGAACGTCAACGCGCTCGCGCCGGTGAAGCTGTCGGAGTTCGCGAAGATGGACGGCAACTGGTACGCGTTCACGACCCCCGACGGGCTGACGTGCGTGCTGCAGCGCAACGGCGGCTACGGGTGCAGCGGCGCGATCCCCGGTGCGCCGAACGGTGCGAACTTCGTCAGCGGCGGCCCGGGTGTTCCACAGTTCTCGGCGACGACGGGCGACGTGTTCGCCGTCGTCGGAGACGCCAACCCGCTTCCGGCCGGCTCGCGGATCAGCTTCCAGACCGTCAGCTGCGGCAGCGATGGCGGCGTGACGACATGCTCGGACAGCCGCAACCAGTCGGGCTTCGTGCTCAGTCCGGCGGGCAGCTACATCATCAACGGCGGAAGGGATCCGCTGCTGGAACGGCCCGAGGGCACGAACCCGTTCTTCAACTGACCGCCTCGCGACGCTCGGCGAACCAGTGGGCCGTCAGAATCCGGCGCCGTGCACCTCGTGGCCGGGCTTCTCGACCATCAGGCCGCGGTAGGCCTCTTCGACGGAGGAACCGTGATTGACCACGGCGTCCACCTCGCGAGCGATCGGCATCGAAATCCCGTACTGGTCGGCGAATTCCATGATGACGCTGGCGGCCTTGACACCCTCCGCGACCTGGTTCATCGACGCGATGATCTCGTCGATCGGCTTGCCGGCGCCGAGCTGCTCGCCGACGTGGCGGTTGCGGCTGCGCTGGCTGGTGCAGGTGACGATGAGGTCGCCGATGCC
Source organism: Mycolicibacterium malmesburyense (assembly GCF_001050015.1). The sequence continues at coordinate 8,187 of NZ_CVTB01000285.1, forward strand.
GGCGAGGCCGGCGAACGTATCGCGGTGGCCGCCGGTCGCCTCGCCGAGCTTGGACATCTCGCGAATGGCGCGGGCCATCACCATCGCGCGGGTGTTCTCGCCGATGCCCAGTGAGTAGCCCATGCCGACGGCGATCGCGTAGACGTTCTTCAGCGCGCCGGCCATCTCCACGCCGACCACGTCGTCGGTGGTGTACGTACGAAACCGCTTGGTGCGGAACAGCTGTGCCAGGTCCGCCGCGAGTTGCTGGTCGGGCATGGCGAGCACCGCTGCGGCGGCATACCCCTCGGCTACCTCACGCGCGATGTTCGGCCCGGCCAGGATTCCGGCCGGATGCCCGGGCAGCACCTCGGCGACGACCTGGCTCATGCGGAAGTTCGTGCCCTGTTCGAGGCCCTTGACCAACGACACCACCGGAACCCACGGACGCAGTTCCTTGGCCAGCTCGGTGAGCACACCGCGGAAGCCGTGCGACGGAACACCCATGACGATCACGTCGGCGCACGACGCCGCCTCGGTGAAGTCCGTCGTCGCCTTCAGGCTCTCGGGAAGCGCGACCTCGTTGCCGAGGTACTTCGAGTTGCGATGGTTGACATTGATGTCGTCGGCGGTTTCCGCCGAGCGCACCCACTGCAGCGTCGGTCCGCGGCGAGCGCAGATGGACGCCACGGTGGTGCCCCAGGAGCCTCCACCGAGAACGACGACTTGGGGTTCACGTTGCGCAGGTGCCATGCCGATCAGGTTAGGTCGGACGGCAGATGTTCAGGGGCATTTCGCGGTCCCCGGTCAGCCCAGCACGGGGAACCGTCGCTCCTGCGCAAGCCGGTCGAGGGCCGTCTGCATGACGGACCGGACATGGGCATCGACCGCGTTGGCGTTGCCGCCGAACATCCGGACGTCGATCGGCTCGAGCACCTGGTCGACGATCTTGGCAGGCAACGGCATGTTGGCCGGAAAGAAGGACGTCACGCCGAATGGGAAGCCGGCGGTCAACGGCAGGATGTCGAGCCGGATCCGGTGCAGCCCCAGCCTCTTCGCCAACCGATCGCCCCGGGTCAGGAACAGTTGAGTCTCCTGCCCCCCGATCGACACCACGGGCACGATCGGCACACCCATCTCGATCGCCAGCCTCGCGTAGCCGGTGCGGCCCTCGAAATCGATGATGTTCGCACTCAGCGTCGATCGGTACGCGTCGTAGTCTCCGCCGGGATACACCAGCACGACCGCGTCCGACCGCAACGCTTCGGCGGCGTTCTCCCGGTTGGCATGCACGACGCCGATGCGGCTCAGATAGCCCCGCAATGGAGTGAAGAACACTCCGTAGTGGGCGAGGGTGTACAGGGGGCGACCATATCCGAACCTCCCGTAGAAAGCCGGGGCGAAGACGAGCACATCCGGTGTCAGCATGCCGCCGGAGTGATTGGACACCACCAGCACCCCGCCGGTCGGCGGGAAGGAGTCCAGGTCGCGAACTTCGACGCGGAAGTAGCGGTTGATCACCGGCGCAATCAGTTTCGTCGCCACCTCAGTGAAACCCGGATCCCACTTCGCGAGCTCTGAACGGTCGACATCGATGGGGTTCATCGTTCCTCCGCACGCCGTGCTTGCAGGTTCGACGGTAAGCCGAATCCGCCGGGCTGAATTTGGTTGCCGCCGGATTGAGGACCAACGCCTACCCAGCCGGTGACCAAGGACTCCTAGGGAGGCGGTGACCGCATCCTAGCGTCGCTGATAGCCGCGGCACTGGACCGGCCCTGATGGCCCGTGCCGGGCTACGCATTTCATGGGAGGAGTCCCGACCGATGATTCGGCGAATGCTGCGCTGGTCGCCGGAAGCGCCTGCGTCCGATCGGGATGCCTCCAACGCGCTCGTGGCGGTCGGCGGTCTGTTCGTGATGTCCGTCGACGCAATGAAATTCATCTTCCGCCGACCCTTTCAGGCGCGAGAGTTCTTGGAACAGTCGGTGTTCATCGTGCGGGTGGCGCTCCTGCCGACGATGCTGGTGGCTGTCCCGTTGACCGTTCTGGTCAACTTCACGCTGAACATCCTGTTGCGCGAACTCGGTGCGGCGGACTTGAGTGGTGCGGGCGCCGCGTTCGGGGCGGTGACGCAGGTCGGGCCGATCGTGACCGTGCTCGTGGTGGCCGGTGCCGGGGCGACGGCCATGTGCGCAGACCTGGGTTCGCGCACCGTCCGCGACGAGATCGCAGCGTTGGAGGTCCTGGGGATCAACCCGGTCCAGCGGTTGGTGACCCCTCGGATACTCGCCGCCGGACTGGTAGCGCTTCTGCTCAACAGCCTCGTCGTGATCATCGGCGTAGGGGGCGGCTATGTCTTCTCGGTTTTCGTCCAGGACGTCAACCCCGGCGCATTCGCCGGCGGCATCACGCTGCTGACCGGGATCCCGGAGCTGATCATCTCGGGGATCAAGGCGGCGCTGTTCGGCCTCATCGCCGGCATCGTCGCCTGTTACCGGGGATTGACCGTGCGCAGAGGCGGCGCACAGGCCGTGGGTAACGCGGTCAACGAGACGGTCGTCTACGCGTTCATGGCGCTGTTCGTGGTCAACGTGGTCGTCACCGCGATCGGTATCCAATTCACTGCCAGATGAAGGTGAGTCCGACATGCCCCCGCACCTGCCGACCGTCTATCCACGGGTCCACAAGGAGATCAGCCGTCCGATCGGGGTCCTGAGCCGACTCGGGGATCAGGCCCTGTTCTGGGGGCGATCGCTGGCCGGTGTGCCGTACGCGGTGAGGTACTACCGGACCGACATCGCTCGCATCATCGCCGAAATCGGTATGGGCGCAGGCACTTTGGCTATGATCGGCGGCACGGTGGTGATCATCGGCTTTCTGACGCTGGCGACGGGCGGAACCCTTGCGGTGCAGGGCTACAGCTCGCTCGGAGACATCGGCATCGAGGCTTTGGTGGGCTTCCTCGCGGCGTTCATCAACGTCCGGATCTCGGTTCCGGTTGTCGCCGGTATAGGACTGGCGGCCACCGTCGGCGCAGGCGTGACCGCGCAACTGGGCGCCATGCGCATCAGCGAGGAGATCGATGCCTTGGAGGCGATGGCGATCCGCCCGGTGTCCTTCTTGATCAGCACCAGGCTCGTAGCCGGCATGATCGCTGTCACACCGCTGTACACGATCGCCGTCATCCTGTCGTTCGTGGCGAGCCGGTTTACGACGGTCGCCCTGCTGGGGCAGTCGTCGGGGCTCTACGACCATTACTTCTCGACGTTCTTGAGCCCGGTCGACTTGTTGTGGTCGTTCCTGCAAGCCATTCTCGTGGCGCTCACGATCCTGTTGATCCACACGTATTACGGCTACTTCGCTACCGGAGGCCCGGCAGGCGTCGGAGTCGCGACGGGCAACGCGGTGCGGGCCTCGCTCGTGGTGGTCGTGTCGGTGACCCTGCTGGTGTCGCTGGCCGTCTACGGAACGGCCGGCAACTTCAACCTGTCGGGCTGAGCGCGCCGCGCCAGCGGCCACGTGAGCCTCGAATGCCTCAGCGGTAGTTGACGAACTGCAGCGCCACGTCGAGGTCGGCGCCCTTGAGTAGCTGGATCACGGCTTGCAGGTCGTCACGCTTCTTGGAGCTGACGCGGATCTCGTCGCCCTGGATCTGCGCCTTGACGCCCTTGGGTCCCTCGTCGCGGATGAGCTTGGTGATCTTCTTGGCCTGCTCGCTGCTGATGCCCTGCTTGATCTGGCCGCTGACCTTGTAGGTCTTGCCCGAGGCCTGCGGATCGCCGGCGTCGAACGCCTTCATGGAGATGTCGCGGCGGATGAGCTTCTCCTTGAAGACGTCGACCGCGGCCTTGACGCGCTCCTCGGTCGAGCTGGTGATGACGACCGTCTCCTCGCCCTGCCACTCGATGGACGTATCGGTGCCGCGGAAGTCGAAACGTGTGGCCAGCTCCTTGGCGGCCTGGTTCAGCGCGTTGTCCACCTCCTGGCGGTCGACCTTGCTCACGACGTCGAACGATGAATCCGCCATTGGATCCGCTCCTCCTTGGTGGTCTGATGCCGTTTTCGTCTTACGCCCATCCTCGTTGTACCCTGCAAGTCGCACCAAACCGGGTCACCCGGCCGGTGCAGCACCCAGGCAGGTTGCCCGAGCGGCCAATGGGAGCGGACTGTAAATCCGTCGGCTTACGCCTACGCAGGTTCGAATCCTGCACCTGCCACCATGCATGTCAGGCCCGCCCTCGAGCGGGCCTGATTGCGTTTGGGCGGTCAGCACCGAACGCGTCTTCAGCAAATGAGCGTCGGCAATCATAGGGAAATCCCTGATTCCTGGACGGTCTCTTTCAGCTAATTTTGTGGGGAGTGAGGCGCAGGGGGGCTGAGCCTCACTTCTTAGTCAATCGGGACTGCAGGCTTCGGCCTTGCTGTGGGGGACTGCGAAAGGACGCGCATGGCGCACAAGGGGTGGATCGCGGCAGTCGTGTTAGGCGCGACGCTGTCAGCATGTTCAAGCCAACCGGCTCAGCCGCCGGAGACCGTGACCGTGACGACGGAGCGACCGGTGGTCGCCGCACCGACGCCGGCGATCACCACGCCCAGCGCGATAGCGCCTGCGACTTCCGGCGCACCAGCTAACACCGTGAGCCAATCGTGGACCATGCCTAACCTGATCGGCAGCAATCTCCAGGATGCCCAGGACGCGATTCAAGCGCTCACCAATAACGAGGTCTTCTTCTCGGGGTCCACCGATCTGACCGGTCAGGGGCGCAACCAGATCATGGATGCGAACTGGCAGGTGTGCACATCGACGCCTCCGCCCGGCGCCACCATCACGAAAGGCACCATGATCGACTTCGGTGTGGTCCGCATCGACATCGAGGACTGCCCGTGAAGCACCTGTCCGGGCGATTCGGGAAGTCCACGCGTAGGCCATGAGTAACAAGAGTTCGGATGACGTTGCCAAGGGCATCGGCGCTCTGATCTTTTTCGTCTTCGTGCTCATCGCGTTGATCCCGAAGGAGGTCTGGATCGCGCTTGGCGTCGTCGCCGGCGGTACGGCTCTCATCGGGTTGATCTGTTGGGCGATAGCCGCGAACGACAAGCGGCTCGCGGCGAAGGAGAAGCGCGAACGTGAAGAGCGGGCAGCCCGCGAGGCTGCCGCCAAGCGTGAACGAGAAGAGAAGCGCCGCAGGGAAAAGGAACAACGCATCAAGACCATGGGCGCAGAGAATGCCGCGCTCGTCGAATCTGCGTTGGCTGCTGTGAAACAGGTCCATGCATCGGAAGCCGCTCGCACCGGATGGCTCGGTGATGTCGACTTCACCGCGGACATCCAACAGATAACCGACAACTTCCAGAAGGCGCATGCGCTTCGCAAGGTCGCAGAAAGACTCTCCGCTCTGGACAAGCCCGCGGCCGACGACCGCAAGATTCTCGCAGAGGCGAGGACGACGATTGCCACGCTTGACCGGGCTGCCGTCGAAAGCGTTGAACTGATAGAGAAGTGCGCAACGGAGGCGCGCCTCATCGACAGGTCGCTCCGCGAGGAACGTGAGGACGCGCGGACGGCGGAACAACGCGCCGAACTCCACGCGAAGTTGAGCGGCCTACTCTATGGAATCGAGGCCGCGCCGGACACCTCGCCCGCGAGCTCGGCGGCAGATGCGGTGATGGCACGAGTTCAGGCGTTCCGCGAGATCAAGAGTCAGATCCAACACGCTCGCGATTGCGTCCGCTAACCGAGGCGCTGAACTCGTTGGGGCCCTTCGGGTTACCGTTCAGCCCGAAACTCGCTCACAGGGCGTCGGCGGGGAAGACCTCGTCGGCCAGCGTGAGCCAATCGATGGTGCCCGCCTCGGTCGTCTCGTCGACGGTCGAGACCTTGGTCGTGACGGTTGTGGTCATGCATCGAGCGTCGCGGCCCGCCGGCGCCGGCGGAATCGCTGCCAGGCCAGAATTCGCGTCTCCGGGGTCAGCTTTTCCTATCCGCCGGGTAAGCCCGACGGCCGTGTGATGGCGCGGCTGACGACCTCGGCCACTTCCTCGTCGGTCAAAGCGCTGTCCTCGATCAGCGTGTGCGACAGAACGGTCCGGACGACGACTTCGGCAGCGGCCACCGGGGTCAGCGCGAGCTGATCGGAGTCCGGAATCGCCTGCGCAACCATCGCCGCCACCGTCCGCGCCAGGTTCATTCGATCGTTGCCGACAGGCAGCCCGGCATCGAGCAGCCAGTGAGGTTCGTGATCGCGGATGTAGACGAATGCCCGATGATTGCGCAGGTACCGCAGCGTGGTCGTGACGACAGCGACCGTCTGCGCGCTGGGATCGGCCTCGGCATCGAAGGCCGCGAGCGTCGCTTCGATCATCGCGCCGATCTCCTGCTCAGCGATCGCACCCAGCAGCCCGTCCTTGTCGCCGAACTCGCGGTAGGCCGTGGCCCGCGAGACGCCGGCCCGTTCCGCGACCTGACTCAAGGTCAGCCGGTCCAGACCGCTCTCGCTGATCAACTCCAGCGCGGCCCGCACCAGTTGTGCCGACGAACGAGTCCTGGCCACGACTCTTTCTACCTCAGCGCCCTTGCGATCCCAGCGAAACTGAGACTAGTTTGCATTCTAGTCTCAGTAGATGAGGAGGGTCCGGTGACCCAGACGCCGGTGCAGGACACGTCGACCGGAGGGCCCGACCTCCCCGAACTCCATCGCTACCTCGGCACCCTTGCGGTCAGCGAACGCGACCAGCTGATGGCCCAACTCACGACGCTCAGCGATGCCGACCTCCGCAGCCTTGGCGTCAGCGAGCCGCAACTGGACGAATACGACTACCGGATCGACGACGTCGACGGCACCATTCCGCCGGACCTGCGCGGCACCTTGTATCGCAACGGACCCGGCCGCTGGCAGGACCACAGCGGTCGGCCCCTTCACCACCTCTTCGACGGCGACGGCATGCTCTCCGCGTTCACCATCGCGAACGGGTCGGTCCACTTCAAGAACAGGTACGTGCGGACCAACCACTATCTCGGCAAGACCGGGCTGAACCACATGGGCACCGCCGCGCCCGGCGGCATCAAAGCCAACATCGGCCGCCTCCCGCCGAACCTGGCCAATACCAACGTCGTCGAACACGCCGGTCGGTTGTATGCGCTATGGGAGGGCGGACCGCCGCACGAAATCGACCCCGAGACACTCGAAACCATCGGCGTCCGCCGGTTCGGCGGCGAATTACGCTGGGCGGGATCGTATTCGGCGCACCCGAGCCTTTGCCCGCGCACAGGCGAGATGTTCAACTTCGGCGTCGAATTCATCCCGCGGGCGCATCTGCGGATCTATCGCACCGATCCCACGGGGCGGCTGAAGCACTTCCGCTCGGCGCGACTGCCCTACGTCGCCATGGTGCACGACTTCGCGCTGACGGAGACCCATCTGGTGTTCGTGGTGTCGCCGATCATCCCGGACGCTGTGCCGATCGTGTTGGGCCTCAAGCCGATGGGCGAGGCCATGCGGTACCGACCCGAGCGGGGTAGCGTGTTCATCCTCGTGCCGCGCGACGGCGGGAAAATCCGCACCATCGAATACGACGCCGTTCTGATGTTCCACCTCAGCAACGCCTTCGACGACGATGGCGACACCGTCATCGACGCGATCACCTACGGCGACGGCCGACTCCTGCAACGGCTCAACCGATTTCACGTCGCACCCCTCGACGATGCACCCTCGACATTCATGCGCTACCGCATCACGCGGACGGGGCGCGTCCTCGCCGAAGCGCTGTCCGATCTTCCCTGCGAGTTCCCCCGCCACAACGACGCCGTCGAGGGCCGCAAGCATCGCTACGCCTACCTCAACACCCGCCACCGTCTCGTCTCGTTCTACGACTCGATCACCCGCCTCGACCTGAGCGATTCGTCAGCAACGACGTACACCACGCCCGAGGCGGGAAACAGCTTCTGCGAGCCGGTTTTCGTCGCCAAACCCAACGCCACCGCGGAGGACGGCGGGTGGGTGCTCTCGGTGGAGTACCGAGCGCGCACGCACACCTCGCGCCTGGTGATCCTCGACGCCGCCGACGTCGCGGCCGGCCCGATCGCCTCCGCCAACCTGCGCCACCACATCCCGCAGGGGTTCCACGGCAACTTCGCGCCGCGATCCCACTGAACAAGCCGTCGCCGGCGGAGCCCGGGCCAGACGCAGGCCGGCGCCAGACCCAGAACCCCAGGTCCTTGACCCGTGCCCCGGCGAGGTCCAGTGTTTGCATAGGCCGACCGAACGCAGGGGAGGGCTGCTATGAGCATCGACGACGAGCCCGTCACCACACTGGACGACCTCCGAGGCGACCTGGCGCGCCGATACAAGTGGACCGCAACGCGCGGCGCCGAGGTGGACCCGGCGATCGTCGACGCCGACATGGCGGCCCTCGACCACAACGGCTACCTCATCTGGGAGAACCTGCTCAGCTCCGACGAGTGCCAGCAGATCAAAGAGACCGTCGCACCGTGGCTCGAGCACACCGGGCGCAACGCCTTCGAGGGCCGGCACACCCAGCGCGTCTACAGCCTGCTGAGCAGGACGCGGGTGTGTGACCGGCTGGTCGACCACCCGCGGGTGCTGGCCGTTCTCGACCGGTTGCTCATGGACAACTATCTGCTGTCCGCGCTGCAGGCCATCAACATTCAACCCGGTGAAACCGCGCAGATGGCCCACCACGACGATGGCTTCTATCCGATCCCTCGACCACGCGAACCCCTTGCCGCCGCGACCATCTGGGCGATCGACGACTTCACCGCCGACAACGGCGCCACGGTGCTCTACCCGGGCAGTCACCGCTGGGGCAGGCGTCGGCCCGAACCCGACGATCCCGCGATGCCCGTCGTCATGCCCGCGGGCTCCTGCGTCTTCTTCGTCGGGACCCTCTGGCACGGCGGCGGCGCGAACACGAGCCAGAACGCCCGACTCGCCGTCACCGCCCAGTACTGCCAACCGTGGCTGCGGCCGATGGAGGCCTTCACGCTGTCGATCTCCCGCGACACCGCACGGGAGGTCTCCGACGACATCCGCCGCATGATCGGCTACAGCATCCACCCGCCCTTCGTCGGCGCCGTCGACGGGCTTCATCCGCTGCGGCTCCTCGATCAGCCGTAGCCACAAGGCAATTCAAACAGCGGTGAACCGCACCGCCGCAAGATGCTCCCGCCGCACCACGTCGGCGAAATCCTCGACCGACGGGATGCCGCCGTCGCGGAACTTCAGGCCCATCATCGTCGGGGCGCGCTTGGGTCCCCAGGCTTTCGCGCAGCGGTGCGACAACTCGGCGACCAGCGCGGTGTCGGTCAGCAGTTCGCCGCGCATCTTCGTCGTGCGCCCGTCGAGCACCACGTCCGCGGTGGCCCCGTCGCGGAAGTTGTTCTTCCAGCCCGCCGAGGTCAGCGCATACAGTTCGCCGTCAATCCTGTGCGCGCTCACTGGAATTGAGTACTGACGCCCGCTCTTTCGCCCGACGACGTCGATCACCATCATGCGGCTGCGCAGCGGCCCGGCCAGGGGACTGCGCAACAACCTGCCGAACAGAGGGTTCATGATCCGCAGCATCTTGTCCGGCGGGTGCGACGGTACGACGGCTGGGGTTTGTTCCATGGATGTCAACGGTAGGACGGACCGGTCCCGCCGACGCGGTTCTGGCGAAAGTGGGCTACAGCGACCCGAGATCGTCGGGCACGTCGACGGCGTGTTCGCGCAGCGCCTCGAGCGAGATGATCTCGAGCGTGCGCTCATGCGTCGACGCCAGCACCACCGGCGCGGCGAAGCCGTCCTGATAGGCCTTCAACCAGTTCACCGCGGTGACGCACCACCGGTCGCCGGGCTGTAGCCCCGGAAACCGGTACTCCGGACGCGGAGTCGACAGGTCGTTGCCGATCGACCGCTGATGCAGAAGAAACTCCGCGGTCACCACGGCGCAGATGGTGTGGCTGCCGAGATCCTCGGGACCGGTCGAGCAGCACCCGTCGCGGTAGAACCCGGTCATGGGTTCGGTGCCGCACGGCTGCAGCGGCTCGCCGAGCACATTCAGTTCAGCCACAATTCGTCCATCATCTGGCGGGGGTCCTAGTATTCAGTACTACCCGATAGTTACAGCTGGCGAGTGAACGAGGAGCATCCGGCATGGCCGCGCTCAGGACTGGCGACGGATTCCCCGACATCGTGGTGACCGCGGTCGCCTCGACGACATCGCTGGCCACCGACGCCGAAGAGACCTGGCAGCTGCTGCAGCAGGGCCGCAGCGGTATCCGGCCCCTCGACAAGTGGTTCGTCGAAGAGTTCGACTCGCCGGTGCGCATCGGTGGCGCGATCCTCGAGGATCTCGACGAGCACCTCGACCGCGTCGAACGGCGCCGCACGTCGTACATGCAGAAGATGTCCACCGTGCTGAGCCGGCGGTTGTGGGAACTGGCGGGCAATCCCGACATCGACACCCGCAGGCTGGCGGTGTCGGTCGGGCTGGCGCTGGGCAGCACCGAGGAGATTCCACTCCAGCATGACCTCTGGCGGCAGAAGGGGCTGCGCGCCGTGTCCCCGTTGACGATTCAGATGTACATGCCCAATGGTGCGGCCGCCGCGGTCGGATTGGATCGTAAGGCCAAAGCCGGCGTCATATCACCGGTGATGGCCGATGCCTCGGGCGCCGCGGCCATCGCGCTGGCGTGGCGATCGCTCATCCTCGGCGAGGCCGACATGGTGATCTGTGGCGGGGTCGAAACCCACATCGAGGCGGTGCCGGTCGCGGCGTTCGACCTGCAGCACCTGTTGTCGACCAACAACGACGATCCCGCCGGTGCCTGCCGCCCCTTCGACAAGGACCGCGACGGCATGGTCTTCGGCGAGGGTGGGGCGTTGCTGATCGTCGAGACCGAGGAACACGCCAAGGCCCGCGGCGCCAAGCCGCTGGCCCGGCTGATGGGTGCGGCCATGACGTCGGACGCCTACGACTTCACCGAGCCCGATCCCAACGGCGAGCGCGCCGGCGACGCGATCACGCGCGCGATCGAACTGGCCGGGCTCACGCCCACCGACATCGACCACATCAACGCCCACGCCACCGGGACGGTCCACGGTGACCTGGCCGAGGCCCGGGCCATCCGTACGGCGTTCGGCGAGCATTCACCGGCGGTGTACGCGCCGAAGGCGGCGCTCGGCCACTCCCTGGGCGCCGCCGGCGCGATCGAGGCCGTGCTGACGGTGCAGGCGCTGCGCGACGGCGTCGTTCCGCCGACGCTCAACCTCAAGGATCTCGACCCGCAGATCGACCTCGACGTCGTCTCCGAGAGCCCGCGCCGCACCGATTACCGCTACGCGGTCACCAACTCGTTCGGGCTCGGCGGCTACAACGTCTCGCTGACGTTCGGCGCCTACTGAGCCCTATTTGGTCAGCGTGAACTGACCGACGTAGCTGACGTTGCGGGAGAAGAAGTCCGAGCAGCCGCGCAGGTACTTCATGTACCGGTCGTAGACCTCCTGCGACGTGGCCGCGATCGCCTTGTCCTTGGCGGCCTCCAGGCTGTCGGCCCAGGTGTCGAGGGTGCGCACGTAGTGCGTGGTCATGTCGTCGAAGTCCGCGACGGTGAAGCCGGCGTTGCCCGCGAACTCGTAGACGTCCTCGTCGCACGGCACGGCGCCGCCGGGGAAGATCTCCTTGGCGATGAACCGCATGAACTTCAGGTCCGACATCACGATCGGGATGCCCAGCTCGGGCCAGCGCTTGAGCGGGTGCCCCATGATCGTCTGCAGCACCATCCGGCCGTCGCCGGGCATGACGCGGTAGCAGGTGTCGAAGAACGCCTTGTACTTCGTTTTCGGCCACGCCTCGAACGCCTCGATGGACACGATGCGGTCGACGGGCTCGTCGAACTCCTCCCAGCCCTTGAGCAGCACCCGCCGCGAGCGGTCCGTGTCGACCGCGTCAAGGATCTGCTGCCCGAGCGCGTGCTGGTTGCGGCTCAGCGTCAGGCCGACGACGTTGACGTCGTAAGTCTCGATCGCCCGCTTCATCACCGAGCCCCAGCCGCAGCCGACGTCGAGCAGCGTCATGCCGGGCTGCAGGTCGAGCTTGCGAAGGGCGCGGTCGATCTTGGCGTACTGCGCCTCTTCGAGCGACATGTCGTCGCGTTCGTAGAACGCACAGCTGTAGGTCCGCGTCGGATCCTGGAAGAGGCCGAAGAAGTCGTTCGAGAGGTCGTAGTGGGCTTGTACGTCCTCGTACGCCACCTTCATCGTCGTCCCCGAACTATCGGACATCTTTGGCCTCCTATGCGGTTACGCGACCCCGACGACCCCGTAACGACAAAGTTTTATATCGCACTTTTCCTAAACCGGCTAAGCAGCCGCCTTCTCGCACGTGAACTGAGCGACGTCGGTGTAGCCGTCGCGGAAAAGGTCGGCGCAGCCCGTCAGGTATTTGCGGAAGCGATCGTAGATCTCCTCGGAGGTGATCGCGATCGCCTCGTCCTTCTTGGCTTCGAGGTTGGCTGCCCAGGTATCGAGCGTCTTGACGTAGTGCGACTGCAGGTGCTGTTCGCGGGTCACCGTGTACCCGGCCTTGTTTGCGTGCTCGCGCACCATCGACGCCAGTGGCAAACGTCCGCCGGGGTAAATCTCATCCATGATGAACTTGATGAATCTCACCCGGGACATGGTCAGCGGCAGGCCTTTTGCCTTGATCTCCTCGTCCTCGGGAATGATGATCGTGTGTAGCATCATCACGCCGTCGTCGGGCATCCAGTTGAACGTCTTCTTGAAGTAGTCGTCGTACTTGTTGAAGCCGAAGTGCTCGAACGCGCCGATCGACACGATCCGGTCGACCCGGCCCTCGAATTCCTCCCACGGCTGCAGCCGGACTTCCATCTTGCGGTCGCTCTTGATATTGGCGAACCGGTTCTCCTCGATGTGACGCTTCTGGTTCTCCGACAGCGTCAGGCCGATGACGTTGACGTCGTATTTCTCCACGGCCCGCTGGATCGCCGACCCCCAGCCGCAGCCGATGTCGAGCAGCGTCATGCCGGGCTGCAGGCCCAGCTTGCCCAGTGAGAGGTCGACCTTCGCGAGCTGCGCCTGCTCCAGCGTGTAGTCGTCCTTCTCGAAGTAGGCGCAGCTGTAGGTCTGCGACGGGTCCTGCCACAGCTTGAAGAAGTCGTTGGAGATGTCGTAGTGGAACTGGACTTCCTTCTTGTCAGATCCGCGCGTCTGCGAGGCGGATTTGGACAGCCACTTCGACTGCGCCTGTTCTGTCGAGCTCTGCTGTGTATCTGAGGTACCGGCCACGGTCCACCCTTACAACTGATCGAGGGACAAATATTCGATTGATCGCGCAGGTGTGTTCGACACGATGTGAGAAACAGTACCTCCGAGGACGACGGTGTCGTGGCGTGGCACCACGACAAGCAGCCTAGATTTTCGAATTTCGGGTCATCCAGCGCATCACCTGCCACCCGACGAACACCGGAAGCCAGATCGTGAGCACCCGGTAGAGCAAAACCGACGGAACGGCGACTGCCGCGGGCATGCCGAACGCGGCCAATCCGCCGATCAACGCCGCCTCCACCGCCCCGATGCCGCCGGGTGTCGGCGCGGCCGAGGCCAGCGTGCCGCCGACCATCGTCACCACGGTGACGGTGATGAACGACGTGTCGCCCCCGAACGCCTCGATCGCCGCCCACAGCGCGAACGCGTTGCCCAGCGTCGTCGCCGCACAGCCCGCCATGATCACCGCGAGCCGCTTGGGTTCGCGCGCCAACGCGATGAGGTGGCCGATGACCTCCTGTAGTCGGGGCCGGACCGACGTCGCCAACCATCGCCGAAGCTTCGGCACCAACAGGAACGTGCCGATCAGACCGAGCAGCAACCCGCCGATCAGATACAGCAGGGTCACGTTCGGGACGAAGCGCGACAGGTCCGCCGATACGCCCGCCGCGGTGGAGAAGAAGATCAGCAGGCCCAGGTGGGTGATGACCTGGACGCTCTGCTGCAGCGCGACGGCGGTGGTCGCGCGCATCGGGCTCACGCCGCCCTTCTGCAGATACCGCGCCGACAACGCCAGCCCGCCCACACCCGCGGGCGTCGTCGTCGCCGCGAACTTGTTGGCCACCTGCATGACGATCAGCCCCCACAGGCTGACCAGCCCGTCGGCGCACGCCCAGAGTGCCGCTGCCGCACCGAGATACGTCAAACTCGACGCGGCGAGGCCCACCAGCGCCCACCACCAGTTCGCGGTGCGCAACTCGGTGATGAACGTCGGCACCGAGGACAGGAACGGATACGCGACGTAGACCAGCGCGGCCAGCAGCACCAGCTGGATCACCTGGCTGCGGGTGAACCGCGTGACCGTCTCGGTGCGGATCTCGTCGACGCGGGTCTGGCGCTTCACCTCGTCGCGGGCGGCGGAGACGACGGACTTGGCTCCGGTCACCGAGCTGCGGATGCGCAACGGCATGGCGGCCATCGTCAACCGCCGCGACGCGGCCAGCACCGTGTCCTTGCCGAACGCGTCGATCGCCGCGCGCACCGCCGACTGTGCGTCATAGAGATGCGTCGTCGTCACCAACAACTGGGCGATGTCGCTGCGCAACTGGGCGTCGGTGGCGCCGTACTCGGCGTTGTCGAAGCCGCCGAACAGCACCGCGTCGTCGTCGACGGTGATCTCGCTGCCGCGCAGGTCGCCGTGGGAGATCTGGCAGTCGTGCAGTTCGCGCAGCGACTCCCACACGCGGCTGACCGGTATGGAATCCACGCACTCGCTGATCGGGACCCCGCGGGGCGGGGTGTGCGCGTACAGCGTCCAGCCGCGGTCCAGGACGGCGACGGCGATCGTCGACGTGTTGGCGATCTTGAGCTCGCCGATCGCGATTGCCATCAGCGCGCGGTGTTCGACGAGGCGGCGCATCGACGCGTGCAGCGGCGCGGTCTCGCGGTCGCGGAAGCGCACCTTGCGCCACAGCTGCAGCAGCACGCCGCCGCCGCGCTGGTGCGGTCCGTACAGTTCCATCACCGCTGTGGCCTGCTGGTCCTCGCAGGTGGCGTTGAGCATCAGCGGCCCGGCGCCCGCGGGCCGCAGCACCCGCAGTCCGGTGACGACGCATCCGCGCCCGGCCATCGCCCGCACGGCGCCGTCGAGCGGCACCTCCAGCCCGGGGGTGCCGACGACGAGCACCACCAGCGCGCCGACGAACCAGCCCGCCGCCAGCCCCACCAGCGAGCGGGCCGGTACGACGGCGCTGACCACCAGGTGGATCGGCACGAACGCCAGCAGCAGCGTCCACCACCAGCGCCGCCAGCGGGCCGGCAGCCAGGGACCGGAGACGGTGAGCACCGCGGCGAGCATCGCGATCCAGCGCGGGTCGTCGACGAACTGCGAGGCGAACGTGTCGAGGCGCCCGGACAGGTCGAAGTGCCAGCGCGGCGCGGTCAATCCCAGGCCGCTGATGGACAGTGCCGACCCGGCGATGACGGCGGCGGCGGCGTACGCGCCGAGCAGCTTCCACTGCCGCGACAGGACCAGGCTGACCAGGATCACGAACGGCAGCGCGACGATCGTTATGCCGTAGATGAGGTAGACCATGTTGGCCTGCGTCGGGGTCAGCACCGCCACGATCTCGGAGATCGAGCGTTCGAGCGCCACCCACTCGTTGCGGGTGATCAGCGAGCCGGTGATGACGACCGCGAGGAACAGCGCAGCCAGCACGACGCGGACGATGTCGTTGGTCCGCCTCGTCAAAGGCTGCAGCAGGCTGCCGGAGACGGCGATATCCCGTCCGTCAACGCGCATGTTTCAACGATCTTCTCCGGTCGGGGGCCGCGTCGGTAGCGACCCGCCGTCAACTTAGCCGCTGACCCGTGGAAAGCGGCTCATTGGCCGACCGGGGGCCGGGCGTCAGATCGCGTACTGCCTCGGCTCGTGCTGCACGGAGACCCAGTGCTCGGTGGTGAACTCGTCGACGGCCCACTGCCCGCCGAAGCGGCCGATGCCCGATGCCTTCTCCCCGCCGAACGCGGTGTTGGCGTCGTCGTTGACCGGCGCGTCGTTGACGTGGGTCATGCCGGTGTCGATGCGACGGGCGAAGCGCACCGCGCGCTCGACGTCGCGGCTGAACACCGCCGACGACAGCCCGTACTCGGTGGCGTTGGCCAGCCGCAGCGCATCCTCGTCGCCGTCGGCGCGGATGACCGTCATCACCGGGCCGAACACCTCCTCGCGCGCGGTCGCCACGTCGTTGGAGCCGGTGAGGATGTGCGGCGGCAGGCACTGGCCGGTCGGTCCGAACGGGTCGCCGCCGATCAGCAACGAGGCGCCGTCGCCGCGGGCGCGCTCGAGCTTGTCCTGGATCGACTCCACCTGCGAGGAGTTGATGATCGGCCCCAGCTGGGTCTGCGGGTCGCGGGGATCGCCGACCTTCAGCTGTTTGGTGCGCTCGACGAAGCGGTCGAGGAAGTCGTCGAAGACGCGGGCGTCGACGATCGTGCGGTTGCCGATCATGCAGATCTGGCCCTGGTGGAAGAACGAGCCGAACACCGCGGCGCGCACGGCGAGGTCGAGATCGGCGTCGTCGAGCACGACGATCGGGCCGTTGCCGCCGAGTTCGAGCGCCGTGCGCTTGATGCCGGCCTTGGCCGCGATGCCCTCGCCGACGGGGGTCGACCCGGTGAACGAGACGACGCGCGGGGTCGGGTGCGCCACGATCGCGTCGCCGATATCCGAGCCGGAGCCGACGACCACCGACAACAGGCCCGGCGGCAGACCGGCCTCCTCGAAGATCCTCGCGAGCAGCAGGCCGCCGGTGACCGGGGTGTCGCCGGCCGGTTTGAGCACCACCGCGTTGCCAACCGCCAGCGCGGGCGCCACGGAGCGGTTGGACAGCTGCATCGGGAAGTTCCACGGCGAGATCACCGCGACGACGCCGACGGGCTC
This sequence comes from Mycolicibacterium malmesburyense, assembly GCF_001050015.1. The sequence continues at coordinate 25,110 of NZ_CVTB01000285.1, forward strand.
GCGGTAGATGCGGCTCTCCTTGCCCGGGATGTCCGACGGCATGATCTTGCCCTCGACGTGGTGCGGCATCGACGCGGCTTCCCACAGCACCGAGCGCACGAGGCTCCACTCGAGCTCGGCCTTGGCCACGGTGCCGCCGGACTCGCGGATCAGCCAGTCGGTGATCTCGTCCTTGCGCGCGGCCATCACGTCCGCGGCGTTGCGCATCACTTCCGCGCGGGCGATCGGCGGTTGTGCGGCCCAATCCCGTTGCGCCTCAACGGCGGTCGCGTATGCCTCATCGAGGTCGTCGGCGTCGGCCTGCAGGATCTCGGTCAGCACGTCTCCGGTGTAGGGGTCAGTGTCCTTTTTGGTCTTGCCGGACGAACCGCCGCGCCAGTGCTTGCCGATCGGCATCGTGTCGAAATCGGGGTAGGTGCTCATGAGATCTGGATCGCAATCTTGGTGTTCGGACCGTCGGCCTGGGCCTGCCAGGCGCGCGCAGCCTCGTCGAGGGGGTAGCGCTCGGTGTCGACGCGGATGCGTCCGTCGGCGGCGTGCTTGGTCAATTCTTCGTAGGCGGCGCGCATCACCTCTGGTGGCATGAAGTTGTTCATGTGCCCGATGTGGGTGCGGCCCAGTAGTTGCGCGAAGGGGACGGTCGCGGTGGATCCGGCGCCCTGCCCGACGGTGATGAGCGTGGCGCCGACGGCGGACGCGTCGAGCGCGGCGAGGAACGGATCGCCGTAGACCATGTCGAGGACGACGTCGTACCCGTCACCGGCCTCGCGCTTCAGGGCTGCGGCGTCGTCGCCCTGTCCGAGTCGGACCACGGCGTCGGCCCCGAGGCCGCGGACCTTCTCCAGCGCGTCGGGCTTGCGGCCGGCGCCGACCACCCGCCCGGCGCCCAGCAGCTTGGCGGCCTGCACGGCGATGTTGCCCACGACCCCGGTGGCGCCGAGCACGAGCACGGACTTGCCGTCGGACACGTCGGCGTGCTGGGTCAACGGCAGCCACGCGGCCAGGCCCGCGATGCCGAGCGCCACGGCCAGGTCGTCGTCGAGGCCATCGGGAACCGGAAATGTCAGGGCGGGATCGACACGGCACCGCTGTGCCCATGACCCGAACGGGGCGGGCGGCGAGTCGAAGTACACGCGCTCGCCCTCGGCGGTGGTGCCGATGCCTTCCTTGCCCACGACCGACGGCGTCACGGGTTCGCCCATCGCGCCGGAGGCCAGGGCCAGGTCGACCGGATTGCATCCGGCCAGGCGCACGTCGACGACGTCTGGGCCGTCGGGTTGGTCGAAGTCTGTGACCGTCGGTGTCTTTCCGGGCGCTTCCAGCACGGCGGCGCGCATGTGTGTCCTTCCGTCGGGTTCTCCGAGCGGGCTACCCGGTGTGGACGGTGTTATGCCGGGGCCGCGTCACAAAGCAATGCCCGTCAGCTGTTCCATATCCGGCGTCGCGCTCGTACCCTATTAGGCATGAGTACAACAACGGCGCCGACGTTGCCGCCGGGGCCTCGGCTCCCGTCGTTCGCGATCCTGCTGCTGATGATGCGGTGGTGGCCGCAGATCGTGTCGCTGTGTCAGCGCCGCTACGGCAACGTGTTCACGTTGACGAATTCCATTATGGGCTCGATGGTCTACCTCGCCGACCCGGCGGACATCAAGACCGTTTTCGCCGGTGATCCGCGGATCTACCATGCGGGCGAGGCGAATTCGATGCTGGGCGGGCTGCTGGGGGACAGCTCGGTGCTGGTCGTCGACGACGAGGTGCACCGTGAGCGGCGGCGGCTGATGATGGCGCCGTTCCACCGCGACGCGGTCGCGCGGCAGGCCGGCGTGATGGCCGAGATCGCGGCGGAGAACATCGCCGGATGGCCGGTGGGCAAGCCGTTTCCGGTCGCGCCGAAGATGTCGGAGATCACCCTCGAGGTGATCCTGCGGACGGTGATCGGCGCCAGCGACCCAGATCGACTGGCGGCGCTGCGCGAGGTGATGCCGAAGCTGCTGAACGTCGGGCCGTGGGCGTCGATGGCGATCGCGAAACCGAAGCTTCTGAAACACCGGCTGTGGAAACGGTTGCGCACCAACATGGATCGGGCCGACGAGCTGCTGTACGCCGAGATCGCCGACCGCCGCGCCGATCCCGATTTGGCTGAGCGCACCGATGCGTTGGCCATGCTGGTGCGGGCGGGGGTCGACGACGGCGCGGGCATGACCGACCGGGAACTGCGCGACCAGCTGATAACCCTGCTCGTCGCCGGGCACGACACCACCGCGACCGGGCTGTCCTGGGCGTTGGAGCGATTGACCCGACACCCGGAAGTGCTCTCAAAAGCGGTGCAGGCGGCCGAATCCGGCGACGACGAGTACCTCGACGCGATCGCCAAGGAGACGCTGCGGATCCGTCCGGTCGTTCCCGACGTCGGCCGGATCCTCACCGAGCCCGTCGAGATCGCCGGCCACCGGTTGCCCGCGGGGGTGATGGTGGTGCCGAGCATCACGCTCGTACACGACGACGCCGACATCTATCCGCATCCGGACCGCTTCGACCCCGATCGCATGGTCGGCGCGACACTGAGCCCGACGACGTGGTTGCCGTTCGGCGGCGGTAACCGGCGTTGTCTCGGTGCGGGATTCGCGATGGTGGAGATGCGCGTGGTGCTGGCCGAGGTGCTGCGCCGAGTGGAACTGGCGTCCACCACGTCGGCCGGTGAGCGGCAGAAGCTCAAGCACGTGATCATGACGCCGCATCGCGGCGCGCGAATCACCGTGTCGGCAAAGAAGATCGCCGCGCCGACGGCGGCGGGGC
>NZ_CVTB01000286.1 GCF_001050015.1 Mycolicibacterium malmesburyense
TACGGACCCGCCGTGGTGGCGGGCATCGTGGTGACGGCGGTGTTGGCGGTCCTGGCGTGGCGAGCGATCGGCGGCGCATCGGACCGGCTGGGGGCGATCGTCGTGGTGCAGTTGTTCGGGCTGCTGCTGTCGCCCATCTCGTGGACGCATCACTGGGTGTGGCTGATCCCGTTGATGATCTGGTTGCTGCACGGACCATTGAGCCGCAGGCGCGGGGCGCGAATGTTGGGTTGGGGTTGGCTCGCCCTGACATTGGTCGGGGTGCCGTGGTTGCTGAGCTTCGCCCAGCCGACCATCTGGGTGATCCCGCGGCCGTGGTACCTGGCGTGGGCGGGGTTGATCTACATCGTCGCCACGCTGGCGACGCTGGCCTGGATCGCCTCTACTGGTCGACGATCTCGTTGATGTCCTTGGCCATTTCGAGGTCCTTGTCGGTGATGCCGCCCTCGGAATGAGTCACCAACGCGAAAGTCACTGTCCGCCAGCGGATGTCGATATCGGGATGGTGATCCTTGGCCTCCGCGTGCTCGCCGACCCGGCGCACCGCGTCGATGCCGTCGAGAAAGGCGGGGAACTTGATCGAGCGACGCAGGGCGCCGTCGGCGCGTTCCCAGCCGGGCAGATCGGGCAGTGCGGCGTCCACTTGATCGTCCGTTAACACAGCCATGTCTTCGACCGTATACCGTCAGCCGCAGTGTCGAACCAGATCGTCGTCGCCGGTGCCCTCATAGCCGAGGCGTCGCTGCTTGTCGCGCAGCGCGACCGGCCACCCGAACTCGCGGGACTGTGGGAACTGCCCGGCGGCAAGGTGGCGCCCGGCGAGACGGACGAAGCCGCGCTGGCCCGCGAACTACACGAGGAACTGGGTGTCGTGGTGGAGGTCGGCGCGCGCCTCGGCGACGACGTCGTCCTCACTCCGAGCACGGTGCTGCGCGCCTACCGCGTCACCCGGACCGGCGGTGCACTGCACCCCAATGACCATCGCGCGCTGCGCTGGGTCACCGCCGGCGAACTCGACGACCTCGCGTGGGTACCCGCCGACCGGACGTGGCTGACCGAACTGAGGCGAGTGCTCGACGGTTGGTAGCCATGTTGATTCTGCGCTGAGGGCGTCGCCGCCACGCGAAATCGCGCCCTGGACGCAGAGTCAACGTCTCATTTCCGTCGGCGGGCGCGCTTGTGAACCTTCACCAGATCCTTGCCGCGAATGCCGTTGCGTTCGGCCTTGCGCACCTGGTGAACGACGACGGGACAGCGCTTACAGCGGGGTTGGCTGCGGCAGCACTTCTTCTTCGGCTTGAGGTCGGCGAGCTTGCTGGGCTTCAAGTGACGGGCATCTCTCGTTTTCGTGATTGGCCGACCGCACTGCGACAATCTCGAAGTGGATTTCAGAAACGTCGCCATCGTGGCACACGTCGACCACGGGAAGACCACCCTGGTCGACGCGATGCTACGCCAGTCCGGCGCTTTGACGCACCGCGGTGACGACGCCACCGAGCGCATCATGGACTCCGGTGACCTCGAGCGCGAGAAGGGCATCACGATCCTCGCGAAGAACACCGCGGTGCACCGCCACCACGCCGACGGCGGCGTGACGGTCATCAACGTCATCGACACGCCCGGACACGCCGACTTCGGCGGCGAGGTCGAACGCGGGCTGTCCATGGTCGACGGCGTGCTGCTGCTGGTCGACGCGTCCGAGGGCCCGCTGCCGCAGACCCGCTTCGTCCTGCGCAAGGCGCTGGCCGCGCACCTGCCGGTCATCCTCGTGGTCAACAAGACCGACCGCCCGGACGCCCGGATCAGCGAGGTCGTCTCCGACAGCCACGATTTGCTGCTCGACGTCGCGTCCGACCTCGACGAGGAGGCCCAGAAGGCCGCCGAGGAGGCGCTCGGGCTGCCGACGTTGTACGCGTCCGGTCGTGCCGGCATCGCGAGCACCACCGAACCCGCCAACGGCGAGAACCCGGACGGCACCAACCTGGACCCGCTGTTCGACGTGCTCATGAAGCACATCCCGCCGCCGACCGGCGACCCCGAGGCACCGCTGCAGGCGCTGGTGACCAACCTCGACGCTTCGGCGTTCCTGGGACGCCTGGCGCTGATCCGCGTGCACAACGGCAAGCTGCGCAAGGGTCAGCAGGTCGCCTGGATGCGCGAGGTCGACGGCGTACCCGTCGTCACGAACGCCAAGATCACCGAACTGCTGGCGACGGTCGGCGTCGAGCGCAATCCGACCGACGAGGCCATCGCCGGTGACATCGTCGCGGTCGCCGGCATGCCCGAGATCATGATCGGCGACACGCTCGCCGACCCCGACCACGCGCACGCGCTGCCGCGGATCACCGTCGACGAGCCGGCGATCTCGGTCACGATCGGCACGAACACCTCGCCGCTGGCGGGCAAGGTGTCCGGTCACAAACTCACCGCGCGGATGGTGCGCAACCGACTGGACCAGGAACTGGTCGGCAACGTGTCGATCAAGGTCGTCGACATCGGCCGCCCGGACGCCTGGGAGGTGCAGGGTCGCGGCGAACTGGCGCTGGCCGTGCTCGTCGAGCAGATGCGCCGCGAGGGCTTCGAGCTGACCGTGGGAAAGCCCCAGGTGGTCACCCGCACCATCGACGGCAAGCTGCACGAGCCGTATGAGGCGATGACCATCGACTGCCCCGAGGAGTTCGTCGGTGCCATCACACAGCTGATGGCCGCGCGCAAGGGCCGCATGGAGGACATGACCAACCACGCCGCGGGCTGGGTGCGGATGGATTTCATCGTGCCGAGCCGCGGACTGATCGGCTTTCGCACCGACTTCCTGACGATCACCCGCGGCACCGGCATCGCCAACGCGGTGTTCGACGGCTACCGGCCGTGGGCGGGCGAGATCCGCGCCCGCCACAGCGGCTCGCTGGTGTCCGACCGCAGCGGCAGCATCACACCGTTCGCGATGATTCAGCTCGCCGACCGCGGCCAGTTCTTCGTCGAGCCGGGCCAGGACACCTACGAAGGTCAAGTCGTCGGTATCAACCCGCGCGCCGAGGATCTCGACGTCAACGTCACCCGTGAGAAGAAGCTGACCAACATGCGCAGCTCGACCGCCGATGTCATCGAGACGCTGGCCCGGCCGCTGGAGCTGACCCTGGAACAGGCCATGGAGTTCTGCGCGGAGGACGAGTGCGTCGAGGTGACACCCGAGGTCGTCCGCGTGCGCAAGGTGGAACTCAACGCGAGCCTGCGCGCCAGGGCCAAGGCGCGGGCGAAGGCACGCGGCTGATCGCTGATCGGGTGGGCGTACCGAAGCCGAGTTATACCCTGTTGGTCGTGTCCGGCCCCCTACGCGTCATCGCCACCTTGTTCGCGATGGTGACGCTCGTGGCCGCCTGCACCGTCAGCCCGCCGCCCGCGCCGCAGAGCACCGATACGCAGGAGCAGGCTCCGCCGCCTCCGATGAAGGCGACGCAGATCATCATGGCGATCGACTGGATCGGTCCGGGCTTCAATCCGCACCTGTTGTCGGATCAGTCGCCCGTCAATGCGGCGATCAGCTCGCTGGTGCTGCCCAGTTCCTTCCGGCCCATCGCCGATCCGAAGACTCCGACCGGATCCCGGTGGGAGCTGGACACGACGTTGTTGGAGTCCGCGGAGGTGACGAGCGAGGACCCGTTCACCGTCACCTACAAGATCCGGCCCGAGGCGTCGTGGACCGACAACGCGCCCATCGCCGCCGACGACTACTGGTATCTGTGGCGGCAGATGGTCAGCCAGCCCGGCGTCGTCGACCCGGCCGGCTACGACCTGATCACCGGCGTGCAATCGGTCGAGGGCGGCAAGACCGCGGTCGTGACGTTCTCCCAGCCGTATCCGGCGTGGCGGGAGCTGTTCAACGACATCCTTCCGGCCCACATCGTCAAGGACGTGCCGGGCGGATTCGCCGCGGGGCTGGCGCGGGCGCTGCCGGTGACGGGCGGTCAGTTCCGCGTCGAGAACATCGACCCCCAGCGCGACGAGATCCTGCTGGCCCGCAACGACCGGTATTGGGGCCCGCCCGCGAAACCCGACCAGGTGTTGTTTCGGCGCGGCGGCAACTCGGCGGCACTGGCCGACTCGATCCGCAACGGCGACACGCAGGTCGCCCAGGTGCACGGCGGCGCGGCCGCCTTCGCCCAACTCTCCGCGATCCCCGACGTGCGCACGGCGCGGATCGTGACGCCGCGCGTGATGCGGCTGAGCCTGCGGGCCCAACAGCCGGCGCTGCAGGATTCGCAGGTGCGCAAGGCGATCCTGGGCCTGCTCGACGTCGACCTCCTCGCCGCGGTGGGCGCCGGCGACGACAACACGGTGACCTTGGCCCAGGCCCAGGTGCGTTCGCCCTCGGATCCCGGGTACATCCCGACCTCGCCGCCGGCGATGGCCAAGGAAGACGCCCTCGGACTGCTTGCCGACGCCGGTTACGAGGTGGAGCCGGTCGTGACCAGCACCCCGCCCACCCCCGGCAACCTGCCGCCGGACGGTGACCGCGGACGCGTCGCCAAGGACGGTGAGCCGCTGACGTTGGTGATCGGGGTGGCGGCCAACGACCCGACGTCGGTGGCCGTCGCCAACACCGCGGCCGACCAACTGCGCAACGTCGGCATCGCGGCGTCGGTGTCGGCCCTCGACCCCGTCGCGCTGTTCGCCGATGCGCTGCCCAACAACCGCGTCGACGCGGTGGTGGGCTGGAACCACGCGGGCGGAGACCTGGCCACGGCACTGGCGTCGCGCTACAGCTGCCGCGCCCTGGAGGCGACGCCCGTGGCGACGGCCCGACCCGGCCCCCGGACGACGACCACCCCCACTCCCACACCGACCACGACGCGATCGACGCCGACCGCCACGACACCGAGCCCGCGCCCCGACCCCGAATCGGGTGAGCTGGTCCAGGCGCCGAGCAACATCACCGGAATCTGCGACCGCAGCATCCAGCCGAAGATCGACGCCGCGCTCGACGGCAGCGAGGACATCGCCGACGTCATCACCGCCGTCGAACCGCGGCTCTGGAACATGGCGACGGTGCTGCCGATCCTGCAGGACACCACGATCGTGGCGTCGGGGCCCAGCGTGCAGAACGTCAGCCTGTCCGGCGCTGTGCCGGTCGGCATCGTCGGCGACGCCGGTGACTGGGTGAAGACCAGGCAGTGAGGCGGTGCGCCGCGAAGGCCGCGATCGCGAACACCACCAGCAGCCAGTAGGGCGGATGCGCGAGTTCCCACACGAACAGCGCCGCGAACGCCGGCGACCGCTGGGTGACCGCCAGCACGCCGGCCGCACACGTCAGCGACAGGGCGGCGCCGTGCAGGTTCGTACCCGCCCACTGGTTCAGCGCGAGCGCGACGAGTGAGCCGGCGGCCGCGCCCGTCGCCAGCGCCGGCGTGATCAGGCCGCCCACGGCGCCGGCGCGCAGAAACGCCGCGGTGAGAAGCGGTTTGAGCAACAGGATCATGGCCGCCCCGCCGAGGGTGAGCCCGCTGTTGACGCTGACCGTCAGGATGCTGCGGCCGTTACCGGGGAGTTCGGGCCACCAGATAGAGCACACACCGGTCAGCAGCCCGGCCGCCGCCACGGCCGGGATCAACACCCACGACCTGATCTGGATCCGCGGGCGTGCGGCCGTCATGGCGCGGTCGAACGCCAGACCGATGACGGCGGCCAGCGGCGAGATCGTCACGGCCAGAAACGCGAACAGCGGCGACAGCCCGAATTCCGGCCACGTCAACGGATGTTCGAGATGCGTGACCGGGGCGGCCACCGCGACGGCGAGGCTCGACGTGATCAGCGCGGCGCCGACCGCGCGCGGATGCCACGTCTTGAGCAGAATGCTCGCGGTGAACAGGGCGCCGCCGAGCGGAACGCTGTACACCGCGCCCAACCCGGCGCCCGCCGCGCAGGCGAGCAGGATCTCCCGGTCACGGGCCGTGAGGGTCAGGCGCGTCGTGCCGAAATCGCCGAGGGCGGCGGCGATCTGGCGTGGGGCGCTCTCGCGGCCCAGCGATGCCCCCGACCCGACGAGGAGCACCTGCAGTGCGGCGTCGACGCACAACGGCGCGCGGGGCAGGCGCCGGGGTTCGGTGATCGCCGCCGACAGCGACGGGATCTCGGTGCGTCGCCGCAGCAGCCACCACCCGCAGCCGGCCAGCGCGCCGCCGATCATCGGTCCGACGGCGCGCCGGACCGGGCTGCTTCCCCCGACGCCAGTCAGCAGCGTGCCGAAAGAGTAGTGGTACGTGAGGTGTTCGACGCCGTGCAGCAACAGCGTCGTGGCCGCACCCGCGACGCCCGCGAGCAGTCCGATGATGACGATCGCGCAACCGAACTCCACGGTGCGCCGGGACACCTCGTGAATGTATGCCAGCCGGAAGGCAAGCTGGTGCGAATGGAGCCCAACACGACGGACGGCGCCGGCCGGTTGTTGTTCGTACACGCCCACCCCGACGACGAGACCCTCACGACCGGCGCGACGATCGCGCACTACGCCGCCCGCGGCGCGCAGGTGCGCGTGGTCACGTGCACGCTCGGGGAGGAGGGCGAGGTGATCGGCGAGCGGTGGGCGCGCCTGGCGGTCGACGAGGCCGACCAGCTCGGCGGGTACCGCATCGGCGAGCTGACCGCGGCGCTGAACGCGCTGGGCGTCGCGCAGCCGGAGTATCTCGGCGGGGCCGGGCGGTGGCGCGACTCCGGAATGGCGGGCACCCCGCGCCGCCATCACCAGCGCTTCATCGACGCCGACCCGGACGAGTCGGTCGGCGCGCTGGTCGCGGTCATCCGCGAACTGCGTCCGCACGTCGTCGTCACCTACGACCCGCAGGGCGGCTACGGCCATCCCGACCACATCCACACCCACGAGGTGACGATGGCCGCCGTGAGGGCCGCGGCGGGGTCGCGGTTCGACGGCGAGCCGTGGACCGTGCCGAAGGTCTACTGGACGGTGATCTCGAAACAGGCGATCGGCGAGGCGCTCGCCGAACTCGACGACGCGCCCGCCCAATGGACGCGGGTGAGCGCCGACGAACTGCCGTTCGGCTCTCCGGACGACGAGATCGACGCGGTGATCGACGATCCCGGACAGTTCCGGGCCAAGGTGGCGGCGATGCGCGCGCACGCCACGCAGGTCAGCGTCGCGCCCAACGACCGCTCGTTCGCGCTGTCCAACAACATCGCGCTGCCGCTCGGCGCGGTCGAGCACTACATCCTGGCTGCGGGCACGGCCGGCGAGCGCGACGCCCGAGGCTGGGAGACCGACCTCCTCGCCGGGCTGGACCTTCATTAGCGGCGGCGCGAGGGAGTAAGCTCCCCGGCAGTCGGGCGGCGCGACGAAGGGACTTCACATGGATCAGGATCTCGATCCCAACCTGCAGCACTGGCAGGACCGGTTCGACAGCCTGCAGTGGGTGATCGGCTCGCTCACCGGAATGCTGGACAGCATCCCGACCTGAGCTCACTGCCTTCCGCCACCGAGCCGCGGAGCGTGGCGGTGCTGACTCTGCTGGCCATCGACGGAGTTCTGTGCGCCGTCGCCGCGGCCTTTTTCCTTCCGCTCCGCCTCGGAACGATGCCTTTCCCGATCAGCGCATTGATCGCCGGCCTGGTGAACGCCGCCCTGGTCTGGGCCGGGTTGCAGTGGACCTCGTCGCCGCGATGGGGGGCCGTCGCCCTGTGGGCGTGGCTGCTGGCGATCCTGCTCATGACGCTGGGTGGGCCGGGCGACGACATCATTTTCGGCGGCGCGGGCGTCATGGAGTTCGCGGCGCTGCTGCTGATCGCCCTCGGAACCCTGCCGCCGGCGGCGGTGCTGTGGCGGCACGTGAACCGGGGACTAGGGTGACGCGTATGTCAGGCGTAGGGCACGCGCATGCGGTTTCACGATGTGAGAGCGCGGGGATGAATCTCATCGGCGACGGGGTTACAGGGGAGTGGCTCTGAACCCTCAGCGCGGCTCCGATCTGCCCAGTCCGGTGATTCCACCGAAGCCCGATCACCCCAGTCCTGCCGCTGTGCGGCGGGTGTTGCGACGTGCCCGCGACGGGGTGGCGCTCAACGTCGACGAGGCCGCGATCGCGATGACCGCCCGCGGTGACGACCTCGCCGACCTGTGCGCCAGCGCCTCCCGGGTGCGCGATGCGGGGCTCGAAGCGGCGGGACGGCGCGGGCCGTCGGGACGGCTCCCCGTCAGCTACTCGCGGAAAGTCTTCATCCCGGTCACCCATCTGTGCCGCGACACGTGTCACTACTGCACGTTCGTCACGGTCCCGGGCCGGCTGCGCGCCCAGGGCGTGGGCATGTACATGGAGCCCGACGAGATCCTCGACGTCGCGCGGCGCGGTGCGGAATTGGGTTGTAAGGAAGCGTTGTTCACGCTCGGCGACCGCCCCGAGGCGCGGTGGGACGAGGCGCGTCAGTGGCTCGACGAACGGGGCTACGACTCGACGTTGGACTACGTGCGCGCGATGGCGATCCGCGTGCTCGAAGAGACCGGGCTGCTGCCGCACCTGAATCCCGGCGTCATGAGTTGGTCGGAGCTCTCCCGGCTCAAGCCGGTCGCGCCGTCGATGGGAATGATGCTCGAGACCACCTCGCGACGGCTGTTCGAGACGAAGGGGCTGGCGCATTACGGCAGCCCGGACAAGGACCCCGAGGTACGGCTGCGGACGTTAGCCGACGCGGGCCGGCTGTCGATCCCGTTCACCACGGGCCTGCTCGTCGGGATCGGCGAGACGCTCCACGAACGCGCCGAGACCATTCACGCGATCCGCCGGTCGCACAAGGAGTTCGGGCACGTCCAGGAAGTGATCGTGCAGAACTTCCGGGCGAAGGATCACACCGCGATGGCCTCGTCACCCGATGCGGATTTCGCGGATTTCCTGGCGACGATCGCGGTCACCCGTCTGGTGATGGGCCCCAAGATGCGGATCCAGGCGCCCCCGAACCTGGTGTCGCGCAGCGAGTGCCTGGCGTTGGTCGGCGCGGGTGTCGACGACTGGGGCGGCGTGTCTCCGCTGACCCCCGACCACGTCAACCCCGAGCGGCCGTGGCCGGCGCTCGACGAGCTGGCTGCGGTGACCGCCGACGCCGGCTACGACCTGACGCAGCGGCTCACCGCACAGCCGCAGTACGTGCAGGCGGGTGCGGCGTGGATCGACCCGCGAGTGCGCGGGCACGTGGACGCGCTGGCGGACCCCGACACCGGCTTCGCGCTGGACGTCAACCCGACCGGCCGGCCGTGGCAGGAGCCCGATGAGGCGTCGGAGTCGTTGGGCCGCACCGATCTTCACTCGGCGATCGACGACGCGGGACGGCTCACCGAGACGCGCAGCGATCTGGACAGCGCGTTCGGTGACTGGGAGTCGATCCGCGAGAAGATCTCCGAACTCGCGGCCAGGGCGCCCGAACGCATCGACACCGACGTGCTGGCCGCGTTGCGCGCCGCCGAACGCGATCCGGCCGGGCTCTCGGACGACGAGTACCTGGCGCTGGCGTGCGCCGATGGTCCCGCCCTGGACGCGGTTGCCGCGCTTGCCGATTCGCTGCGCCGCGACGCCGTCGGCGATGACGTGACCTTCGTCGTCAACCGCAACATCAACTTCACCAACATCTGCTACACCGGCTGCCGGTTCTGTGCGTTCGCGCAGCGGAAGGGCGACGCCGACGCGTACTCGCTGTCGGTCGACGAGGTCGCCGACCGGGCGTGGGAGGCGCACGTCGCCGGCGCCACCGAGGTGTGCATGCAGGGCGGCATCGATCCCGAACTACCCGTCACCGGCTACGCCGATCTGGTGCGCGCCGTGACGAAGCGGGTGCCGTCGATGCACGTACACGCGTTCTCCCCGATGGAGATCGCCAATGGCGTCACCCGCAGCGGACTCTCGATCCGCGAGTGGTTGACGTCGCTGCGCGAGGCGGGGTTGGGCAGCATCCCGGGCACGGCCGCGGAGATCCTCGACGACGAGGTGCGCTGGGTGCTGACGAAGGGCAAGCTGCCGACGTCGATGTGGATCGAGGTCGTGACGACCGCCCACGAGGTCGGGCTGCGGTCCAGTTCGACGATGATGTACGGGCACGTCGACCAACCGCGGCACTGGGTGGGCCATCTGCGCGTGCTGCGCGAGATCCAAGACCGCACGGGCGGTTTCACCGAGTTCGTGCCGCTGCCGTTCGTGCACCAGAGTTCGCCGCTGTACCTGGCGGGCGGCGCCCGGCCGGGCCCGACGCATCGCGACAACCGTGCCGTGCACGCGCTCGCGCGAATCATGTTGCACGGCCGGATCTCCAACATCCAGACCAGCTGGGTCAAGCTCGGCGTCGAGCGCACGCAGGTAATGCTCAACGGCGGCGCCAACGACCTCGGCGGCACGCTGATGGAGGAGACGATCTCGCGGATGGCCGGTTCGGAGTTCGGCTCCTACAAGACCGTCGAGGAACTCGTCTCGATCGCCGAGGGAATCGGACGCCCGGCGCGCCAGCGTTCGACGACCTACACCCCGCTGGCGGCCTGAGCCGGCGGCCGTCAGTCGACGGCCAGGCAGCTCACCTCGTCACCGGAGCCGGCGGTGCCCTCGTCCTCGATCACGACGCGGCCCGTCGCATCCTCGACGACCCGGCAGAACACGCTCGTGCCCCACAGCGGGTTCGGCTTCACCCCGACGTGTGCGGGCGCGCCGGCCGGCACCACGTGGTGGAAGCTCTTCGGGGCGGGATCGCCGATGTTGCACTGGTTCTCGGGGCGGGTACCGCCGTTGACGTCGGCGACGTCGACCGCGATGCAGCTCGGCGGCGTCCAGGAGAGTTCGGTGGTGTAGCTGCGCTCGATCCAGACGGGATCTTGCGCACCCGCGGCCGGGGCGCCGAGGTCGCGAGCGCGGCCGCCGCGACTCCACACGTCAATGCCAGGAATGTCTTTCGGTTCTTGATCACCGTCCATTGGTACCGTGAAGAGGGGCGTGCTCGTCAAGTCGGATGTGGCGCAATCGATTTCGTGACAGTTGCCCACTGTTCAGCGCTGCAAACGGGTGCCGATAACCGATGCGGAGACGAACAGCCCGACAGGCCCCACGGCGGTTAACTCGGCGAACGCACCGAGCATCGTCGTCCCGTAACCGTCAGGTCTTCAGCTGCAGTCGTGGTGGTGTCTCGTCGGGCACCACCACCGCGATGGCCGATTCGAGAAGCCAGAACACCACCGTCGACACCAAGATCGCCAGCGCCGGAACCACGACGACCGGCACCGCGACGAGCAGCACCAGAAGCGCCGCGCCCGGCAGGTCCTTCCACCACCCGGCACCGCCCCTGCCCTGCAGGATCGCCGACAGCCGCACCGTCGCCCAGATGATCCAGCGCCGCAACAGGCTCACGCCGTCGCGCTGCATCTGGAGGCGGAAGCGGTAATCGGCGGCCCGGCGGTCGCAGCCGGTCCGCTCGGGGAAGCGCCACAGATAGTCGTGAAGGACGGCCGCCCGCGCGTAGCGCCCCGCGCGAGGGACGAACCAGGCGACCACGCCGGGCACCGACACCAGATCCGTCGGGAAGTCGGCGCAAACCTCGAACGCCGCGTTCGGCCCCTCGAACCCGAGCGGCTGCGTGGTGCGCCACTCGTCCCACGCACTCTCCTTGAAGACCCGCTTGGCGGCGCGCACGGCCTCGAGTTCGGCCGCGGTCAGTTGACGGACATGCAGGACGGCCGTCTCGTCGACGGGCGGTGCGCAACGTTCCATCTCGCAGGTATAGCAAGGGGCGCCGGCCGGAGCGAACAACCGAACCGGTACAGAGGGGTGTCTGCTAGGCAGCTGTATGTGCAACGTTTAGTATCAGTAACCACGCGCAACCCCTAAACCGGGTTGCGCGCGAAGTTAGGGCACACTGAGACGATCGTCCAAGTAGGCGCTGGGATACTTTCGCAGACCAGCAGCCCCACTGGACAGGAGATCGAGGAGACCTTGAGGAGTACACGGTGACGTACACGATTGCCGAACCTTGCGTCGACATCAAGGACAAGGCCTGCATCGAGGAATGCCCTGTCGACTGCATCTACGAGGGCGCCCGAATGCTGTACATCCACCCCGACGAGTGTGTGGACTGTGGGGCGTGCGAACCGGTGTGCCCGGTCGAGGCCATCTACTACGAGGACGATGTGCCAGACCAGTGGAGCCAGTACACCCAGATCAATGCCGACTTCTTCACCGAACTCGGTTCGCCGGGCGGCGCGTCCAAGGTGGGCATGACCGAGAACGATCCCCAGGTGGTGAAGGATCTACCGCCGCAAGGTGAGGACTGATAACGGCTCACGCACGGCTCCGTAGACGCGTCAGCGCGTCGCTGCCCGCATTTCCCTGGGACACCCTGGCCGACGTGACTGCGCTTGCCCGCGCGCATCCGGACGGCATCGTCGACCTGTCCGTGGGCACCCCCGTCGACCCGGTGGCGCCCGTCATCCGCGAGGCACTCGCGGCGGCCAGCGCGTCACCCGGCTATCCGACGACCGCGGGTACCCCCGCGCTGCGGGAGGCCGCGGTCGGCGCGCTCGCGCGCCGCTACGGCATCTCCGACCTCTCGCCCGACGCGGTGTTGCCGGCGATCGGCACCAAGGAGCTCATCGCCTGGCTGCCGACATTGTTGGGCCTGGGGCCCGACGACGCCGTGGTCGCGCCCGAGCTGGCGTATCCGACGTACGACGTGGGCGCGCGGCTGGCGGGCGCGCAGATCGTGCGGGCCGATTCCCTGACCCAGCTCGGCCCGCAGAGCCCGGCCCTGGTGTATCTGAACTCGCCGAGCAACCCGACGGGCAAGGTGCTCGGCATCGACCACCTGCGCAAGGTGGTCGGCTGGGCGCGCGAGCGCGGGGTCCTGGTCGCCTCCGACGAGTGCTACCTCGGGCTGGGTTGGGACACCGAACCGGTGTCGGTGCTGCATCCGTCGGTCTGCGACGGTGACCACACCGGGTTGCTGGCCTTGCATTCGCTGTCGAAGACGTCGTCACTGGCCGGATACCGGGCCGGCTTCGTCGCGGGTGACCCGACCGTGGTCGCGGAATTGCTGGCCGTGCGCAAACACGCCGGGATGATGGTGCCCACACCGGTGCAGGCCGCGATGGTCGCCGCGCTCGACGACGACGAGCATGAACGCGAACAGCGGGCGCGATACGCCAGACGGCGCGAAATCCTGCTTCCCGCCGTGCGTTCGGCGGGCTTGACCGTCGAGGACTCCGAGGCCGGGTTGTATCTGTGGGCGACCCGCGGTGAGCCCTGCCGCGACACAGCCGCCTGGCTTGCGCGGCTTGGCATCCTCGTCGCCCCTGGCGAGTTCTACGGCGCCCGCGGGACCAAACACGTGCGCATCGCGTTGACGGCGACCGACGAGCGGATCGTCGCCGCGGCGCAGCGTCTTTCGGCCTAGGGCTCGGTCGCGCGTAACCCGAGCGCGAGCACCAGCCGGTCGTCGGGATCGGTCAGCGACGTCGACAGCAGCTTCTCGATGCGACGGATGCGGTAGCGCACGGTGTTCGGATGCACATGCAACCGGTGGGCCACCGCGGCGATGTCACCGAAACCGTCGAGGTAGGCCCCCAGTGTCTCGGCGAGCACCGGATCCTGTTCGCGCAGTTGCCGTATTCGCGGATCGACCAGGCGCGGGCCCATGCGGGACACGATCTCGTCGAGGAGCACGGTGGTTCGCGCGTCGTCGAGCGACGCGACATCTCCGATGGCGCCGGGATGCCGCTGCGCGCTGTCGAAAGCGCGGTCCACCTCCGAACGCGCGTTCGCGGCGGCCGCGAGTCCCGCGATCGGGGCGGCGACGACGGCCCGCAGCGAGAGGCCCAGTTCGCGGTCCAGCGTCGCCACCACACCGCGTACCCAGGACATCACCGACGACGGTGCACCGATCTTGGGTAGCAGCACATAGACCCGGCCGTCGCTCGAGGCGATCTGCGCATCGGCTCGAAAGGCGCTGGCGCTCAGTGCGATCACGCTCGCAGGCGCGACGCCCCGTGAATCGGCGAACCCGATGAGCGCGGCACGACCGTCGGCCTTCATCCCGAGCTCGCGCGCGAGTGTGGCGACATCGGCGGCCTCACCCGTCAGGCCGAGCAATTCCTGCACCTGGCGCGCCTGCGCCGACGGTGAGGCCGACAGCCGCGACATGATCCTGGCCGCCAACACCGCGCCGCCCCGCAACACGTCCTCGGCATCGTCGGCCAGTGAGGCCGAACCCTGTTGCAGCCAAATGGTTCCCGCGAACCGGTCGGGAAGATGGATGCCGACAGCCAGGCGTGGCCGCAAACCGAGCTCCGGCCGTTCCGCGACACGCACGACATCGGTGCCCGAGCGCAGGGCGTCGAAGATGCCCCACTGCGCGATCCACGCGAGGTGCTCGGGTGGGCCGGCGCGGCCGAGAATGGTCAACCGGCGCAGTTCGTCGGCCTCGACGCTGGACGCCGAGTAGGCCAGCACGTGGGAATCCTCGTCCTCGATGCTGATCATGCCGCGGGTGCGGTCGGCGATCGACTGCGCGAGCCCGAACAGGTCGGTGCCCGGATCGTGATGCGGGTCGCCGTGGTCGCGGTGGTGGTCGAAGGCGTGGTTCACCAACTTGTACAGCGACTCCCAGCGCGCCTGCGGTTCGACGGCCACCACCGCGGTGCCCAACGCGACCGCGCGCTCGACGGCGGCAGGGGACGGGTGTTTGACGAAGATCGCCGCGGGCGCCCGGCCGGTGCCCGCGAACTGCTGCTCGAGCCACCGCACCGCCTCGGTGTCCTCGACGCCGAGCAGGAAGAACAGGTCCGCCGAACCGGGACCGACGGCCAGGCCCAGCCGAACGTCGTCGGCGTCGACCAGGGCCACCGACGCGACGGGCATGTCCAGCCCGCGCGGCGCCTCGACCAGCGTCACCATCGTGCGGTCGAGCGCCAGCAGCAGGCGGCCCAGCCCGAGTCCGGCGGTCCGTGGTTCCATCGCACGCCCCTTTGTCTGATCCGACTATAGATCGCGGGTGCCATTGTCGGATCGGCCATCGGAATCCGTGTCGGAACCGAGCATCATTTCGCCATGGATGCCATCACTGACGTGCCTCTTCCGACGAACGAACCGGTCCACGACTATGTGCCCGGCTCGGGTGAACGCACCCGGCTCCTCGAAGCGCTGAGCACCGCCGCCACCGAACCCGTCGATTTGCCCCATGTCATCGGCGGCCGCCACCGCATGGGCGATGGCGACCGAATCGACGCGGTGCAGCCACACCGTCATTCGCAGCGGCTGGGCACATTCACCAACGCCACCCACGCCGACGCCGCCGCCGCCGTCGAGGCCGCGATGGCCGCCAAGGCCGAGTGGGAGGCGACCCCGTTCGACCAACGCGCCGCGGTCTTCCTGCGCGCGGCCGACCTGCTCGCGGGCCCCTGGCGCGAAAAGCTGTGCGCCGCGACCATGCTCGGCCAGTCCAAGTCGGCGTATCAGGCCGAGATCGACGCCGCCTGCGAACTCATCGACTTCTGGCGATTCAACGTCTCGTTCGCTCGTCAGATCCTCGCCCAGCAGCCGATCAGCGTGCGCGGGGTGTGGAACCGCACCGACTACCGGCCCCTCGACGGGTTCGTGTACGCGATCACCCCGTTCAACTTCACCGCGATCGCGGGAAACCTGCCGACGGCGCCTGCGCTGATGGGCAACACCGTGGTGTGGAAGCCGTCGCCCACCCAGACCTTCGCGGCCTACCTGACCATGCAGCTGCTGGAACAGGCCGGCCTCCCGCCCGGCGTCATCAACATGCTCACCGGTGACGGCGTGGCGGTTTCCGATGTGGCGCTGGCCGATCCACGGCTGGCGGGCATCCACTTCACCGGGTCCACGACGACGTTCCAGCATCTGTGGCGGGAGGTGGGCGCCAACATCGACCGCTATCACGGCTATCCGCGCCTGGTGGGTGAGACGGGCGGTAAGGACTTCGTCGTCGCGCACGTCAGCGCCCAACCCGATGTGTTGCGCACCGCGCTGATCCGCGGTGCCTTCGACTATCAGGGCCAGAAGTGCTCGGCGGCGTCGCGGGCGTTCATCGCGCGCTCGGTATGGCGGCAGATGGGCGACGACTTCCTCTCGGCGACAGGGAAACTGCGCTTCGGCGACGTCACCGACCTGACCAACTTCGGCGGCGCGTTGATCGACGACCGCGCGTTCGCCAAGAACGTCAAGGCGATCGAACGCGCGAAGGACGCCCACGTGACCATTGCCGTCGGCGGCGAATACGACGACACGGACGGCTATTTCGTCCGGCCGACGGTGCTGCTGTCCGACGACCCGGCCGACGAGGCGTTCTGCACCGAGTACTTCGGGCCGATCCTGGCCGTGCACGTCTACCCGGACGACGACTACGACCGCATTCTCGACATCGTCGACACCGGCGCGAGGTACGCGCTGACCGGCGCGGTGATCGCCGACGACCGCGCGGCCGTGCTGAAGGCCCAGCGGCGGCTGAGGCATGCCGCGGGCAACTTCTACATCAACGACAAGCCCACCGGCGCCATCGTCGGACAGCAGCCCTTCGGCGGGTCGCGGGCCTCGGGCACCAACGACAAGGCCGGTTCGCCGCTGAACCTGCTGCGCTGGACGTCGGCGCGGTCGATCAAGGAGACGCTGGTGCCCCCGACCGATCACAACTATCCGCACATGGGGCAGTGATGGGAGTCTTCGACCGCGTGGCCCGACCGGTGATCCTGGCCGCCAGTCGCCGCGATTACCTGCGCAGGACCGCCGAGCGGCTACCGGTCACGCGCGAGGTCGTGCACCGATTCGTACCGGGGGAGACCGTGCACGACGCGCTCGACTCCGTTGTCCGGTTGCGGAATTCGGGCCGCCTCGTGTCGATCGACCACCTCGGCGAGGACGTGACCGACGCGGACACCGCGACCGAGAACATGAACGCGTATCTGACGCTGCTCGACGGCCTCGCGCGACGCGAGGAGGAGCCGACCCCCGTGCGGCCGCTCGAGGTGTCGTTGAAGCTCTCGGCGTTGGGCCAGGCGCTGGCCCGCGACGGGGAGAAGATCGCGCTGGAGAACGCCCACACCATCTGCGAGCGGGCGCAGCGTATCGGGGTGTGGGTGACGGTGGACGCCGAGGACCACACCACCACCGATTCGACCCTGTCGATCGTGCGTGATTTGCGGACCGAGTTCGATTGGCTGGCAACGGTGTTGCAGGCCTATCTCAAGCGCACCCACGCCGACTGCCAGGAGTTCGCGGCCTCGGGTGCGCGAATCCGGCTGTGCAAGGGTGCTTACGAGGAACCGGCATCCGTGGCCTACCGCGACCGTGACGACGTCACGGACTCCTATCTGCGATGCCTGCGGGTATTGATGGCCGGCGCCGGCTATCCGATGGTGGCCTCACACGATCCCGCGGTCATCGACGCGGTACCGGCCATCGCCGCCGAGAACAACCGTGGCCGAGACGACTTCGAGTACCAGATGCTGTACGGGATCCGCGATGCCGAGCAGCGCAGGCTGGCCGACGCGGGCCATCACGTGCGGGTGTACGTGCCGTTCGGGACGCAGTGGTACGGGTACTTCGTGCGAAGGCTCGCCGAACGGCCCGCCAACCTGGTGTTCTTCCTGCGGGCGCTGGCCGAACGCCCGGACTCCTAGGTCGGACGGGCGGCGACGGGCATCAGCACCGTGCCCCGGCACGGACCGGCGAGAATCTCGGTGTGCCAGGTCCCGAACAGCTGGCCGTCGATATCGGGGGCGTAGAACACGCGCGACCGGGCCGGGGCGTACTGGCTGGGCACGCCGTCGCCCTGGAAGCATTCCCACTGCCAGTTGTAGGCGTACTGCCACCGCGACCCGTCCCAGGTGTATCGGATCGGTTGCGGGATGGTGGGATTGCTCGGTGCGGGCCCCTCGACGACGGTGGCCACGCACAACCCCGCCGTGCAGTCGGTCACCAGCACGTACTGCGCGCTGAAGTCTGGTTCGGGTTGTGCGGCGGCGATGCTGGTGCCCATCTTGTCCGAGGCATAGGTGACGATCTGATAGCGCCCGTTCCACGCCGGATTCGCTGCGTCGGCCACCGGCAGCACTGAAAGGCTAGCGGCCGCAGCACAAGTCATCCCCAACAGCGTGCTGGTCAGGGTGCGGCCGGACATGTCGAGAACACTACTGAGCCGAACCGCGGCAAAGCCCCGCGACACGGTTTGCTGAAGGCTACGACACCGTCACGGATTGGTCTCGATGTCACCGCCTCGGCTGGGTGCGGGTCTCGCCGCGGCCGGCGGAGGACACGAGGAAATAGCCGGCGCCGCCGAACACCAGCGGCATCATCGCCATCATCCCGTACAGCGCGGTCATCGTGTCACCCCTTTCCGATCGCTCCTACTCCTTATACGAACTTGGGCGGGGCGCGGTTCGACGGTTTCGGCGCGAAATCCGCCGTCACTGATCGGTATCGGCGAACGGACCTCATTTCGGGCGCGGGGAGAAGATGCGGAACGTGTTGTCCTCCGGATCGCGGAAGACGACCCAGTTCAATCCGTCCTCCTCGTGCTCGCTCACCCGCACCGCGCCCAACGATTCGATCCGGTCGGAGTGCTCGGACCACCCGGGTCCGCCGTCGAAGTCGATCATCAGCCGGTTGTGCCCCGTGGGCAGGTCGGCGGCGGGACGCGCCTGGAACATCCAGGTCACGCCGCCGCCGTCGTCGAGGCCGATGGTCGCGAAGTGTGCGGATGAGTGCTCGTCGACCGGACGATCCAGCAGCCTCGACCAGAACCGAGCCAGCTCTGCGGCGTCGCGGCACTCGAACGAGTACATGCCGATCCGCATGGTGTTTGTTGCGGTCATGTTCAGTCTCCCGTCGCTTTGTGCGTCATGGGGAAGACTCCGCAACGCGGCCGAACTCATCGCACGAGTCAGCGCTCCGAGAGCAACAGCAGCCCCCACGCGGCAATCGACTGGGCGTCGGTGATCACGCCGTCGCGCATCATCTGCTCGACCTCGGCGCGCGTGAACCACTGGCTGTGCATGTCCTGTTCCTCGTGCTCGCGGTCGTGCTCACCCTCGGCGAGGCCCGTCGCCAAGAACACCCAGCCACGCTGGCTGCTCATCCCCGGCGCCACGTCGAGCAGGCCGATGCGGACCATCTCCGACGCGCGAAGGCCCGTCTCCTCGCGCAGTTCGCGTGCCGCGAGGTCGGCGGGCGCGAGGTCCTTGCGGTCCGGCGCGGTGCCCTGCGGGAACTCCCAGCGTCGCAGGCCCAGCGGATAGCGGAACTGCTCGACCAGCCGGAACCGGTCGCCGTCGCGCGCGATCACCAGGGCGTACGTCGGCTTGTCCACGACGGCGTAGATGCCGCTGGTGCCGTCGGGCCTTCGGATGTCGTCCTCACGCAGCGTCATCCAGTTGTTCCGGTAGACCTCGCGTGAGGCCAGCCGCTCGATGTGTGTCACGCGCACAGTATCGCCGAGCCGATGTGGGTAACCTCGCTGCTTATGCTGCTGGCTTCGCTGAACCCCGCCGCGGTCGCGGGTGGTGCCGACATCGGAGACGCCGTTCGCATCGACGGTGCGCAGTTGTCGCGCAGCGATCTGGTGGGCGCCGCGACGTCGGTCGCCGAGCGCGTCGCCGGTGCGCAACGCGTCGCCGTCCTGGCCACCCCGACCGTGGAGACGGTCCTGGCGGTGACGGGTTGCCTGATCGCCGGTGTGCCCGTCGTGCCGGTGCCCGCCGACGTCGGCGCCGCCGAGCGCAGGCACATCCTGACCGACTCCGGCGCGCAGGCCTGGTTGGGGGAGAAGCCCGCCGAGACCGAGGGGCTGCAGCATGTGCCGGTGCGGCTGCACGCCCGCTCGTGGCACCGCTATGCCGAACCGGCCGCCGAGTCACCCGCGCTGATCATCTACACGTCCGGCACGACCGGCCCGCCCAAGGGCGTCCTCATCAGCCGTCGGGCGATCGCCGCCGATATCGATGCGCTCGCCGAGGCGTGGCAGTGGACGCCCGACGATGTCCTGGTGCACGGGCTGCCGCTGTACCACGTGCACGGGCTGATCCTCGGCCTGCTCGGGTCGCTGCGCATCGGAAACCGCTTCGTGCACACCGGCAAACCGAAGCCGCAGAACTACGCCGCGGCCGGCGGGACGCTGTACTTCGGGGTGCCGACGGTGTGGTCGCGGGTGGCCGACGACGCGGAGT
This sequence comes from Mycolicibacterium malmesburyense, assembly GCF_001050015.1. Next base: position 20,204 of record NZ_CVTB01000286.1, read on the forward strand.
CGGCCGCGGCGCTGAGATCCGCGCGGCTGTTGGTGTCGGGCAGCGCCCCGCTGCCGGTACCGGTGTTCGACCTGTTGGCCGAACGCACCGGGCACCAGCCCGTCGAACGGTACGGCTCGACGGAGTCGCTGATCACGATCAGCACCCGCGCCGACGGCGAGCGCCGACCCGGGTGGGTGGGTTTGCCATTGGCCGGTGTCGAGACACGCCTGGTCGACGAACAGGGCGGCGCGGTACCGCACGATGGCGAAACCATTGGGCAGCTTCATGTTCGGGGCGCCACGTTGTTCGACGGTTACCTCAACCGCCCCGATGCGACTGCCGAGGTGCTCGACGCCGACGGCTGGTACCGCACGGGCGATGTCGCGGTGATCGACGCCGACGGCATGCACCGCATCGTCGGACGCGAGTCCGTCGACCTGATCAAGACCGGGGGCTTCCGGGTGGGCGCGGGTGAGATCGAGACCGCGCTGCTCGGACATCCCGGCGTGCGCGAGGTGGCGGTCGTCGGTGCGCCCGATGACGACCTCGGCCAGCGCATCGTCGCATTCGTCGTCGGCGAAGCCACGCCCGATGAGCTCATCGAGTATGTGGCGCAACAGCTCTCGATCCACAAGCGGCCACGCGAGGTGCGGCTCGTCGACTCGTTGCCGCGCAACGCGATGGGCAAGGTGCTGAAGAAGGAGCTGACGCGGTGACGCTCGAATTCGACGAGATCTGCATCGACGCCCACGACGCCACCGCTCTGGGCCGGTGGTGGTCGCAGGTGCTCGGCTGGCCCCACGACGTCGACGACGACGGCGACGTCGTGCTGCACGCGCCGCCGGGCGCGGGCCCGAAGTGGTTGTTTCTCTCGGTGCCTGACGACAAGGTCGTGAAGAACCGCATCCACTTCGATTTCCGGCCCGACGATCAGCAGGCCGAGGTCGATCGGGTTGTCGGCCTCGGCGCGCGGCGCGTCGACATCGGCCAGGGCGACGAGTCGTGGGTCGTGCTAGCCGATCCGGAGGGCAACGAATTCTGCATCCTGGCCGCCGAACATTGACCCCCCGATCCCTCTTGGCGCGAGCGTGCTTGTCTGCACACGACACGCCGCGAAAACTCGGCATCATCGGCACGCTCGCGGCCGCATCGGTGGGCGCAATAGCCGCGTGCGGCACTACCCCGCCGCCTCCGGCACCCGCACCCGTCGTCGGGCAGGAGCCGCTGAGCATCGGGCCCGCCGCACAGGACACCGTCGGCGGTTGGCTGCCCGACGGCCGAACGGTCAGCCCGTTCGACACCCACAACCCGATCGTGAAGTGGCTCGACCCGGCGCTGCGCGAGGCGGTGCAGAAGGCGGCCCGCAGCGCCGAGTCCGACGGCATCGAGATGCGCATCTCGTCCGGCTGGCGATCGAAGGGCTTCCAGGAACGGCTGTTCGGCGACGGCGTCGTCAGGTACGGAAGCGTCGAAGCGGCACGGGAATTCGTGGCCTCACCGGAGAAGTCCAAGCACATCACCGGTCAAGCCGTCGACATCGGTCCCGTCGCAGCGGACAAATGGCTCATCGCCAACGGTCGCAAGTTCGGCCTGTGTCAGGTCTACGCGAATGAGATCTGGCACTTCGAGTTGGTCGCCGTCGACGGTCGCTGCCCGCCGCTGAAGCCGAACGCCGCAGCCGATTGAGCGCGAGCGACCGCGAAATGTACACCTACACCGGCGTGTCGCGGTACAGACACGGGCGCTGGCGCGAACAGAGGAGGGGCGTCAGTTCTGGTGGAGGGCCTCGTTCAGCGTGATGCCGGTGCCGTCGCGCTTGACCACCTCGACGGCGCCCGACAACGAATTGCGCCGGAACAACAGATTGTTCGCGCCCGACAGCTCGCGCGCCTTGACGGTCTTGCCGTCGCCGGTCTGCACCTTGGTGCCCGCGGTGACGTACAACCCGGCCTCGACGACGCAGTCGTCGCCGAGCGAAATGCCAAGGCCCGCATTGGCGCCGAGCAGGCACCGCTCGCCGATGGAGATCACCTCGGTGCCGCCGCCCGACAGCGTGCCCATGATCGACGCGCCACCGCCGACGTCGGACCCGTCGCCGACCACCACGCCGGCCGAGATCCGGCCCTCCACCATCGAGCTGCCGAGCGTGCCCGCGTTGAAGTTGACGAAGCCCTCGTGCATGACGGTCGTCCCCTCGGCCAGGTGCGCGCCCAGGCGCACGCGGTTGGCGTCGGCCACCCGCACGCCGGCGGGCAGCACGTAGTCGACCATCCGCGGGAACTTGTCGACGCCGTAGACGGTCACCGGGCCGCGCTTGCGCAGCCGAGCCCGTACGGTCTCGAAGTCCGCGACCGCGCACGGCCCGTGGTTCGTCCACACGACGTTGGTCAGCACCCCGAAGAAGCCGTCGGCGTTCAGGCCGTGCGGCGCGACGAGCCGGTGCGAGAGCAGGTGCAGGCGCAGATACACGTCGTAGGCGTCGGTGGCCTTGTCGTCCAGCGACGAGATCACCGTCCGGACCGCGACGACGTCGACCGCGCGATCCTCGTCGCGCCCGGTCAGCGCGCCCAGCTCCTCGGGTAGCTCGGCCACCGACAGCCGAGTCGTGCCCGACGGGCCGTCGCCGCCGAGTTCGGGTGCCGGGAACCATGTGTCGAGGACCGATCCGTCGGCGGCGATCGTCGCCAGCCCAATACCTGCAGCAGAAGTCACGCTGTAGAGACTAACGTCAGCCGTGTGGGCCTCGATTTGCACGGTGATCCGATCGCGCTGACCGCCGCGCTGGTGGACATCCCCAGCGAGTCGCGCAAGGAGAGGCGCATCGCCGACGAGGTCGAGGCCGCGCTGCGCGAACAGACGAACCTCGAGGTCATCCGCAACGCCGATGCCGTGCTGGCCCGCACCAACCTGGGGCTGGGTTCGCGGGTCCTGCTCGCCGGCCACCTCGACACCGTGCCCGTCGCCGACAACCTGCCGAGCCGCCTCGTCGACGGCGAACTGCACGGCTGCGGCACCTCGGACATGAAATCCGGTGACGCGGTGTTCTTGCACCTGGCCGCCACCGTGGCCGAGCCGAAGCACGACATCACGCTGGTGATGTACGACTGCGAGGAGATCGAGGCGTCGGCCAACGGGCTGAACCGCATCGAGGAACAGCTGCCCGACTGGCTGCGGGCCGACGTCGCGATCCTCGGCGAACCGTCGGGCGGCTACATCGAGGCCGGCTGCCAGGGCACGTTGCGCGTCGTCGTCAGCGCCGCCGGGACCCGCGCCCACTCGGCGCGATCCTGGCTGGGCGACAACGCGATTCACAAGCTCGGTGCCGTGCTGGACCGGCTGTCGTCATACCAGGCTCGCAGCGTGGAGATCGACGGCTGCACCTACCGCGAAGGCCTCTCGGCCGTGCACATCGACGGCGGCATCGCGGGCAACGTCATACCCGACGCGGCGTCGGCGACGGTGAATTTCCGGTTCGCGCCCGACCGCAGCGTCGACGACGCGCTGCACCACGTGCGTGAGGTCTTCGACGGCATGGACGTCGAGATCGCCGTGACCGATGCCGCCGCCGGTGCGCTGCCCGGACTGACCAAACCCGCCGCGGCCGCGTTGGTGCAGGCCGCCGGCGGACAGGTCCGCGCCAAGTACGGATGGACCGACGTAGCCCGATTCGCCGCGCTCGGCATTCCGGCGGTCAACTACGGTCCCGGCGACCCGAACCTGGCGCACCGCGTCGACGAGCGCGTCGAGGTCGACAAGATCACCGAGGCGACCGACACGTTGCGCCGGTATTTAACCGCTTGACCGCGCACCTACTCTGAAGACATGTGAGTTGACGACGTCTCCGGGTGTTCCCGGATCCGACCGTCCCTTCTTCCGTGCGACCACGAAGCGATCACTCACATGTCTTCCATCGTCTGTTCACATCTGTCTTTCGTGTGGCCCGATGACACACCACTGTTCGACGACCTGTCGTTCACCGTGGGCGTCGGCAGGACCGGCCTCGTCGCTCCCAACGGGGCGGGCAAGAGCGCGCTGCTGCGGCTGATCGCCGGCGAGCTGACGCCGACGTCGGGTTCGGTCACCCTCGACGGCAGGCTCGCGTACCTGCCGCAGTCACTGCCGTACGTCGCGCATCAGACCGTCGCCGAGATACTCGGCGTCGCACGCGTCATCGATGCCCTCGACGCACTGGCCGGCGGCGACCCCGACCCCGAGATCTTCACCACGATCGGCGACGACTGGGACGTCGAGGAGCGCGCGCGGGCCCAGCTCGACCGGCTCGGCCTGGGCCATATCGCGCTCGACCGTCGGCTCGAGACGCTGTCCGGCGGCGAGATCATCAGCATCGGCCTCGCCGCCCAGTTGCTCGCGGGCCCCGACGTGTTGCTACTCGATGAGCCCACCAACAACCTCGACGTCGACGCGCGCCACCGCCTCTACGGCGCGCTCGACGACTTCACCGGATGCCTGCTGGTGGTCAGCCACGACCGGGTGCTGCTCGACCGCATGGACCGGATCGCCGAACTGTATCGCGGCGAGATACGCTCATACGGCGGCAATTTCACGATGTACACCGAAGCGGTGAGCCACGAGCAACGAGTCGCCGAGAACAACGTGCGCGGCGCACAGCAGCTGCTCAAGCGCGAGAAGCGGGAGATGCAACAGGCCCGCGAACGGGCGGCGCGACGAGCCGGCACGGCGGCGCGCAACATCAAAGACGCCGGAATCCCGAAAATCATTGCCGGGGCGCAGAAGCGGCGTGCGCAGGAATCGGCTGGCCGCATCGATCGTGTCGGCGCCGCACGGGTCGACGACGCCAGGGTGCGTCTGGATGAGGCCGAGCGTGCGGTCCGAGACGACGACGCGCTCGTCGTGGACCTGCCAGACACCGATGTGCCACGGGGGCGAGATGTACTCACCGTCAAGGGGTTACGCTTCGGAACCGGGGAGCGTCTGCTTCTCGACGGCGTCGACCTGTCGGTGCGCGGACCCGAGCGTATCGCGCTGACCGGTCCCAACGGCGTCGGCAAGTCGACACTGTTGCGCATCGTCGGCGGGGATCTGACGCCGGGGGGCGGAGAGGTGTGGCGTGGCGGCGGTAGGGTCGCGTATCTGTCACAGCGGCTCGATCTGCTCGACGCGCGCAACACCGTCGCCGAGAGCCTGGCCGTATCCGCGCCGGGCCTGTCGCACACCCGTCGCATGCACCTGCTGGCGCAGTTCGGATTCCACGGGGACCACATCCATCTCCCGGTGGGCGCGCTGTCCGGTGGCGAGCGGTTGCGCGCGACGCTCGCATGCGTGCTGTTCGCCGAACCGGCACCGGAGCTGCTGCTGCTCGACGAGCCCACCAACAACCTCGACCTGGTCAGCGTCGGCCAACTGCAGTCCGCCCTGAACGCGTATCGGGGCGCCTTCATCGTCGTCAGCCACGACGAGCGATTCCTCGCCGAGATCGGCGTGCATAGGTGGCTCCGGCTATCCGCCGGCCGTCTCGATGAGGTGTGGAAGCGCTGATCGGGCGTCGTGGGGGCCACAATCGGCGCACGGACAGCTATCCGGGGCACGGTAGGTTTGAGACCCGTAGCGTGTCATCAAGGGGGTCGCGCCATGGGCATCGCGCCCGATACCAGCCCGTACGGTGGTCAGACCGTGACGGGCCCGGGCTGGCCGAACGTCGACGAGGAGACGTTGGCCGCCGCGGCGGCGTCCTACGAGGCGCTCGCCGCCAAGATCAGCGGCAATGTGGTCCCCGAACAGCAGGGCCAGCTGATGAAGCTGTCCGATTCGTGGGAGGGTGCGGGTGCGGTCGCCGCGGCGGGGGAGGCCACCACGATCATCGGCGGACACGAGGCCAACGCGGCGCAGGCCGCCGCGATCGCGACCAAGCTGCGCGCGATGGAGGCCACCGTCGTCAAGACCAAGATGCTGGCCAACGCGATCGCCCAAGAGGTGCAGCACGAATGTGAGGGCATCGCGGCGATGCCGTTGCCCAACGCCCAGGAGCTGGTGCAGAGCCGGATCAAGATGGGGTTGTCGCAGAACATCGCCAACATCACGACCAACACCACCGAGCTGGCCAACACCCTCGGTGTTCCGCCGAGCATCCCGTTGTTCGGCGCCCCGCCCGTGCCCGGCGCCGAGGAGGCGCAGGACGGCGGGAAGGAGGCTGCGCAGCAGGCGGGCGACGGCTCTTCTCAGGCCATGCAGATGATGAGTCAGATGGGGTCCATGGCCGCACAGCTGCCCATGCAGCTCGGCCAGTCGCTGATGGCTGTGCCGCAGCAGCTGGGCCAGCAGCTCTCCCAGCCGCTGCAACAACTGACGTCGATGTTCGGTCAGGGCGGCAAGGCCGACGCGTTGGGCGCCGCGGGGCTGCCGTTCTCGTCGTTCTCCAACCATCCGCTGGCCGGCGGGTCGGGCGCCGGAGGCGGTTCGGGCATGGTGCGTGCGGCGTCGCTGCCCGGTGCCGGCGGTGCACCGCTGCAGACGCCGCAGATGGCCAACCTCGTCGGCAGCAAAGCCGTGAGCACCGCACCCGCCCCCGAGGGCGCGACCACCGGAGCCACCGCCGGCGGCGGGGCCGTTCCGATGGCCGCGGGCGGCGGTATGGGCGGGATGGCGCCGATGATGGGCCAACGCGGTGCCAGCGGAGGCACCGTGGCCGGGCTGGCCGTGCCCGAGCCGCTCGAGCACGAGCTCGACGACGATGACGATGACGACTGGTGACGAGGAGCGCGCATGGGTAGCCCGCTGAGAAAGCCCGACGGCATCAGCTGGAATGCGGCGGCGGTCGAGCTGCCCGAGATCCCGACGATCGCGGCGGGGCAGGACGCGATGAGCGCCACCATCGCGGCGGTGCTGCCGACCCTGGCCGCGCAGCTGACCACCAACGTCGCCGCGCTGTCGGCCAAGGAGAACACGTTCTCCGGCAAGGTCGGTGCCGCGCAGGCCGCTTACGAGAACTCCGACGACGTCGGCTCGCAGTCGGTCGGCCAGATCGTGGGGATGCTCGGCCAGGTCGGCCAGCAGGCCGGGCAGATGGGACAGATGGCGGGCGCACCGTCGCAGGCCCTCGGTGGGCAGACCGGGATGTTCGGCTCGCTCATGCAGCAGGCCATGCAGGGCGCGCAGTTGTCGGGTGGACCGACTGCGGCGCCCAGCGCGGCACCGAGCGCGGGTGCGGCTCCCGGTGGGGGCGCGGCGTCCGGCGGGGGCGCGGCACCCGGCGCAGGTGGGGCGCCCGGCGGGGGTGGCGCCGCATCGGCAGGGCCTGCGGCGCAGCAGCCTC
>NZ_CVTB01000287.1 GCF_001050015.1 Mycolicibacterium malmesburyense
GCGCGCAACTCGGTGACGGCGCGTTCGTCGGCGGCGTCACACGCCAGGTGGTAGCCGCCGATGCCCTTGACCGCGAGAATGCCGCCGTCGCCGAGCAATCGGCGTGCGCGCCGCAGCGCGTCTTCGCCCGTCGTCGCGGCGCCGCCGCGGTCGCGGAACGTCAACGTCGGGCCGCAGTCGGGGCAGCAGACGGGCTGGGCGTGGAACCTCCGGTCGGCGGGATCGTGGTATTCGCGGGCGCAGGCCTCGCACATGTCGAAGGCGGCCATGGTGGTGGCGTGACGGTCGTAGGGGAGCGAGGAGATGATGGTGAACCGGGGTCCGCAGTTCGTGCAGTTGATGAACGCATGGCGGAAGCGTCTGTTGTGCGGGTCGCGCTGTTCGGCGGTGCAGTCGGCGCACATGGCGACGTCGGGTGAGGTCAGCGTGCGGCCACCGTCGTCCCGCGAGGTGTCGGCGATGACGAAGCCGGTTCCGCCCGCGACCGGAAGCTGCTCGGTGTCAAGGCTTTCGATCACCGCCAGCGGCGGCGGACGGTCACGCAGGCGGATCAGGAACGCCTCGACGTCGGCCGCGTCGCCCTCGACGTCGATGAGCGCGCCGGAACTGTCGTTGCGGACGGACCCCGTCAGCCCCAGCGCGGCGGCCGTCGTGTACACGAAGGGCCGGAAACCGACCCCCTGCACGACTCCGGCGACGCGCACACGCAACCGACGCCGCGTGGTCATGACGGATCCTCCACGCCGTCAACGGGTTCACCGCTGCCCATCAACTGCAGCCCCGCGAGCGCGGCGTCGGCCCCGGCCTTGTCGGTTTTCTCCACGACGAAGCCCATGTGGATGATCACCCAGTCGCCCGGCGAGAACGTCTCCTCGGCCAGCATGCCGACGTTGACCTTGCGGTGCTCACCGGCGACGTCGACGAGCGCCAACTGGTCGCCGTAGCCGTCCAGCATCGTCACGACCCGCCCCGGTATGCCCAGACACATCGTTCAGCCCTCCGCCACCGACACGCGGGCCAGGAGCCCGGCGGCCACCTCGCCGATCGCCGCCACGGCGCCGGGCACCGCGGCCGCCACGGCGTCCGACAGCCCGATACCCTCGTCGACGCAATCGACCTCGCAACCGATCACCACGGTGTAGGGCGGAGTGCCCCCGAGCGCGTTGAGGCTCGCGAACACCGCCGCGGGATCCATCGCGTGCGCATCGAGACCCGTCGCCGCCCCCGCATTCTCGAGGTCGGCCTCGAACACGTGCAGTGTGCCCGGCGCGCCGCGATCGGGGATGGCGTCGACGAGGACCAGGGCGTCCCAGTCGTCGAGCAGGTCGTAGGCCAGATGCATGCCTCCGATCCCGTAATCCCTCGCGTGAACGTGCGGTCCGGTGAGGGCGTCCGGCACACAACGCAGAACCTCGGGACCGAAGCCGTCGTCCCCGAGGAAGATGTTGCCGAGCCCGGCTACCAGAATTCGGGAGATGGGGTCACCCCGTTCTGGCTCACATCCGGCGCATTCTCATGTACCGCCGGGCGTCCGGTACAGAGCGGATACCTATCAGCGCCGCCGCCGCGGCCACGACCGCCACGACTCCGACCGCTATCCAGCCGATCACTTCCATTGCGGACTCCCTTCAACCAGAGGTTCGATTTCGTCGGGTGCGAAGTACAGGTAGCGGCCGTACCAGTCGTGCAGCTCGGCCCCGGGATCGTCCTCGATGACCACGCCGATGTGGTGCTCACCGTCGACGTCTTCGTGCACCGAGGTGACGCGCGCGATCTTGTCGGCGTAGAACAGGTCCTGAGCGTCGGCCCGCCGACAGGGATGCAACCGGACACGGCTGCCGCGGGCGACGCGAGTGTCGTTGACCAGCACGGCATCCGAGTCCGGCCGCACCGCCGCGTCCGCCGTCGGATCCCACCATTCGGCGCCGGCCGGGATCTCCGGGATCAGGCCCGGTTCGCGGCTCGATGCATGCGGATCGCGCAGTACGCCATGCAGATCGAGCATCGCTTCGGGCGACATCGCATCGCAGCGGTCGATGATCGCCGCGGCGCGTTCGTCGGTGGCGCGGGCCTGCGCCTTCTCCTCGTCGGTCATGGTCATGACGCGCAGCGTCAGGATCTCGTCGATCTCGGTCGAGTCGTAGAGCGCACCCTTGCTCTGCTCGGCGATCTCGGGGTGGTCGTAGAGGATGATCGGTGATGCGAGCACCAGATCCCGATGCGGCGCGGGCCCGGCGAGCACCGGAAAACAGCGGTGCTGACGACACCGGGCCGCGGCGTCGGCGGCCGAGTCCGGCGGGTCGAGCAGCGAGACGAACTCGCCGTCGGCGGCCTCCAGCAGCAGATGGGTTCCGATCAGCGACGCGGCGATCGCCTCGTTCTTGTCGGCCGCGGGCGGTGCGGTGTTGCACACATCGAACCGCAGCCGCAGGAGATCGCCGTCCTTCTCCGCGGAGATGTCGAGCCGACCGCTGAGCTCGCGTCGTGTCCGCACAAACCTGCCGCCTGCGACGGGTTCGGACTCCTCGGCCGCCGGCACCGAGATATCCAGTGTGCGAGGAAGGCTCATCACCGGGAAGGGATCGATCGAAATCTCACACTCGACGGCCTCGTCCCAGCTGACCCAGCAGTCGGGTCCCGAGCGCAATTCGCCGACGGGCTCGAAGCGGCCGTCACCGGCATCGCGTTCGACGCCGCGGTGCTGCAGTTGCAGAAACCGGACCACGCCGGTGACCATCGGGATGCCGTGCGGGGCCAACAACACCTGGGTGGACAGCGAGGCGTCCTCACCGATCGCGGCCTCCGCCGCGCCGCGCGGTCCCAGAACTCCGAATTGCCAACGGGACTGGTTCTTGCTCGAGCTGGCGCGGTAGGGGTACAGCAGGTAGCCCTCATAGAGCACCGCGTCCGCGACGGCCCGTGCGTGATCCCAGTCTGCGGTCATCGAACCTCCTCTGCGGTGTGGGCTGCCAGAAGCGAGGTGATCGCATCGTCGTAATTGAGCAGGCCGCGAGCGGATTTGAATTCGGTGAGTGCGTCGATGGTGTCGTGTCCCAACCGCAGCCAGCCGGTGTTCGGGTAGTGCAGCCGCATCAGGTCGTGCCACGTCGAGACCGGTAGGTCGTAGTGGTCCTCGCGGTCCCACGGGATGTGCTGTACGCTCAGGTTCTTTTCGCCACGGGTGAAAACCGTTCCACTGAACAAGAATTGCAGCGGGATCGCACCGTCGCGCAGAGCGTGGAAGTATTTGGCCGCGGTCACCTCGAGGTCGTAGGTGCACTCGAGCGGTAGTTCGACCCGGGTGGTACCGGAGAAGCCCGGCACCATCGTGCCGGTGTGCTGCCAAACGAAGTTGTGTTGTGTGGTGTCCCAGCGTTCGCGGGGGCCGAACAGGTCGAGCAGTCCGAGCGCCTCCTGATCGCTGTAGCGACGACGCAGCGGTTCGATGCGGACCTGGCACCTCAGCGCGATCGCGTGCACGGGCTCGTCACCGTCGGTAGCGAGCCCGATCCGCGCGGTGAGCACCGGTGTCACCGCATAGGGCTCGGCGCAGACGTCGAGCACCGCGAAGGTCAGCTCTGGCACGGCGCCACCACCTTGCCCCGGGTCCGGACGTGTTCGAAGAAGTCGTCGACGTAGTCGCTGACCTGCTGACCGCCGTCGAATCCGTGCCACAGCCGGCGGAGCATGCCGACGAACTCGTAACAGGCATCGATGGGCACCAGGAAGCATTGCGGGGCGCGGGTTTCGTCGTCGGGCACCCGCACGAGCAATGCCTCGGTGTCGTCGGCGAGCAGGTCCACTCGCGGGTCTGCCGCGCGGACGCCGTCCCACGCGAAGAGATCCAGTTCGGACTCGGTCGCGCCCGCCGGGCCGGGATAGAACGCGACGACGCGATCGAGCGTCGAATTGCGGAAGAAGAACGCCAGCCCGACCGGGATCTGAAGCGTCTGCCATTCGCGGCGTCCGAGCCCGAAATCCGGGAAGGACAGCCACCGGTCGGGAACAGCGCGGTAGCGCAGTTCGGCATCGGTGTCGGTGAAGAGCAGATAACAACCGCGGCAAACGCACATCAGCTGCCGCGCCTCGACGTTGACGACATGCTGATGTTGGTCGGTGATCGGCTCGGCGCACATCTCACAACGCTCGCCCGCGGGGACGGGGGCCCCGCGGTTGGCCCGGATCATCGCGAGCACGTCGTAGGCGCTGGTCATGCCACACCCGCCTCGGTCGGTACGGCGGGCATCGCGATCGACAGCACGCCGTCGCGCGCCAGCAGGGGGATCGGCTCCAAATGAGCGCGCGGATCGGTGCCCCCGTCGACGCAGGCTCCGGCGTGCACGACGTCGAAATGCGCGTGGCAGCGCGGGCAGCGCAGCACCGCGTCGCCGGCGGGCGATCCCATGCGGCGATGCAGCGCCGCCCCGGCCAGGGACTCGCGGCAGACACCGCACCGGTCGCGATAGGCGAACACCTCGACGTCGACGCGGCACGCCAGCACGGTGGTCCCCGCTACGGAGAATCCGGCGACCTCGCCGGGCGCCAGATCCGCGAACTCGGGTACCGCGTGCCAGGCTGCGTGCGCCGGTGCGCGCTGCTGGACGCAGCTGAACAGCGTCGCCGGCGGGATCACGGTGGTGTCCGACTCCGGCGCGACGACCTCGATCGAGGTGATTTCCGGGGCGGCCGCCCGGATGGCATCCTCGACCGTCAACTCCAGGGTGACCGCCGAGGACGGGCAGCTCTTGCAGCTGCCGGCGAACCGTAGACGAACGGTCAATCCTTCGGTGCCGTCGACGATTTCGAGGAGTGCGACATCGCCGCCGTGCGATCCGAGATAGGGCCGGACCCCGTCCAGGGCGTCCTCGACGCGCCGGTGGACGTCGTGCGGATGCAATCCGTGTACGAGCAGCAGGCTGGCAACGAGGTCGTCGGCGGCCAGCCGATCGGCCAACGCCGCGTCGGCGCTCACCGCGATCCGCAGCATCCGTTCGAGCGCGGCGCCGTAGAGATCGGTCACCTCACCGACGAGCCGGGCCGCCCGCTCGTGTGCCGCGGGGCCGCCCGCGGCGGACGCGTCCAGCAGGGCCTGTATCCGGTCACCCGCCGTACGCCACTGCGCGTCGTTCTCGATCGGCGGGGCCATTCCCTATTCCCCGGTGACGGACTGGGTGGGGGAGTGCAGCAGGTCCAGCGTCTTGCCCTTACCCAGGTACATGTGCACGCCGCACGGCAGACACGGATCGAAACTGCGCACCGTGCGCATGATGTCGATGCCCTTGAAGTGCTCCCTGTCGTTCTCCTCGAAGATGGGCTGGCCCTGGACCGCGTCCTCGTAGGGTCCCGGGGTGCCGTAGCTGTCGCGGGGGTTGGCATTCCACGGAGTCGGCGGATACGGGTGATAGTTGGCGATCTTGCCGTCGCGGATCACCATGTGGTGACTGAGGACTCCGCGGACCGCCTCGGTGAACCCGCAGCCGATGCCCTCGTCGGGAACCTCGAACTTCTCCCAGGTCTTGGTCCGGCCGGCACGGATCTCGGTGAGCGCCTTCTCCGCGAAATGCAGGGCGCACGCGGCGGCGTAGGCCTGGAAATAGGTCCGGGCGCGGTTGCGCTCGAGTGTGTTGCTGCCGTACTGCGGGATCTTCCACTCGAGTTCGACCGGTCCCTTGAGGGCCGTCTTGGGCAGGTTGATCTGCACGCTTTGGCCGGTCGCCTTGACGTAGCCGATGTCGACCAGCCCGGCCAGCGCGGTGGACCACAGCCGCGCCAGTGGGCCCCCGCCGGTGTCCAGGGCCAGGTGGTCCTTGCCGTCGAACCAGCGCGGCGCCATCACCCAGCTGTAGTTGCCGTCGAAGTCGCGCTTCTGCGGCCGCGGATTGGTGTGCTGGTTCCACGGGTGCCTGCGGTCGATGGGGTTGCCCAGCGGATCGGTCTTGACGAACATCTCCTGATCGGTCCAGTCGTCGTAATACGAGTGGCCCAACAGGATTCGGATGCCGAGGTTGATGTCGACCAGCGAGTGGGTGTGCAGCTTGCCGTCGATCACCACGCCCGGTGTGACGAACATGGCGTCGCCCCAGCGCTCCATGTCCTTGTACTCGAAGTTGCACACCTCGGGATCCTGGAACGATCCCCAGCAGCCCAGCAGCGTGCGGCGCAACCCCACCTGGTCGTAGCCGGGCAGCGCTTCATAGAAGAAGTCGAAAAGATCGTCGTGCATCGGCACGACCTTCTTCATGAACTCGACGTAGCGCATCAGCCGCGTCATGTAGTCGGTCATCAACTGGACCGTCGCGGTGGTGCCGATGCCGCCGGGATACAACGTCGAGGGATGGACGTGCCGACCTTCCATCAGGCAGAACATCTCTCGCGTCCACCGGCTGACCTGCAGGGCCTCGCGGTAGAACTCACCGGTGAACGGATTGAGCGCGCGCATGATGTCGGCGATCGTGCGGTAGCCGTGCATGTCGGCGTGCGGCGCCTGGGCGTTCTCGGCCTTCGCGAGCACGCTCGGATTGGTCTCGGAGACCATCTTCTCGCAGTAGTCGACGCCGACCAGGTTCTCCTGGAAGATGTTGTGGTCGAACATGTACTCGGCGGCCTCACCGAGGTTGATCAGCCACTCACCGAGATGCGGCGGTTTGACCCCGTAGGCCATGTTCTGGCAGTAGCACGAACAGGTCGCGTGGTTGTCACCGCAGATGCCGCAGATGCGGCTGGTGATGAAATGGGCGTCGCGAGGGTCCTTGCCCTTCATGAAGATCGAGTAACCGCGGAAGATCGACGAGGTGCTGTGGCACTCGACGACCTCGCGGTTGTCGAAGTCGATCTTGGTGTAGATGCCGAGGCTGCCGACGATCCGGGTGATGGGATCCCACGCCATCTCCACGAGTTGGCCGGGGTCGCGCTTCACGTGTGACGGCTCGGGGATGATGGTTGTCATCGAACTCTTCTCTTTCTTCTGATGAGAAGCGTCACAGGCCGTTTCGCTACCGAAAGCACGCCTGCGCGCCCCGGGGCGAGCCGCAGCTACCAGGTGCGGGTCGCTCCGGTCGTGAGTTGCGTGCCGGGATGGCGCCATTTCGGTTCTTTGTCGACGGTGCGTCCGGTGATATGGCGCAGGCTGCGGATCACCGATCCGTACAGGCCTGACGCCGCGGTGGACACCTTGCCGCCGGGGGGTTCGTCCATGAACGGCATGAACTTGTCGGGGAATCCGGGCATGGTGCAGCCGATGCAGATCCCGCCCACATTGGGACAGCCGCCGATGCCGTTGATCCAGCCGCGCTTGGGCACGTTGCACTTCACGACCGGGCCCCAACAACCCAGTTTGACAATGCATTTCGGCGATCCGTACTCGGTCGCGAAATCACCCTGCTCGTAGTAGCCGGCCCGGTCGCAGCCCTCGTGCACGGACGCGCCGAACAGCCACTGCGGCCGTAACGCGTCGTCGAGGGGGATCATCGGGGCCTGATCCGTGGCCATGTACAGCAGGTAGGTCAGCGTCTCGGCGAGGTTGTCCGGATGGATGGGGCAGCCCGGTACGCAGACGATCGGGATGCCGGCCTTGCTCTTCCATTCCCAGCCGAGGTAGTCGGGCACGCCCATGGCGCCGGTCGGATTTCCCGCCATCGCGTGGATCCCGCCGTAGGTGGCGCAGGTTCCGACCGCGACGATCGCGGTGGCCTTGGGTGCCAGCCGATCCAGCCACTCGCTGGTCGTCATCGGTTGCCCGGTGGCCGGATCGTTGCCGAATCCGCACCAGTAACCCTCGGCCTTGATCTTCTCGTTCGGGATCGAGCCCTCGACAACGAGGACGAACGGCTCCAATTCGCCTCTGTCGGCCTTGAAGAACCACTCGAGAAAATCGTCGGCGCCCCCGTTCGGTCCGCACTCGAAATCGATCAGGGGCCAGTGGACGGCGATTTTCGGCAGCCCGGGAAGCGCGCCGAGGGCGATCTCCTCGATGCTGGGCTGGGTGGCGGCAGTCAACGCCACAGAATCACCGTCACAACTCAATCCGGCGTTGATCCACAGCACGTGGATCAAGGCCTCTTCCGCTTTGACTGCTGCCTCCGTTGGCATAGGTCACAGCTTTCTGGGGGCCGGGCTGGGGCCCTCACGACCGGGAGCCGGGCTGGGGCTCCCCACCTCACGTTGTGTCGTGGCGCCGAGTTCGGGCGCTGAATCTGGGTTTACTCCCGGGGCTATGTCTTGTCAACGGGTGGAACGGAAGTACCGGAGTTTGCGCAATCCTCGATCCACGCGTACCACTGCGCGGTACCATCTCCGGTGGCTGCCGACATCGGCAGTATCTGCGCGTCGCGATTCAGAGATCGCACGTAACCGCAACACTTCTCAAGATCGAATGCCACGTAGGGCAGCAAGTCGATCTTGTTCACGATCACCAGTCGCGCCGCGGCGAACATGTGCGGGTACTTCAACGGCTTGTCGTCGCCCTCCGTCACCGAGATGACGACGACTTTGCTGTGCTCGCCCAGATCGAACAGCGCGGGGCAGACGAGGTTTCCGACGTTCTCGATGAACAGCACCGAGCCTGCCTCCGGGGCGAGTTCGTGTAACGCGCGGTGCACCATGTCGGCGTCGAGGTGGCAGCCGGCGCCGGTGTTGATCTGTACCGCGCGTGCGCCGGCGGCCTCGATGCGGTGGGCGTCGAGCAGCGTCTCCTGATCGCCCTCGATGACCGCCACCGGCCGATCCGGCCTGAGCTCGCGGATCGTCCGCTCGAGCAGCGTGGTCTTGCCCGCGCCCGGGGAGCTGGTGAGGTTGAGCGCGAGGATGTCGCGCGCGGCCAGCCATGCGCGGTTGTGTCCGGCGAGCTCGTCGTTCTTGGCGAGCACCTTCTGCTCGAGGGTGATGGTCTCGGTGGGGCGGTCGTGCTCGTGGTGGTGATGGCCGTTGTCGTGGGAATGGGTGTGTCCCGGGACGGTGATGGTCGCCCCGTCGTCGCCGCAGCCGCACGTTGCGCACATGCTCAACTCACCTCCATCGACAGAATCTTCAGGTCCCGTCCGGCGATCACCTCGACGTCCGCACTGCCGCAGGGGCACAACAGAATCAGGTCGGGCAGTTCGAAGCTGCGGTCGCAGGTGCGGCAGCGCGCTGCGCCGGGTTGCACGTCGAGGTCCAGCCGCGCGCCGTCGGCGACCGTGCCCGCGGTGGCGAGCTCGAAGCAGAACCGCATCGAGTCGGGTACGACGGCGCACAGCGCACCTACCTCGAGCCTGACGCAGTGCACCCGGCGTCCCGCGGCGTGCTCGCACACCGCATCGACCACACTCTGCGTTATCGCCATCTCGTGCACGCGGACCCCGCTTCGGCCGGGATGACTTCACCATAGGCCGCGCGGCGCGCGGCGGGAGTGGACTTTCGGCACGCCTGGCCCGCCGCCCGGCGTGTCTGACTTGAGTCGAACAGGTGTTCGTCTACTGTGGGCAGTGTTCGACGGCTAGATGCTGCTGGTCAGGCCGACTTGTCCCGACTTGTCGGTGGCTGCCTCTAGCGTCACGGCCAACTGATCGAAACCGATCACCGAACAGCGAGACATCCGAAGGACGGAGACCACCATGGCGCAGGCACCCGACCGCGAGAAGGCCCTCGAGCTGGCACTCGCACAGATCGACAAGAGCTTCGGCAAGGGGTCGGTGATGCGGCTCGGCGAAGAGGTCCGTCAGCCCATCTCGGTCATTCCGACCGGGTCGATCGCCCTGGACGTGGCGCTCGGCATCGGCGGTCTGCCGCGGGGCAGGGTCATCGAGATCTACGGCCCGGAGTCGTCGGGTAAGACCACCGTGGCGCTGCATGCGGTCGCCAACGCCCAGGCCGCCGGCGGCATCGCCGCGTTCATCGACGCCGAGCACGCGCTGGACCCCGAGTACGCCAAGAAGCTCGGGGTGGACACCGACGCGTTGCTGGTCAGCCAGCCCGACACCGGTGAGCAGGCGCTGGAGATCGCCGACATGCTGATCCGCTCCGGTGCGCTGGACATCCTGGTCATCGACTCGGTGGCGGCACTGGTGCCGCGCGCGGAGATCGAGGGCGAGATGGGCGACAGCCACGTCGGCCTTCAGGCCCGGCTGATGAGCCAGGCGCTGCGGAAGATGACCGGCGCACTGAGCAACTCGGGCACCACCGCGATCTTCATCAACCAGCTCCGCGAAAAGATCGGGGTGATGTTCGGAAGCCCCGAAACCACCACGGGCGGAAAGGCTTTGAAGTTCTACGCCTCGGTTCGGATGGACGTCAGGCGGATCGAGACCCTCAAGGACGGCACCGACGCGGTTGGTAACCGCACCCGGGTCAAGGTCGTCAAGAACAAGGTTTCGCCGCCGTTCAAGCAGGCCGAGTTCGACATCCTCTACGGCAAGGGCATCAGCAAGGAAGGCTCGCTCATCGACATGGGTGTCGAGCAGGGCTTCATCCGCAAGTCCGGCTCGTGGTTCACCTACGAAGGTGAGCAGTTGGGGCAGGGCAAGGAAAACGCCCGCAACTTCCTGCTCGAAAACGTCGAGGTGGCCAACGAGATCGAGAAGAAGATCAAAGAGAAGCTCGGCATTGGCGCCGTGGTGACAGATGACGAAGTCCTGCCCGCCCCCGTCGACTTCTGAGTCCTCGCGCGAGGAGCAGGCGCGGAACGTGTGTCTGCGTCTGCTCACCGCGCGGGCGCGCACCCGCGCCGAACTGGCCGGCCAGCTGGCCAAGCGCGGCTACCCCGATGACGTCAGCGACCAGGTGCTCGATCGGCTCGAACAGGTCGGTCTGATCGACGATGCCGGCTTCGCCGAACAATGGGTCCGGTCCCGTCGCGCGAATGCCGGCAAGGGGCGACGGGCGTTGATCGCGGAGTTGCGCACCAAGGGCGTCGACAGCGAGGTCATCGAGGCGGCGCTGGCCGACGACGAGCCCGGGGCCGAACGCGCCCGCGCCGAGCGGTTGGTCGCCGACAAGCTGCGCCGCGAAAAGCTCGTCGAGGGCGAGGAGGCCAAGCTGGCGCGTCGGCTGGTCGGAATGCTGGCCCGGCGCGGCTACGGCCAGACGATGGCGTTCGATGTCGTCAAGGTCGCGTTGGCCAACGAACGCGAGCGTCGCCAGGTCTAGGACGCGCTCGCCGCGCACCCGGGTCGGCGGTGCACACCGCGTGGCGCGGTTGCAATGAAATCACCGACCGCGTAGGCAGATCGGATGCAGTTATCCGTCAAGTTGGCACCCACCTTCGACTATCCGGTCCTCGAGCGGTTCTGGCGGACGGCCGACGATCTCGGCTTCCCGGCGGTGTGGAACTACGACCACTTCTACGGTCTGGTCGATCCCACGACTCCGACCCACGAGGGATGGACCAGTCTCGCCGCGATGGCCGTGGTGGTGCGGCGCGCGCGGGTGGGCTGCCTGGTCACCGGTGTCACATATCGCAACCCCGCGGTGCTGGCGAAGATGGCCGTCACCGTCGACCACATCTCGGGTGGACGACTGGACTTCGGCATCGGCGCCGGTTGGCACGAGGACGAACACCGCGGGTACGGGATCGACTTCCCATCGCCGGGTCGGCGGGTCGCGATGGTGGACGAGGCGCTCACGGTCATCCGCCGGCTCTGGACGGAGGAGGCCGTCAACTACAGCGGCCGCTTCTTCACGCTGCGGCAGGCGCGTTGCGATCCCAAACCGCTGCAGCGTCCGCATCCGCCGATCGTGGTCGGCGCGTCACAGCCGAAGATGCTGCGGGTCGCCGCGCGGCACGCCGACGAATGGAACATGCCGAGCACCGCGCCGCAGGAGTGGGCGGCGGCCAACAGCGGTCTGGACCACGCGTGCGAAGCGGAAAACCGTGACCCGTCGTCGATCCGGCGGGGCGTGCAGTTGTTCCTGCACCCCGAACAACCGGATCAGGTCGACGCTCAACTCGACTCCGTCGCCGAATACTCCCGCCTCGGTTGCCAGCACGTCGTGCTGTCCTTCTATCAGCCGCCCGACGACGCGCTGCTGGCCCGCTGCGCGGAACTGGTCTGATCACACGGCTTTCGCGCCCGGCACGCCTTCCTGTTCGAGGGCCTCGGCCTCCAGCGGCGACGCCCCGCGACGCGAACGGCGCATCCGCGCTTCCACCCGGGTCGCCACCCAGGACAGCGTGAAGTTGACCGCGATGATCAACAACGCGACCACGATCAGCGCGGGCAGCAGGTTGCCGTACGCGGTGCCCATCTGCACGCCCTGGCGCACCAGTTCGAGGAACGTGATCACGTAACCGATCGCGGTGTCCTTGAGCACCACGACGAGCTGGGAGATCAACACCGGCAGCATCGATGTGATCGCCTGCGGCAGAAGGATCGAACGCATCGTCTGCCCCCACGTCAGGCCGAGGGCGAACGCCGCTTCGGACTGCCCGCGGGGGAGCGCATGCACACCGGCCCGCACGATCTCGGCGATGACCGCTCCGTTGTACAGCGTCAGCCCCGTGATGACCGCGGCCAGCGCCAGATACTTCGACGGAAACATGTCGTAGGCCGCGTACAGCGCGAACGCGAACAACATCATGATCAGCACCGGGACGGCACGGAAGAACTCGACGATCACCGCGCAGGGCCAGCGGAGCAAGCCGTGCGTCGATAGTCGGCCCACGCCGAGCAGCAGACCGAGGATCAGCGCCAACGCGATCGACACCGCGGCCGCCGTCAACGTGCCCTGCACGCCGGGCAGAACGTACGTCCGCCACAGATCGGCGGTCAGGAACGGTTTCCACTTGGCCGCCGCCAGTTGGTCCTTGGCCGCCATCTGGGCCAGCACCCCCAGCAGCACCAGCGCGGTGACGGCGATGACGATCGCCGAGATCACCCAGTTGCGGATCCGCGCCCGCGGCCCCGGCGCGTCGAACAGAACCGAGGCCGAGCTCATCTGTTGACCGCCAACCGCTTACCCAACCACCCGAAGAACAGTCCCGTCGGCAATGTGAGGACGACGAAGCCGGCCGCGAAGATCGAGCCGACGGCCAGGATCGCGGCGGTGTTCTCGATCATCTCCTTCATCAACAGCGCGGCCTCGGCCACGCCGATCGCCGAGGCGATCGTGGTGTTCTTGGTCAACGCGATCAACACCGACCCCAACGGAATGATCACGGCGCGAAATGCCTGCGGCAGCAGGATGAGTCGCAGATTCTGACCGAACGTCAATCCCAGCGACCGGGCCGCTTCGGCCTGCCCCAGCGGCACCGTGTTCACCCCGGAACGCACCGTCTCACACACGAACGCCGCGGTGTACAGCGCCAAACCGAGCACCGCCAGCCGAAAGTTGCTGTCCTCTATCGAGGTTCGCGAGTTCGGATCGACCAGGGTGATCCCCATGGTGCCGGCCAGCCCGAACGAGCAGAACAGGATGATCAGTGTCAGCGGCGTGTTACGCACCACGTTGACGTAACTCGTTCCGAGCCAGCGGAGTACGGGCACCGGCGCCAGGCGCATCGCGGCCAGGATCGTGCCCAGCACCAGTGCCCCGATTCCGGCGTAGACCGTCAGCTGGATCGTCGTCCAGAACGCCTCGGCGATCTGGGCGACGGTGTAACCCGGGAGAACCTCCACATCACCTCCTAGCGCGGTGGAGGCTCGTCAGCCCTGGTTGATCTGCGGCGGTTGCGGCGCGGGAATGCCCGCACCCCCGAGGTTGTCGTCCCACGCCTTCTTCCAGGCGCCCTCCTGCTCCATCTTGGCGAGAGCGTCGTTGATCTGCGTCATCAGCTCGGAATCGCCCTTCTTCAAACCGATTCCGTAACGCTCCTCGGAGAAGGTGCCGCCGACGACCTTGAACGCACCAGGGCTCTGCGCCGCGTAACCGGCGAGGATCACCTCGTCCGTGGTCACCGCGTCGATCGCGCCGTTCTTCAACGCCTCGATGCACGCCGAGTACGTGTCGTACTGCTGCAACTGGACGCCGGGGTACTTGTCCTTGATCCGCTGGGCCGGCGTCGATCCCGAAACCGAGCACAGCTTCTTGTTGTTCTCCAGCGACGCCTCACCGGTGATGTCGGTGTTGTCCGCGCGCACCAGCAGGCTCTGCCCGGTAATGAGGTAGGGGCCCGCGAAGTCGACCTTCTTCTGGCGCGCGTCGGTGATCGAGTACGTCGCGACGATGTACTTGACCTGACCGTTCTGAATCAGCGTCTCGCGCTGTCCGGAAGGCGCTTCCTTCCACTCGATCTTGTCCTCGGGATAGCCGAGTTGTTCTGCGACGTACTTCGCGACGTCGACGTCGAACCCGCTCAACGTGCCGTCGGGATTTCTCAGCCCCAGCCCGGGCTGGTCGAACTTGGTGCCGATGACGATCTTGTCGCTGTCGTCACCGCCACAGGCCGTGGCCGCCAGTGGCAGCGCGATGGTGAGCGCGAGCGCCCCCAGGACGCGCTTGGAAAACGATGGCATTCGGGTTCCTTTCGACTAGTGGTGAAGGATCTTGCCGAGAAAGTCCTTGGCACGGTCGCTTTGCGGGTTGGTGAAGAACTGGTCGGGCGTGGCCGCCTCGACGATCGCGCCGTCGGCCATGAACACCACGCGATGGGCCGCACCGCGGGCGAAGCCCATCTCGTGCGTCACGACCAGCATCGTCATACCGTCCTTGGCCAGCGACGTCATGACGTTGAGCACCTCGTTGATCATCTCGGGGTCCAGCGCGCTGGTCGGTTCGTCGAACAGCATGACCTTCGGGTTCATCGCCAGCGATCGCGCGATCGCCACCCGCTGCTGCTGGCCGCCGGACAGTTGCGCCGGGTACTTGTCGGCCTGGTTCGCGATGCCCACCCGCTCGAGCAGTTCCATTGCCCTCTCACGGGCCTCGGCCTTCGACCTCTTGCGCACCTTCATCGGCGCCAGCGTGACGTTCTCGAGGATCGTCTTGTGGGCGAACAGGTTGAACGACTGAAACACCATGCCCACGTCGGACCGCAACTCGGCGAGCTTGCGCCCCTCCTCGGGCAGCACCTCGCCGTCGATGGTGATGGTGCCCGCATCGATGGTCTCGAGCCGATTGATGGTGCGGCACAACGTCGACTTGCCCGATCCCGACGGTCCGAGCACCACGATCACCTCGCCGCGCCG
Source organism: Mycolicibacterium malmesburyense (assembly GCF_001050015.1). Next base: position 15,099 of record NZ_CVTB01000287.1, read on the forward strand.
CACCTCGAGATCGATGTCCTTGAGCACATGCAGGCTGCCGAAGTGTTTGTTGACGCCCGAAAGCGAGATCATGGGCACGTTCGACTGAGCCGGATCGACCACTTTCCCATCCGACCCGCTGGTCTCCATGGGTGCAGACCTTACCGAGGGAAGGGCCGGGCTGCCCGGAAGTCGAGAATCCGCCCGGATCACCGCGGTGGCCGATCCGTACCATGGCGTCGTGACTTCGATGGTGACGCGAGACGGGGCGGCCGCGCGGGCCGTTAGCACGGACGCGGCCGACGAGTCCTCGCGGGAGCAGACGACGGCGCGCACGTACCAGGTCCGTACGTACGGCTGCCAGATGAACGTGCACGACTCGGAGCGGCTCGCGGGATTGCTGGAGGACGCCGGGTACCAATGCGCCGCCGAGGGCGAGGACGCCGACGTGGTGGTCTTCAACACGTGCGCCGTGCGCGAGAACGCCGACAACAAGCTCTACGGCAACATCAGCCATCTGGCGCCGCGCAAGCAGGCCAACCCCGATATGCAGATCGCCGTCGGCGGGTGCCTGGCGCAGAAGGACCGCGCCGCGGTGCTGCGCCGGGCGCCGTGGGTCGACGTGGTGTTCGGCACCCACAACATCGGGTCGCTGCCCACGCTGCTCGAACGGGCCCGGCACAACCGGAGCGCCCAGGTCGAGATCGTCGAGGCCCTACAGGAATTCCCGTCCGCGCTGCCCGCCGCCCGCGAATCCGCCTACGCCGCTTGGGTGTCGGTGTCGGTGGGCTGCAACAACACCTGCACGTTCTGCATCGTGCCCTCGCTGCGGGGCAAGGAGGTCGACCGTCGGCCCGGCGACGTGCTCGCCGAGGTGCAGACCCTCGTCGAGCAGGGCGTTCTGGAGATCACCCTGCTTGGCCAGAACGTCAACGCCTACGGCGTGTCGTTCGCCGACTCCGCCGAACCGCGCGACCGGGGCGCGTTCGCCAAACTGCTGCGCGCCTGCGGCGGCATCGACGGGCTCGAACGCGTGCGGTTCACCTCACCGCACCCCGCGGAGTTCACCGATGACGTGATCGCCGCGATGGCCGAGACGCCCAATGTCTGCCCGACGCTGCACATGCCGCTGCAGTCGGGATCCGACCGCATCCTCAAGGCGATGCGGCGGTCCTACCGCGCCGAGCGCTACCTCGGCATCATCGACCGCGTCCGCGCCGCGATTCCGCACGCCGCGATCACCACCGACCTCATCGTCGGTTTCCCGGGGGAGACGGAGGAGGACTTCCAGGCCACCCTCGACGTCGTCGCGCGGTCGCGGTTCGCCAGCGCGTTCACCTTCCAATACTCCAAGCGGCCCGGTACCCCGGCCGCGGAGCTGCCCGGCCAGGTACCGAAAGCCGTTGTGAGCGAACGCTATCAGCGATTGATCGACCTTCAGGAGCGGATCTCGCTGGAGGAGAACCGCGCGCTGGTCGGCAGCACCGTGGAGGTTCTGGTGGCCGCTGGCGAGGGGCGCAAGGACGCCACGACCGCGAGGATGTCGGGGCGGGCGCGCGACGGACGCCTGGTGCACTTCAACCCGGCGGGCCTCGACATCCGGCCCGGTGACGTCGTGACGACGGACGTGACCGCCGCCGCGCCGCACCACCTGATCGCCGATTCGGCGGTGCAGACGCATCGGCGCACCCGGGCGGGTGATGCCCACGCCGAAGGCCGGCGCCCACGCACCGGTGTCGGGCTCGGCATGCCGGGCATCGGCGCGCCGGCGGCGCCCGCGACGTCGACGGGATGTGCGCGATGACAGCTCCCGACAACAACGGATTCGAGCAGTTCAAGGGCGATATCGAGGCCGCCGAGCGCCGCGTTGCCGGCGAGATCGACCCTGGCGCGCGGGCTCTGGTGATCGCCATCGGGGTTTTCGTGCTGCTGGTGTCGTTCATCCTGCCGCACACCGGTGCCGCCCGCGGGCTGGACGTGCTGGTCGGCGGTGAGGCCGCGGTCCGCGAGGGGATCACGCTGCCGTTGCGGGTATTCGCCTGGCTGACACTGGTATTCGGTATCGGCTTCTCGATGCTCGCGCTGCTCACCCGGCGCTGGGCGTTGGCCTGGATCGCGTTGGCGGGCTCGACCGTGGCGACGCTTCTGGGGCTGTTGGCCGTGTGGTCACGCCAAACCGCTCCCGACCGCTATCCGGGTCCCGGGATCGGGCTGGTCCTCGCGTGGATCGCGATCGCGGTGGTGACGTTCCACTGGGCCAGGGCGGTGTGGGCGCGCACCGTGCTGCAGTTGGCCGCCGAGGAGGAGCGCCGCAGGGCGGTCGCCGAACAGCAGAAGAAGGGTCTGCTCGACAACCTCAACGGCCCCGACAACCTCGATGGCCCCGACAAGCCCAACGGCCCCGACAAGCCCAACGGCCCCGACGACCCGAACGGCCCCGACAAGCCGGGCACCTAGTCGGCCACCGCTTCTGCCTGATCGCCGAGATCTACACCAGGGTCGTGATCCCGGGCGATTTCACAGCCCTGGTGTCGATCTCGCGGAGCGAGAAAACGAGCGGCTGCCGAGAACCCCGAGAGCTAACGGGTCTTGCCGAGCGCCTCGGCCGCCGCGTCCGCCCACTGCCGCCACTGCTCGGCGTTGGCGCGCGCCTCCGCGGCGTCCTTGTCGCGTCCGGCGGCCGCGGCCTTCTCGGCCTGGCGCTCGTATTGCTCGGCGCGGACGCGGAACTGGTCGGCACGCGCCTGCGCCTCGGGGTCGACACCGTGGGTCGGCGCCTCGCGGATCTTCTTCTCCACCGCACGCAGGCGGCGCTCCAACTCGGCGGCGCGCTCGCGGGGCACTTTGCCAATGGCGTCCCACTTCTCGCCGATCGTCCGCAGCGCGGCCCGGGCCGCGTCGAGGTCGGAAGTGTCGAGCTCCTCCGCCTCGGCCAGCAGCGCCTCCTTGGCGTCGGCGTTGGCGCGGAACTCGGCGTCGCGCTCGGCGCTGGCGGCGTTGCGCGCCCCGAAGAACTTGTCCTGCGCCGCCTTGAATCGCTGCCACAGCGCGTCGTCGACGTCCTTGGCCGCCCGCCCCGCCGCCTTCCACTCGGTCAGCAGCTCGCGGAACGCCGCGCTGGTCGGGCCCCAATCCGTCGAGTCGGCCATCTCCTCGGCGCGCACACACAACGCCTCCTTGGCCTGGCGTGCGCCCGCCCGTTCGCGGTCGAGTTCGGCGAAATGCGAACCGCGCCTGCGGTTGAACTGTTCGCGCGCCGCGGAATACCGCTTCCACAGCGCGTCGTCGGTCTTACGGTCCAGCCCGGTGATCGTGCGCCACTCGTCGAGGATCTCGCGCAACCGGTCGCCCGCGGCCTTCCACTGGGTTGAGTTGGCGGCGATGTCCTCGGCCTCGGCGGCCAGCGCCTCCTTGCGGGCGGTCTGCGCAGCGCGAAACTCCTCGCGGCGCGCCTTCTCGGCCTGTGCGGTCTCGTCGGCGTGGGCGATGATCGTCTGCAGTCGCGCGGCGATGGCGTCGACGTCGCCGAGCACGTGCGCCGTCGGCAACGTCTCGGCCAGCGACTGCGCGGCGGCCTTGATCTTGCGGGCATCGCCGGTGCCGGACTCGAGCCGGGTCTCCATCAGCACGACCTCGGTCTGGAGATCGTCGAAGCGCCTGCCGAAGTGCGCGTAGGCCGCCTCGGTGTCGCCGGCCTGCCAGGACCCGATGACCCGTTCGCCCGATGCGGTGATCAGCCACACCGTGCCGTCGGGATCGACGCGGCCGAACCGGTGCGGATCGCTGCTCGGGGGCGCGACCACCGCCGGAGCGGGTCGGACCGGTCGCGGCGCGGGTCCGGGACGCGGCGGCCCGGGCCGGGGAGCGGGTTTCGGCGAGGAGGGCTGGCCCCCTGGCTGGCTGGTCGTCATGTCGCTAATCCTCGTGCCCTCCGCGGCGTGCCGCGTACCTGCCGCGCAACGCGGCGCCTGATCGCTGTACGAACGCTATTGAAACAGGTCGGCGGGGCGCGTGCGCACAGCTTTCCGCGATGACTGCCTAGGCTCGTCGCGACAACTACGGAAGGACAGCGATGGCCGGCATCGACGACGCGGTGGACCTGGCCGTTGTCCTCGCGCTCGGGGCCGCCGTCTTCATCGCGATCGGCGACGTCATCCACCAGCGGCAGGCCCATGAGGTCACCGACGAACCGGTCGGCCACCTGGAGCTGTTCACCCGATTGCTGCGCGACCGGCAGTGGTGGCTGGGCAGCTTCGTGGCCGCCGCCGGGTTCGCGCTGCAGGCCGCAGCGCTCGGCTTGGGCTCGGTGCTCCTGGTGCAGGCGCTGCTGGTCACCTCGCTGCTGTTCGCGATGCCGATCAACGCCCGGCTCTCGCACCGCCGGGTGACCCGGTGGCAGTGGACGTGGGCGGTGCTGCTGGCCGCGTCGGTGGCCGTGATCGTGACCGTCGGCAACCCGACCGCGGGCCAGTCCCGGGCGTCCTGGGAGACCTGGACGATCGTGCTCATGGTGCTGGGCCCGGCGCTGGTGCTGTGCGTCATCGGCGCCAACCTGTGGAAAGGCCCGGTGAGCGCGGTGCTCCTGGCTCTGGTTTCCGGCGCGTTGTGGGGACTGTTCGCGGTGCTGACCAAGGGCGTCGTCGACCGCCTCGGCGACGGCCTCGAAGCGGTGCTGCGCACCCCGGAGCTGTACGTCTGGGCGGTCGTGGCGGTCGCGGGCACGGCGTGGCAGCAGGCGTCGTTCCGCGCCGGGTCGTTGACCGCATCCCTGCCGACGATGACCGTGGCCGAACCGGTGGTCGCGTCGGTGCTCGGCGTCGTCGTGCTGGGGGAGACGCTGCGGCCGGGAGAGGCAGGGTGGTTCACGCTGATCGCCGCGGTGGGGGTGATGGTGGTGTCGACGGCGGCGCTCGCCCGCAGTGAAGCCGCCACCGCGGTCCAGCCCGCGCCGCATTAGCGTGGACGGCGTGCTGAGCGCCATCGCGATCGTCCCGTCGGCACCGGTCATGGTGCCCGAACTCGCCGCAGGCGCCGCATCCGAGCTGGCCGACCTGCGCGAAGCGGTGTTCACGGCGGTGGCCGGGCTCCCGCCGCGCTGGATCGCCGTCGGGGTGGGCCGCTCCGATCGGGTGATCGGCCCGCATCACACCGGAACGTTCGCGGGCTACGGCGTCGACCTGAGGGTCACGTTGGCCCCCGGCGTCGGCGGCGACCCGGTCGCGATGCCGCTGTGCGCGTTGATCGCCGGCTGGGTGCGCGGTGCGGCCCGCCCCGATGCCTCTTCCGAGGTGCGGGTCTACGCCGACGGCCACGACGTCGACGCCGCGCTGGCGCACGGCGAGCGGTTGCGCGGCGAGATCGACGACGCCGCGGACCCCGTCGGCGTGCTCGTCGTCGCCGACGGCGCCAACACCCTGACGCCCGCCGCGCCGGGCGGCCACGACCCCGCCTCGGTTGCCGTCCAAGCCGCGCTGGACGACGCGCTGGCCGGCGGCGACACCGACCCGCTGACCCAGCTGCCCGACGCGGTGGTGGGACGGGTCGCCTACCAGGTGCTCGCCGGCCTCGTCGGAGCCGGACCGCGCTCGGCCAAGGAGCTGTACCGGGGCGCGCCCTACGGCGTCGGCTACTTCACCGGCCTGTGGCAGCCGCGATGACCGCACGACCGCGATGACGCGGCCGATTGCGATCATCGGCCCGACCGGGACCGGCAAGTCGGCGTTGGCGTTGGAGGTCGCCGAACGGCTCGACGGCGAGATCGTGAACGCCGACGCCATGCAGATGTACCGCGGCATGGACATCGGCACCGCGAAGTTGACCGTCGAGGAGCGCCGCGGCATCCCGCACCATCAGCTCGACGTGCTCGCGGTGACCGAGACCGCGAGCGTGGCCCGCTACCAGCAGTCCGCCGCCGCCGACATCGAGGCCATCCTCGAACGCGGCACGGTGCCCGTCGTCGTGGGCGGATCGATGATGTACATCCAATCGCTGCTCGACGACTGGACCTTTCCGGCCACCGACCCGGCCGTACGCGCGCGATGGGAGCAGCGGCTCGCCGAGGTCGGCGCGGTCGCCCTGCATCGGGAACTGGCGCGCGTCGACGCCGACGCCGCGGCCTCCATCCAGCCCACCGACGGGCGCCGCATCGTTCGCGCGCTCGAGGTGGTCGAACTCACCGGCGAGCCGTTCGCCGCGTCGTTTCCCGCCATCGGCGCGCCGCGCTGGGACACCGCGATCGTCGGACTCGATTGGGACACAGCGCATCTCGATGACCGCCTCGCCCGGCGGACCGACAAGATGTTCGCCGACGGACTGGTCGACGAGGTGCGCGGGCTGCTGGAATGCGGGCTGCGTGACGGGGTCACCGCCTCGCGGGCCTTGGGCTACGCGCAGGTCCTCGCCGACCTCGACGCCGGTGGTGACGGCTCGGCCGCGCGGGAACCGACATTCGTCGGCACGCGGCGCTATGTGCGCCGGCAGCGCTCGTGGTTTCGTCGCGACCACCGCATCGTCTGGCTCGACGGCGCCGGACCGGGTCTCGCGGAGGAGACGCTGCGGGTGTGGCGGGACGTACCCTGAACGGGTGAGGTTCGCCAAGGGACACGGCACGCAGAACGATTTCGTGCTGCTGCCCGATCTGGAGTGCGAACTGACGCTGTGTCCGGCGGTCGTGACGGCGTTGTGCGACCGGCGTCGCGGTCTGGGCGCCGACGGCGTGCTGCGGGTGACCACCGCGCGGGCCGCGCAGCGCGCCGCCGTGTTCGACCGGCTACCGGAGGGCGTCACCGGCGAGGACTGGTACATGGACTACCGCAACGCCGACGGATCGATCGCGCAGATGTGCGGCAACGGGGTTCGGGTGTTCGCGCACTATCTGCGCGCCGGCGGCCTGGAGACCCGAGACGAATTCGTGGTCGGGTCCCTGGCGGGCCCGCGGCCGGTCGTGTTGCACCACTGCGACGCGACGAACGCCGACGTCACCGTCGAGATGGGCAAGGTGAACGAGCTGGGCACCGGGGAGGCGATCGTCGGCGGTCGGCCGTTCGCGGGCGTCGCGGTCGACGTCGGCAACCCCCACCTGGCATGCGTCGATCCCGACTTGACGCGCGAGGAACTGGCGGCGCTCGACGTCGCCGCGCCGGTGTCCTTCGACACCACGCAGTTCCCCGAAGGGGTGAACGTCGAGGTGCTGACCGCGCCCGTGGACGGCGCCGTGTCGATGCGGGTGCACGAACGCGGTGTCGGCGAGACCCGCTCGTGCGGGACGGGAACCGTTGCCGCAGCCGCCGCGGCGTTGGCGTATTGCGGCGCCACCACGGGAAGCCTCGACGTCCGGATCCCGGGCGGTGAAGTATCGGTCACCATCACCGACGCCAGCAGTTTCCTGCGCGGGCCGTCGATCCTGGTGGCGCACGGCGAGTTGTCCGAGGAATGGTGGAGCGTTGCGCAACGTTAATTGGGGTGCATGAAAAGTGATCTCCGTGCGAATCTTTATTCGCCTATGACGTATCCCGATTCTCCCATTCGCAACACCCCGAGCGCGGGGGAGTTGGCCCTCGAAGACCGTACGGCGCTGCGCCGTGTGGCCGGTTTGTCGACCGAGCTCACCGACGTTTCCGAGGTCGAGTACCGCCAGCTGCGCCTGGAGCGCGTGGTGCTGGTCGGCGTGTGGACCGAAGGCAGCGCGGCCGACGCCGAGGCCAGCCTGGCCGAACTGGCCGCGCTCGCCGAAACGGCGGGCTCGGAAGTGCTCGAGGGTGTGATCCAGCGCCGCGACAAGCCCGACGCCTCCACCTACATCGGCTCGGGCAAGGCCGCCGAACTCCGCGAGATCGTGCTCGCGACGGGTGCCGACACCGTCATCTGCGACGGTGAACTCAGCCCCGCCCAGCTGACGGCGTTGGAGAAGGCGGTCAAGGTCAAGGTCATCGACCGCACCGCGCTCATCCTCGACATCTTCGCCCAGCACGCGACCAGCCGGGAGGGCAAGGCGCAGGTCAGCCTGGCCCAGATGGAGTACATGCTGCCCAGGCTGCGTGGCTGGGGCGAGTCGATGTCCCGTCAGGCGGGCGGCCGCGCCGGTGGCGCCGGTGGCGGCGTGGGCCTGCGCGGTCCCGGTGAAACCAAGATCGAGACCGATCGTCGCCGCATCCGCGAGCGGATGGCCAGGCTGCGCCGCGAGATCAAGGACATGAAGAAGATCCGCGACACGCAGCGCAGCGGCAGGCGGCGCAGCGAGGTGCCGTCGATCGCGATCGTCGGTTACACCAACGCGGGTAAGTCGAGTCTGCTCAACGCGTTGACCGGCGCCGGCGTCCTGGTGGAGAACGCCTTGTTCGCGACGCTCGAACCGACAACGCGCCGAGGCGAATTCGCCGACGGCAGGCCCTTCGTGCTGACCGACACGGTCGGCTTCGTCCGGCACCTGCCCACGCAGTTGGTGGAAGCCTTCCGGTCGACGTTGGAGGAGGTCGTCGGCGCCGATCTGCTGGTCCACGTCGTCGACGGATCCGACGCCAACCCGCTGGCCCAGATCAACGCGGTGCGCACGGTCGTCAACGAGGTGATCGCCGACCACGATGGCACTCGGGCGCCGGAACTGTTGGTGGTCAACAAGATCGACGCCGCCGACGGACTGACGCTGGCCCAGCTGCGTCGCGCCCTGCCCGATGCCGTGTTCGTCTCGGCCCGCACCGGAGAGGGACTGGAGCGCTTACAGCAGCGAATGGCAGAGCTGATCACTCCGACCGACACCACGGTCGATGTGACAATCCCTTACGACCGCGGCGATCTCGTCAACCGAGTGCACGCCGACGGCCGCGTGGACGCCACCGAGCACACCGCCGAGGGCACCAGAATCAAGGCGCGGGTGCCGGTTCCGCTCGCAGCGGCCCTGCGCGAATACGCGACGTTCTGAGGCGCCTGACAGCAGCGAAGAGGCGCGGAGGGTTCAATCCCTCCGCGCCTCTCGCCGGAAAAATTAGCGGTCGTCGGTTGGCCGCTGCTCGGATTCCTGCCGTTTTTCGGCGGTCTTGGCCGCCGCACGCGCGCTCTCGGCTTCGGCTTCCTTCTGTGCGGCGTCGCGCTGTGCGTCCGCCTTGTCCTGCTGCGCCTTGCCCTCGCGGTACAGGTCGTCGCGGCCGGCGACGGCGCCCAGCACCTCTTTGGCCTTGCCCTTCACGCCCTCGACGACGCCCTTGACGGCCTCTTCGGGTCCACTGTTGTTCTTGTCGGACACTGCGGCTTCCTCTCTGCCGGTCGAACGGTGTGACCAGTCAGTACCCGAAACGTTCTTTCGCTAATCGGACAGTGCGGCGCCGGTGAGGCAGTTCACAACCCGTCCCGGGCTGTGGTTGTCAGCCGAGGTCGAAAACCTCCGCGGCCGGTGTCGACAACACGTGTTGCGCCAATTGCGCTTTCAAAGAGTCGAGCCGGTGCTCCTGCTGCCTCGTGCGGTTCTCCGCACGCGCCAGATCGATGAACTCCTCGGTGACGAATCCGTCTCGGAGAAGCAGTGTGACGGTGCGATCGTCGATCCCGATGACGAAGACGAATTCTTCCAGCAGGTGGCCGCGGTCGGTTCGCACCAGCGCACGGTCCACCACGTAGCGGCGGTCGGTGACGCCGCGCGTGACCGCTTCGAAGCCGTCTCGCGCGCCGGGTCCCCGAAACGCGGTGCGCACCATGATCGATCGTCGATCGGGAGGGTGGTCGGGGGAGATGACGGGAAAGCCGCGCTGCATGGCCTTGAATGCGATGGCCACGCCGGCAGGGGAATGGCCGCCGTGATAGCGGTTGATGTCGGTGAAGGTGAACGCGAGCGTTTGTCCCCGCTCGTGAACCTCGACGATGTCGCTCACGTCGGCTCGATCACCGGCGGTTCGTGGGCGCGCACCGGTGGAAGCTCGCCGCTGTACTTCTCCACCTGCACCAGCACATGCGCACCCGTGCAACCGTGCGCAAGCGACGAGGTGCCCGCATCGTCGGTGAGCACGTTGGGATTTCCGTGTGCGCACATGGAGTCCGGGTCGGCCGGGTCGGCGGGATCGAACCATGCGCCCGTCGCCAACTGCACGACGTCCGGACGCAAGCGGTCGTCGATCACCAACCCGGCCAGGCAGGCTCCCCGGTCGTTGAACACCCGGACCACGTCGCCGTCGGCAAGGCCGCGGTCGGCGGCGTCGCGCGGATGCATCCGGATCGGTTCGCGCCCTTGGATCTTCGACTTCTGGCTGACCGCTCCGCCGTCGAGCTGGCCGTGCAGCCGCGATGCCGGCTGATTGGCCAGCAGATGCAGGGGATAGTCGGCCGCTCGCGGCCCGCCCAGCCATTCGGAGGGTTCATACCATCTCGGGTGTCCGGCGCAGTCGGCGTAACCGAAACCGTCGATGTCGGCCGAGAAGATCTCGATCGAACCGCTGGGCGTGCCGAGCGGGTGGGCGGCCGGATCGGCGCGGAAGTCGGCCAGGAGCGTCAACCCCTCCTCGACGGGCAGGCGCAGCCGTCCGCGCCGCCAGAACTCGTCGAATGTCGGTACCGCGAAATCCAGTTCCGCCGCCCACTTGTCGTACAGATGGGACAGCCACTGCCACGCCGTGCGCCCCTCGGTGAACCGGTCGGCGAAACCCAGCCGATCAGCCAATGCGGCGAAGGCCGTGTAGTCGTCGCGTGATTGGGCATACGGCTCGGCCAACTTGGGCATCGCCATCAGCATCGGGTCGTTGCGCGAGCCCGAGAAGTCGTCGCGCTCAAACGAAGTCGTCGACGGCACGACGATATCGGCGTGTTTGGCCATCGCGGTCCAGTACGGTTCGTGCACGACGAGCGTGTCGACACGACCGAGCGCCCGCCGCAGGCGGGGGG
>NZ_CVTB01000288.1 GCF_001050015.1 Mycolicibacterium malmesburyense
AATCGCGCGACCCCAACCCGTCCACCGGCGAGTCGACAAGCTCATCCAGAGCGGAATCCAACGCATCAAGAGCCTTCACAACCCGCTCCCGACCCGAAACCCCGCCCGCACTCATGTCAGCCCCGCGGCCTGTCGTAGACCCCGCTTAGGGTCGGGAGTATCGAGTCGTCATCAGCCATATTCGAACAATAGTTCGAACCACCGACAAGTCAGTCTCCCCTGCGGACGCGGAACAACTTCACATCGGACTTGATGCCCTTGAGATGCCGGGCGCCCGCGAACGAGAACGAGAACCGCTCGTCGTCACCGATGGCCTCACGGGTCGACTCCGAGACCAAGACGGAGCCAGGCCGCGCGGCCCCGGTGACGCGACTGGCGAGGTTGACCGCGCCGCCGAACCAGTCACCGGTGCGGCTCACGGCCATCCCTGTGGCGAGGCCGACGCGGAGCCGCGGAAAGTCGTCGTCGTCGTTGGTCTGCTCGACGAGCGTCAACGCCGCTTCCAGCAGTGGCTCGGGGTCCTGGCTGACCAGCATCACCTCGTCCCCGATCGTCTTGACGAACCGAACGGGCGGAACGGAGACCTCGTGCGCGAGATCAAAGAGCCGGTGGGCGAGCCGTTCGAGATCTTCCGGCGGCACCGCCTCCCCGAGCCGGGTGAAACCGACGAGATCGGCGAACGCGATCGTCACGAGCCGGGCGCCTGGAAGCCGTTGTCCCTTCGCGCGTTCGGAGGCGGTGATGGCCTCGGTCTCCATGAGGTGACGCAGCTGCAGCCGCAACATGTCCTGGATCATGGGTCCGAGCAACGGATCGGCCGTGCGCACCAGCGCTTCGGCGTTCTTGGCGATGACGAGTTCCGACGCGCCCGGGTCGAGCACCGAAGCCAGCCCGGCGTAGCGCATCACCTCGGCGGCCTTCGACAACCCCTCGGCGAGCACGCGGGTGATCTGGATGATCTGGTCCGGCAGGATTCCGATCTCGATGAACCGCTGCGCGTATGCCGCGGCCTCGGCGTCGGCGCGCAGGTGAACTTTCGCGTCGGGATCGTCCACGGTGGGCAGCCCCATCGCGCGCTGAATGCGCTGCAGGAGTTCGAGATCGATGCCGGCCTTCTCGGCGGTTTCCCGTGCGGAAACGTAGACGCCGTCATCGCCGAGCGCCTGACGCGCGGCGAGCAACATCGGCAGGAAAGCATTGCGGATCACCTCGACGTCGATGCCCTTGCTGACCAACCACCCGATCAGCTCGGCGCGTTCGGCGCGCGCGTCACCTTCGAGCCCGTCGAGCAGACCGGACCCTTCCACGTCGAAGTCAGCGGCCACCGGCCCAACGTATACCGCGTGCGATAGTCGAAGCATGAGTTCGCCGGTGCTGTACGGTTTGCCGCCGATCGTCGGCGATCACCCTCATACGTTGATCCTCGGCAATATGCCCAGCGTCATGTCGCTCGCCGCGCAGCAGTACTACGGCAATCCGCGCAACGCCTTTTGGCGCATAGCGGGTGACATCTTCGGGTTCGCGGCCGATGCGCCGTACGAGCGGCGTTGTGCCGCATTGACGGCGAAGGGAATCGCAGTCTGGGATGTGCTGCGGTCGTGCCAACGCGAAGGCAGCCTGGACTCCGCGGTGAGGCCGGAGAGCATGGTGCCGAACGATTTTCAGCAGTTCCTCAAAGAACACCCCAGCATCACGATGGTGCTGTTCAACGGGGCCGCGGCGGAGAAGAACTTCACGCGACTCGTTTCCGTCGCAAACGATCTGCGCTACCGACGACTGCCGTCGACCAGTCCGGCGCAGACCATGCCGTTCGTCGAGAAGCTGGCGATCTGGCGCGAGGCCCTGTCGGAGGCGATGGCCTAGGACACCGGCGGCCTGCGGTGCGCCCACGGGCGCGCGCGCTCGATCTGCCCGGCGAGCGACAGTAACGTCGCCTCATCGAACGGCCTACCCACCAACTGCACGGATGTCGGGATGCCATTGCCATCGAAATCCCACGGGACGACCGCCGCCGGTTGGCCGGTCACATTGAACAACGCCTGGAACGGCACTCGCGAGGCGACCGACAGCAGCGTGCTCAACATGCCCCAGCGCTGATAGGCGCCGATGCGCGACGGGCCCCGCGCCGTCCCCGGCGTGATCACCACGTCGACATCGTCAAAGATCGACTGAATCCGTTCGGCCGTACGGCTTTCCGCTTCACGGATGGCTTTCATCCGCCGATCGGAGATCATTCCGCCCACCCGCGCGAAGCTGCGCGTCCTGGCGTCCAGCCGCTCGGGATGAGGCAACGTCTGGACGTCGTCGTAACAGCCTCTGAAGTAGCGCGGCAGCGCCTGGTCGAACATCACCGACGCCGGATAGTCCGGGTCGCGGTCGACCACCACGTGGCCGAGTTCCCGCAACAGCTGACCCGCCGACGTCAACGCCGCACGCTGAGCACGCCCCACCCTGCTCATCAAGAACGGAGGAAGCCTGTCGCTCAACGCGATTCGGAGCCGCAATGGGTCCTTCCCGGCTGCGGCGACGAATCCGGACTCCCCCGTCGTGGCCTCCAGGAACAGTGCCGCGTCCTCGACCGTCCTCGCGATCGGGCCGTTCACGCTCAACCCGTTCCAGGCGTCGTCGTGCGGTGCCATCGGAACCCGGTCACGCTGCGGTTTGATGCCGAACAACCCGCACCACGTCGCCGGGATCCGGATGGAACCCATGCCGTCGGAACCGAGTGCGAGCGGTGCCAGACCCGCGGCCACCGCGGCGCCGCTTCCGCCGCTGCTGCCGCCGGGCGCGTAGTCGAGATTCCACGGATTGCGCGTCGCGCCGAACGTCAATGTCTCGGTGAACGGCCACAGCATCATCTCCGGCACCGACGTCTTGCCGATGACGACCGCACCCGCATCACGAAGCCGCCGCACCACTTCCGCGTCGCGGACACAGGCGGGTCCGTGCGCCGCGCTGCCGTACGTCGTTGTCTCGCCCTCGACGTCGACGTCGTCCTTGATCGCGATCGGCACGCCCAACAGCGGCGCCCGCTCCCCCGCGTCGAGCCGCCGCTGCGCCGCCTCCGCCTCCCGTCGCGCTGAGGTCTCGAGCACCACACGGTAGGACCGCAGCGTCGTGTCGAACCGCGCGATGCGTTCGAGATAGTGACCGAGCAGCTCCGGAGCGGTGATCTTGCCCGAAGCGAGCAATCGCGCCTGCTCGGCGGCGCCCGCGAAGACGAGCTCGCTGGTGTCCACGGCGGCAGCGTAGCCGCTCAGACCCCGTGTTTGGCAGCGTATTCGCCGGGTGTAGCTCCCAGCAGTTCACCCGCTACCGTGGCGACATGTCCTGTGTGTTCTGCTCCATCGTCGCCGGCGAGGCCCCGGCCATCCGCATCTACGAGGACGACGACGTCGTCGCCATCCTCGACATCCGCCCGTTCTCCCGCGGTCACACGCTAGTGATCCCGAAGCGGCACACGGTGGACCTGACCGACACGCCCCCGGAGACCGTCGCCACGCTGGCGCGCCTGGGTCAGCGCATCGCGCGGGCCGCGCGCCGCTCCGGGCTGCACGCCGACGGCAACAACGTGGTGATCAACGACGGCAAGGCGGCGTTCCAGACGGTGTTCCACATCCACTTGCACGTGCTCCCGAGGCAGGAGGGCGACAAGCTCTCGTTCGCCAAGAACATGCTTCTTCGCCGCGACCCGGACCGGGAGGAGTCGGGTCGGCTCCTGCGGGAAGCCCTGGCGGAACTCGACTCGGCTACGCAAGACTGAGCCTCATGGGCATGCCGTGGTACGAGAAGTACATCGGATATCCGATGTTGTTGCTGCACGACAAGATCTACAAGGGCACCGACGGCCGCATCGGTCACACGATTCCGGGCGCGCCGCGGATGCTGATCCTGCACACCGTCGGCGCGAAAACCGGCCTGCAGCGGTCGAATTCACTCGCCTACGCCCGCGACGGGGACGACTACCTCGTCGTCGCGTCCAAGGGTGGTGAGCCGAAAGCGCCGGGCTGGTACCACAACTTGAGAGCGGATCCGAACGTCGAGATCAACGTCGGGCCCAAACGCATCAAGGTCACCGCCACGCCCGTCACGCAGGACGATCCCGATTTCCCGCGGCTGTGGCGGATCGTCAACGACATGCCCGCCAACAAGGACCGCTACATCGGCTACCAGAAGCGGACGTCACGCCCGATTCCGGTGATCAAGTTGACCCCGTCCTAGAACAGTTCCTTCGCCAACAGCTCGAGCGTCTTGTCGCGCGCGGGTGCGGTGGCCGGATCGGTGCCGCGACGAGCCGAGGCGACCGGGTTGATCATGACCTCGTCGACGCCGAACTGATCGGCCAGCGCGCGCACCTGCCCGGCGGCCTCGGTCGGATCGCCGACGACGGCGCGCCCGAACGCGGCGTCCGCGATGCGCTGCGCCTGCGGCGCGAGGTCCTGCTGCTCGGCGTCCTCGACCAGATCCAGCGGGCCCAACGGCTGACCGGTTCGCAGGCGCGCCATCATCTGCAGGTTGGGCAACGCCAGAGCCGTTGCCTCATCGTGTGTTTCGGCGACCACCGCGTTGACGGTGAGGAAGGTGACGGGTTCGGGTGACAACTCGCTGGGCCGGAACTCGGAGCGGTACACGGCCAGTGCCTCGGCGGTGCCCTGGCCCGAGAAGTGATGGGCGAACACGTACGGCAGACCCTTCGCGGCGGCCAGGTGCGCCGAGTACATCGAGGAACCCAGCAGCCACAGCTTCGGTTCGCTCACCGCCGCGGGCGTCGCCTTGAGGATGTAGCGCTGGTTCGGAATGGGCACCCGCACACCGCCCGCGCTCATCAGCGCGACGACGTCGTCGAGGTAGTCGGGGAACGTCTCGATGTCACGGTCGTCGCGGCCGGCGGCGCCGCGCAGCGCCATCGACGTCACCGGGTCGGAGCCCGGTGCCCGGCCGATGCCGAGGTCGATGCGCCCCGGATGCGCCGCCTCGAGCAACGCGAACTGCTCGGCCACGGCCAGCGGCGCGTGGTTGGGCAGCATCACCCCGCCGGAACCGATCCGCATGTGCTGGGTGTGCGCGGCCAGGTGCGCGATGAGCACCGGCGGGCTGGTCGCCGCCACCGAGGGCATGTTGTGGTGCTCGGCGACCCAGAGCCGGGTGTAGCCGAGGCGGTCCGCGGTCTGCGCGAGCTGCGTGGAGGCCGCCAGCGCGTCGGAGGTCGACTGGTCGGTGCGTACCGGTACGAGATCGAGGACGGAAAGGCGCATGGCAGTCACAACGCATCCGACCGCACGGACGTTCCCCGCACCCCGTCGACCAGCGCCTCCGGGTCGGGCTGTTCCCGAAGCAGACGCTGAATGGGTCGCAGAGCCATCTCGACGCTCATCACCCGCATCGCGAGCTCGCGGGCCACGGCGAGCGTTTTGCTGCGGCGGAACATGAGCCTGGCGAGATGGCGCGAGTTGTCCTGCGCGGCCTCGACGCGGGGGCGCTGACCCGATTCGTAGGCGCGCAGGAGGTCGCTCAGCGCGATGTCGGGCGCATGGCGCAGCATGCGGGTGAGCACCCACGCCGACTCCATCGCCATGCCGGCCCCCACCCCGGCGGTGGGCAGGAATCCCGCGGCCGCGTCACCGAGCAGGACGGTGCGCCCGGTGGTCCAGCGCGGTGCGCGGCAGTCCTTCAACGCCCAGTAGTACGGATTCGGATCGGTCGCGACGGCGGCCATCGCGCGGTTCAGCCTGGGGCTGACGGTCCTGAGCCTGCGGCGCATCGACGCGACGAAGGCGGCGGCCCCCGCCGCGGTGTCTTCTCGCGGGCCACCGAGGAACACCCCGAGCGCGTCGGCCACCGGATACATCGCGACCATGCTGCCGGCGCCCCACAACTCCTCACCGAGATCCGAATCGCCATCGTCCGGCGTCCACACCACCCAGCCGCCCCACCCGGTGTCCACCCATTCGACCGACTGCTCATCGAGCACGAACTCCCGTGTCTTCGAGTTCATTCCGTCGGCGACGATCACGAGATCGAAGTGCAGGTCGTGTTCGGCGCCGCGGCTCGTCACGCGGACGTCGACGCCGTCAGACGTCTCCGCCATCCCGGCGACCACGGAGTCGTACGTCACCGCGCAGCCCGCACCTGCCAGGACGTCGATCAGCCGGCCGCGGGCGATGCCGCGGTAGTCCCCGTACCGGGACATCAGGTCGACGGTCGAGTCCTCGCGCAACACGCGACCGGTGCGACCGTGCACCCCGTACCTCTTCAGCGCCACACTGGCGGCGCGGTACGCATCCCGCACGCCGAGGTCGTCGAGCGCCGCGTCGACCATGGGCATCAGCGCCAGCATGTAGCCGTGCGCGGGCGCATCCTCGGCGCGCTCGATCAGGACCGGATGCCGGCCGTCCCGACGCAGCAGTTGTGCGGCCGTGACACCGGCGATGCCGGCGCCGACCACCAACACCCGGAGTTCGTCCGCGGCCGCCTGTTCGTATTGCTTTTCGAGGCTCGTCGGACTCAACATGGCGTCCACGCTACCATTGTGTGGACCACCCGGTCCACTCCTGTTATCGTGAATCGTGACCACGGCACGGATCGATCGCATGCCGCCAGACAAGCGGCAACGCCTGGTGGACACCGCTGCGCTCGAATTCGCCACCGCCGGTTATGAACACGCGTCGCTCAACCGCATCATCGAGCGCTGCAAAATGAGCAAGAGCTCGTTTTATTACGTGCTGTCGTCCAAGGCAGAACTTTACGAATTCGTGTTACGGGAAATGATCGACGACGTCGCGACCGATATCGACATCGTCGACCCGGAAGAATTCGCAGGCGACCAATTCTGGTCGCGCATCGATAAGTTCTTCACACACCTCATCCGGGTCTCGCAGGGCGAGCAGAGGTTCCTGTTGCTGGGGCGGATGTTCTACCTGCAGGCCCCCGATCCGGCGAGGACACCCGTCACCGCAGCGCTCGGGGCGGTGCGCAACTGGGTGCAGGAGGTGCTGCGCGTCGGTCGCCGGTGCGGGGCGGTTCGCACCGACCTGCCGGAACCGCTGCAGGCCGAACTCGTCTTCCGGATTCTGCAGGTGTTCGACGAGTGGACCGTCGCGCACCATGACGAGTACGCGCAGAACGCCCTGCAGGAGTTGGCCGTCGCCCAGTTCGCCACTATTCGACGGACGCTAGCGCCTTAGCCTTGCGGAAGACGTCGTCGAACATCTGCGGGGTGAGCTTGCCGGTGAAGGTGTTCTGCTGGCTGGGGTGATAGCAGCCCACCAATGTCACACCGTCCAGTTCGGCCGTGGCGCCGTGGCCGAACTTCGGCGCGGGCGCCGGTATCGACACCCCACCCGTGCGCAGCATCTGCAGGGCCGCGCGCCAGGCGAACCCGCCGAGCGCGACGACGACCCGCACGTGCGCCGCCGTCAGCCGCCATTCGGCGTCGAGCCACGGGGCGCATGTCGCCCGTTCGGCCGGCGTCGGCGCATTGGCGGGCGGGGCACAGCGCACGGCCGCCGCCACTCGGGTTGCCCTGAGCGCCAACCCGTCTGCCGCGTCCACGCACAGTGACTGGTTGGCCAGCCCGACCCGGTGCAGTGCCGCGAACAGGAAGTCGCCGGACCGATCGCCGGTAAAGATCCGGCCGGTGCGATTGGCGCCGTGCGCGGCGGGTGCGAGGCCCACGACGAACACCCGGGGTTCGGACGACCCCCAGCCCGGTGCCGGACGGCCCCAGTACGGTTCGTCGGCGTACGACTTGCGCTTGACGACGGCGGCCTCCTCGCGCCACTCCACCAGCCGCGGGCACGCCCGGCACACCGACACCTCGGCGTCGAGCTCGTCGAGCGACCGCGCCGCCGCCGCCATCGACGCGACCTGTGCCGCGGCCGTCGCGACCGCGGTCTGCGGTGTGGCGGGGTCACCCGGCCAACCCGAGCCGGGAGGAACCGGCGACGCGAATCGCGCTCCGGTCCGCGGGTGAGGCAACAGCTGCACGTCACCACTGTGCACGGTGAAGAAATCCGGTGCCGAGCGACCCCGTGCGCTGTTAGATTCTGGCGCGATAACTCATGACGGATAGCAGGCGCGGCCCCCTACTGCTGATTCTGTTCGCCGCGCTGACGGCCGGTGCCGGCAACGGTATATCGCTCGTCGCGTTCCCGTGGCTGGTGTTGCAACGCAACGGTTCTGCGCTGGACGCGTCGATCGTGGCCATGGCGGGTTCGTTGCCGTTGCTGGTGGCGACGCTGATCGCCGGTGCGGCGGTGGATTATCTGGGGCGGCGGCGGGTTTCGATGATCTCCGATGCGCTGTCCGCCCTGTCGGTGGCGGCCGTGCCCGTGTTGGCGCTGACCTTCGGGGTCGAAGCGGTCAACGTCGCGGTGCTGGCCACGCTGGCCGCGCTGGGCGCGTTCTTCGACCCGGCGGGGATGACCGCGCGCGAGACCATGCTGCCCGAGGCGGCGATCGGGGCCGGATGGTCGTTGGACCGCGCCAACAGCGTCTACGAGGCGGTGTTCAATCTCGCCTACATCGTCGGCCCCGGCATCGGCGGCGTGCTGATCGCGACGCTCGGCGGCATCAACACGATGTGGGTGACGGCGGCGGCGTTCGTCGTCTCGATCCTCGCGATCGCCGTCCTGCGCCTCGAAGGCGCAGGCATTCCCGACCGCACCTCGCTGCCCGAGGGGGTGTGGGCCGGTGTCATCGAAGGGCTGAAATTCGTGTGGCACAACAAGGTGCTGCGCACGCTGGCGGTCGTCGATCTGGTGGCGACCGGTCTCTACATGCCCATGGAGTCGGTCCTGTTTCCGAAGTACTTCACCGACCGCGACGAACCCGCACAGCTCGGTTGGGTGCTGATGGCGTTGAGCATCGGCGGTCTGGTTGGTGCGCTCGGCTACGCGGTGTCCTCGAAATACATCAGCAGACGGGTGACGATGCTGACCGCCGTGCTGACGCTCGGGCTCGCGATGACGGTCATCGCGTTCCTGCCGCCGCTGCCGCTGATCCTGGTGCTCTCCGCGATCGTCGGCCTGGTCTACGGGCCGATCGCGCCGATCTACAACTACGTCATGCAGACCCGGGCGCCGCAGCATCTGCGCGGCCGCGTGGTGGGCGTGATGGGATCGCTGGCCTACGCCGCGGGGCCACTCGGACTGATCGTCGCCGGACCGCTGGCCGACTCGGCCGGTTTGCATGTGACGTTCCTGGCGCTCGCACTGCCGATGCTGCTGCTCGGGGTCTTCGCGATCTTTCTGCCGGCGCTTCGCGAACTGGACTGGTCGCCGGATTCAGACACCGCTGCGCGATGACACGGGGTACGCGCGCCGGGCTTCGACCTGCACGGTAAAGGTCCACATCCATTTCGCCCAACCTAATCTGTTGCAGCTGAGTACAGTTCGCTTTTGCGCACGCGAAAATTGGCCGGTTCATTAGAGCGGTTGCAGCGACGTTGAGAAATGTGGCGTTTTGCAACGACTTTCGCCTTGCCGCACTAGCGTCGATTTCACTCCCGGCGCCGCTGGCCGGGAGCGAACCGAACCGACCTTCCGTTTGTCACGTCAGGAGGCATCGAATCATGCATCGAACTCGCCGGAATGTTGTTGCGGCTATCGCCGCGGTCGCGGCCGGTGGCGCAATGGCGATTGGCTGTTCGAACTCTTCCGATACCGATACCGATACCGATACCGCAACCGTGGGCGCGGAGACCACCGAAACCGGCGCCGCCACGACCACTGACGGCAACGACGCACCCGGTGAGACAAGTACGTCAGGGCCCGCGGGCGAAGAGGGCCAGCCGGGCGCCCCGGCCGCACCGGGCGAACCGGGCCAGCCGGGCGCCCCGGCCGCGCCGGGGGCCGCACCCGACAGCATGACGATCGCCACGCCCGGCGGCGAGTTCGTCGTGCAGGGCGTCATCCTGCAGAAGTACAACGAGGCAGGCGGACCCGAGAGCCCGCTGGGGATGCCCACGACCAGCGAAGAAGCTGCGCCCAACGGCGGCCGATTCAACACCTTCGACGGCGGGGCGATCTACTGGACACCGGAGACCGGAGCGCACATCGTCTGGGGCGGCATCCGCGAAGCCTGGGAGGGTGACGGCGGCGCCGGCGGGCAACTGGGCTACCCGACATCTGACGAACAGACCGTCCCAGGAGGGTGGCAGCAGGAATTCCAGCACGGCACCGTCGCTTTCATCGACGGGCAACCTCAGACCCAGATGCGGTGAGCCAGCGCGATACGAATCTCCGGCACAAGAGGGGCCAGCACAACATGGCAAAAGTGAGCGACGAGACGCTCGAGGATGTGCGAAAGGAACTCGATCGCTTCAAGGTCGAGCAGGGTCGCGGCGACGGCCTCTATGCGGCGGCGTACCTCGCGGGAGCGGTGGAAACGCTCCTGGAGGAAGCGGAGGCCAGTTCGTCCGAGAGCAATCCCGTCTCTTAGCGGCGGTCACCGGGGACCGGTCCGCGTCTGCAGATCGCCGCGAGTTCCTCGCGGGAATTCGCACCGACCCGCTGACAGGCGCGATAGATGTGGCCCTCGACGCTGCGCACCGACATCACGAGCCGGTCGGCGATCTCGCGGTTGGACAGGCCGGCCGCCACGAACTCGACGATCTCGCGTTGACGGCCGGTCAACGGTTGGCTGGCGGGAACACGCAGTGCCGGTGTGCACAGCCCGCCGCAGGCGTCGCTGAGTTCCTTCGCCACGGCCGCGGCGTACAAGCCCCGCTTGCGGTGCTGGGCGCGGGTGAACGCGACCGCCGCCTGCGCGGCGGTGTCCGCCGCGGCGGCCCGGTCGCCGATGGTGCGGTAAGCGTCGGCGGCCTTGAGGAGTTCCTCGCCGTCGGCGGCGGCGAGCGCTTCGGCATGTCGCGCAACGGCATCGGCCAACGGCAGCCGCAGCTCGTCGGCGAGTCGGCGCGCGGGCGCCGCACACGACGTGTCGCCCCATTGGGCAGCCGCCTGATAGCACGCCAGCTCATGTGTGGGCTGGTGACGCTCGCGGGCCTCTAACGCCGCCGTTCGCACGGTGGCGATGGCGTCGGTGACGCATCCGTTGGCGACCAACGACCATCCGGCGGCGATGCCCAGCGTGGTCTGCATGAACACGAAATCGGGCGGCACACACTCGCGTGCCTCGGCGATCGCTTCCCCGGCCTCCCGCCCCTCACCGAGCTTCGCGTGCGCCTCCGCCAGACCGAAGCAGGTGGACGGCCGCAAACCGCTTGTCACACCGTGCCTTTGGATGCCCGCCAGCGCTTCGTGCAGGAGCTTCACCGCATCGCGGACGTTGCCGCGCATGAGCTCGGAGTGTCCCAGCAGCGACGCGAGATTGGCGTAAGCCAGGCTCGGCACCTCGTTCGCCGAGTCCGCCACCCGACGCACCATCGCCGTACACTCGTCGATGCGCCCGGTCAGCCGGCACGCCCGGGCATACACGCTGGCGAACCAGAATCGCATGTGCGAGGCCTGAAACGACGTCATCGCACGGTCCAGCGCGGACTCCGCGACCGGCGTCAGTTCCTCGGTCCGGCCCAGCGCTCCGAGTGCCATCGTCAATGCCACCGACGTCACCATCGCGTCGAAGTCGCTCAGCAGCCCCGATTCCAATGCGGCCGTAGCCTTGTCCACCGCCGGCTCACAACGTGCCGACGCGGCGTCGAGGCACGCCTCGGCGGCCGTCCGCGCGAACCGCTCGGCCGTCGACTCCGGCCCGGCGGCCAACTCGGCCAGCACATCGGATGCGTCCTTGATTCGGCCCAACATCCACAGCAGGTTGGCCGCCCGCAGGACGGACCATTGGTGTGTGTTCGAGGCACCGTCGGTCGTCATCCGGCCCAGCACTTCCTCGGCCTCCGCGCTGCGCCCGAGCAGGAACAAGTTCAGCGCGCGGACACCCGCGGCCTCGGCGCACCCGGCGTCCGCGGCGGCGGTGGCAAACCGGTCGGCGAGTTCGAGGTCGAGCAGCGTCATCGCACAACGCGCCGCCTTGAGGAAACCTTCGGCATCCGGCGGCAGGTCCGATTCGAGCGCGAGCAGCGCCCGGCGCACCGTCGCCTGGACGTCACACTCCCCGTCCCGGGTCAGCCGGTCGGCCAACCTGCCGCGGATCCTCGACAGATACATCTCGCCCGCGGTCATGCGCCGCAGTTCCCCGAACAACGGATGCGCCAGGCGCGCCACCAGATCGGACCCACTGCGTTCGACGGTCACCAGTCGCATGCGTTCCGCGGCTTCGAGGGCGTCGCGATCCACCACGTCGCACAGCGCGTCGACCGCCAGCGGTTCGCACTGCGACAACGTGTCCACGACGAGCGCCACCTCCGGTGTCAGCTCGCGCAGCTGGCGGCCGACCATGTCGCTGATGCTCTGCGACACCGCGACGCCGCCGTCCCACATCCACACACCGGAAATCTGCCGCATCCGGCCGGCGTCGACCTGGTCCTTGACCAACTGGCGCAGGAACAGCGCATTGCCGCCGGTCAGCTTCCAGAACCGCTTGGCACTGCGGGCATCCACCGCGCCCCCGAGGCTCGCCTCGATCATCGTCCGGGCCGCGTCGACCGACAGGGCCGCGAGATCCAATCGGACGAGCAGGCCGTCCTTCCACAGCGCGGTGATCGCGTCGGGTTCGTGCACGCCCGAGCGCAGGGTGACGACGAGGCGGGCCGCCCGGCTCTGCGCGAGCTGGTGCACCACGTGTGCCGACAGCCCGTCGAGCAGATGCGCGTCATCGACGCCGATCAGCGTCCGGCCATGACGCTGTTGTGCGACAAGCGAATTGATCAGCTGACGCACGTTCGGCGCCGGGTCGTCGATGGCGTCGTTGATCACGGCGGTGAACGCGCCGAGCGGCAGCGCCCGAGCGGATTCGGTGCCGACGATCCAGTTCGTGCGGTCGCCGGCGCGTTCGGCGAGGCGCAGCACCTCACGTGCAAGCCGGGTCTTGCCCACCCCTGCGGCGCCGACGATCACCACGCCGGAGTTGTCGCTGCCCCCGCTGAGTGCGCGGCGAATGGTTGCGAGTTCACCGTCACGTCCCGCCAGCGGATCCCCGCTGATCACGGCGGAACTATATCCCGCAGTTTCCGCACCTGCGCGCGTTTTCGCACCGCTGTGACTCGGCGACGGACCCGGGGCGCGGTGCGGCTCGTACCATTGCGCTGTGGAGTCACCCCTCGCCGATCTGGTCGACGCGCTGCCCGAGGGTGCCGTCGTCACCGACCCGGACATTCTGGGGTCATACCGGCAGGACCGGGCCTTCGACCCGAACGCGGGCACACCGTTGGCCGTGGTGCGACCGCGCACCACCGAGGACGTGCAAGCGGTCCTCCGATGGGCGAGCGCCAACAAGGTCGCAGTGGTGCCGCGCGGTATGGGCACCGGTTTGTCCGGCGGTGCGTCGGCCCTCGACGGCGCCATCGTGTTGACGACCGAGAAGATGCGCGACATCGCCGTCGACCCGGTGACCCGCACCGCGGTCGTGCAGCCCGGACTGCTCAACGCGGAGGTCAAGAAGGCGGTCGCGGAGTACGGATTGTGGTATCCGCCGGACCCGTCGTCGTTCGAGATCTGCAGCATCGGCGGCAACGTGGCCACCAATGCGGGCGGACTGTGTTGCGTGAAGTACGGCGTCACAACGGATTACGTGCTCGGCCTGCAAGTGGTGCTCGCCGACGGCACGGCCGTGCGGCTCGGCGGTCCGCGGCTCAAGGACGTCGCCGGGCTCCCGCTGACGAAGTTGTTCGTCGGCAGCGAGGGCACGCTCGGCGTGGTCACGGAGGTGACGCTGAAACTGCTGCCCGCGCAATCGGCGGCGTGCACCGTCGTGGCGACCTTCGACTCGGTGGAGGCGGCCGCGACGGCCGTCGTCGCGATCACCGGCAAGATCCGGCCCTCGATGCTGGAGTTCATGGACGCCACTTCCATCAACGCGGTCGAGGACAAGCTGAAGATGGGCCTGGATCGCACCGCCGCCGCGATGCTGGTGGCCGCCTCCGACGACCGCGGCCCGTCCGGCGCCGAGGACGCGCGGTTCATGGCCGACGTCTTCACCGAACACGGTGCCAAGGAGGTCTTTTCAACGTCCGACCCCGAGGAGGGTGAGGCGTTCGTCGCCGCCCGGCGGTTCTGCATCCCGGCGGTCGAGCTCAAGGGTTCGCTACTGCTCGAGGACGTCGGAGTTCCGTTGCCCGCGCTGGCCGATCTGGTCAGCGGCGTGGAGAAGATCGCCGCCAACCACGAGCTGATGATCTCGGTGATCGCGCACGCCGGTGACGGCAACACGCACCCGCTGATCGTTTACGACCCCGCCGATCCCGCGATGACCGAGCGCGCCCACCACGCGTTCGGCGACATCATGGATCTGGCCGTGAGCCTGGGCGGCACGATCACCGGCGAGCACGGCGTCGGCAGGCTCAAGCGGCCGTGGCTGGCCGGTCAGATCGGCCCCGAGGCGATGGAACTGAACCGACGGATCAAGCAGGCGCTCGACCCGGACAACATCCTCAATCCGGGCGCCGCGATCTGAGGCGACGCCGATTTCTGCATCAGGGTCGTGATTGCGCGGAAACCGCGACCGTGGTGCAGAAATGGGCGACCGAGGGCCCAGGAGCCGGTGTCCGATCCGGAATTTCCTATTGACAGGACTCGTAGTTCTGTCATACGAATGAGACGTGACGGCTACTCTGTCTCATGACACGCCGGTTCGATTCCAGCTCGCCGACGCCGACACATGGGCCGATCCGTGGCCGATGTACCGGGCGCTGCGCGACCATGATCCCGTTCACCATGTGGTGCCACGCGACCGGCCCGATCACGACTACTTCGTCATGTCGCGGCATGCCGACATCTGGACCGCCGCGCGCGACCACGAGACGTTCTCCTCGGCGCAGGGGCTGACGGTCAACTACGGCGAACTCGAGTTGATCGGTCTGGCCGACAATCCGCCGATGGTCATGCAGGACCCGCCGGTGCACACCGAGTTCCGCAAGCTGGTGTCGCGAGGCTTCACCCCTCGGCAGGTCGAGGCGGTGGAGCCGAAGGTGCGCGAATTCGTCGTCGAGCGGATCGAGCGCATCCTCAGCAACGGCGGCGGCGACATCGTCGCCGAACTGTTCAAACCGCTGCCGTCCATGGTGGTCGCGCACTACCTCGGCGTCCCGGAAGCCGATCGCGACAAGTTCGACGGCTGGACCGAGGCGATCGTCGCCGCCAACACCACCGAAGGCGGAATCGGCGGTGCACTGGAGACCCTCGGCGACAACCTCGGCGAGATGATGGCCTACTTCACCGATCTCATCGAACGCCGCCGGGTGCAACCGGAGGACGACACGGTGTCGCATCTGGTGGCCGCGGGCGTCGGCGCCGACGGCGACATCGCCGGTGTGCTGTCGATCCTCGCGTTCACCTTCACGATGGTCACCGGCGGCAACGACACCACCACGGGCATGCTGGGCGGTTCGGTGCAGCTGCTCCACCGGCGACCCGACCAGCGCCGCCTGCTCGTCGAAAACCCGGATCTCATACCGGATTCTGTCGACGAGTTCCTGCGCATGACCTCCCCCGTACAGGGGCTGGCCCGCACCGTCACCCGCGACGTGACGGTCGCCGACACCACGATCCCGAAAGGCAGGCGGGTGCTGCTCCTCTACGCGTCGGCCAACCACGACGAACGCCAATTCGGTGACGACGCAGCCGAACTCGACGTGACGCGCAGACCGCGCAACATTCTGACCTTCAGTCACGGCGCTCACCACTGCCTCGGCGCCGCCGCGGCGCGGATGCAGTCCCGCGTCGCGCTCACCGAACTGCTGACCCGGATCCCCGAATTCGAGGTCGACGAGGGCGGCGTCGTCTGGGCCGGCGGCAGTTACGTGCGCCGCCCGCTGTCCGTACCGTTCGAGGTGACCGCCTGATGGCCGGGGACTGGCTGGCCGCGCGGCGCACCGAGGTGGCCGCCGACCGCATCCTCGACGCGGCCGGTGAACTGTTCGCCCAGAAAGAGGCCGCCGCCGTCGGGATGAACGAAATCGCCTCGGCGGCCGGGTGTTCGCGCGCCACGCTGTACCGGTACTTCGAGAACCGCGAGGCGCTCTACACCGCGTACGTCCACCGGGAGAGCTACCGGCTGTACCGCGAGATGACCGAGCAGATCAACGCGCTCACCGATCCGCGGGAGCGCCTGATCGAGGGCATGCTCGCCTCGCTGCGCAATGTCCGCGAAAGTCCCGCCCTGGCCTCGTGGTTCGCCACCACCCAGCGACCGATCGGCGCGGAGATGGCCGAGGAGTCCGAGGTGATCAAGGCGCTGACCGAGGCGTTCGTCATCTCACTCGGCCCCGACGAGCCGGAGTTGGTCGCGCACCGCGCGCGGTGGCTGGTGCGGGTGATGACCTCGCTGATGCTGTTCCCCGGTCACGACGAGGCCGACGAGCGGTCGATGCTCGAGGAGTTCGTCGTGCCGATCGTGCTGCCGGGCCAGCGGGAGCGGACGGTCTAGTTCCTCCGGTCGCCGTCGGCGTACATCCGCAGGCGGACCTCGCGTGCGCCGAACATGTGGTGCTCGGCGATGCGGCGGGCGGCCTCGCCGTCGCGCGCCTCGATCGCGGCGAGCAGTTCCTCGTGCTCGCGCAGCACCGCGTCCCACCGTTCGCCATACGTCAGCGTCGTGCTCGGATAGCGGACCAGGTGAACGTTCAACCGGTGCAACAGATCCACCAATGTCGAATTGTGGCTGGCCGTCCACACCGCCTCATGAAAGCGGCGGTTGGTGGCGGCCTTCGCCTCGGCGGTGTCGTCGGCGTCGATCATCGCTTGGAGGGCCGACCGCAGCTGCGTCAGGTCGAACTCGGTTGCGCGTTGGGCCGCGGCCTTGGCCGCGGTGCCCTCCAGCGTGATCCGGACCTCGTAAATGTCGAGGATCTCTTCCGGCGACGTGTCGCGCACCCGCACGCCGCGGGGCGATCGCTCCACGAGCGACTCGATCTCCAAGCGGTGTAACGCTTCCCGGACCGGTGTGCGGCTCTTGCCGAATTCGGCGGCCAGCGCGTTCTCCGACAGCACCTGCCCCGCCGTGTAGCGTCCGGTCAGGATGGCGTTGCGCAGTTCCTCGTAGAGATCCGTTGCCACGACCGTCCCCCTTTGCCCCGCAACCTAGGCCAGCCGGCCGGCGCGCCGACCGAACACCATGCCCGCGGCCAGCCCCGAACCGCCCGGGTAATTTCCGCTGAACAACCCGCCGAGCGCCTCTCCGCACACGAACAGCCCCGGTATGGGATCACCGGATTCGTCGAGCACCCTCCCGTCGACGTCGCCGCGCAGGCCGCCGAACGTGAACGTGATGCCACAGGTCACGGGATACGCGTAGAACGGCGGCGTCTCGAGCGGCGTGGCCCAGTTGCTCTTCGGCGGCTCGACACGCGCGGCGCGGCCGTCTTTGATCGTCGGATCGAAGGGGATGGACGTGTCGATGGAGGCGTTGTATTCGCGGATCGTCGCGACGAACCGCGCCTCGTCGATGTCGAGCGCGCGGGCGAGGTCGTCGATGGAATCTGCCGTCACGACGCTGATTCCGGGCATGTCGTATTCCTCGCTGCGCAGCATCGGCCGCAGCGTCGCGTCGAAGATCTGGTACGCGATGGAGCCCGGCTGTTTGAGGATCCGCTCGCCGTACTTGGCGTAGGTGTAGTTGCGGAAGTCGGCACCCTCGTCGACGAACCGCCGTCCTTCGCGGTTGACGATCACTCCGAGCGGATAGCTCTGCCGGGTAAGGCGATTGGTGAGCTCGCGGTTGGACTCGTTGTCGGGCGTGAACGCGTCCCACTGCACGCTGTGCGCGGTCGCCCAGTCCCCGCCCCCGGCCGCGCCGATCGAGAGCGCGGCGGCGATCATGTCACCGGTGTTGTACGGCGTGCCACGCACTTTCGCGTTGCCCCAGCCCGGGCCGAGATGCTTCTCACGCCATTCGGCGTTCGACTCGAATCCACCCGACGCGAGCACGACGCTGTCGGCGCGCAGCCGCTCGCCACCGTCGACCTCCACCCCGACCACGCGGCCGTCGTCGACGAGCAGCGCGCTCGCCCGTGTGCCGTAGCGCACCTCGGTGCCGAATTCTGCCGCGACGCGGGTGTGGTCGGCGATCAGCCCCTCGCCTCCCCCGACGTTGCCGATGTGCAGCCCGCCCCAGAACAGGTAGCTGCCGTCGGGGCGTTCATAGGCTTGACGCTCGTACATCAGCCGGTACCGCAACCCGAGCGAGTGCAACCACCGCACCGCGTCCTGCGCCTCGGTGACGAGGACGCCGGCCAGGTCCGGGTCGGTCCTGCCCTCGGTGACCTTCACGAGGTCGGCGAGGTATTCGTCCGACGAGTACGGCGGCACCTCGGTGCGCGAATGTCGTTCGTCGTACTCGACGAAATCGGCGATGTCGTCCAAGCCGGCGTGATTGATGCGGGTCGCGCCCGCGGTGAAAAAGCTGTTGCCCCCTGCCGTTTCGGCGGTACCGCGCTCGAGCACCAGCACCCGCCGCCCGCGTTCGGCCGCGGCGTGGGCCGCCGAGAATCCGGCGTTGCCCCCACCGATGACGATGACGTCGTGGTCGGAGGGTGCGCTCATCGGGACGTTCCTTCGTTTTTCGGTTTGCGGGCTCGAGATTGCGGGGTATCCGCCCTCGGTCGCGACGCGCCCTTGTGTGGGATGTACACAATTGTATACATTCGGATACACGATCGACCAAAGGTGGTCCGATGAGACTGATACGCCGATGGCTTCCGGCGGTGGTGGCGGTCCTCGCCACGGTGGCGATCGTCGTCACCGCGCCGCGTGAGAGTCCGGCCGAGACCACAGTCCAGCGCGCGATCGGCCATCAACAGCTCCGGATCATGGCGCCGGCCTCGCCCGGTGGCGGCTGGGACCAGACGTCGCGCGCGATGCAGGAGGCGCTGCGCGAGATCGTCGGCCGCACCGAGGTCTACAACGTCTCCGGCGCGGGCGGCACGATCGGCCTCAGCCAGTTCGTCCGGTTCGACGGGGACCCGTCCCAGCTGATGACCACCGGGCTGATCATGGTCGGGGCCGTCGTGGCCAACCGTTCGCAGTACTCGCTCGACGACACGACACCGCTGGTCCGGCTCACCAGCGATTACGAAGTCGTCGTGGTGCCCAAGGCGTCGCCGATGACCAAACTCTCCGACGTCGCCGCCGCCATGAAGGCCGACCTGCCCGCCGTCTCGATCTCCGGCGGCTCGGCGGGCGGCGCCGAACAGATCCTGGCCGGATTGATGGCGCAGGCCATCGGCGCCGACCCCGCCGGGCTCAGCTACGTCGCCCACTCCGGCGGAGGCGAGATGCTCTCGACCCTGCTGTCGGGCCGCTCGACGATCGCGATATCCGGCGTCTCTGAGATCCAGCCGCAGATCGACACCGGCGAGGTGCGCGCGCTCGCGGTCTCCAGCCCCGAGCGCCTCCCCGGATTGCCCGACGTGCCCACGATGCGCGAGGCGGGGATGGACGTCGAGTTGGAGAACTGGCGCGGAGTCGTCGCTCCGAAGGGCATCACCGACGAGCAGGAAGCGGCCCTGGAGGAACTGCTCCTGGACATGACGAAAACCCAGACCTGGCAGGACATCCTGAAGGACCGGGGCTGGGGCGACGCGACACTCGCCGGCGAGCCGTTCGAGCGGTTCGTGCAGGCCGAGCAGGCCCGCGTCAAACAGGTGCTCGACGACATGGGGTTGGGGAAATCGAATTGACATCGACCGACGAAACTCCCGAGGGCACAACGGAACTACCCGGTCAGACGCCTGACCGCACGACCGTGTTGGCGTCGGCCGCGTTCGGCGCGCTGATGGTCATCGGCGCCGTGCTGGTGATCGTCGACGCGGCGCGGTTACCGGCCACCTCCGAGGCGGTCGGTCCCGCCGCGGTGCCCCTGCCCATCGGCGTCCTGCTCGGGATTGTCGGGGCGGCGCTGCTCATCCAGTCGCGCGCGCAACTGGGCACCGCCTCCCGCGAATCGCGCTTCCAGCCTCGGGCCGGTCTGCGGTTGCTCGGGATGGTGGCGGCGCTGATCGCGTTCGCGCTGCTGCTGCCGGTGGTCGGGTACGTGGTGAGCTCGACGGGCCTGTTCGTCGCGGCGGCGATGTTGCTCGGGGCGCCGGTCTTCTGGCGCACGGCCGCCTACGGCTGGGCACTCGCGGCCATCGTGTTCCTGGTTTTCGACCGGCTGATCGGGTTGACCCTGCCTGCCGGACCGTGGGGGTTCTGAAATGGACTCTCTCGGCATGCTTCTCGACGGCTTCGCCACCGCGGCGACGCCCACCCACCTGCTGTGGGCGCTGCTGGGCGTGACGATCGGCACGGCCGTCGGCGTGCTGCCCGGCATCGGCCCCGCGCTCACGGTCGCGCTGCTCCTGCCGATCACGTTCCGCCTCGACCCCGCCAGCGCGCTGATCATGTTCGCGGGCATCTACTACGGCGGCATGTACGGCGGTTCGACCACCGCGATCCTGCTGAACGTGCCGGGTGAGAGCGCGTCGATGGTCGCCGCGCTCGAGGGCAACAAGATGGCGCGTGCGGGCCGGGCCGCGGCGGCGTTGGCGACCGCGGCGATCGGCAGCTTCGTCGCCGGCACCATCGGCACCGTCGCGTTGACGTTCGTCGCACCCGCCGTCGCGGACTTCGCGACGAGCTTCGGCCCACCCGAATACGTCGCGCTGATGGCCGTCGCCTTCGTGACGGTCAGCGCGCTGCTCGGCGACAACTTGGTCAAGGGTGCGGCCAGCCTGCTGGTCGGGGTGACGATCGGATTGATCGGAATCGACTCGCAGACAGGACAACCGCGGCTCACCTTCGGCATCGAGTCGCTGCTCGACGGTATCGACGTGGTGATCGTCGTTATCGCGCTGTTCGCGCTCGGTGAGGCGTTCCGGCACGTGCTGCTGGGCACGGGCGGCACGACCGTCGAACCGCTGCGGGGCCGAGCGTTCCTGTCACGCGAGGACTTTCGGCGCTCCTGGCCCGCATGGTTGCGCGGTACGGCGTACGGCTTCCCCATCGGCGCGTTGCCCGCAGGCGGAGCCGAGGTGCCGACCTTTTTGAGCTACGCCACCGAGAAGCGGCTGAGCAAGCGCCCGGAAGAGTTCGGGCACGGGGCCATCGAAGGTGTCGCGGGCCCGGAGGCAGCCAACAACGCGGCGGCCGCGGGCGTGCTGGTGCCGCTGTTGACAATCGGGCTGCCGACCTCGGCCACGGCCGCGGTCATCCTCGTCGCGTTCCAGTCGTACGGCCTGCAGCCGGGACCGGAACTGTTCAGCGAGTCGGGGCCGCTGGTGTGGGCGCTGATCGCGAGCCTCTACATCGGCAACGTGATGCTGCTCGTGCTCAACCTGCCGATGGCCAAGGTGTGGGCGCGGCTGTTGACGGTGCCCGCGTACGGAATCTATGCGGGCGTACTGGTTTTCGCCGCGCTCGGAACCTTCGCCACGGGCGGCACGACGTTCGACCTGATCGTGTTGTGCGCCATCGGCCTACTGGGCCTGCTGATGATGCAGGCCGGCATCCCGATCGCTCCCGCGGTCGTCGGCCTGATCCTCGGACCCATCGCCGAACAGCAGCTGCGGCGGGCGTTGACCCTGTCCGAGGGTGATCCGTCGATCCTGGTGTCCAGCCCGATCACGATCGTGTTGTGGATCGTGGTCGCCGTCGCGCTGGTGTTGGCCATCGCGCTGCCGCGCACGCGGCGCCGTCGCAGGCTCCTGGGCGAGCGCGACGACAGCCGTCAGGCCACCCAGTAAGCCTGCGCCTTGATCGACTTCTTCGAGATCTTGTAGTCCTCGCGGAACACCTTGGCCACCGCGCGGGTGGTGCGGTTGTCGCAGGCGACCCACCCGAAGTGATCGGATGCGTCGAACGCCGCCGCGGCCACGGCCTCCACGAGCGCCTCGCCGGCGTTCTTGCGGTCCACCCACATCACGTCGGTGCTGCGGGCGACCGGGAGTTGGCGGTCGTCGTCGTGCGCGGCCTCCAGGAACACCCGCGCGGGGGTGTCACCGATCGCGGTCAGCAGCGAGTTGATGGCGGGCAGCGACGCGGTGTCGCCGACGATCACGTAGCCGGCCGGCGACGGTTCGGGCAGCGTGAAGTTGCTGCCGAGCACGGTCACCTCGATCGTGTCGCCCGGTTGCGCGTTCTCCGCCCAACGCGAGGCGACGCCGTCGTGCAGCGCGAACTCGATGTCGACGGTGTCGGCCGCGGGGTTCGGGTCGACCAGGGTGTAGCCGCGCTGGTGCAGCTTCTCGCCGTCGGCGAACCACATGCGGATCCACATCGTCGGGTGCAGCGGCCGGTCCGCGAGCATGCCACCCGCATCGAAGCTCAGCCGCACGTAATGCCGGCTGACCTCGCGTTTACCCGTAACGGTCAGTCGATAGTCGCCCGCGCGCAGCAGCTTGAGCACCGCACCCTGGAAACCGCGCGTTGGCTTCTTGTCCGACATAACTAGCCCTCCGTGTCGCTGTTCCGGTTAGGCTACCCTAATTCGAGTTCGGCGCGGATCGTCGCGGGGGCTTGACGGGTTGATTGCACGCACCGGGTGCGTGGGATCAACCCGTTACGCCTCAAGTGGGCCGCACCCGGGTGAATCGGTGCAGCAGCCACGCCAACGGGACGGTCATCACGAAGGTGACGAGGAAGAGCATCACGATCGATCCGGTGTAGATCGGATAGTGCAGGACCTCCACCATCGCCAGTTCCATCGTGATCAGGTGGATCAGGAAAATCTCATAGGAGATCTCGCCGAGGAACACCATCGGCCGACTGGACAGCAGCCGTGCGTAGATCCCCCGGTCGCCGAGCGCCAGCGGCGCCACCGCCAGCGTGGCGATCACCGCGTAGAAGAACGCCTTCACGATGGCCTCGCGCAACTCGTTTGGCGACGTGGTCGGCTCACCGGCGATGGGCGTGGACGCGATGAAATAGCACGCCACCGCGACCGGGATGCACGCCAGGCCGTAGGCCCGCACACCCAGCGGTTGCAGTGCGGCCAGCAGCATCCCGCCGATGAACCACGCGAGATACGACGGCAGCCACAGCCGGGCGCCGTCGGGCAGAAAGTCGGTGGTGTGCACCAGGATCAACCACGCCGGAGTGATGAGCGCGAGTGTGCCCAGTCCGCCGATCAGCAGGCCGGGCCGCCACCGCCGTCGGCACAACACCACCAGCAGCAGCCACGCCAACAGCGGCAGCATGATGTAGAAGGCGACCTCGACCGCCAGGCTCCACATCTGCGTGAGCCCTTGGTGCAGGAACGAATACAGGTAGTGGTCGGTGTAGATCTGGGTCAGGGTGAGGTTGCGGAACAACCCCTCCCAGGTGTGTCCGGGATTCGGCCCCGCGGTGCGGAAGTGGTAGACGAGGTAGGCCACCAGCACGGTAACGACGTAGGCGGGCATGATGCGGCGAACGCGATGCCAGGCGTAGCGACGCACCGACGGTGCGGGCCGGCCCTCCGCGGAAGCCCTCACCCACGGCGAGAACAGCAGAAACCCGCTGAGCACGAAGAAGATAGGCACACCGATCTCGGCGCGGGAGTACACCAGGCCGACGTAGCCCTGCGGATACTTGCCCGTCGTGTACGCGGCGTGGGTCAGCATCACCAACAACGCCGCGACCGCGCGGATACCGGTGAGCGAGGCGACACGCTCGGTCCTGCTGACGGATTCCAGACCGCCCTGCGCGTCCAGCCCCCGCGACAGCGTCATCTCTGCTTGTGCCGGCCCTTGTCCGGCCGTCGGTCGGGCTGCAGGTTGATCTTCACCCCCGAGATACGGGTGTTCTCAAGGGCTTTGAGGGTCTTCCTGGGCAGATCGGCGGGCAGCTCCACCAACGAGAAGTCCGGTCGGATGGTGATGTGGCCGAAGTCGCTGCGGTGCAGGCCACCCTCGTTGGCGATGGCGCCGACGATGTGGCCGGGCCCGACCTTGTGCCGCTTGCCCACCGAGATGCGATAGGTGACCAGGCCTTCGCGCGGTTTGCGGTCGAATTTGTCGCGGCGGGGACGCTCCTCGCGTTCGCGTCGCTTCTCCGGCGGCGGCTCGACCATGAAGAACTCGTCGCCGCCCTGCGCCTGCGCGGCTAACGCCGCCGCGATGTCGGCGATCGGCACGTCGTGCTCGCGTTCGTAGTCCTCGATGATCCTGCGGAAGACGTCGACCCCCTGCGCGTTGAGCGCCTCGGTGATCGAGTCGCGGAACTTGGCGACCCGCTGGGCGTTGACGTCCTCGACCGTCGGCAGTTCGGCCTCGATGAGCTTGGAGCGGGTGGCCTTCTCGATGGCCCTGAGCAGATGCCGTTCGCGCGGGGTGACGAACAGCAGAGCCGACCCCGATCGGCCAGCCCGGCCCGTGCGCCCGATGCGGTGCACGTAGGACTCGGTGTCGTGCGGGATGTCGTAGTTGAGGACGTGGGAGATGCGTTCGACGTCGAGTCCGCGCGCGGCGACGTCGGTCGCGATCAGCACGTCGATCCTGCCGTCCTTCAGCGCGGCGATGGTGCGCTCGCGCTGGGCCTGCGGGATGTCGCCGTTGATGGCCGCCGCGGCAAAGCCCCTGGCCTTGAGCCGTTCGGCGACCTCTTCGGTGGCCTGCTTGGTGCGGACGAACACGATCATCGCGTCGCCCTCTTCCACCTCGAGCACCCGCGTCAGCGCATCCATCTTGCGGTGGCCCGCGACCTGGATGTAGCGCTGCGAAATGTTCTCGGCGGTCGCGGTTTTCGCCTTGACCTGGACCTCGACCGGGTCGTGCAGGTACTTCTTGGTGATCTTGCGGATCGCGGGCGGCATGGTTGCCGAGAACAGCGCGACCTGCTTGAACTCCGGAGTCTCGGCCAGGATGCGCTCGACGTCCTCGGCGAAACCCATCTGCAGCATCTCGTCGGCCTCGTCGAGCACCAGGTAGTCGAGCCGCGACAGGTCCAGGCGGCCCTTCTCCAGGTGGTCGATCACCCGGCCCGGCGTGCCCACGACCACCTGGGCGCCGCGCTTGAGCCCCGCCAGCTGCGGTCCGTAGGACGACCCGCCGTAGATCGGCAGCACGTTCACGTCCGGCAGGTGGGCACCGTAGCGGCCGAACGCCTCGGCGACCTGCAGCGCCAGTTCGCGCGTCGGCGCCAGGACGAGCGCCTGCGTCGCGCGGCTGTCGGTGTCGATCTTCGACAGGATCGGGATCGCGAACGCGGCGGTCTTACCGGTTCCGGTCTGGGCGAGACCCACCACATCGGAGCCCGCCATCATCGCCGGGATGGTGGCCGCCTGGATCGCCGACGGCGTCTCGTAGCCGACATCGGAGACGGCCCGCAGCACCGACGGGTGAATCTGCAGGTCGTTGAAGGTCAGGTCGCCGGTCGAGCCGTCCTGGCTCGCATCCGACTCGGCGGAGGTCATCGGGGTCGAGTCTAGTGCCAGGAAGGACCCCGTTTCGCCACGCGGTGTGTCGGCGCGACCTGGTGGACGTGATTTGCGAGGGTGGCTCAGGTGATGTGCACGGTTCGGCTCAACGGCCTCATCGGATCGGCGGCGGTGCTCTCGGCGGTCGTGTTCGGCGCCGGATGCGGGGCGAGCGACTCCACCGTCTCCAAGACACCCGAC
>NZ_CVTB01000289.1 GCF_001050015.1 Mycolicibacterium malmesburyense
CGAGCCCGCCGAACTGGACCGCGAAATGGACGAGCATCTGATCGCGCTGCCGTCGGGTCGGGTCGGCTGGCGGATCAGCATCCCGGCGATGATGTCCTATTGGAGTGAGCTGGCCCGCCCGGTCACCTTGCCGCGCACGGGGACCCCCACGACGCTCGTGCGTGCGGCGCGCACGAAACCGCCGTATGCGAGCGATGAACTCGTCAAGGCGTTGACGCAGCAGCTGGACGCGGAGTTCACACTGCTGGAGTGGGATTGCGAACACATGGTGGCGCAGGCCAAGCCCGCCGAGACGGCGGCGTTGATCCGCGAGCAGCTCGAGTCGTAGCGATGGCTGCGGTCACCGACGAGCAGGTGGAGGCCGTGCGCGCGTTGGTCGCCGCGATCCCGCCGGGCCGGGTGTCGACGTACGGCGACATCGCCGAGGCGGCAGGGCTTTCCAGCCCTCGCATCGTCGGCTGGATCATGCGCACCGACTCGTCGGACCTGCCGTGGCACCGCGTGATCACCGCGTCGGGTAAGCCGGCGCCGCATCTGGCCACGCGGCAGCTCGAACTGCTTCGCGCCGAAGGGGTTCTCGCACACGACGGCCGGATCCGGCTCTCCGAGGTGCGACACGAATTCTGAACGGGCCCCGGCTCAGAGCACGAGGCGGGCCAGCGCCGCCGTGCGCGCCAGCCCAGGGAACGCCGCTGCCGTCGACCGCGGGTGAAGCGCGTGCACCGCGATACGGAACATCAACGCGCGCAACAACATCTGTGGCCATTCCGGCAGCGGGTTCCAGCGTTCGATGAGCCCGTCGTCGGCCTCACCCCAGGACAGCGCGTCGACCACGACGACACCGGCCGCCCACGACGCCGGCCGCCAGTACGGAATGATGTCGGTGATGCCGGGTGCGGCGGTGCCCGCGAAGAGCACCGTGCCGTAGAGGTCGCCGTGGACCAGCTGGCTCGGGCTCTTCGTCGGCTTGCGCAGGGTGGCAAGCTGATTGAGCAGTTCGACCGAGCGCTGCCCGTCGGCGGAACCGGGCGACACCTTGGCACCCGGCGGCAACGAGTGCAGCGGGCGTTCCTCCCACGCGGCGCGGTCGGCCGCGATGAACACGTCGACGTCGCCCCACGGCGCGACGGGCGGCTGCGTCAGGAACCGAGGGCGTTCGAGTTTGGCCGTCGCCTCGTGCAATCGCACCGCGGCCGAAACCACCTCGTCGTGGCGGGGTTCCGGCGTTCCGGCGACGAACGTGTCGGCGCGCCAGCCCGCGACCACGTAGCGTCCGTCGGTCGAGCGGACCGGCCGCGCCAGGCGCACGCCGTCGACGAACAACGTCTCGCGCACCTTGGCCGACCATGCGGCGCGGGCGTGGTCGGCGACCATCGACACCACCACCTCGCCACAGCGCCAGCCGCCCTCCCAGCCCGGCCCGAGCGCAACGGGCGCAACACCGGTCAGGCCGAACGCGGCCAGCACATGATCCGGTGGCCGTTCGACAGTCACCACCTCAGCGTAAGCGGAGTTTCGGCAAACCAGCCGTTAGTACATGACCATGTCGGGTTCGAGTTGATTACCCCACGCGACGATTCCGCCCTGCACGTGCATCGCGTCGGAGAACCCGGCCTTCTTGGCGATGGCGAGCACTTCGGCCGAACGCACACCGGTCTTGCAGTAGAACACCGGCGTCCGGTCGGTCGGCAACTTGGCCAGCGCCGCACCCGATTCGAACGCGCCCTTGGGGATCAGCTCGGCACCCTCGATGCGGTTGATGTCCCACTCGACCTGTTCCCGGACGTCGATCAGCGCCAGCGGCTTACCGGAATCGAGCAGTTCCTTGAGCTCGCGCGGGGTGATCGTCGAATCGGCGGCGGCCTCGGCGGCGGCGTCGGAGACCACACCGCAGAACGCCTCGTAGTCGATCAACTCGGTGATCTTCGGCGTCGACGGGTCCTTGCGGATCTTGATTGTGCGGTACGTCATGTCGAGCGCGTCGTAGACCATCAAGCGGCCCAGCAGCGTCTCCCCGATGCCGGTGATCAGCTTGATGGCCTCGGTACCCATCACCGAGGCGACCGAGGAGCACAGGATGCCGAGCACCCCGCCCTCAGCGCACGAGGGCACCATCCCCGGCGGCGGGGGCTCCGGGTACAGGTCGCGATAGTTCAGCCCCAGCCCGTCCGGGGCGTCCTCCCAGAACACCGAGACCTGGCCCTCGAAGCGGAAGATCGACCCCCACACGTACGGCTTGTGGGCCAGCACGGCGGCGTCGTTGACGAGGTAGCGGGTCGCGAAGTTGTCGGTGCCGTCGAGGATCAGGTCGTATTGCTCGAACAACTCGACGGCGTTGTCGGGCTCCAGCCGGAACTGATGCAGGTTGACCGTCACCAGCGGGTTGATGTCCAGGATCGAGTCGCGGGCGCTCTCGGCCTTCGGACGTCCGATGTCGGACTGACCGTGGATGATCTGGCGCTGCAGGTTCGACTCGTCGACCACGTCGAACTCGACGATCCCGATCGTGCCGACGCCGGCCGCGGCGAGGTAGAGCAACGTCGGCGAGCCCAGCCCGCCGGCGCCGATGACCAACACCTTGGCGTTCTTCAGCCGCTTCTGCCCATCCAGTCCGAGGTCGGGAATGATGAGGTGACGGCTGTAGCGCGCCACTTCGTCGCGGGTGAGTTCGGCCGCCGGTTCTACCAGCGGCGGCAACGGTGTCGACACCGTGTTTCTCCTTGATCGACCTGATTCAACGTCTGTGACCATCACAGCAGTTACGACATTCAACAGCAACGAGCGGCCAAGCCTTCCCGCAGGCATACCCGCGCGCTCACGGCCGGTCAGGGTGCGCAAAATGTCGAAAACCCGCGGCGTGTTGTGATCAAACACGCACGCTCGCGCGAGATTGGTGCGCGCCTCGCGGCGGCCGGTCAGGCGATGGGGTACGGCCAGGGATTGGGCTTGCAGGTGTGGTTGTCGGGCTGGACCGATTGCGGGTCGAAGCGCGCTGCGTCGTTGTTGTTGGTCGAGAACGTCTGCTGCATCATGACCGGCGCCAGCTGAT
Source organism: Mycolicibacterium malmesburyense (assembly GCF_001050015.1). Next base: position 3,050 of record NZ_CVTB01000289.1, read on the forward strand.
CGTTGCCGCCGCACGGTTCGTGTCGCTGGTAGCCGATCGCGTGGCCGACCTCGTGGTTGATCAGGTATTGCCGATACGAGCCGACGTCACCCTGGAACGGCACCGCACCGCGCACCCAGCGCGCCTCGTTGATGAACACGCGCGGCTGCCCGTCGCGGTAGGCCGGGTTGTAGCAGGACGCCTCCAGCTGGATGTCGTAGCCGCAGCCCTCGCGCACGGTCATCGGTGTGCTCAACGACACCCGAAAGTCCGGTTCGACCCCCGCCGATGCGTCGATGCGGGTGAACGCGAACTGCGGATTATGGGTCCAGCTCTTGGGGTTGGCCAGCGTCTCGGTGACCATGCGGGCGAATGCCTCGTCACCGCCGAAGGTCGCGGTGTCGATGCCGTCCTCGACCTCGACGGTGTAGGTGAACACCTTCGCGGTGCCCTGACCGATCTGCGGGGTGGTGCCCGGCACGATGTGCCACGTCTTGGCTCCGGCCTCGGTGAACGGGCCGCCCTGGGGCAGGATTCCGGTCGGCAGGTTCGCGTCGAACTGTGTCAGCCCCTTGGGCGGTGCGCCGATGATCGCCGTGCTCGCCACCCCGATCGTCGGCGGCCCCTGCACCGGGCCCTCGGCCTGCTTCGGCGCCGGCGCGCTGGTGCCGGTGATGGTCTGGTAGATCACGACGGCGGTCAACACGACCAGCACCGGCAGCGCGTAGGCCCGCCAGCCGTAGGTGGAGACGAAGCGACCGAGCCAGGTCTGCTTGCGGACACCGCGGTGCTCGTCGCGGTTTGACCTGACCCGTCCCGAGCTCTCCGCGAGCGGATCGCGCTGGGCGCGCAGCGGCTCGCGCCATTCGTTGCGCAGCGCGGGCACGCGAACACCCCCGCCGTGTTCGGGACCCATCTGTCCTCCTCGAGTACGGGAGTCGTAGGTCACCGCAACAGGATGACACAGGCCAGCGCCCTGATACCTTTGGCGCGCCATCGGCGGCCGGCTGCGCTGTGAGCCGCGCCTCACCTGCACGCTTTGTCAACGGTAGTAAGGTCATTGCGAAAACCAGCCCCCGATGACACGGGATGAAGGATGTGATGAGCGATCTCGCCAACACCGCCGCCAAGAGAGGCGCGCAGCCGGGCGGCGAAGTGTTGAACCGGCGCGGCGGCAGGCTGCCGCGCGATGAGCGCCGGGGACAGCTCTTGGTCGCTGCCAGCGAGGTTTTCGTCGATCGCGGCTATCACGCGGCGGGCATGGACGAGATCGCCGAGCGCGCCGGGGTGAGCAAACCCGTTCTCTACCAACACTTCTCGTCGAAGTTGGAGCTCTACCTGGCCGTGCTGGCCAAACACGTGGAGAACCTCGTCTCCGGTGTGCGCCAGGCGCTGCGCACCACCACCGACAACCGTCAGCGGCTACGCGCCGCGGTCCAGGCGTTCTTCGACTTCATCGAGCACGACGGCCAGGGTTACCGGCTGATCTTCGAGAACGACTACGTCAACGAACCGCAGGTCGCCGCGCAGGTGAAGGTGGCCACCGAGGCCTGCACCGACGCGGTGTTCGACTTGATCAGCCGCGATTCCGGGCTCGAGGCCCATCGGGCCAGGATGATCGCGGTCGGTCTGGTCGCGATCAGCGTCGATTCCGCCCGCTACTGGCTCAACAACGACCGGCCGATCTCCAAGGAGGACGCGGTCGAGGGCACCGTCCAGTTCGCCTGGGGCGGACTGTCACACGTGCCGCTTACCCGGTCTTAGATCCGAGCCCGACCCCGAAGCCGACCCGTCGCACGTCGGCCGCGCCGATCTCGACATAGGCGATCTTGGACGTCTGCACCAGGAAACGCCGGCCCTTCTCATCGGTGAGGGCCAGCACACCCGAATCCTTGGCGAGTGCCTCGGTGAACTGCTGCTCCACCTCGCTTGGTGTCTGCGCGCTATTGAAGCTCAGCTCGCGCGGGCTGTCCGTGACACCGATCTTGACCTCCACGCCGGTGGCCCCTTTCGTCTTTGCGAAGAACTTGAGCCAAGGCTAGTAGACGTCCGCCGGACGCGTCCCGCCGGTGAGTTCGCGGTCAGCGAAGCGCCGATATCAACGGCGACCGAACCGAGTCCGGACCGTAACCAACACACCAGCCAGTGAACCTCATCTGTCACTTCCGCCTCGATAGCATCAGGCGCGATAATGCTGAAGACGACTGGGAAAGCCCACATGAACAGGACTTATACCGCGCACTCACCGTATTCGCTGGACCCGACCGAGCGGATCCCGAGCTATTCCGGCTACGGCGACGAGCCGCCCGTCGACGACTACGACTACGACTACGACTACGACTACGCCGGTCGGCCCGAACCCGACGACTACGACTACGACGAGTACGAGCAGCGGCAGTACGACGAGGAGAGCATCGACCGGCGCTGGATGTGGGTCGCCGGCATCGCCGGGGTGATCCTGTTCATCGCGATCGGCACCACCGGCATCATCCTGGGCGGCGGCGACAGCGGTTCGGTGTCGGCCACCGGGACCTCCGAGGCGCCCGCCCCGTCCAGCGCGCCGGCCACCACCGCACCGCGGGCGGGAACCGCGGCGCCCGTCGTCCCCTCGCTGCCACCGGAAACCGTCACCACGATCACGCCGAGCGCAGAGACCACGCCGCCGCTCGCACCCTCACCCAGCCCCACCGCGCAGGCGGCCGTTCCGCCGCCGGCGCCGGCGGCGTCACCGCGGACCTTCACCTACCGGGTGACGGGTAACCGCCAGCTGCTCGACCTGGTGACGGTCATCTACACCGACGGCCAGGGCGCTCTGCGAACCGACGTCAACGTCGCGCTGCCGTGGGTCAAGCAGGTGGTCCTCGACCCGGGCGTGGAGCTCAAATCGGTCACCGCGACCAGCGTCGCCGGTCAGCTGAACTGCAGCATCCTCGACGCCTCGGGCGCGTTGGTCGCCTCGCAGAACACCAACTCGATGATCGCGACCTGCACGCAGTAGCTCTCAGGCCAGGCCCAGTTCCTCCATGCGGGAGGCGTGGGTCCGCTGCAGCCGGTCGAAGAACTCGGTCATCTGCGTGAGCCCTTCGCCGCTGGCCATCACGAGGTCGACGAGCTCGTCGTGGTCGGCCAGCACGAACTGGGCCTGGGTGATGGCCTCGCCGAGCAGCCGGCGCGACCACAGGGCGAGCCGGTGGCGCTGTTTGTCGCTGGCCGTCACCGCCGCGCGCACCTCGGCGACGACGAACTGGGAGTGGCCGGTTTCGGCGAGCACGGCGCGCACCACATCGGCGACCGCGTCGGGCAGGGCATGGGCGATCTCGAGGTAGAAATCGGCGGCGAGCGCGTCGCCGACATAGGTCTTGACCAGAGCCTCGAGCCATGTGCTCGGTGTGGTCAGCCGGTGGTAGTTCTCAAGGGCGGACGCGTATTTCGTCATCGCAGGCACGACGTCGACACCCCGGCGCTCGAGGGCGTCGCGCAGCACCTCGTAGTGGTTCATCTCGGCCGCGGCCATGCTCGCCATGTTGATGCGCCCGCGAAGGTTCGGCGCCATGCGCGCCTCGTCGGTGAGGCGGTAGAACGCCGCCACCTCGCCATAGGCCAGCAGCGCGAAGAGCTCGACGACGCCGGGATGGTCGGCCGACACACTTGAGGTCGCCGAGTCGGATTGCCCGGGTGCCGGAGGCGTCGAGTTCATGGGCCCAACTTTAAACGCCGTCGGCGGGTCGCTCGGCGGGGCGATGCGGCCAGGTATGATGGTTTCGGGCGTGGCGGTTGTCAACGCACTTTGTATGGCTCGCCCCGACCCGAGAAATGTGCGTGCACGCAGTCGGTCCGCCTACCTCAGTGCTGGGCCCTTGGTCTTCACAGGCCATCTCTTGTCGAACTCGTGCGCGCGTGGAAGCCATGAGGATGACAATTGAAAGGCCTCGTTTTCGCGTATGACGCATCTCAATCCCACATTTGCTGAACTGGGAGTTCGCGACGAAATCGTCCGTGCTCTCGCCGAGGATGGAAAAGAACATCCATTCGCCATTCAAGAGCTGACCATGCCGATGGCACTGGCCGGCGACGACCTGATCGGCCAGGCCCGCACCGGTATGGGCAAAACGCTGGCGTTCGGCGTGCCCCTGCTCCAGCGGATCACCACCGACCCCGATCGGCCGCTGACCGGCGTTCCGCGGGCGCTGGTGGTCGTTCCCACCCGCGAGCTCTGTCTGCAGGTGTACGGCGACCTGGCGGCCGCCGCGAAGTACCTCACCGTCGGCGACCGCAAGCTCTCGGTCACGTCGATCTACGGCGGACGGCCCTACGAGGGCCAGATCGACGCGCTCGAGAAGGGCGTCGACGTGGTCGTCGGCACACCCGGGCGGCTGCTGGACCTCGCCCAGCAGGGACACCTGAAGCTGGGCGGACTGTCCATGCTGGTGCTCGACGAGGCCGACGAGATGCTCGACCTCGGCTTCCTGCCGGACATCGAGCGGATCCTGCGCCAGATTCCCGACAAACGGCAGTCGATGCTGTTCTCGGCGACGATGCCCGACCCGATCATCACGTTGGCCAGGACCTTCATGAACCAGCCGACGCACATCCGGGCCGAGGCCCCGCACTCGGCGGCCACCCACGACACCACCGAGCAGTTCGCCTACCGCGCCCACGCGCTGGACAAGGTGGAGATGGTCAGCCGCATCCTGCAGGCCGAGGGCCGCGGCGCGACGATGATCTTCACCCGCACCAAGCGCACCGCGCAGAAGGTCTCCGACGAGCTCGCCGAGCGCGGGTTCAAGGTCGGCGCCGTACACGGTGACCTCGGACAGGGCGCGCGCGAGAAGGCGCTCAAGGCGTTCCGGACCGGCGAGATCGACGTGCTGGTCGCCACCGACGTCGCCGCGCGCGGCATCGACATCGACGACGTCACCCACGTGATCAACTTCCAGATCCCCGAGGACGAGCAGGCCTACGTGCACCGCATCGGGCGCACGGGACGTGCCGGCAAGACCGGTGTCGCGGTGACCCTCGTCGACTGGGACGAGCTGGCGCGCTGGGCGATGATCGACAAGGCGCTGAACCTCGGCTGCCCCGATCCGGCCGAGACGTACTCCAGCTCGCCGCATCTCTACAGCGAGCTGAACATCCCGAACGAGGCCACCGGCGCCGTCGGCGGGCCCGTGAAGGTGCAGAGCAGCAGGCGCGCTGCGGAGGAGAAGTCGCAAGACCGCCCCGCCAGCAAGCGCAACCGCACCCGTCGCCGCACCCGCGGGGGCAAGCCGGTGAGCGGCCATCCGGAGGCGTCGGCGACGTCGCCCGAGCAGGATTCCGGCGGCACCGGCGAGGATTCCGGCGATACGGCCCCGGCGAAGCGCCGGCGGCGCCGTCGGCCCCGCAAGGCCGCGGCCAGCGCCGGCTAGCCCAGCCCTCCCCCGCGATGGTCAAACCCGAACGCCGCACGCGCACCGATGTGATGGTGGCGCTGGCGATCGCCGTCGTGATCGCGGTGACCGCGGGCCTGGTGTGGTGGACCAGCGACGCGCGGGCGACCATCAGCAGGCCGGCCGCCGCTCCAGTCACGCCGCTGACCCCCGCCAAGGCCGTACCGCAGTCGCTTCGGCAATTGTGGACCGCACCCAGCGGGCGCACCACGATGCCGCTGGTGGTCGGCGGCGCGGTGGTGACCGGCGACGGCCGCGCCGTCGAGGGCCGCGATCCCGCGACCGGGGAAACGCTGTGGAGCTATGCACGCGATCTGGACCTGTGCGGGGTCAGCTACGTCTACCAGTACGCCGTCGCCGTGTACCCCGACACCCGCGGATGCGGTCAGGTCAGCACCGTCGACGCCACGACGGGCAAGCGGGGTTCGGCCCGCTCCTCCTTCGCCGACGCCTCGGTGACCCTGTCGTCCGACGGCACCACCGTGCTCTCGGCGGGTGAGAACCGGCTGGAGTTGTGGCGTTCGGACATGGTCCGCATGATCAGCTACGGCGCGCTGGACGCCCGCATCAAACCGGACGTCCCGACGTTGCCGCTGTGCCGGCTGGTGTCCGCGCAGGCGAGTTCGAGCGCGGTATCGGTGCTGGAGGCGTGCCCGCGGCAGCCCGATCTGCGCCTGACGCTGCTGCGGCCCTCCGACGAGGAGGACACCCCGGAGTTGAGGTACGTCCCGCAACCGGGCGTCGCCCCCGATTCCGGGGCGCGGGTGGTGGCCGTCGCCGACACGATGACCGCCGTCTACGTGCCGACGCCCGAGCCCGTGGTCAACGTCGTCGACGAAACGGGCGCGACGATCGCGAGCACGCCCGTGGATCGTGCGCCGTCCCCGGAGGCCACCATGTCGCGGGCCGGTGACCTGATCACCTGGTGGACCGGCGACAGCGTGATGGTGTTCTCCGCCAACAACTTCGACTACCTCTACACGGTCACGCCCGCCGGGCGGAACAGGCCGGTCGGCCCGGCCGCGATCATGGCGGGGCGGTTGCTGGTGCCCGTCACCGACGGATACGACGTGTTCGATCCCGCGACCGGGCAGGGCGACCGCCACATCCCGGTGGCCCGGCAGCCGAGTGCGGCGCCGGTGGTGCCCGCGGTGGCCGGTTCGACGGTGCTGGAGCAGCGCGGAGACGAGCTGGTGGCGCTCGGCGAGGTGTGATTTCGGTGCACTACCAGTCGCTCAGCGATCGGAAGTGCACCGAAACCGCTAGACCTCCGGGGCGAACGTCGGCATCGGCTTGCCGTTCTTCCAGTGCTTGAGCAGCGCCGCCGCCAACTCGCGATAGGCGATCGCACCCTTGTTCTTGCGGCCGGCGAGCACCGACGCACCCGACGCGCTGGCCTCGGCGAAGCGGACCGTGCGCGGGATCGGCGGCGCCAGCACCGGTAGGTCGTAGCGGTCGGCCACGTCCAAGAGCACGTCGCGGCTGTGCGTCGTGCGCGAGTCGTACAGCGTCGGCAGGGCGCCCAGCAGTTTGAGCTCGGCGTTGGTGATCGCCTGCACGTCGGCGATGGTGCGCAGGAACTGCCCGACGCCGCGGTGCGCCAGCGTCTCGCACTGCAGCGGCACGATCACCTCGTCGGCGGCGGTCAGCCCGTTCAGCGTCAGCACGCCGAGCGAAGGTGGACAGTCCACGATCACCACGTCGTAACGGTCGACTATCTTGGCCAGCGCGCGCTTGAGCGCATACTCACGGCCGGCGCGCATCAGCAGCATGGCCTCGGCGCCCGCCAAGTCGATGTTGGCCGGCAGCAGCGTCATCCCCTCGGGGGTGTCCACCAAAGCGGCGTCGGGTTCGACCTCGCCGAGCAGCACCTCGTGGATCGACACCGGCAGCTTGTCGGGGTCGTGGCCCAATGAGAACGTCAGCGAGCCCTGCGGATCGAGGTCCACCAGCAGGACCCGCTTATCCGTCTCCTGTATCGCCGCACCCAACGACGCCACCGTCGTGGTCTTGGCTACCCCGCCCTTTTGGTTGGCGACCACTAGTACCCGCGTCACGGTGCCCATAGTTGCACGGGTCGGGACAGCGCGACGCGCCGTGCGGCAGAATCAGTCAGCGTGGCCCTCCTGGAGCACCGCCTCATCCTGCTTCGTCACGGCGAGACGGAGTGGTCGAAGAACGGTCGGCACACCGGCCGCACCGATCTCGAACTCACCGCGACCGGCGAGGAACGCGCCAAGCTGGCCGCCGAGGCGCTGGCCGACCTCGAACTCGACGACCCGCTGGTGCTGAGCAGCCCGATGCGGCGCGCGGTGCGCACCGCCGAACTGGCCGGGCTGACCATCGACGAGGTGTCGCCGCTGCTTCAGGAATGGGATTACGGCCGTTACGAGGGGCTCACGACGCCGCAGATCCGGGAGACGGTCCCCGATTGGCTGATCTGGACGCACGGAGCCGACGGCGGCGAGAGCGTCGAGGCGGTCACCCGGCGCGCCGACAGCGCACTCGATATGGCGCTGACCCACATGGAGTCGCGCGACGTGGTCTTCGTCGGGCATGCGCACTTCTCCCGCTCGATGATCGCGCGGTGGGTGGAATTGCCCGTGCCGAGCGGCATCCGGTTCGCGATGGCGCCGGCCTCCCTCGCGGTGCTCGGGTTCGAGCACGCCATGCGTCAGATCATCGCGCAGGGACTGACCGGCCACCAGGATCCGTGTAAACCACGGTGACTCGCGAACCCGCCTTCGTCCTGGCCTCCCGCGGTGCCGTCGTCGCGGAGGGCGTGCACACGGCATTCCCGAAGATCGCCGACGCGCGCGCCGCACTGGCCTCGCACAGCGCCCCGATCATCGTGGGCGCCTTGCCCTTTGACATCACCAAACCGGCGGCGCTGATCCGGCCGCAGAGCGTCCAGTTCCTCGACGCGCTGCCGGACTGGCCGCTGCGCGAGATGCCCGGCGTGCGGATCGCCGAGGCGCTGCCGGAGCCCGACGAGCACCGCGCGCGGGTGGCGACCGCCGTCGACCGGCTCAACAGCCCGTCGAGCGGGTTGCACAAGGTGGTGCTCGCCCGCGCCCTGCGGTTGGCCGCCGACGGGCCGTTGGACGCGCGCACCATCCTGCACCGGCTCCTGCGCGCCGATCCGGCGGCCAACGGCTATCTCGCCGACCTGACCGCGGCGGGCGGTGGTTACTCCGGAACCGTGCTGGTGGGCGCCAGCCCGGAACTGCTGGTGGCCCGCCGCGGCGATCAGGTGGTCTGCGCACCGTTCGCGGGATCGGCGCCCCGGTCCCCCGACCCCGACACCGACGAACGCAACGGCGCCGCATTGGCCGCGTCGGCGAAGAACCTTCGCGAGCACCAATTCGTGGTCGACACGATCCGCGACGCGCTCGACCCGCTGTGCGCCGACCTCGACGTCGCCGCGGAGCCGGCGCTGCGCAAGACCGATTCGGTGTGGCATCTGGCCACCCGCATCACGGGAAAGCTGCGCGAGAGATCGGTCACCGCTTTGGATTTGGCGATCGCACTGCACCCCACGCCGGCGGTCGGCGGGGTGCCCACGGCCGACGCGGCCGACCTGATCGGGGAACTCGAAGGCGACCGCGGCTTCTACGCCGGCGCCGTCGGATGGTGCGACCAGCGCGGCGACGGCCGGTGGGTGGTCTCGATCCGCTGCGCCCAGCTGTCCGCGGACCGGCGCACGGCCGAGGCGTATTCCGGCGGCGGCATCGTCGCCGAATCCGATCCCGACGACGAAGTCGAGGAGACCACAACGAAATTCACCACGATCCTCAACGCCCTGGGCGTCGAGACGTGACCGAGGTGATCCGCCGGGTGCGCCCCGGCGACGAGCGCGAACTGACCGCGATGGTCCACGAACTCGCGGAGTTCGAACACGCCTCGCACGAGTGCACCGTCACCGAGGACCAGATGCGACGGGCGCTTTTCGGCGAGCCGGCGATCGTGCACGGCCATATCGTCGAGGTCGACGGGCAGGCCGCCGCGGGCGCATTGTGGTTCCTCAACTTCTCGACCTGGGACGGGGTCGGCGGCATCTACCTCGAGGATCTGTACGTGCGGCCGCAGTTCCGCAGGCGTGGACTGGCCCGAAAGTTGTTGGCCACGTTGGCCCGCGAGTGCACGACGCGCGGATATACCCGGCTCTCGTGGGCGGTGCTCGACTGGAACGTCAACGCGATCGCACTCTATGACGCCGTCGGCGGCAAGCCCCAGACGGAGTGGATGACTTACCGCGTGTCAGGGCCGGAGTTGTCGGCGTTGGCCGCCGAATCACCGTTGAGCGCCAACCCATTCCAGGGTCGACGGACTGAACAACAGTACCAGCGTGACCACCGCGGCCACACCGATCGGCGCGGCGTAGAGCCACTGGTGCGAACCGACTCCCATGTAGTAGACGACCGGTAGGAGCAGCAGCTGGGCGAACACGGCGATGCCGCGGCCCCACCGCCTACCCGTCCACAACGCCCATCCCGCGGTGAGCACACCGGCGCCCATGATCGCGAACCACAGCGCGGTGCCGTACTTGTTGAGGCCCGCCTCCTCGGCCCGGCCGAAGCCGCTCACCACGTAGACCAGCGCCGCGATCAGTGCGGCCGCGCCCTCCAGCGCGACGAGGACAGCGGCCTGACGCACCGTCGTCGGGGATGGAACGATCACGCCCTCGAGCGTAGAGGGGTGCGTCGAAGCCGTTCAGTAGGCTCGGACCCCGTGCGCGCCGTGCTGATCGTGAACCCGAATGCGACTTCGACGACCCCAGCCGGCCGGGACCTGTTGGCCCACGCCCTGGAGAGCCGGGTGAAACTGACGGTCGCGCACACCGATCACCGGGGCCACGCCATCGAGATCGCCCGCGATGCGGCGCGCGAGGGCGTCGACGCACTGATCGTGCATGGCGGCGACGGCACGGTGAACGAGGTGGTCAACGGCGTACTGGAGGTCGGCGGACCCGGCGCCGCCGCGCCGGCCGTCGGCGTCGTCCCCGGCGGTTCGGCCAACGTCTTCGCACGCGCCCTGGGCATCAGCCCCGACCCCATCGAGGCCACCAATCAGCTGATCGACCTACTGTCGGAGTACCGCCGCTGCAAGACATGGCGGCGCATCGGGCTGATGGACTGCGGTGAGCGCTGGGGCGTGTTCACGGCCGGGATGGGCGTGGACGGCGACGTGGTGGCGGCCGTCGAGGCGCAGCGGGCGAGGGGCCGGGCGGTGACCGCGTCCCGCTACGTGCGCGTGGCCATCCGCGAGGTGCTGGCCAGCACCCGCAAGGAGCCGTCGCTCACGCTGCACCTGCCCGACCGCGAACCGGTCGGCGGCGTCCACTTCGCGTTCGTCTCCAACGCCAGCCCGTGGACGTACGCCAACGCCAGGCCGGTGTGGACCAACCCGATGACGACGTTCGAGACCGGCCTGGGCGTTTTCGCCACGACCAGCATGAACGTGTGGGCGAACCTGATGCTCGTTCGGCGGATGCTGTCCAAGAAGGCCCGCATCGAGGCCAGGCACCTGGTCCGCGACGACGACCTCCCGTGGCTGCAGGTGACCAGCGACGCGCCGGTCGCCTGCCAGATCGACGGAGATTACGTCGGACTTCGGGACTCGATGATGTTCACCGCGGTTCCCGACGCGCTGGGGGTGTTGGCGCCCGCCCCGGCGGAGCTGTCTGACCTGCGGTGATGTCCTACAAGCGTACGATTTCGGGCGCAGTTGGATCGAGTCTAGTACAGACGGGTGGATGCCACGCGACGCCACCGGGCTAGTGACATTGCGCACTTGTTAACTCGCGAGTATTGACATCTGTCCAGCCTGTGAAAGCATCGAAGCAACGTTGCAGAAACATTCAATGTGCACGCGTTAAACAGCCGAAGAAAATGCCGTGCGTCGTGCTGCGCACAGGTGACGTATCTGACGAGGAGTTTGATCTAATGGATTGGCGCCACAAGGCGGTCTGTCGCGATGAGGATCCGGAACTGTTCTTCCCCGTGGGGAACAGCGGGCCGGCGCTCGCTCAGATCGCGGACGCGAAGCTCGTCTGCAACCGCTGCCCGGTGACCACCGAGTGTCTGACCTGGGCTTTGGAGTCCGGACAGGACGCTGGCGTCTGGGGTGGCATGAGCGAGGACGAGCGTCGCGCACTCAAGCGTCGCAATGCTCGGACGAAGGCTCGCAGCGGAGTCTGAGCCCGACCCGAACCAACCATTTACGGCCCCGACATTCGTCGGGGTCGTATCTTTCTGCAAATGCAATATCGGCCAATTAGCGACACAATTGGCCGGTTTGCGAATTACAAACTCGACTACTGTGTGGCCCGCCGCGGTCGGCCCAGCGGTACGCGCAAGACGACGTCGGTGCCGCCGCTCGGCCCCTCGTGCATGCCCAGCGATCCGTCCAATTCCGCCGACACCAGCGTCCGCACGATCTGCAGGCCGAGCCGGTCGGACTTCTCCAGGCTGAACCCGTCGGGCAGCCCGCGGCCGTCGTCGTGGATGACCACGTCCAGCCACCGGGCCGACCGCTCGGCCCGGATGGTGACACTGCCCTCTCGAACGCCGGGGTCGAATGCATGCTCGATGGCGTTCTGCACCAGCTCGGTGATGACCATGATCAGCGCGGTGGCGCGGTCGGCATCGAGCACACCGAGATCGCCGACGCGGTGGATGCGGATCGGACTGTCAACGGCGGCAACATCATTCATCATCGGCGTGATTCGGTCGACCACCTCGTCGAGGTTGACCTCCTCGTCCACCGACATCGACAGCGCGTCGTGCACCAACGCGATCGACGACACCCGCCGCACCGACTCCATCAGCGCCTCGCGGCCCTCGTCGTTGTTGGTGCGCCGGGCCTGCAGCCGCAGCAGCGCGGCGACGGTTTGCAGGTTGTTCTTCACCCGATGGTGGATCTCGCGGATCGTGGCGTCCTTCGACAGCAGGGCACGGTCGCGGCGCTTGACCTCGGTCACATCCCGGATCAGCACCGCCGCCCCGACCGGCTTGCCGTGCACGACCAACGGCAGGGTGCGCATCAGCACCGCCGCACCGCCGGCGTCGACCTCCATGCGCATGCTCGACCCGCCCGCCAGCGAGTCGCGCACGTGGTTCGCCAACTCCTGCGCCTCGAACGGGTCGCCGATCAGCGGGCGGGTGACGGTGACCAGGTTGTGTCCGCCCAGTTCGGCGGCCAGACCCATGCGGTGATAGGCCGAGATCGCGTTCGGGCTCGCGAAGGCGACCACACCCTGCTCGTCGAGGCGGATGAAACCGTCGCCGACCCTCGGGCTCGACCGCGACATCGCGATGTCGCCGACGTTGGGGAACGTGCCCTCCGAGAGCATGTGCAGCAGGTCGCCGGCGCAGTCGAGGTACGCCGACTCCAGCGGGCTCGCCTTCTTGGACGCCAGCGCGGTCTGGTGGGTGAGCACCGCGACCACCCCGTCCTTGTACCGCACCGGAACGGCTTCCACGTTGAGCCCGGGCGAAACCTGTTGCCCCGCAACGTCTCCCACGACGATTTCGCCGGATGTGAACGCCGCGGTGACGACCGGCATCGCATCGGCGTCGGCCAGCGTGCTGACCGCGTCGGTGTGTAGGACCGTAGGCGCGGTGTTCGGGCGCACCTGCGCCACACAAACCAGGGCGCCGTCGTCGCGGCGCACCCACATCAGATAGTCGGCGAAGGACAGGTCGGCGAGCAGTTGCCACTCACCCACCACCGCGTGCAGATGATCGACCGCATTGCCGGGCAGCATCGTGTGCTCGGCGAGCAGGTCACCGAGGGTCGACATCGCGCACTACTTCCCGCGGAGGTTCACCCGGATCAGCTGATCACCGCGATGAGGTCGCCGGCCTGGATCACGTCGCCAACCGAAACGCTGACCTTGCTCACGGTGCCCGCCACCTCGGCCAGCACCGGGATCTCCATCTTCATCGACTCCAGCAGCACCAGGGTGTCCCCCTCGCCGATCTGATCGCCCTCGCTCACCACGACCTCGAGCACACTGGCCACGATCTCAGCGCGAACGTCCTCGGCCATCATCACCCCATTACTCTCCGCTGGCGTATGCGTTTCGGCATACATCGAACCACACCACCGGCTTGTCAGCGCCGTCGCCGGGCCATGAGACAATGGTTCGAACGCGCCCGGCGGATACGGGCCGAGCGATCCCAGAGCATTCGGAGGTAGGACCATGGCCAAGCGTGGCCGTAAGAAGCGTGACCGCAAGCATTCGAAGGCCAACCACGGCAAGCGGCCCAACGCCGGCTCGAAGTCGGTGCGCTGACGCACCCGGACGTGAACCTCGGCGCTAACCGCGCCGGATGATGGTGGTGCGGCTGATCTCGATGCGCAGCCGCTCACGCAGGCTCTCCGGGGCCCTTTCGCCGCCGCACTTCTTCGCGATCAGGCTCTTGACCCGCTCCTCGACCCCGTAGTGACGCAGGCAGGCAGGGCACTCCTCGAGGTGATGGCGCAGCTTGTCACGCGTTTCGGGGGTGCACTCGCCGTCCAACAGCGTCCACACCTCGGCGATCACCGCCGCACATTCGGGATGCTCGGGGTCGATCGGTCCGACGGGGGGCTGCCATCGCTCATCGTCAGAGAACGAGCTCACGACGTGACCTCCTCGGGTGTGTCCATCTGCTGTCCCCGAATGAACCCGCGGTCGCGGGCCACGCCGGCCAGCAGCTCGCGGAGCTGGCGCCTGCCCCGGTGCAACCGGGACATCACCGTGCCTATCGGCGTGTCCATGATCTCGGCGATCTCCTTGTATGGGAAGCCCTCGACGTCGGCGTAGTAAACGGCCATCCGGAAATCCTCCGGCAGCGCCTGCAGCGCCTCCTTGATCTCGCTGTCCGGAAGCCCCTCGAGCGCCTCGACCTCGGCCGAGCGCAATCCCGTCGAGGAATGCTCGGCGTTGGCCGCCAGCTGCCAGTCGGTGATCTCCTCGGTTGGGTACTCCGCGGGCTGACGCTGCTTCTTGCGGTAGCTGTTGATGTAGGTGTTGGTCAGGATGCGGTACAGCCAGGCCTTGAGGTTGGTGCCCTCGCGGAACGACCGGAAGCCGGCGTACGCCTTGACCATGGTTTCCTGCAGCAGGTCCTCGGCGTCGGCGGGGTTGCGCGTCATCCGCAGCGCGCCGCCGTAGAGCTGGTCGAGTAGCGGGATCGCATCGCGCTCGAACCGTGCGGTCAGCTCGGCGTCGGTCTCCTGGTGCTCAGGAGCCTCGGGCGCCGAATCCCGCGTCGACCCGTCGGAGTCGGTCATGGTGGGGAACACCGTCCCTTCTGTCGCGGTGCCAGCGAACAATCCCGATAGATCCACCGGGATCACTGGAAAGTCCATGGCCAGCGTTGGCACCTGACCCCCTTCACTCATCCTAGAGGTTGAGACCGACATGTTTTCTGCCCGCGAACCGTCGCCGCGGTGCAGCCACCGTCAATAACAGCGGCGCGGTCCCCGGTTGTTCCCCGAATCGCGACGTACGCGCATCGCACTAGGCTGACGCGGTGCCACGCGCAGCAACTCCCGCCATTGCGGCCGTGTTGGCCGCCGGCGTTGCGCACGAGGTCCTGCGGTACCGGCACGATCCCCGGCACGCCTCGTTCGGCGCGGAGGCCGTCGAGGCGCTCGCCCGCTCTGAAGGCGTCGAGCCGGGCCAGATCCTCAAGACGCTGGTGCTGGCTCTGCCCGAGGGTCTGGGGGTCGCGGTGCTGCCCGTACCGGCCAAGCTCTCGCTGAAGTCGGCCGCGGCCGCCTTGGGCGTGCCCAAGGCCGCGATGGCTGAGAGCGCGGCGGCCGAGCGGTCGACGGGTTACGTGATCGGCGGTATCTCCCCGCTGGGCCAGCGCACGTCGCTGCCGACGGTCGTGGACGAGAGCGCGCTGGCCTGGGACCGGGTGCTGTGCAGTGCCGGCAAACGCGGCTGGGACGTCGCCTTGGCGCCGCAGGACCTGATCCGGTTGACCGACGCCGTCGTCGCCGACATCTGCGCGTGAGCATCCGGTGCGGCGCCCATTCCCCGCGAAACGGTATTCCAGCAGGGAAAGTTCGAGTGCGGACCTGCCGGAATGCAGTTTCGCGGCGGTTAGGGTGAGGTCATGTCGCTCAACGGGAAAACCATGTTCATCTCCGGCGCGAGCCGCGGCATCGGCCTGGCGATCGCCAAGCGCGCGGCCGCCGACGGCGCCAACATCGCGTTGATCGCGAAGACGGCCGAGCCCCACCCCAAGCTGCCGGGAACCGTGTACACCGCGGCCAAGGAGCTCGAGGAGGCCGGCGGGCAGGCGCTGCCGATCGTGGGCGACATCCGCGACGGTGACGCGGTCGCCGCGGCGGTCGCCAAGACCGTCGAGCAGTTCGGCGGGATCGACATCTGCGTGAACAACGCCTCGGCGATCAACCTCGGCTCGATCACCGAGGTGCCGCTCAAGCGGTTCGATCTGATGAACGGCATCCAGGTGCGCGGCACATATGCGGTCTCGCAGGCGTGCATCCCCCACATGATGGGCCGGGAGAACCCACACATTCTGACCCTGTCGCCGCCGGTACGGCTGGAGCCGCAGTGGCTCAAGCCGACCGCCTACATGATGGCCAAGTACGGAATGTCGTTGTGCGCGTTGGCGATCGCTGAAGAACTCCGTGATGCGGGAATCGCTTCCAACACGTTGTGGCCGCGCACGATGGTGGCCACGGCGGCCGTGCAGAACCTGTTGGGCGGTGACGAGGCGATGGGCCGCGCCCGCAAGCCGGACGTGTACGCCGACGCCGCGTACGTCGTCCTCACCAAGCCCGCCCGCGAATACACCGGGCAGTCGCTGCTGTGCGAGGACGTGTTGCTGGAATCCGGCGTGACCGACCTGTCGGTGTACAACTGCGTGCCCGGCGCCGAACTGGGCGTCGACCTGTGGGTGGACACCCCCAATCCGCCGGGATACACGGGTCCGTAGTCAGGCGACGACGCAGGGTCGCCCGAACCGCGCCCGCACACCCGTCGTGAACAGCGCCCGCAGCATCGGGCCCGCTGGAGTGATGCCCGCGGCGGCGACGAGATCGTCTTGCAGATAAGCGATTTCGGCGGCACGCAGCGGCCACGGGTCATGCTCGTTGGGCACCCACCAGGTGCGGCCGGCCTTTCGGGTGTGCGCACCCCACCGCGCGGTCAGCCACACCTCCAGCGGCGTGGGCGTCACCACGTCTCCCACCCGGACGGTGAGGACGCTGCGCAGCCCGCGGCGCGGCCACCGCCGCTCGGTGGTGTAGGTGATGGTGTCGGCGGCCTTGTCGATGCGCATCTTGGCCCACGTGTAGGGAATGCCGAGGGTGAGACGAAGGGCGGGCACGACCGCCAGTCGCGCCGTCTCCAGCGAGCGGAAAACCACGCCGTGGCGACCCAATGCGTCGATCGAGTACAGCCGGACGTTGGTCTCGGCGAAGGTGCCGAGGTAGGGCAGCGGCAGCGTTCGCCCCACCGTCGTGCCCCGCATCCGGAACGGCACCAGGCCGACGTAGGTGAAGCCGTCGCCGAAGACGTCGGCGCGGGTGCCCGGCGGGTAGAGCGACGCGACCGTGCGGGGGCGCACCGGCCAGTGCACGAAAGTGAGGTCGCACCAACGCTGTTCGGAGAAGATCGGAGGGGGCACCGGGCCGGCGACGACGGGGTATCCCGCCAGCGCGTCATCGTCGGGCGAACCCGTCACCGCCTCATCGTGACATCGCCGTCAACCCGAAGTCACGGAACGCAGAGTTCGATGCCGAACAGGTTGACCGGCCAGAACAGCGCGGTCGCCATGAACGCGCCGATGTCCGAACCCGCCGGGATCCGGGTGCGGAACGCGGTGTCGATCAGCTGCACCTGTTCGGCGTCGAAGAATGCCCACACCAGACCGATCAGCAGATACGGGATGGCCAGCCACATCCCGGCCTCGATCATCGCCTCGACGCTGACGCGGCGACTGAGCAGGCGGCGCAGCGCCGTCATACCAGGGCCTTGTGCGTACGGACCCGGCGGCGCACGTCGGCGAGCAGCACGTAGCTGCCGCCCTGGCGGATGAACACCGGCAGGAACCTGTTGACGAAAGCGACTGTGAGAAACAGCGATTCGAACAGGAACTGACGCGCGCCGTTCCACCGTAAACCCATCTGCTCGCGGAACACCGGCGCGAGGAATCCGGCGGTGAGGAATTTCAGCAGCGGCCGAAACGGCAGGCCCAGCAGCGGGTTGATCATGCGCAGATTCAGCATGTGCATCAGGTGGGCGCGGACCGTGTCGTCGATCTTGACCCGTCCGCACGCGGCGCGCCAGAAGTCGTCGAACTCGGCGCGCGTCGGCGGCCACTGGTCCTCGGTGACCTGCAGCGTGGTGCCCAGCGGCCAGGCGGACCGGTAGAACTGCTCGGCCTGCTCGGGTGTCATCTCGCCGCGCAACAGCTGGTAGGTGTCCTCCAGCCCCACGAAAAGGCATGCCGCCACCCACATCTGCAGGTCGCGGTCGAACGCGTTGTACCGCACGGGGCTTTCGGCGGTCGACTTGACCTGTTTGTGCGAGGTGTTGACCGCGTCGCGGAAGGCCGCGCGGTCGTCGTCGGTGCCGAGCACCGCCACGGCGAGGTACTGGAACGTCGTCCGCGCCCGTTTCCACGGGTGCTTGAGCAGGTTTCCCGAGTCGACCTTGCTCTCCGCGACGCCGTGGCCCACCTCCGGCCACGACAGTTGCATCACGACGTTAGCGGCCCCCGCGGCGAACGCCCAGAAGTCCATCGCCTCGGCGGCGGAGACGACGGCGTCGGGGTCCCACCGGGCGGTGCGACGTCGGACGGAGATGCGGTAGGGATCGCTCATCCGACGCACACCGCCGAGAAGACCATCGCGGGCCAGAACGCGACGGAGCCGATCAGCTGAAGGAGCCACCTCAACCCGCTGCCGTCCAGACGGTCCAGGGTCAGCGCCGTCCAACCGACGCCGACGACGACGTAGGGTGCGGCGAGGATGAGCCCGGTGCCGATCCACTCGGCGATGGTCATCTCGAAGCTCAGGAGCTTCTTCACCGCACTGACCACGCCAGACCCCCTCGCTCGACCTACCGCACTATGTTAATGGCCATTCCTACCTGAGCAGGCAAATCCGGGAAACTCGAGCGTGGCTTTCGGGGTCGGCTGAGCATCGAGGGCGCTAGTGGGCCTGGTAGAGGATCCCGCGGCCGATCGCCTCGCGCACGACGGGTAGAGCGGCCTCCGCCAGCGCGTCGGCGTCGACACCGTGGACGGCCGCGAGCAGCTCGATCAACGTGCCCAGCGGCACCTCGCCCCGACAACCGGCCAGCAGCGCCCGCCCGACCTCGTCGACGCCGATGACCGCACCGGGGCCGCCGGGCCGGCGCACCGCCGTGCCCACGACTTGCCAGCCGTCGGGCCCGGGCAGGGACTGTTCGTCGAGGAACACCGGCGCGGTCGACAACCGCGCAGCGAGCAACTGCTCGTCGCTGGTGGCGTGCAGATATTCGCGGCGGGCGAAGAACGCCTCGACCTCGTCTCCGGTGAGCGCCTCGTCGGCGCCGGTGATCTCCTCGAGGACGCGGTCGGGCGGGCGGCGCTCACCGGATCGCGGGGCGCGCAGCGCGATCACGCCCATCCCGACGCCGGTGATGCCCTCCGAGGCGAACCAGTCGAGCCACCGACCTCCGCTACGCGCCGCCTGCTCCGGCTCCTCGCCGGCGTCGGCGGTCCACAGCGACACGTAGCTGACCGGATCGGCGAGCTCGCGCTGCACCACCCAGGCGTGCAGGCCGGATTCGGCGAGCCAGTCGCGCACCCGGTCGCGCCAGTCGCCGCCGTCGCGGACGATCCAGTTCGCCATGACCACCGCGGTGCCGCCCGGTTCCAAGTGAGCGCCGATCTGCTCGATCAGGTTGCGGCACAGGGTGTCTCCGGCGAGGCCGGAGTCGCGGTAGGCGTAGTCGCGGTCGCCGGCGCCCA
Source organism: Mycolicibacterium malmesburyense (assembly GCF_001050015.1). The sequence continues at coordinate 22,446 of NZ_CVTB01000289.1, forward strand.
CCACGAACGGCGGATTGGACACGATGAGGTCGAAGCGCTCACCGGCGACGGGCTCGAACACGTTGCCGTGGCGCAGATCCCACGTCATGTCGTTGAGCCGTGCGGTCGCCGCGGCGAGCGCGAGTGCGCGTTCGTTGGTGTCGGTGGCGACGATCTGCGCGCAGTGCCCGCTCAGGTGGACCGCCTGCACGCCGCACCCGGTGCCGAGGTCGAGCGCGCGAGCGACGGGTGTGCGCACGACCGCCCGGGCCAGCGAGACCGACGCCCCGCCGATGCCGAGGACGTGGTCGCGGTGCACCGGTCCCGAGCGCATCGCGGTGTCGAGGTCGGAGACGACGAGGAAGTCGTTGGCCCCGTCGCTGTGGGGCCGGATGTCGAGGGCGGCGCGCACGTTCCCGTCGGCGGCCGCCTCCACCACGCCGTTGGCCGCCAGCGCGTCGACACCCGCTGACGGCAGCGCCAGCGCGACGTGTTCGGCGGGTTCGACGGAGCCGAGGAGCAGCAGGCGCACCAGCACCGCCAGGCGTCGCTGCTGCGCGGTCCCGGTGTCGAGGGCGTGGGCGGTGGCCCGCAGGGCCGGCCACCACACTCCCCTGGCGAACGCCGCGTCCGCGTCTTCGCCGAGCAGGCCGGCCACCCCGTCGGTGGTGTAGCCCGCGCTGCGCAGGTCGGCGGCCAGGGCGTCGACGACGGCGACGGTGTGCAACGGCCCGGACGGATCCGGCCGCGTCAAAGCAGGGTGCCCTGTTCGGCCTGGGGTTCGACGGGCTCGATCAACTCCGGGCCGTTGTTGCGGACGCTGTTCACCAACCGGGACACCTCACGGATCTCGATGCGGTCGAGGTCGCCGTGGCCGCGCAGCAGGCCCTCGTCGATCGGCGCGTCGGGGTCCAGCCAGCGGTCCCAGTCGCGTTGGCTGACGGTCAGCGGCATGCGGTCGTGGATCTCGGACAGCGGGCCCGCGGCGTCGGTGGTGATGATCGTGCAGCTGAGCAGCGGTTTGGCCTCTTTGGGAGCGTCTTTCGGCCGCCACGTCGACCACAGGCCCGCCATGAACAGCGGCTCACCGTCGCCGGCGTACATGAAGAACGGCGTCTTGGCGCCCTTTTGGCCCTGCCACTCGTACCAGCCGTCCATCGGCACCAGGCAGCGCTTGCCCTTGGCCGGATTACGGAACACCGGCGAGGTGGTCAGCTTGTCCGAACGGGCGTTGATCAGCAGCGGCCCCTTGGTCTCCGGGCTGCCGTCGGCCGTCGCCTTGGCCCACGGCGGCACCAGACCCCAGCGCATCGACCGCAGCCGGCGGGTGGCGTCGTCGTCGGGTTCGCTGTGGCGTTTGACCACCGCGGTGACCGTCGTGGTCGGCGCGACGTTGTAGTTCGGCCCGGGCGCGTCCTTGCCGTCGGACGTGGCCGACGTGGTCTCGTCGATCGCCTTGATCTTCTCGGCCAGCAGCGCCGGGTCGGTGGTCACCGCGAAACGTCCACACATGAATCCCATGGTGGCACGCGAAGCCGACAGGGCAAGATGGAGCGGTGAACGCCCCCGGACACAGTGAACGTGAGGCCTGGCCCGCGCCGTCGGCATCGACTCCGGTGCATGCCACCGTCACGGTGCCCGGCTCGAAATCGCAGACGAACCGGGCGCTGGTGCTGGCGGCGCTGGCCACGGCGAACGGCGATTCGACGATCAGCGGCGCGCTGCGCAGCCGTGACACCGACCTGATGATCGGGGCGTTGGGCGCGCTCGGCGTCACGGTCGAAGGCCACGCCGACGAGTTGCGGGTCACCGGTCGCGTCGCGCCGGACGACGGGGCCACCATCGACTGCGGACTGGCCGGCACGGTGCTGCGGTTCGTGCCGCCCGTGGCGGCGCTGGGCACCACGACGGTCACGTTCGACGGCGATGAACAGGCGCGCGCCCGCCCGATCGCACCGTTTCTCGACGCGCTGCGCGGCCTGGGCGTCGACATCGACGGCGACGGGCTACCTTTCGACGTGCGGGGCGCCGGCTCGGTCGCCGGGGGGACGGTCGAAATCGACGCCTCCGCCTCGTCGCAGTTCGTCTCCGGGCTGCTGCTCTCGGGATCGAGCTTCCGCGACGGGCTGACCGTCGTACACACCGGTGAAGCCGTGCCGTCGGCGCCGCATGTGGCGATGACGGTCGCGATGCTGCGCGACGCCGGGGTCGACGTCGACGACAGCCGCGACAACCGGTGGCGGGTGGCGCCGGGGCCGGTGGCCGCGCGGCACTGGGACATCGAGCCCGACCTGTCCAACGCGGTGCCGTTCCTGGCGGCCGCGGTGGTCAGCGGGGGCACCGTGCGGTTGACCGGCTGGCCGCGCAAGAGCACACAGCCGGCCGATGCGATCATCGCGATCCTCAAGAAGCTCGGATCCGTTGTGCAGCACGGTGATACCTATCTCGAGGTGTGCGGTGCCGAGTTCTACGGCGGCATCGACGTCGATCTGCACGAGGTCGGCGAGCTCACGCCCGCCGTCGCAGCACTGGCCGCCTTGGCCACCCCCGACTCGGTGTCGAAACTGGCGGGCGTCGCGCACCTGCGCGGACACGAAACCGACCGGCTCGCGGCCCTGTCGGCGGAGATCAACGGCCTCGGCGGTCAGTGCGAGGAGACCGCGGACGGGTTGGTGATCACGGCCCGGCCGTTGCGCGGCGGGCTGTGGCGGTCGTACGCCGATCACCGGATGGCCACCGCGGGTGCGATCGTGGGGCTGCGGGTGCCGGATGTCGCCGTGGAGGACATCGAGACCACCGCCAAGACGCTGCCGGCATTCCCCCAGCTGTGGGCCGACATGCTCGCGGGGCAGACCACGGAGGTCGACCAGGCTTGAGCCGGCGCGAGTACGACGAGTCCGACGTCCGGGTGCGGCCCGGCCGAGGCTCGCGGCCGCGGACCAAGATTCGGCCCGACCACGCCGACGCGCAGGAGGCGATGGTCGTGACCGTCGACCGGGGGCGGTGGGGTTGCGCGCTCGGCGGCGACCCGAACCGCCACGTCGTCGCGATGCGCGCCCGCGAACTCGGCCGCACCCCGATCGTCGTCGGCGAC
>NZ_CVTB01000290.1 GCF_001050015.1 Mycolicibacterium malmesburyense
ACCCCCGCCGGCCGGAGCGCTCCACACCCACAGGCGGGTGTTGTTGTCGGCCAGCAACTGCACGTGAGCGTTGGGCGAATGCCACTTCCACCGGCCCAGCTGTGGCAGGCCCCACATGTTGCGGGTCTCGACGCCGCCGTATTGCGCCAGCCCGGCGGTGATCGCGCCGTCGACGCCGGTGCGCTCTGGGGTCAGAAAGCCCGACAGCGAGCCGGCGAAGCGGTAGCGGTCCGGGTGGAAGGTGGCCATCGCCATCGCGCCGTAGCCGCCCTGTGCCGCGCCGACGATGCCGTGACCCGACGGCGCCAGGCCCTTGTTGGCGGCCAGCCAGTTCGGCAGTTCGTCGGCCAGGAAGGTCTCCCATTGCTTGCTGCCGTCGAGCTCCCAGTTGGTGTACATGCTCCACGCACCGCTCGCGGGCGCGGCCACCGAGATGCCCTTGCCGGCGAGGGTGTTCATCGCGTTGCCCGCGGTGACCCAGTTGCTGACGTCGGGTGCGGCGTTGAACGCATCGAGCAGAACGACCGCGTGCGGGCCGCCGCCCTGGAAGGCGACGGGGATGTCGCGGCCCATCGCGGGCGACGGCACCATCAGCATCTCGACTTGCGCCTGGGCCGACGGCGCCACCGCCGTGCCCGCGGTCCACAGACCCGCGGCCAGTGCCACGGTCAAGATCGACCGGAAGATCCCCTGCATCGGCTCGCCCACCTCACGTCGGTCTGCTGGTCCCCGCGCGAGGTAGTCAATCACACACCGGCGCGGGCGTGGTCGGAAAAAGACCAACGGCGGCGACCCCGCAGGATCGCCGCCGTCGGCTGTGAAGTTATCGCCGTACCACTCAGTTACCGGCGTCGGGCGTCTCCACCGAGGCCTGGGTGGCGATCGGCGTCGACGGCTGCGGCGTGGCACCGAGCACGCGCTGGATGTCCGGCTTCATCTGCTGAAGCTGCTGACCCCAGTACTCCCAGCTGTGCGTACCGGACTGCGGGAAGTTGAACACACCGTTCTTACCGCCCGCGGCGAGGTACTCCTCCTGGAACGTCTCGTTGGTCCGCAGGGTGAACTTCTCCAGGAACTCCGCGTTGAAGTTGTCGCCGGCGACGCGGCCGTTGATCTCGGCGGGCTTGCCGTTGCCGCAGAACACCCAGACTCGGGTGCCGTTGGCGACCAGCTTGCCGATGTTGACCATCGGGTCGTTGCGCTCCCACGCATTGTTCGGGTCCTCGGTACGGCCCCACATGTCGTTGGCGTCATAGCCACCCGCGTCACCCATCGACATGTTGACCAGCATCGGCCACCAGCCCTCAGACAGGTTCAAGAAGCCCGACAGCGACCCGGCGTACTGGAACTGCTGCGGGTAGTAAATCGCGAGCGTCAGTGCGGCCGAACCCGCCATCGACAGGCCCACCGCCGCGTTGCGGTTCGGGTTCACGCCCTTGTTGGCGGCCAGGTAGGCGGGAAGTTCCTGGGTCAGGAAGGTCTCCCACTTGTAGGTCTGGCATCCGTTGTTGCCGCAGGCGGGCTGGTACCAGTCGCTGTAGAAGCTGGACTGGCCACCGACCGGCATGATCACCGCGAGACCGGAATCCAGGTACCACTCGAACGCCGCGGTCTCGATATCCCAGCCGTTGAAGTCATCGCGTGCACGAAGACCGTCGAGCAGGTAGACGCCCGGCGCATTCGGCCCGCCATTCTGGAACTGAACCTTGATGTCACGGCCCATCCCGGCGGATGGCACCATGAGGTACTCGACCGGCAGACCCGGACGAGAGAAAGCCCCCGCGGTGGCCGAGCCTCCGATGGCGCTCACCAAGCCCGGCAGCACGAGGGCCGCAAGGGCGGCTCCCGCAAGCCGGCGGACCCAGGCACCCCGGATCTTGCCAACGAACTTCATGCTTCATCTATCCCATCTGTTGTATGCCGCACGCGGAAGTGCCCCTCGGGCAAGCCGCGTAACCCGTGCAGTCAACCACACGTCGGCGTGATCTTCCCATTCGAGAGATGTCGACCCTGGTCACGACCCTCCACCTCGGAGCGTTGTGACCAGGTCCGATTTCAGGGTTTGCAGTTGCCCACCCCAGTCCGGCCACGCGTGATTTCCCTCGGTGGGGAAGTCGAACGTGGCGTTGTTTCCTCCGGCCGACGAGTAGGCCGTCTGGAAGTCTTTGTTGCTCTTCAACGCCATGGCCTGCAGGCTGTCGGCGGTCAGCGCCTGGTCAGGGTCGGCCTGGTTCGGGTCGGTCGTGCCCTCCTGCGGCGTCAATCCGCTTGGGGCACAGGAGATCCACAGGCGGGTGCGGTTGGTCGCCAGCCTGCCGGCCTGGTGGACCGGATCGTGGCGCTTCCACGCTCCGTCCCACGGCGCCCCCCACATGTTGTCGACGCTGTAGCCGCCGGTGTCGAGCATCGCCACTCGGATCGCCTGCTGCATGGCCGGCGCCGAAGGGTTCAGATACCCCGACAGTGACGCCGCGTACGCGAATTGTTGTGGATGGTGCGCGGCGAGGATCAGCGCCGCGCTGCCCGACATCGACACCCCCACGACCCCGTTACCGGTGGTGGAGACGTTTTTGTTGGTGGCCAGCCAGGCGGGGAGTTCCTCGGTGAGGAACGTCTCCCACTTATAGGTGTAGGGCTGGCTGTTGAAGCTCGACGGTGCGTACCAGTCGGCATAGAAGCTGGCCTCGCCTCCCACCGGCATCACGGTGGCCACCCCGGACTCGAAAAACCACTCGAACGCGGCGGTTTCGATGTCCCAACCGTTGTAATCGTCGCGTGCCCGCAACCCGTCGAGCAGATAGGCGGCCTTCTGTTCACCGGAATCGCTTCCGGCGGGCTGGAATTGGACGCGGACGAGGCGCCCCATCGCCGGCGAGTAGACGTCGAGGTATTCGACGGGAAGACCCTCCCGGGAGAACGCGCCCGCCTGCGGGGCCACACCGACCGCGGCGATCGCGGTCGGCAGCGCGACGGCCGCGGCCGCCGCCGCAAGCGCGCGGCGAAACCAAGTTCGCACAGGTTGGTCCATCCGTTCGTGTGTCTCGGGCGCCGCAGCGAGCGATCCGCGTCTGTCTATCGACCGAGAGGGGTCGCGGCGTTACGGACCGGTCGCGGGCATCCCGGTGTACGGCTCGTTCACCCGTTCCGGCACGGGCAGCCCGCAGCGCGCGAGCTCATAGAGGGGCACCCGGTCGATGCGGTACTTCGTGAACTGATACGCGTGCACGAGGTTCGACAGGAACCGTCGCGGACCCATCGGCCCGCGTACCGCGTTCAACATCGCGTCGGTCGCCGGACACTCCAGCGCCGCCTCGGCCTGCCTGACCCAGTCCTCGTCGATGTAGCGAGGAATGAACGGGGGCTCCTTGAGGAAGGGCCCCTCGGCGATCGCCCAATCGGCAAACAGGTTCTTATCGTGGCCGATACGGCCATCCTCGAGTCGCGCGGTGTGTGCGGCCAGCGGATTGGCGAGCCCGATCTGGTCGATGACCCGCACGTCCAACCCGACGTTCATGCCCAACATGCCGAGGTTGGTGAAGAACACGGTGTGCGGGCCCCTGTAGTCCTTCGGCGCGTCGGGCGGCGGCGGCAGCGCGGGCACCACATCCCACTGGTCGTAATTGCCCGACGGCAGCAGCAGTGCGCCGTCGGGGGTGTTCTCCAACGCCTCGAGCACCGCCCGCATACGCGGATAGTCCAGATAGTCCGCGGCGGTCAGCGGATGCGAGTGGCCCGTCGCCTGGGAGTAGAACCGCCGCTCGTCGACGATGCCGGAGTACGTGACGCGGGTGGCGTCGCGGCCCATCCCCGGTGAGTTGGCCGCCCACAGCGCCCAACCCACCACGGCCAGCCACAGCACACTGGTGGCGCCGACGAACAAATATCCTGCGCCACGCGCCATCCGTGTCGCGTCCGGAAGGACAAGGGGGACAACGGCGATCGGCGTCAGCATCAGGAACACCGGGTTCAGCAGGACTCGGCCGTGCATGAAGTCGCCGCCCTGGCGGATCCAGTAGATCGCCTGCAGCAGACCGCTGACGAGGAAGAAGAGCACCACCGCCGCGGGGCTCTGCACCAGGCGCGCCAACCATCCGTGCCCCGACGCCACCACGCCGCGGTTCGGCCGGGGCCGCCCGCGGATGACCCACACCACCCCCGCGAGCCCGGCGAGCAGGATCGCCGGCGCCCACAACAGATAGGGCTGGTTGAAGTTCGCCAGGTAGACGAATCCCTGCGACCACTTCGAACCGGTCGCGTCCTTGGCCAGCGCGGTACCCGGGACCAGAAGGCCGTAGTAGCCCATCCGGAAGATCTGGTACGCCACCGGAAGCAGGCCCCCGGCGACGATGATCACCCCGCGCCGACGCCAATCGCGCGCCGCGATCAGCATCATCACGAGGGCGAACCCACCGATCAGCGCCAACTCGGGGCGGACGAGCACGCTCACGCCCGCCACGAAAGCCAGTGCGACGTCGAAGGTTCCGCTGACCCGCGGCGCCGGAGGCGAGACCTGCGGCGCGGAAGGCTGCCTGCGGATCGTCGGGGCACCGCCGCGCACGGGGGGCGGCGCAGGGATGGCGCGACGGCCGCGCGATTCCTGCGACCAGCACACCATCATCCACCACAGCAGCCCCAGATATGCCAGCACCAAACCGTTTTCGAGCCCGGAGGTGGCGAAGTCGCGCGCGGGCGGCAGCGCGATGTACACCAGCGCCCCGGCGGGCAGCATCAGTGCGCGGCGGCCCCGCAGGCTCGGCGCGTACAGCCGTCCGGCGCCCAGCATCATGAACGCCACACCCAACAGGCTCAGCACCAGCGCGAGCACGAGGACCACGTACTCCAATCGTGCGGAGCCACCGACCAGCGAGCCGAGGTAGACCAGGTAGGTCCACACGGTCGAGGTGTTGGCCTCCACCCGCTCGCCGGCGTTGAAGACCGGACCGTTACCTGCCAACATGTTTCGGATCGTCCGCAGGACTATCAGCCCGTCGTCGGCGATCCAGCGGCGCTGCCAGGCGCCCCAGCCGAACAGCGCCACGACCACCGCCACGCTGACCCACAGGCTGATCCGGACGGTGTTGTCGTACCGGAAGGCGGGCCAGCGGGAGAGGCCGCGCCCGAGGTCGTCGAGCCACCGGCCCGCCGAGGGCGGGCGCACTTTTTCAGCTGAGGAAGACGGCGGCACCGATGGTCCCGATCCACGCCAGCAGCAGCAGCTGCAGTACCCGGTCCTTGAGCGCGATCTCCTCGGGCTCCCCCGCCAGTCCGCCGTCGACATCGACGGCGTACCGAAGGATCGCGATGGTGATCGGAATGATGGTGATCGCGTACCACGACGCGGTGGAACCGTCTCGTTCGAAGGCCCACAGGCCGTAGCAGAGCACCATCGCCGTGGCCGACAACGTCCACACGAAGCGCAGATACGACGCCGTGTAACTCTCCAGCGACTTGCGGATCTTGGCACCGGTGCGTTCGGCGAGCTGCAGTTCGGCGTAGCGCTTTCCGGCCACCATGAACAGCGAGCCGAACGTCATCACGAGCAGGAACCATTGTGAGAGCGGGATGCTCGCCGCCGCGCCGCCCGCGATGGCGCGAATCAGGTACGCCGACGACACGATGCAGATGTCGAGCACCGCCTGGTGCTTGAGGCCGAAGCAGTACGCCAGTTGCATCGCGATGTAGACCGCGATGACCGCGGTCAGGTTCACCGAGGCCAGCAGCGAAATGCCAAGCGCGGCCGCGGCCAACACCACCGACGCGGTGTAAGCCAACCATTCGGGCACGACGCCGGCGGCGATGGGCCGGTAGCGCTTCGTGGGATGCTGGCGGTCGGCCTCGACGTCGCGGGCGTCGTTGACCAGGTAGATCGACGACGCCGCCAGCGAGAAGGCGACGAACGCGATCAGGATCTTCACCGCGACATCGCGGTAGTCGTAACTGATGTCCCCGCCGAGCGCGGCGATCGGCGCGGCCAGGACGAGCAGGTTCTTCACCCACTGCCGCGGCCGGATCGCCTTGATCAAGCCGGTCGCGGCGTTGCGCGGCGGGCCCTTCTGCTGTGCCGATTGTTCACCCATTGGCCGTACGCTCTCTGCGCTGCTGTCACTGGAGATGCTCATGAGTTCCCTTCGGCGCGGTCGGCCACCGAGCCGACGACCTTCGCGACGACCGCCCCGACCGCGACCCCGGTGAGCACGTCACTCGGGTAGTGCACGCCAAGCACCAGCCGCGACAACGCCATCGGCGGCACGAGCAGCGCCGGCAGCGGCAGGCCGGTGGTCCTGGCCATCAGCACCGACGCCGCGGTGGTCGATGTCGCGTGCGCGGACGGAAAGCTCAGCCGGCTCGGGGTTCCGACGTTGACCGAGATCGCCGGATGGTGCGGCCGCTCGCGGCGCACCACGCGTTTGATCAGCACCGCGGCGGCGTGTGCGATGAACGCACCGGCCCCCGCGGTCAGCCAGGCACGCCGGCGGTCGGCCTGAACGATCGCTCCCAGCAAGGCGATCGCGAGCCAGCCGAGGCTGTGCTCGCCGAAATGGGACAACGTGCGCGCGGCCGACAGGATCGCCGGCCGGTCACCCAGCGCGGACTGCACCGCGACCAACGCGGCCTCTTCGCCGCGCGGGCTCTCATCCATGTGCAGACGACTCCAGTAGGACGGTCTCCCACTTCTGCTTGCTCGTCAGAGTCGGCAACGCCTCGCGGTAGACCTTGCGCATCTTGTTGAACCTGCGCGCCAGGATCGCCTGACGCTTCAGCGATTCCCGCAGCAGGTGGAACATCTTTTCGCGGTCGCGCTGGCGGTACACGACGCCGCGGCCGTCCGCCGTCGTCACGGTGACACCGTCCACCCGGCACAGCGAGAACCACCGGGCGTCCTGGGTGGCGACGTTGATCTGCGGACGGCGGTGGTGCTCCGGATCGTGATGCCGCAGTTGGTGAACCACACCGCGCGACAGCCGCGTCGAGATCGCGAGCGCGTTGGTCGGGATCTTCACCTTCCTGCGCCAGCGCTTGTCCGACGGCGTCGGAAGTTCGGCCGCGCTCGGTAGCACCACCGCGTCGGGATACTCCTGGCGCATCCTGCGCACCTCGGGCAGCGCCGACTCGAGGATCGAGAAGATGTGCTCCGGGCCGGCCAGGAAGTCGTCCATCGCCTTGTTCTGGATGGCGACGGTCGAATACTCCAGGCAGAGAAGGTGTTTGAGCGTGGCCTTCAGGTGGCTGGCGATCAGCCCGCCGACGTTGCCGTCCCAGTGCAGCGCGGCCACCACCAGGCGGTTGCGCAGGTGGAAGTACGCCTGCCAGTCGATCGCGTCGTCCTTGTCGCTCCACGCCATGTGCCAGATCGCGCAGCCCGGAAGCGTGACGGTCGGATAGCCGTGCTCACCGGCCCGCAGCCCGTAGTCCGCGTCGTCCCACTTGATGAACAGCGGCAGCGGCTGGCCGAGTTCCTCGGCCACCTGACGCGGGATCATGCACATCCACCAGCCGTTGTAGTCCACGTCGACGCGGCGGTGCAGCAGCTTGCTGCGCGGTGAATCCTCGTCGGCCAGGCTGTCTCTGGCGAAGTTGTGGTCGTACTCGGTGTTGACCGCGTTGGTCCACATAAAGTTCTCCGAGTCGACCATCTCGCCCATGACGTGCAGGTGCGAGGGCTCCTGCAGGTTGAGCATCTGCCCGCCGACCAGGGTCGGCGTCTTGGCGAACCGGTTCATCGCCAACGCCCGCAGGATCGAGTCCGGCTCGACGCGGATGTCGTCGTCCATGAACAGGATCTGTTCGCAGTCGGTGTTCTTCAGCGCCTCGTACATCACCCGGCTGTAGCCGCCGGAGCCGCCGAGGTTGGGCTGGTTGTGGATCGACAACCGGTTGCCGAGCGCGTTCGCCGCCTCCTCGAACCCCGGATGGTCCTTGGCCTTCTTCGTTCCCTGGTCCGAGACGATGACGGCGCCGATCACCTTGTCCACCAGCGGGTCCGACGTCAGGGCCGCGAGCGCGTTGACGCAGTCGGCGGGACGGTTGAAGGTGGGGATGCCGACGGCGATGTTGGCCCGGCCCGGTGCCGGTTCCGGCGCGTACCAGCCGGCGTGGTGCAACGTCGACGCCGAATCGGTGGCGATGTCGAACCAGATCCAGCCGCCGTCCTCGAATGGGCCCAGGTCGATCTCGAACTCGACATGGGCGCGTTCGCCCTTGCGCTCGCTGACGATCGGGGCGCCGCCGACCGTGATCCGGGCGCCGGTGGCCTTGGAGCGGTAGACGTCGACACGTGCGCTGCCGGTCAGCTCGACGCGCAGCACCACCGACGGCAGGACCGACCAGCGCCGCCAGTAGCTGGCCGGAAACGCGTTGAAGTAGGTCGCGAACGACACCTGCGATTCGGTGCCGATCTCGAGTTCGGTGCGGCTCGGCGCGTGCGCGCGTTTGGCGTTGGTCTCCGCTTCCTCGATGTAGAGCTTGCGGACGTCGTGCGGTTCGCCTGGACGCGGAAGGATCACGCGCGCCAGCAGGCTGACGGCCTTCGATTCCGCGGAGTCGAGTGCGCCGGAGGGGATCTCGCTCATGCGCTACTGCTTTCTGGGCCCGGTTCGGTCAGTGGCACGCCGTCGCGCAGATGCGGGGCGAGGGTGTTGTCGTACATGCTCAGCGCGCTGGCGATGGCCATGTGCATGTCCAGGTACTGGTAGGTCCCCAGCCTGCCACCGAACAACACCTTCGCAGAAGCGGTTTCGGCCTTGGCCCGGGCCCGGTAAGCGGCCAGCAACGCGCGGTCGGCTTCGGTGTTGATCGGATAGTAGGGCTCGTCGTCGTTGTCGGCGAACCGGGAGAACTCGCGCATGATGACCGTCTTGTCGGTCGGGTACGCGCGTTCGGGGTGGAAGTGCCGGAACTCGTGGATCCGGGTGTAGGGCACGTCGACGTCGTTGTAGTTCATCACCGGTGTGCCCTGGAAGTCCCCCGTCTCGAGCACTTCCAGCTCGAAGTCGAGGGTCCGCCACCCCAGCCGGCCCTCGGCGTAGTCGAAGTACCGGTCGAGCGGGCCGGTGTACACCACCGGAGCATCCGGGTTCTCGGCGCGAAGTTGCTCCCGCACGTCGAACCAGTCGGTGTCCAACCGGACCTCGATGCGGTCGTCGGCCGCCATGTTCTCCAACCACTTGGTGTAGCCGTCGACCGGCAGCCCCTCGTAGGTGTCATTGAAATAGCGGTTGTTGAACGTGTAGCGGACCGGCAACCTCGTGATGTTCGCCGCGGGCAGTTCCTTGGGGTCCGTCTGCCACTGCTTGGCGGTGTAACCCTTGAAGAACGCCTCGTAGAGCGGGCGACCGATCAGGCTGATCGCCTTCTCCTCGAAGTTCTGCGCCTCCTCGGTCTTGATCTCGGCCGCCTGCTCGGCGATCAGCGCGCGGGCCTCGTCGGGCGTGAAGTAGCGGCCGAAGAACTGGCAGACCAGACCGAGACCCATCGGCAGTGGATAGGCCTGCCCGTCGTAGAGGCCGAAGACCCGGTGCTGGTAACCGGTGAACTCGGTGAACTGCCGGACGTAGTCCCACACCCGTTTGTTGGAGGTGTGGAACAGGTGCGCACCGTATTTGTGCACCTCGATCCCGGTCTGCGGCTCGGGTTCGGAGTAGGCGTTGCCGCCGATGTGCGGGCGTCGCTCGATGACGAGAACCCGCTTGTCCAGTTGTGTTGCCGCGCGCTCGGCAATCGTCAGGCCGAAGAATCCGGAGCCGACGACAAAGAGGTCAAAACGAGCTGTCATCGGCAGCAAGGGTATCCGACCGTGACCGCGCCACCCGAATCCGACAGCAGCCGAGTATTGCGATCGGCTCACGATTACATATCGTCACTTTCGTCCCACTAGTCACACCAGTACCGTCGATCACGTCGGCGCCGACCGTCGACAGTGCAGGACCTGGGCCGTTCACCTGAATCGCCCAGTCGAACACGAAGCGACCACTAATAGTCGTAGCCCATGTATTGAGGAGACTTCCGTGCCGAACCGACGTCGACGCAGGCTGTCGACAGCCACGAGCGCAGTCCTGGCCTTGGCAGTCGCGAGTCCCGCTGCAGTAGTCGCCGTGACCGAGCTGTCGGAGGCCACCGAGCCGGCCCCCCAGCACCGCGAATTCGTCCAGGCGGCGACGATCACGGATCTGCCCAACGAGCTGATGTCCGCCTTGTCCCAGGGCCTCTCGCAGTTCGGTATCAATCTGCCCCCGATGCCGACCGGCATCCTGTCGGGCACGGGCTCGAGTTCGCCGACCACGCTGACGACCCCGGGGCTCACCACGCCGGGCCTCACCACGCCCGAGCTGACGTCGCCCAGCCTGACCGCACCCGGCCTGACCACACCCGGCCTGACCACGCCCGGTCTGACCACCCCGGAGCTGACCGCTCCGGGCCTCACCGCGCCGAGCGCCACGGTTCCGGGGGCCACCGCGACCGCACCCTCGCTGACCGATCCGGCGCTGTCCAACCCCGCCTTGACCAATCCGGCGCTGTCGAGCCCCGGGTTGACCAGCCCGACCGGTGACGCGGGCCTGACGACGCCGGGCCTGTCGACCCCGCCGGCGCTGACCGACCCGGCCCTCGGCGCCTCGCCGATCTCGTCGGCCTCCGGGCTGCCCGCCCCCGGCGAGGTGCCGATCGCGGCGCCGATCGGTCTGGACCCGGCCGCGGGCACGTACCCGATCCTCGGCGATCCCTCGCTGGCGACGATGCCCGCGGCGACCGGCACCTCCGGCAGCGGCGGCATCATCGGCGAGCTGTCCTCGATGGCCGACCAGCTCGGCGCGGGACAGGCGATCGACCTGCTCAAGGGCATGGTGATGCCGGCGATCATGTCGGCGGCCAAGCCGCCGGGCGCTCCGGCGGCGCCTCCGGTCCCGGCTCCCGTGCCGGCGCCCGCCCCCGGCGCCTGAGACCTGTCACCAGACGGCACCGCAGAAGCCTCGACGGCTCTGCGGTGCCGGTGCAGGTTCGCATTCGATTAGTTCGGCTCCAGACCGTGTCGCACCACTAGCATCACCTGGCACATACGTAACATCAGTCCGTGCCGTCTCGCCGTCCCGCAGCGTCGCTGCTGTTCACCGCGCTTGCGGCGACCGTCGTGATGTTGCCGATGGCGCTGTTCGGATTGCCCGGTGACGACGACGCGGCGAAGATCGAGGCGCCCCAACTCGCGCAGCGGCCGCTGACCGGTGTCGGCGGCGGCGAGACCATCCGCGAGATCCACCAGGACACCCCGTTCTCGATGGTGGCGCTGACCGCACAGGACTTCACCGGCACCACGGCTCGGGTGCGGGCCAAGAAGGCCGACGGCACCTGGGGGCCGTGGTACGACGCCGAACCCCTCGAAGGCGTCGGACCCGACTCGCCGTCGGCCGGGCCGATCGGCACCGAACCGGTGTTCGTGGGTCGCACCACCACGGTGCAGATCGCCGTGACCCGTCCGCCCGACGCACCGAAGACCCCGGAGGACGCGCCCGAGCCCGCCGAAGGGCTCGGTTACGTGCCGGCCAACACCGAGCAGCCGTTCGGGCAGAACCTCAACGCGGTGCTGATCAGCCCGCCGCAGGCCCCGCCAGTCGACACGCTGCCCCCGCCGTCGGCTGTGAACGCGCCCGGCGTGCCGCCGAACATCATCAACCGCGCCCACTGGGGCGCCGACGAGTCGATGCGCTGCGGAGACCCCCGGTTCGACAGGGGAGTTCGCGCGGGCATCGTGCACCACACCGCCGGCAGCAACGAATACGCCCCGCAGGACTCGGCGGGCATCGTGCGCTCGATTTACGAGTACCACACCCGCACGTTGGGCTGGTGCGACATCGCGTACAACGCGCTGGTCGACAAGTTCGGGCAGGTTTTCGAGGGCCGTGCGGGCGGTATCACCCGCCCCGTCGAAGGCGCGCACACCGGTGGCTTCAACCACGACACCTGGGGTGTGGCGATGATGGGCAACTTCGAGGTCGTGCCGCCGACGCCGATCCAGCTGCGCACCACGGCCCGACTGCTCGGATGGCGGCTGGGTCTCGACCACATCGACCCGCGCGGCACCGTCGTGATGGCCTCCGCGGGCGGGTCGTTCTCGAAGTTCCCGACCGGTTCGACACCGCTGCTGCCCGCGATCTTCACCCACCGCGACGTCGGCGCCACCGAGTGCCCTGGCAACGCGGCGTACGCGTTGATGGACCACATCCGCGACATCGCCGCGCGCTTCCACCAGCCACCCGGCCCCGACGACTTGGCCGAATCCCTGCGCGGCGGCGCGATTTTCGCGAAGTGGGAGGCCATGGGCGGAATGAACAGCCCGCTGGGCAGGCCGACGTCGCTGGAGGCCCAGGGAGAGGGCGGTGCCCGCTACGTCACGTTCGAGCGCGGCGCGGTCTACTGGTCACCCGAGAGCGGTGCCGAGCCGCTGACCGGCGAGATCTACAAGGCCTGGGGGACACTCGGTTTCGAACGAGGTGCGCTCGGACTGCCCACCAGCGGCGAGATCCACGAACCCCTGTACATCGTCCAAAACTTCCAGCACGGCACGCTGAACTTCGACCGCGAGAAGGGCACGGTGACACGGGTTTTCGACGGCATCCCGGTCGAACTGCCGAAACCCGACTTCGACACCCCACCCGTCCAGCTCGAGCGGTTCACACCGCCGATGAGCACCTGAGGCTCAGCTCCACCACCGTTCGAGCACGCGCGCGACACCGTCCTTGTTGTTGGTCGCGGTGATCTCGTCGGCCGCCGCCAACGCCTCCGGATGCGCGTGTTCCATCGCGACGCCCAGCCCCGCCCACTGCAGCATCGGCACGTCGTTGGGCATGTCGCCGAAGGTGACGATCTTCTCGGCGGTGATGCCCAGCGGCGTGGCCAGATCCGCCACGCCCGTGGCCTTGCTGATGCCCGACGGCATGACCTCGACGAGGCCGTTGTTGGTCGAGTAGGTGATATCGCCGATGCCGACAACGTGTTCGGCGAGCGCGGCGGCCATATCGGAGCTCTGTGCGCCCGCCTTACGGACGAGCAGTTTGATCGCGGGCGCGCTCAGCAGATCCTCGAAGGACACCTCGGTGTTGTCCGGGTTCAGCCACGCGTGTTCGTAACCGGGTGAGCTGACGAACTGCGGGGTCGCGGCGTCGTGGGCGCTGTCCCCCACCCGCTCGACGGCCAGGCCCGCGCCCGGGATGACCCGGGTGGCGATCTCGGCGAGCTCACCGAGCACATCGGTGGACAGCGTGCGCGCGAACACGATGCGGTCGGTCGCCGGGTCGTAGATGACCGCGCCGTTGGCGCACACCGCCATCGGCGCGAATCCGAGCGCGTCGACGACCGGCTGCACCCACCGCGGCGGCCGCCCGGTGGCGAGCACGAACTTCGTCCCGTCCTCGACCGCGGCGGTCACCGCGGCCTTGGTGCGCGTGGAAACCTTCTCGTCGTCGTCGATCAGCGTGCCGTCCACGTCCGACGCGATCAGCAGGGGCCGGGTCATAGGGCAGACCGGCGACTCTTGGCTTCCCGCAGGGCGCGCTTGCGGGCCCGTTCGGCCAGTTCCGCTTCGTCAAGCGCCCTGGCCTCGTCCAGGGTCGGTGCCGAACCGCCGAGGCGGCGCGGCACCCAATACGCCCCTTCCGGGTGGGGATAGTCGCGCTGCGCCTCGTGCAGCAGTTCGGTCATCGCCGAACGCAATTCCTGCAATGTCTGCTCCATCGTCTCGCCGGCCCGTATCGGGGTACCCGCCTGCACCGTGATCGGAATCTTGGTGCGGCCGAGACGGCGGGGATGGTCCTTGGTCCAGAGCCGCTGGGCACCCCAGACGATGAGCGGAACGATCGGCACGTCGGCGTCGCGGGCCATGCGGGCCGCCCCGGTCTTGAAGTCCTTGAGCTCGAAGCTGCGGCTGATGGTGGCCTCCGGATAGACGCCGACGAGCTCTCCGGCGCGCAGGCGATCCACCGCGACGGCGTACGCACCGGCGCCCGCATGGCGATCCACCGGGATGGTGCCCGTGTGACGGATCAGGAAGTTGATCGCCTTCACTTCCTGCATCTCCTGTTTGATCATGAAGCGCAGCCGCCGCTTGCGGTAGTGCACCGCCAGCGCGGCCGGAAGCCAGTCGATGTAACTCGTGTGGTTGATCGCGATCACCGCGCCGTCGCTGCCGGGGATGTTCTCCAAGCCGCGAAAGGCGATCTTGAGTCCGTCGATCCTGACCGCCGCTTTGACCAGAACCTCGAGCGTGAAGAAGACGGGCTCCATGGCCGCTATCCCGGTGCCCCGCTGGGGTCGGGACGCTGGGCGCGCCGTGCGGCCTTCTCGGCGGCCTCCTCGGCGTCCATCCGGTTGGCCTCGGCGAGCGTCGGCGCGCCCCCGCCCAGCCGATGCGGCACCCAGAACTCGCCCGGGGGGTGCGGACCGTACTCGTCCTGCACGCGCTCGAGCAGGTGCTGCATCCGCGAATGCAACAGCGCCGTCAGGTCCGCCGCGGGCAGGGTCGGCTCGATCGGCTCGCCGACCGCGATGGAGATGGGGACCTTGGGTCGCCACATCTTCTTCGGGTGGCCCTTGGTCCAGATCCGCTGCGCGCCCCACACGATGTGGGGGACGATCGGCACGCCCGCGGCGATCGCCATGCGGGCGGCCCCGGATTTGAACTCCTTGACCTCGAAGCTGCGGCTGATGGTGGCCTCGGGATAGACCCCGACAAGTTCGCCTTCCTTGAGCTTGAGGCAGGCTTGCGCGAACGAGTCGGCGCCGCTGTCGCGGTCCACCTCGATGTGGCGCAGGCTGCGCATGATCGGACCCGCGATCTTGTTGTCGAAGACCTCTCTTTTCGCCATGAAGCGGACCTTGCGTCCGAGGCCCTGCCGGTAGGCGGGTAAGCCCGCGAACGTGAAGTCGAAATAGCTGGTGTGATTGATGGCGATCACCGCGCCGCCTGTGGTCGGCAGGTTCTCCACACCGGTGACGGTGAACTTGAGCCCCTGCACGCGCCAGATCAGCCGCGCCAGCTGAATGACGGTGCCGTATACGGGTTCCACATCGAGCAGCCTAGTCGGGTGAGAAGGCCCACCGAACCCGTGCCGATGCCTTCGATCGCCACGCGGATCGCAGGTCGCTTTGCTCGCGACGGGCCTCCCCCGGACCCGTCACGGCCGCGCGTGGGACGAACAGGGTCCGGCGGCGGGCTAGACTCGCCGCGAGCAGTCATCTTCGCCGGAGGGGTATTTGTGCAGGTCACGAGCATCGGTCATGCGGGGTTCCGCATCGACACCGCGGCCGGGAGCATCCTGTGTGATCCCTGGGTGAACCCGGCGTACTTCGCGTCGTGGTTCCCGTTCCCCGACAACAGCGCGCTGGACTGGGACGCGCTCGGCGACTGCGACTACCTGTACGTCTCGCATCTGCACCGCGATCACTTCGATCCGAAGCTGCTGCGCGAGCACGTCAACAAGGACGCGGTGGTGTTGCTGCCGGACTACCCGGTGCCCGACCTGCGCCGTGAACTCGAGAAGCTCGGCTTCCACCGGTTCTTCGAGACCACCGATTCGGTGCGCCACACGGTGTCGGGCCCGAAGGGCGACCTCGGTGTGATGATCATCGCGCTGCGCGCCCCGGCCGACGGTCCGATCGGCGATTCCGGGCTCGTGGTCGACGACGGGGCGACGGTCGCGTTCAACATGAACGACGCGCGCCCGGTCGACCTCGACGTGGTGCACGCCGACTTCGGCCACGTCGACGTGCACATGCTCCAGTACTCCGGCGCCATCTGGTATCCGATGGTCTACGACATGCCCGCGCGCGCCAAGGAGGCGTTCGGCATCCAGAAACGTCAGCGCCAGATGGACCGCTGCCGGCAGTACATCGCCCAGGTCGGGGCCACCTGGGTCATTCCGTCCGCGGGCCCGCCGTGCTTCCTGGATCCGGAGCTACGCGACCTCAACGACGACCACGGCGACCCGGCCAACATCTTCCCCGACCAGATGGTGTTTCTGGGCCAGATGCGCACGCACGGCCACGACGGCGGGCTGCTGATGATTCCCGGTTCGACGGCGACTTTCACGGGCGCGCAACTGGATTCGCTGAACCACCCGCTGCCCGACGATGAAGTGGAAGCGATCTTCACCACCGGCAAGGCCGATTACATCGCCGACTACGCCGAGCGGATGGCGCCGGTGCTGGCCGCGGAGAAGGCGAGCTGGGCCGACGCGGCGGGGGAGTCGCTGCTGGAGCCGCTGCGCACCGCGTTCGAGCCGATCATGATCCAGAGCGATCAGATCTGTGACGGCATCGGCTATCCGGTCGAGCTGAGGCTCGGCCCGGAAACGGTCGTCCTCGACTTCCCGAAACGGGTTGTCCGCGAGCCGATTCCCGAGGAGAAGTTCCGGTACGGCTTCGCGATCCCACCGGAGTTGGTGCGCACCGTCCTGCGCGACGACGAACCGGACTGGGTCAACACCATCTTCCTGTCCACCCGGTTCCGGGCGTGGCGGGTCGGCGGGTACAACGAGTACCTGTACACGTTCTTCAAGTGCCTGACCGACGAGCGGATCGCCTACGCCGACGGCTGGTTCGCCGAAGCGCACGACGACTCGGCGTCGATCACCCTGGACGGCTGGGAGATCCAGCGACGGTGCCCGCACCTGAAGGCCGACCTGTCGAAGTTCGGCGTGGTGGAGGGCAAGACGCTGACCTGCAATCTGCACGGGTGGCAATGGAACCTGGAGAACGGCCGCTGCCTGACCACCAAGGGTCACGAGCTGCGGAGCGAACGGAAGTGACGGCGCCGCAACAGCTTTACGACGACGGCATGATCCAGGTCGACCGGGAGGCGGTCACGCTGCGCCGCTACCACTTCCCGTCGGGCACGTCGAAGGTCATTCCGCTGCGCACGATCCGCGGTTACACCGCGTCACCGTTGAACTGGTTGCACCGCTACCGACTCTGGGGCAGTTCAGATCTGCGGCGCTGGCTGCCGTTGGATGTGTGGCGGCCGCTGAAGGCCACGCTGGTCACCTTCGACGTGGACGGCAACCGGTGGCAACCGGCGTGCACCCCCGAGCATCCCGACCGGTTCATCGAGGTGCTCGACGAACTGCTCGAGGATTAACGGACGCTTCGGCGCATCCGTCGCGCCGCCAATATCCCCACTCCTGCCGTCGCCACCCACGGACCGGCCACGATGATCGGGTCCAGCCACATGTGATTGGCATCCGCCCGTTTGCTTTTCGCGCGCGCGGCCAGGCCGTTGTGGGTGAACTCGGTCTTGACCCCGGTCTCGGTGATCGGGTTGTCCGGACGCAGGCTGATCAGCGACTGCAGATGGTGCTCGGCGGCGTCCACGCGATCGGCCAGGATCAGTAGCAGCCAGTGGGCGGCGCGCCCCTCGCTGTACGTGCGGTAGGAATAGCGCCGGATCGCCCCCGAGAGCCCCCGCGGCGGCGTCGACGTGCCGAAAACCGGTGTCAGGAACTGGTGTTCGATGGATCGCTCCCGCGGCCACTTCTCGGGCTGGCGCTCGGGGAAGTCCCAGCGGGCGCCGGTGTCGACGGCCTTGAGCTTGGGCACCGACGGCCGGTCGGCCGGGTCGAGATCGACACCCCAGCCCGGAATGCGGGCTCGCAGATCGTCGGAGGTCGGGACGGGCGGGTGGTCGGCGGTGTAGGTCATGGTCTTCCTGTCAGGCGGCGTTGGGCACGATGACCGGCTTGATGCAGTCGTCGAGCTTGGCGGGGAAGATGTGGTAGCCCTCGGCGATGTGTTCGAGCGGAATACGGTGCGTGACAATGTCATTGGGCTTAAGGTAGCCGTTCTGGATGTGCGAGAACAACCGCGGCCACTGCCGCTTGACCGGGCACTGGTTCATCCGCAGCGTCAGTCCCTTGTTCAGCGCGTCGCCGAACTTCACCGCGGAGAAGATCGGCCCGTAGGCGCCCATCACCGAGACGGTGCCGCCCTTGCGCACCGAGTCGATCGCCCAGTTCAGTGCCACGGGTGAGCCACCCTGCAGCTTGAGTTTGGCGGCGGTCACGTGCTGCAGCAGGTTCCCGTCGGCCTCGGCGCCCACCGCGTCGATCGCCACATCGGCGCCGAGATATCCGGTGGTCTTCTTCATCTCCACGACGACGTCGTCGCACTCGGCGAAGTTGAGGGTCTCGGCGTGGGCGAATATGCGGGCCTTCTCCAGCCGGTATTCGAGATGGTCGATGACGATCACCCGGCCCGCGCCCATCAGCCACGCGGATTTCGCGGCGTACAGGCCCACCGGCCCGGCCCCGAACACCGCGACGACGTCGCCCTCGACGATGTCGCCGAGTTGTGCGCCGAAGTAGCCGGTGGCCAACGCGTCGGTGCACATCAGCGCGTCCTCGTCGGCCATCCAGTCCGGGATGAGCGCCGGGCCCACGTCGGCGAACGGCACCCGGAGGAACTCTGCCTGGCCGCCGTCGTATCCGCCGCACGTGTGCGAGTAGCCGTAGATCCCGCCGACGGCGGTCGCGTTCGGGTTCACGTTGTGACAGTTGGAGTACAGGCCGCGGGCGCAGAAGTAGCACGAACCGCAGAAGATGTTGAACGGCACCATGACCCGGTCACCGACCTCGAGGTTCTGCACCGACGAGCCGACCTGCTCGACCACGCCGATGAACTCGTGGCCGAACGTCATGCCGACCCGGGTGTCGGGCATCATGCCGTGGTAGAGGTGCAGGTCCGAACCGCAGATCGCCGCGAGCGTCACCCGCACGATCGCGTCGTTCGGGTGCTCGATCGGCGGAATGTCCTTTTCTTCCACCCGCACCTTGTACGGGCCGCGGTAAACCATCGCCTTCACGGCGCGCCTCCTAGAGTCGGGATGCGTTCGCTTTACCCCGGTGAGGACGCGCGAAACACCCCGCTCCGCGCGGAACTACTTGGCGGGCGTCAGCAGATCCGTACCGACAAAGGGCACCAGCGCCGCCGGGACCCGGACGCTGCCGTCGGGTTGCTGATGGTTCTCCAGGATCGCCACCAGCCACCGCGTCGTGGCGAAGGTCCCGTTGAGCGTGGCCGCGGCCTGCGGGC
This sequence comes from Mycolicibacterium malmesburyense, assembly GCF_001050015.1. Next base: position 19,069 of record NZ_CVTB01000290.1, read on the forward strand.
GACCGTTCTCGTCGCGGTACCGCACCGCGAGCCGACGGGCCTGAAACGTCGTGCAGTTCGACGTCGAGGTGAGCTCGCGGTAGGTCTGCTGCGTGGGAACCCAAGCCTCGCAATCGAATTTGCGCGCGGCCGAGGACCCGAGGTCGCCCGCGGCGATGTCGATGACCCGGTACGGCACCTCGATCTCGGCCAGCATCTGACGCTGCCAGCCCAACAGCCGCTCGTGTTCGGCCTCGGCGTCCTGGGGTTTGCAGTAGATGAAACCCTCGACCTTGTCGAACTGGTGCACGCGGATGATGCCGCGGGTGTCCTTGCCGTGGCTGCCCGCTTCGCGGCGGAAGCACGACGACCAGCCCGCGTAGCGCAGCGGTCCGCCGGACAGGTCGAGGATCTCGTCGGCGTGGTAGCCGGCCAGCGGCACCTCCGAGGTGCCGACGAGATACAGGTCGTCGGCCTCGATCCGGTAGACCTCCTCGCCGTGCGCGCCGAGGAAACCGGTGCCCGCCATGACCTCGGGGCGCACGAGCACCGGCGGGATCATCAGCGTGAACCCGTTCGCGGTGGCGAGCCGGACAGCCAGCTGGAGCAGGCCCAGCTGCAGCAGGGCACCGGCTCCGGTGAGGAAGTAGAAGCGCGCCCCGGAGACCTTGGCGCCGCGTTCGAGATCGATGAGACCCAACGACTCCCCGAGCTCGACGTGATCCTTCGGGTCCTCGACGCTCGGCGGCTCGCCGACGGTGTCGAGCACCACGAAGTCGTCCTCGCCGCCCGCGGGCACGCCGTCGATGATCACGTTCGACAGCGCCATGTGGGCCGCGGTGAACGCGCGCGCGGCCTCGGCCTGTTCGGCCTCCGCGGCCTTGACCTTCTCGGCGAGCTGCTTGGCCTGCTCGAGCAGCGCCGGCCGCTCCTCCGGCGACGCCTTGCCGACCTTCTTGCTCGCGGCCTTCTGCTCGGCACGCAGGTTGTCGGCCGCCGACACCGCGGCCCGGCGGGCGGCGTCGGACTCGAGCAACGCATCGACGAGGCCGGGGTCTTCTCCGCGGGCGCGTTGCGAGGCACGCACCGCATCCGGGTTCTCGCGCAGCAACTTGAGGTCGATCACGGGCGCAACCCTACTGGTCCATCCCCCTGGCCAGCACAACCGCGTAACTTTACAACTGCATCACTTGTCACAGCGCCTGACACGCCTGTCACAATGGAGCAGATGTTGGACGCACCCGATCGCCCTATCGGCGAGGACGACCCGGTCGATCCGCGGCGAGGCGACACTGAGGCATCGCAGCGGGCCGCTTGGTGGACCAGCCTGCACGCCACGCCGACGCGCCGGGCGCTCGTGTTGACGGCGCTGGGCGGGTTGCTGATCGCCGGGCTCATCACCGCCCTGCCGCAGAACGACGCCGCGAGTGGGCTGACCGCGAGCACCATCTCCCTGGGGCCGCGAGGCAACGCGACCTTCGAACACGCCAAGGCCGGCGACTGCCTCAGCTGGCCCGACCGCACACCCGACGCCGCCGAGATCGTCGACTGCGGCAAGGAACACCGGTTCGAGGTCGCCGAGTCCGTCGACATGCGGACCTTCCCGGGCAGCGAGTACGGGCCTGACGCGGCGCCGCCGTCGGCCACCCGCATCCAGCAGATCAGCCAGGAGCAGTGCTCCACGGCCGTGAAGAACTACCTGGGCCCGCGCTTCGATCCCAACAGCCGCTTCACCGTGAGCATGCTGTGGTCGGGGGACAAGGCCTGGCGCCAGTCCGGTGAGCGCCGGATGCTGTGCGGGCTGCAGTTGCCCGGACCCAACAACCAGCAGCTGCCGTTCACCGGCAAGGTGGCCGAGGTGGACCAGTCGAAGGTGTGGCCGGCCGGCACCTGCCTGGGCATCGATCCCACCACCAACCAGCCCACCGACATTCCGGTCGACTGCGCGGCGCCGCACGCGATGGAGGTCACCGGCGCGGTGAACCTCGCCGAGAAGTTCCCCGGCGGTCTGCCGCCCGAGCCCGAGCAGGACGGCTTCATCAAGGACGCGTGCACCCGCATGACGGACGACTATCTGGCACCGATCGAGTTGCGCAGCACGACGCTGACATTGATCTACAGCACCATCTCGCTGCCGAGCTGGTCGGCGGGCAGCCGCCAGGTGTCGTGCAGCATCGGCGCCACGCTGGGCAACGGCGGCTGGTCGACGCTGCTCAACAGCGCGAAGGGCCCGCTGCTGATCAACGGGCAGCCGCCGGTGCCGCCGCCCGACATCCCCGAGGAGCGGCTGAACTTCCCGCCGATCCCGATCACCGACAACGATTCGGTCGGCACGTCGCAATCGTCCAGCGGCCAGTCCAGCAGCAGCACTGGCAGCAGCACTGGCAGTGGCAGCAGCTCGAGCGACGGCAGCGACCAGCAGTCGACTCACGGTCAGCAGTCGCCCGACGTCCACCAGGGCGGCGCGCCGGCCAACCCGGAGCCCGCCCCCGGAAACACCTTCCTCGGCGGGGCGCCCCCACCCGCTCCCGGTGCGCCGCCACCGCCGGGTGCTCCGCTGCCGCCGCCGCCTGGCGCGCCGCTGCCCCCGCCGCCTGGCGCGCCGCTGCCCCCGCCGCCCGCGCCTGCGCCGCCGCCCGCGCCTGAGCCGGTCCCACCGGCGCCCGCGCCGCCACCACCGGGTCCGTAGTCCCGTGGCCGTGCGGATGAGCCCGCAACGGTTCGACGAACTCGTCTCCGAGGCGCTGGATCTGATTCCGCCTAAGCTCGCCGACGCGCTGGACAACGTCGTCGTGCTGGTCGAGGCCCGCAACGACGAGGAGCCCGACCTGCTCGGCCTGTACGAAGGTGTCGCGCTCACCGAACGCGATTCGTGGTACGCCGGGTCGCTGCCCGACACCATCACGATTTATCGCGAGGCGCTGCTGGAACACTGCGACACCGAGCAGGACGTCGTCGACGAGGTTGCGATCACCGTCATCCACGAGGTCGCGCACCACTTCGGCATCGACGACGAGCGCCTGCACGAACTCGGGTGGGGATAGCGGACGAGAACCACCGCGCGGCAACCACGCATTGTCGCCCGCAGGTGCTATCAAGGGCCCATGACCGAGTGCCGAGACTGCGTGGCGGGCCTCGAGCACTGCCATGGCACCGTCATTCACCACGTTTCGTATCGGCCCGAGTGCACCGAACCCGATTGCGTGACCCCCGAAGTCGCGCATGCGTTCGTAATCGACTGCGAGGCGATCGGCTGCGCGTGCGCCGTCTCGGTGTCAGCCCATCGGGTCGGCTGAGCGCAGCGCGTCTTCGACCGGGCGCACGTCGGGCTCGGGATAGAACGGCGGGGTCATCGAACCCCACTGCACGCAGCTCCACCGGCCGTCGGTGATCGGTGCCAGCACGACGGCCTCGGTGTTGCCGAGATGGTAGTCGAGCGCGAAGCTGCTCTCGACGCCGGCCAGCACCGAGGAGACCAACCGGATCGCCGCGCCATGGCTGACCACCACGATGTCGCCGTGCCAGGAGTCGTCGTCGAGGTGGCGCATCCGCAGCTGGGTGATGGTCGGCACGTACCGCTCCAGTACGTCGTTGCCGGTCTCGCCGTTGGGCATCGGCATGTCGAGATCGCCCTCGTGCCACCTCTGGTAGACGGTCTCGAACGTCGCGATCGCCTCGTCGTCGTTGCGATCCTCGAGATCGCCCACCTGGACCTCGTGGACGCCGCCGAGTTCCACCGGCGGTAACCGCAGCGCACCCGCGATCTCCTCGGCGGTCTGGCGGGCCCGGTGCGCCACCGAATGCGCCAGCAGCGCGGGCGCCGCCGGCGCGCCGCTACCGACGGACCGCGCGAAGGACCGAGCCTGGTCGCGGCCGAGGTCGGTCAGCTCCGCGCCGGGCGGGCGGGTGTCGAGGCGACGGTGAACGTTCGCCAGTGACTGTCCGTGACGCACCAGCACCAGACGCCCGCTCAACGCTTGCCTTCCCGCAGCAGAGCGAGCCAGTGGGACGCTTCGTCGAGGCCGGGAGGCACCGCACCCGCGGCCGCACCCGTGGGCCATGAACCGAGGAATCGCATATCCGAACAACGACGGTGCAGCGCCTTGAGTGCCTCGGCCACCGCATCATCGTCGATGTGGCCGACACAGTCGAGGAAGAAGATGTAGGTGCCCAATTCCGTTCGGGTGGGCCGTGATTCGATCCTGGTCAGGTCGATGTCGCGCACGGCGAGCTCGGTCAGCGCCGCCACCAGCGCCCCGGGGACGTTGTCGAGGCGCAGCACCACCGACGTGCGGTCCGCGCCGGTGCGCGCCGGTGGCGGGGCGGGCGCGCCGACGAGCACGAACCTGGTGCGTGCGTTTGGTTCGTCGACGATGTCAGATGCCAGCGCCGCCAGGCCGTGGCGCTTGGTGGCGAGCGCGGTGCTCACTCCCGCGTCGGCGCGGCCCTCGGCGACGTCGCCGGCCGCGGCGGCGTTCGAGTTGGCGGGCACCACCCGCGCCGACGGCAGATGTTCGGCCAGCCAATTGCGTACCTGCGCGGCCGCGACGGGAAAGGCGGCGACCGTGGCCACGTCCGCGGCCGCCGTGCCGTCACGGACCGCGATCGTGAATGACACGTCGAGCGTCAACTCGGCGAAGATCTGCAGCGGGGTGCCGGTCGCCAGCCCGTCCAACGTCGGAAGCACCGACCCCTCGATCGAGTTCTCGATCGGCACGCACGCGTAGTCGGCATGGCCGTCGCGCACCGCCGCGAGCGCGCCGATCGTGCTCTCGCATCCAACCGGCGTGACCTCGTCGGCGCCCGCCCCGCCGGGCAGCATCGAGCCCCCCGACATCTTGAGCAGAGCCGCCTCGGTAAAGGTCCCCTCGGGCCCGAGGTAAGCGATGCGCGGCACGAGTCAACACTATCGGGTCACTGCGGTAATGCCGTTCCGCTGCACGAAAGCCTTGCGGGATCCGCCGAACCCAAGTTAAGTTAGGCTCACCTTATCTCGAAGGAGGCGCGATGACGACAACGGTCACGGCACCGACCACGGCCGAGCGGATCCGCAGCGCGTGCGCCAAGGCGGGCGGCGCGGTGCTCGCGGTGGAGGACTGCGAGAACGGCGGCCCCACCGAGACACCCGTTCACCACCTGCTCGATGACGGGTCCTTCGCGATCACCGTCCCGGTGGGCAGTGCGGTGGCGGCCACGGCCGTCAGCGCCGGCGCCGCCGGGGTGCAGGCGGTGCTGGAGATGACCGACTACGCGCCGCTGCCGCTGCGCGAACCGGTGCGCTCACTGGTGTGGATCCAGGGACGCCTGCACGGCGTGCCCGCCGGCGAGGTGTCGGGCCTTCTCGACCTGATCGCGTCGGAAGACCCCAATCCTGCCCTGCTGCAGGTGAACTCGGCGCCCGCCGACGGGGACGAGGGCCATACGCTGCTGCGGTTGGAGATCGATTCCGTGGTCGTCGCCGATTCCACGGGCGCCGAGTCGGTCAGCGTGAGCACCCTGCTCGACGCGCGGCCGGACCCGTTCTGCGCGATGGAGTCCTGCTGGCTGCAGCACATGGAGTCGGCGCACCGCGACGTCGTCGAACGGCTCGCCAGTCGGCTCCCGATGTCGTTGCGCCGCGGCCGGGTTCGGCCCCTGGGTCTGGACCGTTACGGCGTGCAGCTGCGGGTCGAGACCGACGAGGGCGACCACGACGTGCGGCTGCCGTTCACCCGACCGGTCGACGACGTCACCGGGCTGAGCCAGGCGATTCGCGTGCTGATGGGCTGCCCTTTCCTCAACGGGCTGCGCGCACGCAAACTGTGACGGCACTACCGTAGCTCCGGTGACCGGCGCCCCCGACGAGCTCACCGACCCCGCGCGCCGGGCCCTGCGCATCGAGATCGTCGTCGTTCTGGCGGTGACGTTCGGCCTCTCGGCCTACAGCGCGCTGCTCAACCTGATCGAGTCCGTGCTGCTCGGCCTGTCCGGGCAGGTCGTCGCGCTCAATCCACGCCGATCCCCCTTCGACCTGATCGACCTCGGGCTCAACCTCGTCTGGGTGTTTCAGCTGTCGGCATGGGGCGCCCTGGCCGCATACCTGTTGTGGCGCAGCGGAATCACGCTCAAGGCGATCGGACTGGGCCGACCCCGGTGGCGGCCCGACCTCCTCGGCGGGCTCGGCCTGGCGGCACTCATCGGCGTGCCCGGCCTGGCGCTGTAC
>NZ_CVTB01000291.1 GCF_001050015.1 Mycolicibacterium malmesburyense
ACGCGCTCGTGTTGCGCGTCGACCGCCGCAACCAGGTGCTGATCGCCGGCGACCGCGTCGTGCTCGGCAGCGCCGCCAAGTTGGGCGACCGGCCGCCGGAGAACGCGGTCTTCCTCGGACGGCTCACCGACGGCCGGCACGTGTGGGCGATCCGCGGGGCACTGGAGGGCCCGGAAGATCCGCACACCGAAACCGAAGTGCTCGACCTACGCCGGGCGGGTCAGGTGTTCGACGACGTCAGCGCGCAACTAGTCGCGACCGCGACGGCGCTGCTCAACTGGCACGACCAGGCGCGGTTCAGCGCGGTCGACGGCGCCCCCACCAAGTCCGTGCGGGGCGGCTGGGCACGGGTCAACCCGCTCAACGGCCACGAGGAGTTTCCCCGCATCGACCCCGCGGTCATCTGCCTCGTGCACGACGGACACGACCGCGCGGTGCTGGCCCGTCAGACGGTGTGGCCGGAGCGGCTGTTCTCGATCCTTGCCGGCTTCGTCGAGGCCGGTGAGTCGTTCGAGACCTGCGTCGTCCGCGAGATCGCCGAGGAGATCGGGCTGGACGTCACCGACGTGACCTACCTGGGCAGTCAGCCCTGGCCGTTCCCGCGGTCGCTGATGGTGGGCTTCCACGCCATCGGCGATCCCGAGCAGGAGTTCTCGTTCAACGACGGCGAGATCGCCGAGGCGGCCTGGTTCACCCGCGCCGAGATCCGCGAGGCCCTCGACCACGGCGACTGGAGCTCAGCTGACTCGCCGTCGCGACTGCTGCTGCCCGGTTCGATCTCGATCGCACGCGAGATCATCGAGTCCTGGGCGGCGCTGGATTAACCCGCCAGCTTGGCCTTGACCTCGCGCGCGGTCGGGTTCGTCAACGTCGAACCGTCGGGCAGCTTCAGCGTCGGGACGGTCTGGTTGCCGCCGTTGGCGTTGGCGACGAACTCCGCTGCCGCGGCGTCCTTCTCGATGTCGACCTCGGTGAACGCAATGCCCTCGGCCTGCAGCGCCTTCTTCAGGCGCACGCAGTAGCCGCACCAGGTGGTGGTGTACATGATCACGGGAGTCTGTGCTGCGCTCATAAGGCGTTCAACGTAACCGATGAACCGAACATGCCCGACGGCGTATCGGTCATTTGTCACCGGCCCCTGCCAAGATGGACCGCATGTCGGTAGAGGTCGCTTCCGTGGGCAACCGTCCCGACGTCGACGACCTCGACGACGAGCAGCGCGAGGCGGTGCTCGCCCCGCGCGGGCCGGTGTGCGTGCTCGCCGGCGCGGGCACCGGCAAGACCCGCACGATCACCCGGCGCATCGCGCACCTGGTCGCGGCGGGCCACGTCGCGCCCGGACAGGTCCTCGCGGTCACCTTCACCCAGCGCGCGGCAGGCGAGATGCGGGCCCGGTTGCGCGCACTCGACGCGGCGTTCGGCGGAGTCGGCACCGGTTCGGTACAGGCGATGACGTTTCACGCCGCGGCCCGTCGCCAGCTGGCGTACTTCTGGCCCCGCGTCGTCGGCAACACCACCTGGGAGCTGCTCGACACCAAATTCGCGGTGGTGGCGCAGGCCGCCAACCGGGCCCGGCTGTCCACCAGCACCGACGACGTGCGCGACCTCGCGGGCGAAATCGAATGGGCCAAGGCGTCGCTGATCAGCCCCGAGGACTATCCCGCCGCGGTCGCTCAGGTCGGCCGCGACATTCCGTTCGACGCCGAGAAGGTCGCGGCCGTCTACACCGGTTATGAGGCGCTCAAAGCCCGCCGCGACGGCACCACGCTGCTCGACTTCGACGATCTGCTGCTGCACACCGCCGCGGCCATCGAGAACGACGCCGCGGTGGGGCAGGAGTTCCGCGACCGCTACCGCTGTTTCGTCGTCGACGAGTATCAGGACGTCACGCCCCTGCAGCAGCGGGTGCTCGACGCCTGGCTCGGCGAGCGCGACGACCTCACCGTCGTCGGCGACGCCAACCAGACCATCTACTCGTTCACCGGAGCCACGCCCCGCTACCTGCTCGACTTCTCCCGGCGCTTCCCCGATGCGGCGGTGGTCCGCCTGGAACGCGACTACCGGTCCACCCCCCAGGTGGTGTCGCTGGCCAACCGCGTCATCGCCGGCGCCCGCGGTCGGATGGCCGGCAGCAAGCTGCACCTCGTCGGGCAGCGCGACCCCGGGCCCGCACCCCGATTCGCCGAATACCCCGACGAGGTCGCCGAGGCCAAGGCGGTGGCCAAGAACATCAAACGCCTGCTCGAATCCGGCACCGAACCCGCGGAGATCGCGGTGCTCTACCGCATGAACGCGCAGTCGGAGGTCTACGAGGAGGCGCTCACCGAGGCCGGGGTGCCGTTCCAGGTGCGCGGCGGCGAGGGGTTCTTCAGCCGCCAGGAGATCCGCCAGGCGCTGGTCGCGCTGCAGCGTGCGGCCGAGCGTGACCTCGACGGGGGATTGCCCGAGGTGGTGCGCGCCGTGCTGGAACCGCTCGGGCTCACCGCCGAACCGCCGCCGGGCACCAAGGCCCGCGAACGATGGGAGGCCCTGGCATCGCTGGCCGAACTCGTCGACGAAGAAGTCGCCGTGCGCCCCACGCTCGATCTGCGCACGATGCTGGTCGAACTGCGACAGCGCGCCGACGCGCGTCATCCTCCGGTCGTGCAGGGTGTGACGCTCGCGTCGCTGCATGCGGCCAAAGGGCTGGAGTGGGACGCGGTCTTCCTCGTCGGGCTCGCCGACGGCACGCTGCCCATCTCGCACGCCCTCACCCACGGCCCCGACAGCGAGGCGGTCGAGGAGGAACGGAGGCTACTTTACGTCGGAATCACCAGGGCGCGTGTGCATTTGGCGCTCAGCTGGGCACTGGCCCGCGCCCCGGGAGGGCGCCGGAGCCGCAAGCCGTCACGCTTTCTCAACGGCATCGCACCGCAGTCGTCGAACGCCGGCGACACGCCGACCAAGCCCCGCCGCCCGCGCGGAGCCACGCCCCGCTGCCGGGTGTGCAACGGCGTGCTCACCGCGCCCGCGGCAATCATGTTGCGCCGCTGCGAAACCTGCCCGTCGGACATCGACGAGCAGCTGCTGGCCGACCTCAAGGATTGGCGGCTGCGCACCTCCAAGGAGATGAGCGTGCCCGCGTACGTGGTGTTCACCGACAACACGTTGATCGCGATCGCCGAGACGCAGCCCACCGACGACGCCGCGCTGGTCGCGATCCCGGGCATCGGCGCACGCAAGCTTGAGCAGTACGGCGCCGATGTGCTCGCGCTGGTCAAAGGCCGGGCTGGCGGGCACGGCCAAGAGTCGTAAAAATCGCGCCAAACCCGCTGGTCAAAAATTCAATTGTCAGTTGCGGCTGTTACGCTTAGCCTCAAGATCACACCGCTTGGGTGTCTTTTTGTGCGAAAGGAGGGCCGACATCATGGGTAGCAATCACGTCTTCACCGGCGTAGCCACTGCTGGCATGACGCGGACCCTCCATGTCGCCGCCGCCGCGGCGCATCCTGCGTCCGCCGCGCATGCCGCCGGTGCCGCAGCTGCCATCACCCCGCAGCGCGAGCGCCGCGCCGCCGCCGCGACTGTGTCGTCCGTGGATTGGGGCACCATCAGGTAGAGCCCACGATTCCGCCGAAAAGGCCACGGACCCGCAGTCGGATCCGTGGCCTTGGTCTTTTGCAGGAGTCACTCCAAGACCTGGTCCCGGATCCCCACCGGAAGAGATACGAAACCCACGACCAGGAAGCAGAGGACTGGACATGTCACTCGGGACATGCCGAGAGAAGACGAAGCTGGCGGTGCCGTGTCACAGGAACGATCCCGATCTGTGGTTCGCCGAAAACCCCGTCGAACTCGAACGCGCCAAGGCGTTGTGCGCGCAGTGCCCGATCCGGCGCGAGTGCCTGGCCGCAGCGCTGGAGAGGCAAGAGCCGTGGGGTGTTTGGGGCGGCGAGATCCTCGAACGGGGCACCGTCATCGCCCGCAAGCGTCCGCGCGGCCGGCCGCGCAAGAACGGCGTCGGAAGCCCGGCGGCCGCATGACGGCGTCACCGAGCGTCGGGAACATGACGAAATATCGCGAAACTCCGTCATCTTCCCGACGCTCGCGGGGTGTACGGCGCTCGACTGCCGGTCAGGCCGCTTCGTCGGCGAAGCCCGGAATCAGTTCTGTGGCAAGCCTTCTCGCCGGGACGCGCGCGTCGAGCTGGCACGCGATGGCCACGTTGGACGCGATCACCCGCATCGGGATCGCGAGCTTGGCCGGAATGTCCATCTGCCGGGCGGCCTTGATCTGACCCGCGGCGCGATCCGGCCGTATGTTGGCGGTGGTGATGCGCTGCAGCCACTTGCGGTTGTAGTGGAACACCTCGTCCTCGAGCGGTTCGACGTATTGGCGCATCATGTCGTCCATTTCGCGCTTGGACACCTGCTCGCCCTTCTGGATGAACCCGATCTTCTGCATCGTGGTGAGTAGGTTCTCGTAGTCATCGTGGAGGGCGTAACGCGTCGCCAGCCCGATCTCGATCGGGATTCCGCCGGGCATCGGGGCGACGGCGCCGAAGTCGATGACGCCCATCTTGTCGTCGGGCAGCAGCATGAAATTGCCGGGATGCGTGTCGCCGTGCATCATCTCGAGCCGGCGTGGTGCGTCGTAGGTCAGCTCGAAAAGCCTGGTGCCCATCAGGTCTCGTTGCTCCTGGGTGCCTTCGCGGATGATCACCGACATCGGCACGCCTTCGATCCACTCCTGGATCACGACCTTCGGTGCGCTGGCCACGATGCGGGGGATCACGAAGCGCGGATGGCCATCGTAGGCTTTCGCGAACGCACGCTGGTTGTCGGCCTCGAGCCGGTAGTCGAGCTCCATCTCGGTGCGCTCGATGAGCTCGGCGACCACGCTGTCGACGTCGGCGCCGGGGGCGAGCTGCTTGAGCACACCGACCATGCGCTGCATGGTCTTCAGGTCCGCGCGCAGCGCCTCGTCGGCGCCGGGGTACTGGATCTTGACCGCCACCTCGCGGCCGTCCGACCACACCGCCTTGTGTACCTGGCCGATGCTGGCCGACGCGACGGGCTTGTCGTCGAACGACGCGAACCGTTGCCGCCACTTGGTGCCGAGTTGCGAATCGAGCACCCGGTGCACCTTGGCCGCAGGCAACGGCGGGGCCTCCCGCTGCAACTTCGTCAGGGCCTCACGATACGGCTTGCCGTACTGCTCGGGGATCGCCGCCTCCATCACCGACAGCGCCTGACCGACCTTCATCGCCCCGCCCTTGAGCTCACCAAGCACGGTGAACAACTGCTCAGCGGCCTTGTCCATCAGCTCGGCGTTGACCTCGTCTTTCGACTTACCGGTCAATCGCTTGCCGAAGCCCAACGCGGCTCGGCCGGCCATACCGACGGGCAGGCTCGCCAGCTTGGCGTTGCGCGCGGCCCGGCCCCGCTTGATCTCACTCACCAGACCATCATCCACGACGCGGCCGAACACACCGCAACGACTTGCCAACACCCGATGTCAGCATGCGCAGCGCGGATGCCGCGACCACCGACGCGCCACCACCGAGCCCACGTTGACGTCGAATTCCAGCGTGGTGTCCAGCGTCGGCGGCGGTTCGGGGCAGCGGGCCACCTCAGCGCCGCCGCGCACCGCGCGAAGGATCCGGTCGACCTGATTGAGCGCCAGCGCCGCGGTGGCCAGCACCGTGGCCCGGTCGGCGCTGCCCACGGTGTGGCGCAGTTGCGCCGCGACGGCGGGCCACGCCGCATCCCGATCGGCGCGATGCAGATCCGCGCACGACAGACAGCTCGTCACGCCCGGCAGGACCAGCGGACCCACCAGGCCCACGCCGTCACGCACCCGCACAGGTAGGTGGGCGACGCCCGCGGTGTGCAGTTCGCGCACCATGCGCGGGTCGGCCACCAGGTTGTCGGCGAGGACCACGAGGTCGGTCGGCTCCGACGGCGCCCCGGTGTCGGTGCGGGTGCTGTGGCTCAGCCGCGCACCCGAACAGCGCAGCGCGCCGGTCAGCAGATCCGACAACGGCCCGCGACCGTGAATGCGCACCGAAGCGGTGCGGCCACGCCGCGGCGGGGAGGCGGTGACGACGCCGGCGTCGACCAGCGAGGTGAGCAGGCCCTCGACGTCCGCCGCCGGGGCCTGGGCCGTCAGGTCCGCCAACGCGGCACCGGACTGTAGGCGGCGCAACATCTCCGCCAACGTCGAAGCGGACAGCCCGGAGGGCGGGCGGATCACCACCGCGCGCCGCGGATCCCAGCCGACCTGCACGGCCCCATCCGGTCGCAGCAGCACCGGTGTCGCGGCGCTGAGCCCGTAGCGCGTCATCGATCGAGCGTGCCACGCCGCAGACCGGTCGCCGGCAGTTATCCACAGGCGCCGAAACGGCCTACCGGTCCTCGTCGTCCGGGTTCTGGATGTCCTTCTCGAGGTCGGCGAGGGCCTCCTCGATGGCGCTGTCCATGCCGCTGGTGTCGCCGCCGATGACCCGGTCGATGAACCCCGCGGGCTCGTCGAGATCGTCGGCGCTGGGTAGCAGGTCGGGGTGCTGCCAGACCGCGTCGCGCCCGTCGGCGCCGACGGCCTCGGTCAACCGCTCCCAGAGGGCGGCCGCCTCGCGCATCTTGCGCGGACGCAACTCCAGGCCCACCAGCGTCGCGAACGTCTGCTCGGCGGGTCCGCCGGTGGCGCGGCGCCTGCGCAACATCTCCGCCAGCGCCGACGTGCCGGGGATCCGCTCGCCGAGCGCGTCGTTCACCACCGTCTGCACCCAGCCCTCGATCAGCGCCAGCAGCGTCTCGAGGCGCTCCAGCGCCGCGGTCTGCTCCGGCGTCGCCTTCGGCTCGAAGATGCCCTGGTTGAGCAGCTGCTCCATCTGGCTCGGGTCGGCCAACGCGGCCGGATCGAGGCCGGATGCCAGCTCCTCGATACCGCTCATGTCGATCTTCATCCCGCGGGCGAACGCCTCGACCGCGTTGAGCAGCTGGCTGGCCAACCACGGGACATGGCTGAACAGGCGGTGATGGGCGGCCTCGCGGGCGGCGAGGAACGTGAGGATCTCGCTGCGCGGCTGCTCGAGCCCCTCCGACAGCGATTCGACCGCCTCGGGCATCAGCGCGGCCACCCCCTTGGGACCCAACGGCAACCCGATGTCGGTGGAGGTCAACACTTCTCGCGACAGCTTGCCCAGGGCCTGGCCGAGCTGCGAGCCGAACGCCATGCCGCCCATCTGCGTCATCATCGCCAGCAGCGGACCGGCCATGGTGCGGGCCTCCTCCGGCAGCGCCGACACCCACACCGTCGAGATCTGCTCGGCCACCGGGTCGCACAACCGCTTCCACGTCTCGAGCGTGTTGTCGATCCAGTCCGTCGGCGTCCACGCGACGGCCTTGCTGGTGCCCGCGGGAAGCGCGGTCACACCGTCGAGCCAGGTCTCGGCCAGGTGCACGGCGTCGGAGATCGCCGCGGACGTCTTCTCCGGAATCGGGGCGACGAACCCGATCTGGCTCGACGCGAGCTGGCGGGCCAGGTCGTAGTTGACGGGCCCGGACTGCTTGCCTCCGGCCATCGCGCTGCCGGCGCCGCTGAACATCTCGCCGAGCTTGGAGAAGATCTGCCCCAGCTGGGACATGTCGAACTCGGAGCCGCCCTGAAAGCCCATGCCGAACGGGTCGCCGCCTCCCTCCGATCCGGAGTCGGGATCTTTCTTGCGCTTGTCGCGCTCGGGGTCGTCCCCGGCGGAGAAGCCGAAAGGCAGGTCAGCCATGCCCTCAACGGTACCGACCGGCACGGGGCCTCGTGGGTGGGCGCCTCTCGCTGACAGCGAACCACCCCGGTTCGGGCCCGGGGAGCGGGCTCCGGGGTGGTCGAGGGCCCCGCGTGAGCGCGGCCACCGGCGGCCCAACCTCTAGATTGGGCGGCGTGAACAGGCGGACTTTGACGTTGCTCGTCGCGCTCGTGCCGATCCTGGTGTTCGGCGTGCTGGTGTCGATCGTGACGGTGCCGTACGTCTCCCTGGGGCCGGGGCCGACCTTCGACACGCTCGGGGAGTTCGACGGAAAGCCGGTGGTCCAGATCGAGGGGACCGATGTCTATCCGACGTCGGGTCACCTGAACATGACGACGGTGTCGCAGCGCGATCAGCTCAGGCTCGGCGAGGCGATGGTGTTGTGGCTGTCTGGCCGCGAGCAGCTGGTGCCGCGAGACCTGGTCTACCCGCCGGACAAGACCCGCGAAGAGGTCAACGAGGCCAACACCGCCGACTTCCGCAACTCCGAGCGCAGCGCCGAGTACGCCGCATTGCACTACCTGGAGTTCCCGATGGCGGTGACGGTGGAGAACGTCAACGACCCGGGCCCGTCGGCGGGCAAGCTGCGCGACGGTGACGCGATCGACGCCGTCAACGGCACGCCGGTGACCAAGCTCGAGGAGTTCCAGGCCCTCCTGAAGGACACCAAGCCGGGCGACACCGTGACGCTGGACTACCGGCGCAAGGACGCGCCCAACGGCGTCGCCACCATCACCCTGGGCGAGCACCCCGAACGCGATCAGGGCTTCCTCGGCATCGGCGTGCTCGACGCGCCGTGGGCGCCGTTCTCGATCGACTTCAACCTCGAAAAGATCGGCGGACCGTCGGCGGGGTTGATGTTCTCCCTGGCAGTGGTGGACAAGCTCACCACCGGCGACCTCAACGACGGCCAGTTCGTCGCGGGCAGCGGAACCATCAGCGGTGACGGCGAGGTCGGCTCGATCGGCGGCATCACGCACAAGATGCTCAGCGCGCACGAGTCGGGCGCGACGATCTTTCTGGTGCCCGCCGACAACTGCGAGGAAGCCAAGACGGCGCCGCAGGACGGCATGGAACTGGTCAAGGTCGGCACCCTGTCGGAGGCCGTCGATGCGTTGAAGACTTTGTCCGCCGGTGGCGAACGGCCGCATTGTTGAATCACCGGCGAAAAGTCGTTGCGTAGAGTTGGGTCCACGTCACGCAGGACGTACGGGAATTGAGACTGGAGTCATCGAGTGGGTATGCGGCCCGCGGCACGAATGCCGAAGCTGACACGACGTAGCCGACTTCTCATCGCGGTGGGGGCCGTCATCGTGCTCCTGTTGTTGATCGGGCCGCGGCTGATCGACACGTACGTCGACTGGCTGTGGTTCGGGGAACTCGGCTACCGCTCGGTGTTCACCACGGTGCTGTTCACCCAGATCCTGCTGTTCCTCGTGGTGGCGCTCCTGATCGGGTCGATCCTGTTCGCGGGGCTCGCGCTGGCCTACCGCACCCGCCCGGTGTTCGTGCCGACCAACGGTCCCAACGATCCGGTGGCGGCCTACCGCACCGCGGTGATGGCGCGGCTGCGGCTCGTCGGCTTCGGGGTGCCGGCCCTCATCGGCCTGTTCGTCGGGTTGTTCGCGCTCGGGCAGTGGGAAACCGTCCAGTTGTTCCTGCACGGCAGCAGCTTCGGGATCAACGACCCGCAGTTCGGCAAGGACCTGGGCTTCTACGCCTTCGACCTGCCGTTCTACCGGATGGTCTTGAACTATCTGTTCGTCGCGACGTTCCTGGCCTTCATCGGGAACCTGTTGGGCCACTATCTGTTCGGCGGTATCCGGCTCTCGGGCCGCGCCGGTGCGTTGAGCCGTGCGGCGCGCATTCAGTTGATCACCCTGGTCGGCATCCTGATGCTGCTCAAGGCCTTCGCCTACTGGCTGGACCGTTACGAGCTGCTCAGCCACACCCGCGGCGGCAAGCCGTTCACCGGCGCGGGCTACACCGACATCAACGCGGTGTTGCCCGCCAAGCTGATCCTGCTGGCGATCGCCGTCATCTGCGCGGCCGCGGTGTTCTCGGCGATCGTGCTGCGCGACCTGCGCATCCCCGCCATCGGCGTGGTGCTGCTGCTGTTGTCCTCGCTGGTGGTCGGCGCGGGCTGGCCGCTTGTGGTCGAGCAGTTCAGCGTCAAACCCAATGCGGCGCAGAAAGAAAGCGAATACATCAGCCGCAGCATCGCGGCGACCAGAAACGCGTACGGGCTGACCGACGACGTCGTCACCTACCGCAATTACAGCGGCGACGCGCCGGCCACCGCCCAGCAGGTCGCCGCCGACCGGGCGACGACATCGAACATCCGCCTGCTCGACCCCACCATCGTCAGCCCGGCGTTCACCCAGTTCCAGCAGGGCAAGAACTTCTACTACTTCCCGGATCAGCTGTCGATGGACCGCTACGTCGGCCGCGACGGCAACCTGCGCGACTATGTGGTCGCCGCGCGCGAACTCAACCCGGACCGGCTGATCGACAACCAGCGCGACTGGATCAACCGGCACTCGGTGTACACCCACGGCAACGGATTCATCGCGTCGCCGGCGAACACCGTGCGCGGAGTCGCCAACGACCCCAACCAGAACGGTGGATATCCCGAGTTCCTGGTGAACGCGGTGGGCCCCGACGGCAACATCAACCAGGGGCCGGCGCCGCTGGACCAGCCGCGGATCTACTACGGGCCGGTCATCTCCAACACGCCTGCCGACTACGCCATCGTCGGCGAGAACGGCGCTCCCCGCGAGTACGACTTCGAGACCAACACCGAGACACGCAACTACACCTACACCGGTTCGGGCGGTGTGCCGGTCGGCAACTGGCTGGCCCGGTCGGTGTTCGCGGCCAAGTTCGCCGAACGAAACTTCCTGTTCTCGAACGTGATCGGGGAGAACAGCAAGATCCTGTTCAACCGCGACCCGGCCAAGCGGGTCGAGGCCGTGGCGCCGTGGCTGACCACCGACACCGCCGTGTATCCGGCGATCGTGAACAAGCGGATGGTGTGGGTCGTCGACGGCTACACCACGCTGGACAACTACCCGTACTCGGAGTTGACGACGTTGTCGAGCGCGACCGCCGACTCCAACGAGGTGGCCATCAACCGCCTCGCGCCGGACAAGCAGGTGTCCTACATCCGCAACTCGGTGAAGGCCACGGTCGACGCGTACGACGGCACGGTGTCGCTGTACGCGCAGGACGAGAACGATCCGGTTCTGCAGGCGTGGATGAAGGTGTTCCCGGACACGGTGAAGCCCAAGAGCGAGATCACGCCGGAACTGCAGCAGCACCTGCGCTATCCGGAGGACCTGTTCAAGGTGCAGCGCGCGCTGCTGGCCAAGTACCACGTCGACGACCCGGTCACGTTCTTCTCGACCTCGGACTTCTGGGACGTGCCGCTCGACCCGAACCCGACGGCGAGCAGCTACCAGCCGCCGTACTACATCGTCGCCAAAGACCTTGCCAGCAACGACCGTTCGGCATCGTTCCAGTTGACCAGCGCGATGAACCGGTTCCGCCGCGACTTCCTGGCCGCCTACATCAGCGCCAGTTCGGATCCGGAGACCTACGGCAGGCTCACGGTGCTGACCATTCCGGGACAGGTCAACGGTCCGAAGCTGGCGTTCAACGCGATCAGCACCGACACCGCGGTCAGCCAGGACCTGGGTGTCATCGGCCGCGACAACCAGAACCGCATCCGGTGGGGCAACCTGCTCACGCTGCCGGTCGCCGACGGGGGACTGCTCTACGTCGCGCCCGTCTACGCCTCGCCGGGGACCAGTGACGCCGCGTCGTCCTATCCCCGAATGATCCGCGTCGCGATGATGTACAACGACAAGGTCGGTTACGGCCCGACGGTGCGCGACGCGCTCACTGAGCTGTTCGGGCCCGGCGCGGACGCCACGGCCACCGGACCCGCGCCACTGGCGGGGCCGGGCGGACAGCAGCCCGCCGCGCAGCCTCAGACCGACGGTGAGCCGCCGACGGGGCGCACCCCGGCCAACCAGCAGGGCCGGGCGCCGGAGTCGCCGCCACCCGCGGCGGTGCCGCCGGGTGGACCGGTGCAGCTGTCGGGGGCGAAAGCCGCTGCGCTGCAAGAGGTCAACGCGGCGCTCGACGGGCTGCGCCAGGCCCAGCAGGGCGGGGACTTCGCCGAGTACGGCGAGGCGCTGCAACGCCTCGACGACGCGATGGAGAAGTACCAGTCCGCCAGCTGAACCCGTCGTGCTTACGCGTGGCCCCACTCAGGAACCCGCGTGGGCCCACGCGAAGCCGGGAACAACCGCGTCTGCACCGCGACACGCCGCGATTGCGCGTGCATCCGCGGTCGCTCGCGCGGATTCAGCGACCGTGACGCGTCTCACCACCGTCGGTGACCGCGCGATTTGGAACTGCACGAGCGCCTTCGGTAACGTGGCGTTCACCCGACGCGGGGTGGAGCAGCTCGGTAGCTCGCTGGGCTCATAACCCAGAGGTCGCAGGTTCGAATCCTGTCCCCGCTACTAGGTGGATCGGCCCTCGGAGGAAACTCCGGGGGCCGTTCTCATTGTCGTGGACGGGTCTCGAGGTGAGCGGAAATCCTTATTGCGTAGGTGGCACCATCAGCGCTGCAATGTCGGCAAGGCGGACGTTGCGGTCTAGGTCACAGGTGAAGCGCCCACGCGCACCTCGCGACGCCCAGACCGCTGCGAGGCGCCTCGATCAGTTTCGGTTCAGACCGAATTCACGAGTCAAGAGCGCGCGCTTGTAGTGCGACTCGGCGGCATCTACCTCCGTCGAGGACGTACTTGGTCCGAATACTCGCAGAATGCTGAACAGGAAGTGCCGGGCGTGGTCCGTGGGCGTCGTCCTGCCGACGCCGGTGCTGGCGAAGGCGAGTTCGCGCAGCGCAAGGTTGCCGCCATGGCCGTCGCGGGCATAAGACGTCCATCGGCCCAGGATCCGTTCTGCGCCATCTGCCTTACCGACGTACTGCTTGCCGTTGGAGGAATCGGTGATGAGGTAGATCCCCTGGACTTCGGAAAGCGCAACACGCCAATCGGCGTACCGATGGTCAGAAATCATCTCGCCCAACTCGTGGTGTGTGAGGAGAACGCGATCGAAGCCAGGGAACGGAACTTTGTCCCGGTCGGCAATCTCCAGCACAGGCATACTCGCCGCGCTCGTTGCCCGCCTGTGCCAGACCCGCGGATTACCCCATTCGATGACAAGCCGCCCTACTAGTGGGGCTAAGAATCTGCTCGGACGTAAGTCCCAAAACCGGTGGGTGTCGGTTCTCTCTGCGAGGTTCTCTCCGAAGTTTTCGAAAGTCCCATAAAGGCGGGAACGCCGCTGGCCGTCAGCGATGAGCACCACCCAATAGCGTGGGGGGTTGGCCGGGAAACGTCTGGCCGAAATGCCCTGGGAGCGGGTGTATTCCCGAACGCGTTCTTCGGTCAAATCCGTTCTTCGGTCAAATCCTCGGGACCTTGCAAACCACCTCGGTCACCGGTCTTGAAGCTATGCCGGATGAGGTGGATGTCCTCCAAACGAACCGGCGGCTCTTCCTCTGCTCCGACGCCGTTCAGCACATGTCCGAGCGTCAGAAACCCCTCGGGTGGACGCGCAACATCCTGGTCAAGATCCTGATTCATCGACACCGCTCTCTCGGTACTCGTCGCGCATTTGCTCACCCTATGGGGACGGCGTCGCGGGAAACAGCTATCAGACACGCTGGCTTGGCATGTCCTTTATTTCGCGCGACGGCGCTTGCCGCGGCCCGGCCCGGCACCGCAGACTGCTCTGGAGTTTTCGCAACGAAGGAGGCCGCGATGGCGTTGGTCGTTGATCCGCTCGACGACGTCGGGGTCATCCGCCTCTCCCGGTGGATCTTCAACTGCTACCTGATCCGCGGCGATCGCTCCTTCGTGGTGGTCGACGCGGGCATGCCCGGCA
Source organism: Mycolicibacterium malmesburyense (assembly GCF_001050015.1). The sequence goes on from NZ_CVTB01000291.1 coordinate 13,748, forward strand.
GCGCCGACGACGTCGCCGGTGCGCTGCTGGTCCACAAGGGCACCGTCGGTGCGGTCGTCGCCACCCACGGCCACAGCGACCACGTCGCCGGGGCGCCGCGACTGGCCGCCGAACACGGAGTCGCGCTGCACCTTCCCGAGGTCACCCTCGGCTACCTGGACGGCACGCGGAAGCCCCGCACGCCGACGCTGAGCAAGGTCGCCCAGATCTGGCCCACCCTGATCAGCCAGCCGCTGGACCTGACCGGGCTGCGCGGCTTCGTCGACGGCGCCCGCATCGCGGGTTACGGCGGAGCCAAGGGGATGGTCGGCGACGCCCTGGGCGGGGCCCAGCCGCTGGCCGACGGTCAGCCGCTGCCCGGCGCGACGGGCTGGGAGGTGCTGCACGTGCCCGGCCACACCGACGACTCGACCGCCTTCTGGCATGCCGACAGCCGGACCCTGATTTCGGGCGACGCGGTGCTCAGTGCCGGCGGGCAGGCGTGGTTCACTCCGGAGACCGTCGACGGCGCCGCGGCGGCGCGCAGTGAGAAGCGCATGCGCGCGCTGCCCGTCGAGCATCTGCTGCCCGGCCACGGCCTTCCGGTGCACCGCGCCGACGTTTGGGCCGACACGCGCTGAGCCGCTTCGACGGTCGCGAAGTCTCATCAGCGAGGCCCGCGGCGAATACGGCCGTCACCGGGCCCGCGCGGCCGTAAGCTCACGGCGATGCTGGGGAAGTCCGCGATCAGGTTCCTTCCCCTCGGCGCCCGCCGCGTGGCGTACGAGGTCTCCGGCGACGGGCCACCGCTCGTCGCCCCGGCATGGTGGGTGAGCCACCTCGAACTCGACGCGCAGAGCCCGAATTTCCGCCGCTTCTGGAACGACCTCGCCGATGGCTACACGCTCATCCGCTACGACCGCCTCGGCGTCGGCATGTCCGACCGCGAGTTGCGCGATTCGGATCTCTCCATCGACCGCGAGGTCGACGCCCTGCGCACGCTTCTCGACGAGTTGCAGCTCGACCGCGTTTCGCTGCTCGGCGGCTCGTCGGGAAGCTGCACCGCCATGGCGTTCGCCGCCGCATTTCCGGAGCGTGTCGACCGCCTGGTGTTGTACGGGTCCTACTGCGACGGTTCGACGCTCACGGCGCCCGACGTCTCCTCGGCGATCCTCTCGACGGTGCGCGCACACTGGGGGTTGGGTTCACGCCTGCTCGGCGACATCTTCCTCGGCGGTGCCGAGCCGGCCGAGCAGGAGCGTTTCGGGCGGTTGCAACGCGAAGCGGCGACGTCCGAAACCGCCGCTGCACTACTGGATTTCGTGTACCGCGTGGACGTACGCGACCAGCTACCGTCGATCCGCTGTCCGGCCCACGTCGTCCACCGTCGCGACGACCGGGCCGTACCGTACCGCTGCGGACGCGAGGTCGCCGCCGCCATACCGGGTGCGACTCTGGTTCCGCTGCAAGGGATAGCGCACTTTCCCTGGCACGGCGACGCCGGCTCCGTCGTCCGGGCGTGCCGGCAGGGGCTGGCGCCGACCGAGGACTCGACCCGGGACGCGGGCACACCCGAAGTCACGGTGCTTTCGGATCGGGAACGCGAAATCCTCGCCTGCATCGCGCGCGGTCTCGGTGACCGCGAGATCGCCGAACATCTTGTCCTGAGCCCTCATACGGTGCATCGCCACGTCGCGAACATCCGCCGCAAACTCGGCAGCCCGTCGCGGACCGCCGCCGTGGCCGAGGCCGCCCGCCTCGGGCTCCTGTGAAGCCGAAATCGGCCATCCGACCACGATGGCCGCTTCGGGCGATGCGCGCGCCCCGGCCACCTGCCTAGGGTCACGCTATGACCGACACCGCCACCGCACCGTCGACGAAACCTCCGTCGGCGGTGTGGCTCCGAGTCTTCGCCCGGCTGTATGACCCGTTTCTGTGGTTCGGCGAAGCGGCCGGCATGCGTCGCCGACGCCGCGAGCTGCTGGCCGACGCCCGTGGCCGGGTGGTCGAGATCGGCGCGGGCACCGGGCTGAACCTCGCGCTCTATCCCGACGACGTCACCGAACTCATCCTCGCCGAGCCCGAACCCGGGATGCGCCGCGGGCTCGCCAGGCGCCTCGCCCGCGATGGCCGTTCCGCCCGGATCCTCGACGCGCCGGCGCAGCGCCTGCCGCTGGCCGACGCTTCGGTCGACACCGTCGTCTCGACGCTGGTTCTCTGCACCGTCGACGATCCCCACCAAGCGTTGCGCGAGATCGCCCGCGTGTTGCGCCCGGACGGACAGTTGCTGTTCATCGAACACGTGCGGGCGGGCTCGCCGTTCCTCGCGAAATGCCAGGACGCGCTGCGCGAACCGTGGCGACACTTTGCAGGAGGCTGCGTCTGCAACCGGCCGACCGTCGAGACGATGCGCTCCTGCGGCTTCACGGTCACGGCGCGGGATGCGGTGTGGCGGGGTATGCCGCCGCTGGTCCGCCCGCTGTCGATGGGCCGAGCGACGCGCTGATCTGGACAACCTGGGCCCGGTCGCTTTCCGCAAATGACCCTCGGTTAGCCTCACCTAAATTGACTAGACCGACAATCGTTCTTCGGGGCGAAGTGAAGCACGGCGAGGGTGTCCATGGATTCGTTGGCGGCGGCATTTGCCGAGCGGTTGACCAACTCGGCGAACAGCCTCTACGTCTTCGACGACGGGGCGTGGACGCGCCACCCCTGGCCCGAGGTCCACGCCCGCTCGGAGAACGTCGCCGACTGGCTGCTTCACGAGGAGGTCGCCGCGCTCGGCCTGGCCAATGAGCCCACGGTCGAGCTCATCGCGGCCATCCTCGGCGCCTTCCAGGCCGGCGTCCCGGTGACGATCGCGCCCGGTCCCGTCCGCGGCGCCGACGCCGACAAGTGGGCACAGTCCACCGTGGCCCGGTTCGCGGGCATGGGCGTCACCCACGTGCTCAGCCGGGGCCGCCAACTCGAACGACTCGGCCAGGTCGACGACGGCCCGCTGGTCAAAGAACTGGATTCGGTTGCCCCGCTGACCAGATCGACGAGCTTCGCGAGGCCCGACCGGGAGGCCGCGGTCGCGATCCTGCAGGGCACGGCGGGGTCGACGGGGGTTCCGCGCGCGGTGCAGCTGTCCCCGGATGCGGTGCTGGCCAATCTCAATGGGCTCAATTCGCGCGTCGGTGTCGGACCCGACGACGTCGGCTGTTCCTGGCTGCCGCTGTACCACGACATGGGGCTGAGCTTCGTGCTCGCCGGAGCGCTCGGCGGGATCGACCTCTGGCAGGCGCCGACCGCGGCGTTTCAGGCATCGCCATTCCGGTGGCTGAACTGGCTCACCGAAAGCCGGGCCACCATCACCGCCGCGCCGAACATGGCCTACGGCCTGATCGGCAAGTACTCGCGGAGGGTCACCGACGTCGACCTTTCCAACCTGCGGTTCGCGCTCAACGGCGGCGAACCCGTCGACTGTGAACTCACCACGCGGTTCGCCGACGAGATGGCCCGGTTCGGTTTCTCCGCCGGCGCGCTCGCACCCTCGTACGGTTTGGCCGAATCCACCTGTGCGGTAACGGTTCCCGAACCCGGCAGCGGTCTGGTCGTCGACGACGACGGCCATGCGCTGCTCGGTGAGCCGATAACCGGCATGTCGGTGCACATCGAACCGCGCGGCGACGGCAAGGTCGGCGAGATCTGCATCCGCGGGACCTCGATGATGTCGGGCTATCGCGGTGACACCCCGCACAACCCCGACGAGTGGTTTCCCACAGGCGATCTCGGCTACTTCGTCGACGGCAGCCTCGTGGTGTGCGGTCGGGCCAAGGAGTTGATCACCGTCGCCGGCCGCAACATCTTTCCCGCCGAGGTCGAACGGGTGGCCGCGGGCGCGGCCGGTGTGCGCGAGGGCGCCGTCGTGGCCGTCGGGGTGGGGGAGCGGTCGATCCGCCCCGGTGTCGCGATCGTCGCGGAGTTCCGCGGGCCCGACGAGGCGACGTCGCGCGCCGACCTCATCGAGCGCGTCGCATCCGAATGCGGCGTGGTGCCCACCGACGTCGTCTTCGTCCGGCCCGGCACGCTGCCGCGGACCTCGTCGGGCAAGCTGCGCAGGCTCGAGGTGAAACGCGACCTGCTGCGACAGCAGTGACGCCGCCGACCGCATGACAGGATGGCGCGCGTGGGTGAACGCGTCAGCTTCCCGAGCGCCAGTGGGCCCGCCCTCGCGGGCGTGATCGACCTCCCCGACGGCGACGTCCGCGGCTGGGGCGTGTTCGCGCACGGCTTCACGCTCGGCAAGGACTCACCCGCGGCCAGCCGGATCTGCAAGCAGTTGGCCAGCGAGGGCATCGGCATGCTGCGGTTCGACAACCTCGGTCTTGGCGACTCGGACGGCGACTGGAGCGACGGGTCGTTCTCGCACAAGGTCGCCGACACCGTGCGCGCCGTCGAGTTCATGAACTCCGAAGGCCGCGAGGTGCGCCTGTTGGTCGGGCACTCGTTCGGCGGGTCGGCCGTCATCGCCGCCGCCCACGAGTGCCCGACGGTCAAGGCGGTCGCCACCGTCGCGGCGCCCTACGAGCCCGCCCACGTGGAGCACATCTACGACGCCCTCGTCGAGCGCATCGAGCAGGAGGGTGAGGCGCAGTTCCACATCGGCGGCAAGGCGCTGACGTTGAAGCGGCACTTCCTGGAAGACGTCCGCAACGCCGATCTGCGCGAACGCATCCACACGCTGCGCCGCGCGCTGCTGGTCATGCATTCGCCGACCGACAACACCGTCGGCATCGCCAACGCCAGCGAGATCTTCCAGGCGGCGCGGCATCCGCGCAGCTTCGTCTCGCTCGAGGGCGCCGACCACCTGCTGACGGAGAAGGATCAGGCGGCCCGGGCGGCTCGGATCGTCAGCGCCTGGGCCGACCCCTACCTGTGATTTGTGTGCGGACACGCGCGCTGAGCGCAACAAAACGCACACAAATCACCGGACGGCGACGACGACCTTGCCCTTGGCCGACCGGTCTTCGAGCGCGGCGATCGCGTCCGCGGCGCGCTCGAACGGAAACACCTGCGGCTGCGGCGCGGACACCTTGCCCGACGCCAGCAGCGGTTCGAGTTCGGCCCACTGCTCGGCGAGGTAGTTGGGGTGGGTGAAAGTCCAGGCGCCCCAACCCACCCCGACGGCATCGACATTGTTGAGCAGCAATCGGTTCACCTTGACGGTCGGGATCTCGCCGCCGGTGAAGCCGACCACCAGCAGCCGTCCGCCCGGGGCCAGCGAACGCAGCGAGTCGGTGAACCGGTCGCCGCCGACCGGGTCGACGACGATGTCCACGCCGCGGCCCTCGGTCAGCTCCTTCACCTTGTCCTTGAACCCGTCGACCGGCACGACGTCGGTCGCGCCCGCCGCCCTGGCCACCTCGGCCTTCTCCTCGCTGCTCACCACCGCGATCACCCGGGAGGCCCCCCACGCCGACGCCAACCGCAGCGTCGACGTTCCGATGCCGCCGGCTGCCCCGTGCACCAGCACGGTCTCGCCCTCGGCCAGGCGGCCGCGCGTGCGCAGCGCATGGTGCATCGTCAGGTCGTTGAAGAGCAGACCCGCACCGGCCTCGAAGGAGACGTTGTCGGGCAGCTTGAAGACCCGTTCCGCGGGCAGCGCGACGACCTCGGCCATCGCGCCGCACAGCATCGTCAACGCGGCGACACGATCGCCCGCCTGCACATGCGCATCCGCCGGCGCACTGCGCACCACGCCCGCGACCTCGCCGCCGGGCGTGTAGGGCATCTCCGGCTTGTACTGATAGAGCCCGCGTGACTGCAGCACGTCCGGGAACGCGACGCCGGCCGCGTGCACCTCGACCACGACCAGGCCGTCGCCGTCCGGTTCGTCGACGTCGACGAGCTTGGCGGCTTGAGGTCCATCGAGGCTGGCTATCTGAATCGCGCGCATGCCGCCATTTAACTCTCCTCGAATCCCGGACCTGCGCCGCGGCACCGATCGCCGCAACACAGGGGCGGGGGTTACACCGATGCCGCACACTGTTAGATAAGCTCACTTATGCGGCAATGTTGCCGAGTTCGAACGGAGCGCACATGAGCACTGGTCCCCGAAGCCGGTCGAGGGTTCACGCCTTCGCCCCCGCGCAGTCCCTGCCAGCCGGTCGCGCCGTCGAGGTGCGCTCCAGGGACGGCATCCGCCTGCACGCCGAGGTCTTCGGACCCGACGACGGCTATCCGATCGTGCTCGCGCACGGCATCACCTGCGCGCTCCGGGTGTGGGCGCATCAGATCGCCGACCTGTCGCAGGACCACCGCGTCATCGCGTTCGATCATCGCGGCCACGGCCGCAGTGCCGTCCCGGTCCGCCGCGGCGCTTACAGCCTCGATCACCTGGCCGGCGACCTCGACTCCGTGCTGGAGGCCACGCTCGCCCCCGGCGAACGGGCGGTCATCGCCGGTCATTCGATGGGCGGTATCGCGATCACCTCGTGGGCCGAGCGCTACGCCGAGCGCGTGACCGAACGTGCCGACGCCGTCGCGCTGATCAACACCACCACCGGCGACCTGCTGCGCAATGTCCAGTTGCTGCCCGTCCCCGCGGCGCTGGCCAACGTCCGCGTCCGCACGGCCGGAACCCTGCTGAAGACGTTCGGCGCGGTGCCGGTGCCGCGGGCCATCCACGGCCCGAATCAACGCTTCCTGTCGATGCTCGCGGTGGGCCGCGACGCCGACCCCGCCATCACGGCGTTCGTCCACGAACTGTTCGCGGCCACCTCACCGATCGGCCGCGGTCGGTGGTGCCGCACGCTCGTCGATCACCTCGGCCCACACCACATCGGGCTCAACAACCTGCTCGTTCCGACGCTGGTGATCGGCAGCGAGAAGGACCGGCTGCTTCCGGTGACATCGTCGCGGCGGATCGCCGAGGAGGTGCCCAACCTGACCGAGTTCGTCGAACTCGTCGGCGGGCACTGCGCCATCCTGGAACGCCCCGACGAGGTCAACAAGCACCTGCGCGGGCTGATCGAGTCGGTGCTGGCCGAGCGCCGCGTCAGCTCGTAGTCAGCCCGCGGTGCACTTCGTCGGCGGCGCGCCGGCCCGACCGGACGGCGCCGTCGAGGAAACCCGTCCACGTGTCGGCGGTTTCGGTTCCGGCCCAATAGATCCCGTTGACCGGGGCGCGCAGCCACGGCCCGTACGTCGTCCACGAGCCGGGCGGTACGGCCGCGGTCGGCCCGCCGGGGGCGAACGGCTCGGCACTCCAGCAGTGGTCGAGGTAGTCGATCGGGTCGAGCGCGGCGTCACCGAAGAGCGCCGCGAATCCCGACAATGCGCGTTCGCGGCGTTGCGCGGGCGGCAGCGAATCGAACGAGCGGGCGTCGACGAAGCCGAGCAGGACGCCGGGCCCGTCCTCTGAGGGGCTGACGTCGAACGTGATGAACACCGGCCCTTCGTCCGAAAGCGCTTCTCCCGAGAGGCCTTTGGCGCGCCAGAACGGCGTCTCGTAGGCGGCGTAGGCCTTGCTGAGGTTGCCCTGAGGCCAGTGCTGCGCGAGCTTGCCGTACTCGGCCGGTAGGTCGGGCAGGAAGTCGATCGCGTTGCGGTGTTCGGGCGGTATGGCGACGACGACCGCCTTGGCCCGCACGGCGCCCTGACTCGATGTCACGGTGAGCGTTTCGTCGCTGTGGGTTTCGATGCTGCGCACGGCGGCATCGAGCACCACCCGCGAACCCAGCTCGTCGGCCATCCGCAGCGCGATCTGCTGGGTGCCGCCGGGGAAGCGGCTCTGCTGCGCACCGCCCTCGACGTCGAGCATCCGATCGAGCCCGCCCGCGGCCCTGACGTAGCGCACGGCATGCAGCATCGACACCGCGTCGGGTTCGCAGCCCCAGGTGACCCGGGACATGATCGCCATCAGGTCGCGCGTGCCGGCGCTCGCGTGCACCGACTTCAACCATCCGTCGAGCGACAGGTTGTCCAGCGCATCGGCGTGCGGGGCGGTCCACGGCGCCTCGACGGCCACCCGGCGACACGCGCGTTCGAAGCGCCACTGGATGCGCGACACGTCGAGCAGTTCGATGATCGACAGCCGCGGAATGGTGCTGCGGTACGAGCGGACTCGGCCCCGCCACCGGATCAGGTTCTTGCCCTCGCTGAAGGTCGGCACCGTCTCGCAGCCCAGCTCGGCGGCCAGTTCGTTCACGGCGTGCTGGGTAGGGCCGACGAAGGTGCCGCCGAGGTCGACGGGAACACCGGCGATCGTGGCCGTCGACGACCGCCCGCCGACCCGGTCGCGGCCCTCGAGAACCACGACGTCGTAACCGAGCCGGACCAACTCGCGCGCCGCCGTGAGCCCCGCGAATCCGGCGCCCACCACAACCACGTCGGCACTGGCCTGAATCCCCACGCGATTAGGCTCTCACGGCGTGAAGGTCATGACAGCGTTGTTCGGCCCAACCGATGCGATCGAGCGGACGCGACTGCTGCGTGACGCCGGCGCCAGCGGAGTGTTCACCTTCGAGGGACCGCACGACGTGTTCGCGCCGCTGACGCTGGCCTCGACGGTGGCCGGCCTGGACCTGATGACCAACGTCGCCATTGCCTTTCCGCGCAACCCGATTCAGCTGGCCCATCAGGCCTACGACCATCAGCTGCTCGCCGAGGGCCGCTTCATCCTGGGCCTCGGCACTCAGGTCCGCACGCAGGTGGAAAAGCGCTACGGTGCGGCGTTCGACCGCCCGGTCGCCCGGATGACGGAAATGGTCGCCGCGCTGCGGGCGGTGTTCGCCACCTGGGAGACCGGCGAACGGTTGGACTTCCGCGGCGAATACTTCCGGCACACGCTGATGACGCCGACCTTCAACCCGGGCCCCAACCCGTACGGCCCTCCGCCCATCTACCTCGGTGCGCTAGGCCCGAAGCTGACCCGCGCCACCGCAGCCGTCGCCGACGGCCTGCTGGTCATGCCGTTCGGCTCCAAGCGATTCCTGCACGAGGCGACGATGCCGGAGGTGCGCGCAGGTCTGGCGGAGGCGGGCCGCTCCCTCGACGACTTCGCCGTGGTCCCGGAGATCATCGTGTCGGTCGGCACCGAAGACACCGCGCACGACGCCGCGCGCCGGTTGCTGGCGTTCTACGGCTCCACCCCGGCCTACCGCCCGGTGCTCGACGTGCACGGTTGGGGCGAACTGCAGCCCGAACTCAACGCGATGTCCAAACAGGGCCGGTGGCAGGAGATGGCGACGCTGATCGACGACGAGGTGTTGCACACCATCGCCGCGTGCGGCACGCCGGCCGAGATCGCCGCCCACATCCGCGACCGCGTGGCCGGGTTGTCCGACCGCGTCTGCCTCTACCAGCCCGGACCCATCGCGATCGACGCGTTGGCCGAGATCGTCGACGCGCTGGCGGCTTGACTCCTAAGGTGGTACTCAGCGGGACCAAAGGAGGTTGCGGATGAGCGGCAATGAGCACGATGAGATTGTCGGCGAGTATTCCGATGTGCTGATCATCGGTGCGGGCATATCGGGGATCGGCGCGGCCTACCGCCTGCAGGAGAAGAACCCGAGCTCCAGCTACAGGGTGCTCGAGCGCCGGGCCCGCATCGGCGGCACGTGGGATCTGCACCGCTATCCGGGGATCCGATCCGACAGCGACATCTTCACGCTGAGCTATCCGTTCGAGCCGTGGACGCGGCCCGAGAACGTGGCCGACGGACCCGACATCCGCGACTACCTGGTGCAGACCGCGCGCAAGAACGGCATCGACGACCACATCCGGTTCAACACCCGTGTGTTGTCGGCGGACTGGGATTCGTCGACCGATACCTGGACGGTGCAGGCCGAGCAGGACGGGACGCCGGTCACGTACCGCAGTCGCTTCCTGTTCTTCGGCACGGGTTACTACAACTACGACGAGCCCTACCGACCGGACTTCCCGGGACTCGAGGAGTTCAGCGGCGAGGTGGTGCATCCGCAGCACTGGCCGGAATCGCTGGACTACGAGGGCAAGCGGCTTCTGGTCATCGGCAGCGGCGCGACGGCGGTGAGCATGATCCCGTCGCTGACCGAGAAGGCCGGCCACGTGACGATGCTGCAACGCTCGCCGACCTACATGTTGTCGGGGCCGCGGGTCAATCCGATCGTGCAGGCGCTGCGCAAGGTGCTGCCCGGCCGGGCCGGTTACTGGGGCGCGCGCATCTACAACACGATCTTCACCGTGTTCATCTACGCGTTCGCCAAGGCGGCGCCCAAGCTCAGTAGGCGCTACATCCGCAGCTACGCGAAACGCAACCTGCCCACGGGTTATCCGGTCGACGTGCACTTCAAGCCGCGGTACGACCCGTGGGATCAACGGTTGTGCGCGATGCTGGACAACGACTTCTACGACGCGATCAACACCGGTCGGCTCGATGTGGTGACCGACCAGATCGATCACATCGATTCGACGGGTGTGGTGCTGCGGACCGGCCAGCGGATCGACGCCGACATCCTCATCACCGCGACCGGCATTCAGTTGCAGGCGCTCGGCGGGGTTCTGATCAGCATCGACGGCGAAGAGGTCAAACCGCAGGACCGCTTCGTCTACAAGGAGCACATGCTCGAAGACGTGCCCAACCTGGCCTGGTGCGTCGGCTACATCAACGCCTCGTGGACGTTGCGAGCCGACCTGACCGCCCGCGCGTTCGCAAAGCTGATCTCCTACATGGACTCTCACGGGTACACGCACGCCTACCCGCATCTGGGCGACAAGCCGATGGCGGAGAAGCCGGCGTGGAACATCAACGCCGGCTACGTGCAGCGCGCGGCGCATGTGCTGCCGAAGTCGGGCACGCACCGGCCGTGGAACGTCCGGCACAACTACGTGCTCGACGCGATCGATCACCGGCTCGACCGGATCGAGGAGTCGATGGTGTTCGGTCGTGCCCCGGTGCGGGTCACCCCGGTCGCCTGAGTGTGATTTCGGTGCACTTCCGGTCGCTCACCGACAGCTAGTGCACCGAAGTCAGTCAGTCGGCGACGGTCAGCCAGTCCTTGAAGCCCGACGGGTCGTGGCGGCCGAGCGCACCGTGTTCGAACAGACCCCAGCCCTCGCTGGTCTTGCCGCCCTCCGTGCACTCGGCGCGGCCGACGTGGTCGATCACGCCGAACATGCTGCGGCCGTTGACCGCCGGATCGGCCATGTCGTAGGTGAGCCGTTCGGTGAACTTGTCGCCCTTCCAGACGCCGTGCAGCCAGTCGGAGTCCCCGCCGTAGCCGCCGCCGATGTGGATCGGCACCGCCAGCTTCGACTCGACCTCGAACACCACCGGCGAGCCATCCGGTGTGGTCGCTTCGATGGTGGCGCCGTAAGGAATTCGGGTTCCGGAGGTGTAGTGGATCTTCACCCGGGGCCAGCCGAGCTGTTCGACCCGGCCGTCACGCCAGATCCGCGTGCAGTCGTTGAGGCTACGGAATCCGGTCGGCTCCTCCTGGATGATCAGCACGATGCCGAAGTCGTCGAACGCCATCGGCACGTAGAGCCACCACATGCCCTCGAACGGCGGATGCGCCGGCCGGCCCGCGGGTTCCGGCTCGCCGATGGGGCGGATGCCCCAGGACCGGTCGCGGCTCCCGATCCACACCGACGGGTCGACCGTGATCTCCTCACCGTCGATCGCGATGACACCGCTCCACGACCCGACCTGGGCGAATCGCTGCGCGTCCAATGTGATTCGAGTGCCCGTGCGCAACACGTGGCGTTGCTCCTGGACGGCGTCGAACAGGCCGTTCCAGGTGAGGTCGACGGCGATGCCCTCGGTCTCCTCGCACACGATGCGCAGTTTGTGCAGCGGTTCGGTGACCTCGACGCGATAGCCCAGCACATGCTGGTTGAGCCGGTCGGAGTCGATGCCGTCGGACAGGTGCACCGCGGTCTGGCTCTCGCCGCGGCGCACCAACACGAACGCGTCCTTGACGCCCAGGTTCGGGTAGTACCCGATGCCGGTGATCACGAAGATGTCGCCGGTGCGGTCGTGGGCGTTGAAGTAGGACCGGTCGTAGAAGTTGCGGTCGGAGCTCCCTGGCCAGGCGATCGGCTGCGGGATCTGGTGGATCGGGAATTCGTCTGTGGGGCCGAGCATCAGGAGTCATCTCCAATGAGTCGTTTCAGCAATGCGCCGTGGTAGAACAGCGTTTCGACGTCCTCGGGTCGCTCGATCTCACCGAAGCGCACCCGCCGCGCGCTGGTACGCATGAACACGCACGCCCAGATCACGCCGGAGTAGACGTAGAACCAGTGCAGGTCGCCGAGTTCGGCGCCGGTCAACTCCGCATACGTCTGCTTGACGTCCTCCTCGCGCATGAAGTCCGGCAGCCCCGGCAATCCCGCGAGGCCGGCCAGCTCCTGGAACACGTTGTGCGCGAAGATCATCCACGCCGCGTCCATTTCGCGCGGGCCGAGCGTCGCCATCTCCCAGTCCAGGACGGCCACCGGCTGGTAGCCGGAGTACAGCACGTTGCCGACGCGTGAGTCGCCCCAGACCAGGACGGGGTCGGTGGCTGCGACGTCGGCGGGCCAGTTGGCCTCGAGCCAGTCGAGGGCGCGTTCGACCAGCTGCGAACGGCCGATGTCCGGAACGGCGAACTGATACCAGTCCTTGAGCCAATTGAGGTTGCGCCGCAACGCATTGCGATCGGAGCCGTCGTCGAGGAAGCCGAAGACCTCGTCCGGGGCGGGGATCGAATGCAGCTTGGCGATCACGCCGACGGTGGCGTCCTGCAATTCGCGCCGCTGCTCGGCGGGGGAGTCGGCGAACCAGTTCCCGCCGAAGGTGTACGGCATGACGTCGGGCGGTACCCGGCCGTCGACGTAGTCCATCAGGAAGAACGGCGTTCCGAGCACGTCGCCGCTGTTCTCCAGCCACCGCACCTGCGGCACCGGTACGTCGGTCTTCTCCTGCACCAGCCGGATCACGTCGAACTGGTGGTCCATCCGGTACGACGAGAACACCGGGACGTCCTCGGTGGTCGGCGCGACCCGCGCCACCCACTTCTGTTCCTGCGGTTGTCCGTCGGCGGTCCACCGCCCGGTCAGGATGATCGTCTCCGACGACATCCCGTTGGCGTCGACGCCGCTTTCCACGGTGATCTCCGGCGTCACCCCGCCCGGCAGGAGGGTCGACAGCCAACGCGACATCACGCCGGGCAGGGAGCTGAGGTCGCGACTCGAGTGCTCTAGGCGGCTGACATCTTCGACAGCCGGTTCATTGGCCACAGGCTCTTCTTTCGACGGCAATTACGATACGGTGGGTAGCGTTATGAAACCAGACGCGTCATCGGTTGACAAGACCCCGGGCGCCGGGCGCCCACGCGACCCGCGTATCGACGCTGCCATATTGCGCGCCACCGCGGATCTTCTTGCGGAGATCGGTTATTCGAATCTGACGATCGCCGCGGTGGCCGAGCGGGCGGGCACCACGAAGACGGCGCTGTACCGCCGATGGTCGAGCAAGGCAGAGCTCGTCCACGAAGCCGCGTTCCCCGCCGCGCCGACGGCGATCGCCACCCCGCCCGGCGATATCGCCGCCGACATCCGCGCCATGCTCGCCGCCACCCGCGACGTGTTCTCGTCCCCGGTGGTGCGCGCGGCGTTGCCCGGGCTGATCGCCGACATGGTCGCCGACGGGGAGCTCAACGTCCGCGTGATGGACCGGTTCACCGGCGTCTTCGCGGCGGTGCGCAACCGGCTGACCGACGCGGTCAAGCGGGGCGAGGTCCATCCCGACGTCGACCCGGACCGGCTCGTCGAGGTGATCGGCGGAGCGACCCTGCTGCGGATGCTGCTGCGGCCGGGCGAGCCGCTCGGCGACGACTGGGTTGAGCAGACCACCGCGATCGTGGTCCACGGTGTGGTGGCATAGAAGGCGTGCCTGACGCGTTTCCCTCTGACTGGCATTCCGCGCTGGTGTTGGTGCCGCATCCCGACGACCCCGAATACGGTTGCGCGGCGGCGGTGGCGATGTGGACGTCGCAGGGCAAAGCGGTCCATTACGCGCTGGCGAGCCGCGGCGAAGCCGGCATCGCCGGGATGGCGCTCGAACAGGCCGGTCCGCTGCGGGAGCAGGAGCAGCTGCGGTCGGCCGCGGTCGTCGGAGTCTCCGACGTCCGGTTCTGGGAGTTCCCGGACGGCGAGATCCGCAACTGCCCGGAACTGCGCACGAGGATCGTCGAGGCCATCACCGGACTCGAGCCCGATGTGGTGGTCACCATCTACGGCGGTCCGGAGTGGGAGCCCGGTGCGCCCAACCAACGCGATCACATGGAGTTCGCCGCCGCCGTCGTCGACGCCTACGACAGCCTGCCCGACCCGCCGCGCTGGCTGTTTCAATTCGGGCCGGACGCCACGCACGTCGAGGTGATCGACGACGGATGCTTCGAGCGCGCCGTCGCCTCGCTGGCCGAGCACCGGGTCTACGTCTCGGTGCTCGACCCGCACACTCCGGTCGCGGTGTACGCGCGCAAACAGGTGGAGATGACGACGACTCCGCGACCCGAGTTCGGCGGCCGACGCACGGTCGACTTCATCCGCGTCCGCCCGTAGTCGTCCGATCGGGGACGTCAGCGGTCGATCTGGCCCTTGTTGCGCTCCGAGATCGCGGCGAACCGGTCGCCCAGGCCCTCGAAATCGCGGTGCTGGGCGTACGCGATCTTCTCCTCGGCGGCCAATGCCGGCTCGATCACCGCGGCCGCGCCGGTGGCGTAGATCTCCTTCAACCCACGCATGACCGACGGCGGCACCTCGGCGATCTGCGCGGCCAGTTCGACGGCCCGCTCGACCAGGCGCTCGTGGGCGACGACCTCGGTGACCAGGCCGATGCGTTCGGCCCGGGCCGCGTCGACGACCTCACCCGTCATCGACAGCCGACGCGCCATCGCCAGCCCGACCACCCGGGGGAGTCGCGCGGTCATGCCGCCACCGGGCAGGATCCCGACCCGGGCGTGGGTGTCGGCGAACACGGCGCGTTCGGAGGCGATCAGGAAATCGCAGCCCAGCGCCATCTCCAGCCCGCCGGTGAAGGTCGCGCCATTGATCGCGGCGATGATGGGCGTTTGCATGTTGCCCGTCGCGGCGATGCAGCTCTGCGACCGGAACTCCTCGAAATACCCCAGGCCGTCGCGTTGCGCCTCCTTGAGGTCGACTCCCGCGCAGAACGCGGGGTCTGCCCCGGTGAGGACGACGGCGTGGACGGACTCGTCGGCGTCGGCCTCGGTGAGCGCGCTGTAGGCCGCCTTGATCAGCCCGCGACTCAGCGCGTTTCGGGACTCCGGGCGGTTCAGCGTCAGCACCCGCACCGGACCACGGTCGTCGACGAGCACGAGCGGATCG
This sequence comes from Mycolicibacterium malmesburyense, assembly GCF_001050015.1. The sequence continues at coordinate 29,084 of NZ_CVTB01000291.1, forward strand.
GTCATGGAAATCGAATCTAGCCTGCCGGCCGCTCATCACCTAGATTGATTACGGAACGGTACCGTAACGGAAGAAGGCTGATGAGTTCCGACGTTCTCGTCGTGGGAGCGGGCCCGACGGGCCTCGCCGCCGCCTGCGGCCTGCTGATGCAGGGTGTGCGCGTTCGAGTGATCGACGAAGCGGTCGCGCCCGCCACCACCTCGCGCGCCAACTTCCTGCACGCCCGCGGTTCGGAGGTGCTTGACCGCCTCGGCGCGCTCGGCGACCTGCCCGAGCGATCGGTGCGGGCCATGAGCATCCTCACCTATCTCGGCGACAAACCGATCATGCGGATCCGGTTCGGCGACCCCGGCATGCACACCGCCGCGCCGCCGATGGTGATCTCCCAGGCCGAAGTCGAGGCCGCGTTACGGGATCGGCTCTCCGAACTGGGTGGTGAAATCGTCTGGGGCACCGAGCTTGCCGACATTCGTCAGGACGGCGGGCAGGTCACGGCCGTCCTCGCCGACGGTGAGGACATCACATGCGACTGGCTGCTCGGCTGCGACGGCGCCGGCAGCACGACCCGCCGCGCGGCGGGCATCGACTTTCCCGGTGTTCGCCTGACCGAACGCTTCCTGCTCGCCGACCTTCGCATCGGCTGGGATCTCGACCGTTCGGGCACGACGGGCTGGATTCACCAAGACGGCATGATCGGGGCGATGCCGATGCCCGGCGGGGCGTGGCGCATCATCGCGTACGACCCGCAGTCGGGCTCGGAAAAGCCCACGCAGGAGGAGATTCTCGCGCGGTTGAGGCAGCTCATCCCGGAGCGCACCGGCCGCGCCGCACCGATCGAGGACGCCCTGTGGCTGTCGATGTTCAGCGTGCACCGCCGGTTGGCGGCGACGTACCGACGTGGCCGGGTGCTGATCGCCGGCGACGCGGCGCACACCCACGCGCCGTTCGGCGGGCAGGGAATGTTGACGGGTCTCGGCGACGCCGAGAACGTGGCCTGGAAGCTCGCGCTCGTCACGGCGGGCATCGCCGACGAGAGGCTGCTCGACACCTATGAGGCCGAACGACGTCCGCTGGCCACCGAGGTGCTTCGCAGTACCAGCGCGGTCACCAAAGTCAATGTGGCGCAGAGCAGGATCGGCCGCTTCATCCGCGACCGCTTGGTGGTTCCGGTGATGAGCCTGCCCGCCGTCCAACGGTGGGTCACCTACCGGACCTCTCAGCTGTGGGTCTCCTATCGCCGGGGTCCGCTGGCACAGCGGTCGTTGCGGTGGTCCGGCGTGCGCCCGGGCGATCGGGTGCCCGGCCTGACGGGGCGGGAACTGGGCGGGCGCTGGGGGCTGTTGGGCGCCGACGACGCTCTGACGGGCGTCGCGACCGAGCACCTCGGCCGAAACCGGATCGCGGCCGTCGATCGGCGCACGGGCGGCGATGCGATGCTGGTGCGTCCGGACGGTCACCTCGCCTGGCGCGGACGGCAGCCGGAAGCCCTGAGCCGCTGGCTGAGTCGCGCACTCGCCACCGGAAACGTGCGATGACCGCGCCGACCAGGGGCCGTCCACGCAGCAAGGACCTCGACGCCGCGATCCTGCGGGCGGCGCTCGAGTTGTTCATCGAACGCGGGATCGCGGGCACCAGCATCGAGCAGGTGGCCAAACGCGCGGGTGTCGGCAAGCCCACCGTCTACCGCCGGTGGCGGGATAAGGAGCACCTCGTCGCGGACGCGATCGAGGCGCACGTCAGCACCGAGATGCAGTGGCCGACACGCGAGGAGATCGCGTCCGGATCGGCCCGAGAGCTGGTGCGGCGCAACATCGCCGGAGCCGCCCGCACAGCGAGCGATCCTCGGTTCCGTGCGCTGATCGCACAGATCTACGGATCCGCCGTCACGCATCCGGAGCTGATGCGGACGTACTGGGAGCGCTACATCAGGCCCCGCCGCGACCTCACCATCGCCCTGCTCGAGCAGGCGCAACGAGACGGCGCGGTCGCGGAGGACGCCGACCTCGAGGTCCTCGTCGACATGCTGGCCGGCGCGGTGACCTACCGTGTGCTGCAACCCGATCCACCGACCGAGCGGCAGATGCGCCGCTATCTCGAGGCGGCCTACCGTCAGGCCGGTCTGCTACCGCGCGACTAACGCAGGAACTGGTCGGCGTTGTTCGCCAGGTCCAGAAGCGGTTGCGGCAGCGCGCCCAGCGCGAACGTGACCGCCGCGGTGACCGTCACGACCGTGGTGCTCAGCGCGCTCGGCACCACCACGGTCGGTGCGTCGTCGGGCGGATCGGTGAAGAACATCAACACGATCACCCGCACGTAGAAGTATGCGGCGATCGCGCTCGCGATCACACCGACGATCACCAGTGGGATCGCGCCGCCCTCGCCCGCCGCCTTGAACACCGCGAACTTGCTGACGAAGCCGCTGGTCAGCGGGATGCCGGCGAAGGCGAGCAGAAACAGCGAGAACACGATCCCCACAATGGGATAACGACGTCCCAGACCGGCCCACCGGGCCATCGCGGTGTCCTCCTCGCCGCTGCCGTCGCGCACCAGGCCGACGACGGCGAAGGCGCCCACGGTGCTGAACCCGTAGGCGAACAGATAGAACAGCGTCGACGACAGACCGGCCTCGTTGGCGGCGATCAGGCCGGTGAGGATGAAACCGGTGTGGGCGACAGCGGAATACGCCAACATCCGCTTGACGTCCACCTGCGTCACCGCGGTGACGGTGCCCACCACCATCGTCAGGATCGCGATCGCCCACAGCACCGGGCGCCAGTCCTGTTGCAGGCCGGGCACCGCGACGTAGAACACGCGCAGCATCGCGCCGAACGCGGCGATCTTCGTCGCGGCCGCCATGAACGCCGTGATCGACGTCGGCGCACCTTGATACACGTCGGGGATCCACGAGTGGAACGGCACCGCGCCGATCTTGAACAGCACCCCCACCAACAGCAGGCCGGTGCCGATCAGCGCGAGCGACCTCTTACCGGATCCCGCGGCGACCGCCTCGGCGATGCCGACCAGATCCAGCGTGCCGGAGTACCCGTACAGCATGGCCACGCCGAAGAGGAAGAAGGCCGACGAGAATGCGCCCAGCAGAAAGTATTTGAGCGCCGCTTCTTGAGACAACAGGCGGCGCCTGCGCGCCAGTCCGCACAACAGGTACAGCGGCAGCGACAGCACTTCCAGCGCGATGAACATGGTCAGCAGGTCGTCGGACGCCGGGAACAGCAGCATGCCGCCGATCGCGAACATCGTCAACGGGAAGACCTCGGTCTGGATCACCCCGGACTTGGTGGCCACCTGTTCGGCGACGCTGCCGGGCGTGGCGGACGCCTGAGGGGTGAACCCGTCCAGGCCGCGACGCACTCCGGCGCCAACCTCCGCGCCGACCTGACGCTCGGCGATCAGCAGCACGCCGAGCACGCCGACGAGCAGGATCGTGCCCTGAAGGAACAGTGCCGGCGTGTCGATGACGACGGCGCCCATCACGGCCGAACGCCCCACGGTGCCATGAAGATTGCGCGCGAGCACCACGACCGCGACGAGCGCGGCCGCCAAACCGCCGAAGCAGAGCACCAGTTGGCTGGCGTATCGGTGCTGCCGCGGTAGGAGCGCCTCCACGAGGACCCCGGCGATGGCGACCCCGAAGATGATCAGTATCGGGCAGACCAAACCGTATTCGACGGTGGGCGGGGTGAGGGTCATGGTCTCGGCCCTTCCGCGAGTCTGGGTGCGGGATCAGGTTGGTCGATCGTGGTGAGGGTGTGGTCGACCGCGGGGTTGATGACGTCCAGCGCGGGTTTCGGATACACCCCCAGCACGAGCAGCAAGGCGATCAGCGGCGCGACGACGACGAGTTCGCGCGGCACCAGGTCGCGTATCCGCTCGTTGCCCTCGGTGACGGCCCCGGTCATCATCCGCTGATACATCCACAGGATGTAGACCGCGGAGAGCACCAGCGCGGTCGACGCGAACACCGCGAGCACCGGATACCGCGTGAACGTGCCGATGAGGACCAGGAATTCGCTGATGAACGGCGCCAAGCCGGGCAGCGACAGCGTCGCCAGGCCGGCGACCAGGAAGGTGCCCGCCATGACCGGCGCCACCTTCTGCACGCCCCCGAAGGCCCGGATCACGCGGGTGCCCCTGCGCGACACCAGGAACCCGGCGATCAGGAACAGCGCGGCCGTCGACAGGCCGTGGTTGATCATGTACAGCGTCGACCCGGACTGGCCCTGGCTGGTCATCACGAAGATGCCCAGGATGATGAACCCGAAGTGGGAGATCGACGTATAGGCGATGAGCCGCATCACGTCGGTCTGGCCGATCGCGAGGATCGCCCCGTAGACGATGCCGATCACCGCCAATGTGACCACCAGCGGTTGGAAATACGTTGACGCGTCGGGGAACAACTGCAGGCAGTACCGCAGCATGCCGAACGTGCCGACCTTGTCCATCACCGCCATCATGAGCACCGCGCTGGCCGGGGTGGCCTCGACGGCCGCATCGGGCAGCCACCGGTGGAACGGCCACAGCGGCGCCTTGACCGCGAATGCGAACATGAAGCCGAGAAACAGCAGGTTCATCACGGCGGGGTTGACGGCGAACGCGCCACTGGACACCGCGGTCACGATCTCGCGGAAATCGAACGTGCCCGCGGCGAACGCGTCGCTCGAGGCCGTCACGACGTACAGCCCGATCACCGCGGCCAGCATGATCAGGCCACCGAACAGGTTGTACAGCAGGAACTTCACCGCCGCCTTGCCGCGATTCTCGCCGCCGAAGCCGCCGATGAGGAAGTACATCGGGATCAGCATCGCCTCGAAGAACACGTAGAACAGCAGGATGTCCAGCGACACCAGCGACATCAGGACCATGCCCTCGACGGCCAGCGTCAACGCCAGGTAGGTCTGCACCGACCGGCCGCGCAGACCGGTCTGCCCGTCGGCGTCGTTCCAGCCGGCGATGATCAGCAGCGGCACCAGAACCGCGGTGAGCACGACGATCGCCAGCGCGATGCCGTCGACGCCGAGGATGTAGCCGGTGCCGAACGACGGGATCCAGCGGTGGGATTCGACGTACTGGTACTGCTCGCCGCCGGGCTGGAAACCGAGCGCCAGGACCGCGGTGATCGCCAGCACCGCGATCGAGACGGCCAATGCGAACCACTTGGCCAGCACCCGCTGGGCGGCGGGCAGAAGGATCGTCAGCGCGGCGCCGACGGTCGGCGTCGCCCATAGCACCGTGAGCCAGGGGAAGTTGTTCACCAGAGTTGCACCGCCAGGATCGCCGCGACCACCAGAACCGCACCTGAAAGCATCGAAAGGGCGTAGGAGCGGGCGTATCCCGTCTGCACCCGCCGCAGACCCGAGGACAGCCGGGCCACCAGTGCCGCCAGGCCGCTGCCCGCGCCGTCGACCGCCTCATCGTCGATCTCGACGAGCCCGCGAGTCAGCAACTGGCCGGGCCGCATCAACGCCGCTTCGTTGAACGCGTCGCCGTACAGGTCCCTGCGCGCCGCGACCGTCAGCGCCGATCCGGCCGGGACCTCCTCCGGTATGGGCTTGGTGGCATACATCCGGTAGGCCACCGCGATGCCGACCGCCACCACGGCCAGGATCACCGTCGTCACCACCCACACGGGTGCGACGTGGTGCACCTCGTGTGCGCCGACGACCGGTTCGAGCCAGTGCTCGAGCGTGCCGCCGATCGCGAACGCCGCGCCCGACCCGACCGAGCCGATGGCCAACAGGATCATCGGCCAGGTCATCACCGCGGGCGCCTCGTGCGGATGTGCAGTTGGTGCCCAACGCTTCTCGCCGAAGAACGTCATCAACATCACCCGAGTCATGTAGAACGCCGTGATGCCAGCACCCAGGATCGCCGCGCCGCCCAGGACGAATCCCTTGACGCCGCCTGCGCCGAGCGCCGCCTCGATGATCCCGTCCTTGGAGAAGAAGCCCGCGAGCGGTGGAACGCCGATGATCGCGAGGTACCCGAGGCCGAACGTGACGAAGGTGATCGGCAGCGCCTTGCGCAGGCCGCCGTAGCGGCGCATGTCGACCTCGTCGTCCATCGCGTGCATCACCGAACCGGCGCCGAGGAACAGGCCGGCCTTGAAGAAGCCGTGGGTGAGCAGGTGCATGATCGCGAACGCGTAGCCGACGGGTCCGAGCCCGGCGGCCAGCACCATGTAGCCGATCTGGGACATCGTCGACGCCGCAAGCGCCTTCTTGATGTCGTCCTTCGCGCAACCGATGATCGCGCCGAACAACAGGGTGACCGCGCCGACGATGACGACCCCCAGCTGCGCGGTGGGCGCGAGGTCGAACACCGGTCCGGAGCGCACGATGAGGTACACGCCCGCGGTCACCATGGTGGCGGCGTGGATCAGTGCGGACACCGGCGTCGGGCCCTCCATGGCGTCACCCAGCCAGGACTGCAGCGGCACCTGCGCCGACTTACCGCACGCGGCGAGCAGGAGCAGCAAGCCGATCGCGGTCAGCACGCCCTCACCCGCGCTCGGTGCTGCAGCGAAAACGCCCGCGTACGAGATGGTTCCGAGGTAGGCGAACATCACCATCAACGCGATGGCCAGGCCCATGTCGCCGACGCGGTTGACGACGAAGGCCTTCTTGGCCGCGGTCGCCGCGGACGGTTTGTGCGCCCAGAAGCCGATCAGGAGGTAGGAAGCCAGGCCGACGCCCTCCCAGCCGACGTAGAGGCCGAGGTAGTTGTCGGCGAGCACGAGCAGCAGCATCGCCGACAGGAACAGGTTGAGATACGCGAAAAACCGCCGCCGGCCGGGGTCTTCGGCCATGTAGCCGATCGAGTAGATGTGGATCAACGAGCCGACGCCGGTGATCAGCAACACGAAACACATCGACAGCTGGTCGAGTTGCATCCCGAAATCGACCTGCAGCCCGCCGACGGGCACCCAGGAGAACAGCGCCTCGTGAACCGCGCGGTGTTCGGAATCACGGCCCAGCATGTCGACGAAGAGCAGCGCGCCGACGACGAACGATCCGATGGCCGCGGCACACCCCAGCAGGTGACCCCAGGCGTCGGTTCGCCGCCCGCCGAGGAGCAGGATCGCCGCGCCGGCCAACGGCAGCGCGATGGTCAGCCAAACAGGAATCGTCATCGCGCCTCTAGTTCTTCAGCAGGCTGGCGTCGTCGACCGAGGCCGACTGGCGGGCACGGAAGATGCTCATGATGATCGCGAGGCCGATCACCACCTCGCATGCGGCGACGACCATGGTGAAGAATGCGACCACTTGGCCGTCGAGGTGGCCGTGCATGCGGGAGAACGAGACGAACGCGAGGTTCGCCGCGTTCAGCATCAGCTCGACGCACATGAACATCACGATGGCGTTGCGGCGCAACAGCACCCCGGTCGCACCGATCGTGAACAGCAGCGCCGACAGATAGAGATAGTTGTCGGGATTCATTCCCCGCCTCCTCCGCCGTTCGTGACGGTGACCGTCCGCTTCTGCAGAATGGGGCTGACCGACAGGTCCGACCCCGAACCGTCAGGCAGCCGGGCGGCGATGTCGACGGCGTTGTTCCGCGCGAACACACCGGGATTCGGCAGTGTGGTCGGGTAACCGCCCGGTTTGAACCGTTCTTCGGCGAGCTCGCGTTGGGTCTTGCGGCGCTCGAAGCGTTCCCGGTGTGCCAGCACCATCGCGCCGAGCGCGGCGGTGATCAGCAGTGCGCTGGTCAACTCGAATGCCCACAGGTAGCGCACGAAGATCAGCGCCGCCAGACCCTCGACGTTGCCGCCGGCATTGGCCTGGGCGAGGCCGGTGAACCCACCGGCCGAGACGTTGCCGATCCCGGCGATGAGCAGTATGCCGAAGCCGGCACCGATGACGGTGGCCGCAACCCGTTGTCCGCGAATCGTTTCGACGAGCGAATCCGAGGAGTCCACGCCGATCAGCATGAGCACGAACAGGAAGAGCATCATGACGGCGCCGGTGTAGACCACGACCTGCACCACGCCGAGGAACAGCGCACCCTGCGCGATGTAGAACACGGCCAGCACGATCATCGTCGTGGCCAGAAACATCGCCGAATACACCGCTTTCGGCGCGGCGACCACCCCGATCGCACCGAGCACCGCGACGGTTCCCAACACCCAGAACAGCACGGCTTCCGTGGTCGTCGTGTGCCCAGGGTTGTCCGCCGCGACCGCCGCCAACAGGTCGAGCCTCATCGCACGTCCTCGGCGACCTTCTCGGGCTCCTGCTCGACGGGCCCGACGTTGCCCAGGTAGTAGTCGTCGTCGGTGGCTCCGGGCGCCATCGGGTGCGGCGGGGGCAGCATGCCCTGTTGCAGCGGGGCCAGCAACTTGTCCTTGCCCCAGATGAGGTCGGCGCGGTTGTCGTCGGCCATCTCGTAGTCGTTGGTCATCGTCAACGCGCGGGTGGGACAGGCCTCGATGCACAGGCCGCAGCCGATGCAGCGAAGGTAGTTGATCTGATAGACGCGGCCGTACCGCTCACCGGGCGAATACCGGTCCTCCTCGGCGTTGTCGGCGCCCTCGACGTAGATGGCGTCGGCGGGGCACGCCCAGGCGCACAGTTCGCACCCGATGCACTTCTCCAGGCCGTCGGGATAGCGGTTCAACTGGTGGCGCCCGTGATAGCGCTTGGCGACGGGGCCGGGCTTCTCCGGGTACTCCTCGGTGATCGGCTTTTTGAACATGGTCCCGAAGGTGACCCCGAAACCCTTTATCGCGTCGAGGAACTTAGGCATCGGCTCGCTCCTTGGTTGCGGTCTGCGTCTTGTTGCTCGGCAGGGGCGGGACCGGGAAGATCTCCGGATCCAGCTTCTGCTGCGGGATCTGGCGCACATTGCGCCGGCGTGCCGACCGCCACATTCCGACGACGATCAGCAGCGCCACGATGGCGCCGACGGAGGCCAGCGTCGTCGTCACCTGGCTGAAGCCTTCGTTGCGCAGCGCCCGTGCGGTGGCGACGATCATGATCCACGCCAGCGAGAACGGGATGAGCGCCTTCCACCCGAGCCCCATGAACTGGTCGTAGCGCATGCGGGGCAGGGTGGCGCGCAGCCAGAAGAACAGGAACATGAACGCCCACACCTTGGCGACGAACCACAGCAGGGGCCACCACCCGGTGTTCGCGCCGTCCCACATGTTGATCGGCCACGGGGCGTGCCAGCCGCCGAGGAACATCGTGGTCGCCAACGCCGACACGGTCGTCATGTTGACGTACTCGGCGAGCATGAACATCGCGAACTTGATCGACGAGTACTCGGTGTGGAACCCGCCGACCAGCTCGCCCTCGGCCTCGGGCAGATCGAAGGGCGCCCGGTTGGTTTCGCCGACCATCGAGGTGATGTAGACGAGGAACGAGGGCAGCAGCAGGAAGATGAACCAGGTGCCGTCCTGGGCGGCCACGATGCCGGAGGTCGACATCGTGCCCGCGTAGATGAAGACGGCCACGAAGGACAGCGCCATCGCGATCTCGTAGCTGATGACCTGTGCGCTCGACCGGATCCCGCCGAGCAGCGGATACGTCGATCCCGAGGCCCATCCGGCCAACACGATCCCGTACACGCCGATCGAGGTCGCCGCCAGGATGTACAGCACGGCGACGGGCATGTCGGTCAGCTGTAAAGCGGTGCGGTGACCGAAGATCGAGACCTCGCCGCCCATCGGGATGACGGCGAACGCGATGAAGGCGGGTACCGCCGCGATGACCGGCGCGGCGAGGTAGACGAACTTGTCGACCCCGGCGGGGACCAGGCCCTCCTTGAGGGCGAGCTTGACGCCGTCGACCAGCGACTGCAGAAGCCCCTTGGGCCCGACGCGGTTGGGCCCCAACCGCATCTGCATGCGCCCCAGCAGTTTGCGCTCGATCAGGATGGCCGTGAGAACCGACAGCATCAGGAACGCGAAGATCGCCAGCGCTTTGGCGAGGATCAGCCACCACGGGTCGTGTCCGAACAGGGTGGGATCGGGGTGGGTCACGGCTCGGCCCTCCCGATCGACACGACATCACCGGCGCAGACGCCGAGGCTGCGGTGCACCGCCGAACCCGGCGAGTTCAGCGGTAACCAGATCACGCGGTCATCCATGTCGGTGATGGCCAGGGGCAGCGTGATCGTCCCCTGCGGTGTCCGCGCGGTGACCAGATCGCCGTCCTCGGCGCCGATTTCGGCCGCCGTGGCGGCCGACAGCCGGGCCACCGGCGTGCGGGCGGTGCCCGCCAGATGAGGTTCGCCGTCCTGCAGGCGGCCTTCGTCGAGCAGCATCCGCCATCCCGCGAGGACGGCCTGCCCCTCCACGGGCACCGTTCGTTTCGACGGGACGCTCGGTGCGTCGGGGCGACCTCCCGCCCACATGCCCAGGCGCGAGATTTCGTCGCCGGCGGCCGATGCGGTGGGCAGGTTCAACGCGACACCGATCTCGTCGGCCAGGAAGTTCAGCACCCGCAGATCGGGGATGGCGTTGGTCTTCAGCGACGGCTCGAAGGGGCGAAGTCGGCCCTCCCAGTTCAGGAACGAACCGGCCTTCTCCACCACCGGCGCGATGGGGAAGACGACGTCGGCGACCGCGGTGACGGCGCTCTCCCGCAGTTCGAGGCTGACGACGAAGGGCGCGGACTCGATCGCGGCCAGTGCGGCTTCGGGATCCGGGAGGTCGGTGACCTCGACGCCGCCGACGAGCAGCGCGCCCAGTTCGCCGCCGCGCGCGGCCTCGAGGATCGCGGTGGTGTCCCGACCCGGCGTGTTGGGCAACCCGTCGACGTGCCATGCCGCCGCGGTCTGCTCGACGGCCGCGCTGTCGCTGATCGGCCGGCCGCCGGGCAGCAGGGCGGGTAGGGCGCCGGCTTCCAGAGCTCCGCGCTCGCCTGCGCGTCTCGGCACCCACGCCAGCCGGGCGCCGGTCGCTTCGGCCAATCTGCTTGCCGCAGAGAGGGCCCCGGGCGAGGTGGCCAATCGCTCGCCGACCATGATGATCGCGCCGGGCAGCCGCAACTGCGCGTCGTCGGCCAGCCCGTCGAGTGCGGCGGCCTCGTCTCCCGGGGCCGCGGTGACCAGCCGGCCGCGCAGCTTGGTCAGGCTGCGGGTGGCGAACGGGGCGACGGAGATCACCTGAAGCCCCTTCTTGCGTACGGCCTTGCGCAGCCGCAGGAACACGATCGGCGATTCCTCTTCCGGCTCGAACCCGGCCAGCAGAACCGCCGGCGCGTTCTCCAGGTCGGTGTAGGTCACCGTCATCGGCTGACCCGCGACGCGGGCGGCGAGGAAGTCGGCCTCCTCGGCGCTGTGCGGCCGGGCACGGAAGTCGATGTCGTTGGTGTTGAGCACGATCCGGGCGAACTTCGCATACGCGTAGGCGTCTTCGACCGTCATCCGGCCGCCGACCAGAACCCCGGCGCTGCCGCTGGCGGCGGCCAGCCCGTTACCGGCCACGGTGAGCGCCTCGGACCACGACGCCGGTCGCAGTTTGCCGTCCTCGTCGCGGATCAGCGGCGTGGTGATGCGGTCCCCCTGGGTGGTATAGGTGAACGCCCAGCGACCCTTGTCGCAGTTCCACTCCTCGTTGACCTGTGGTTCGTCACCGGCCAAGCGGCGCATGACCTTTCCGCGGCGGTGATCGGTGCGCTGGGCGCAGCCGGACGCGCAGTGCTCGCACACGCTGGGGCTCGACACCAGATCGAACGGCCGTGCCCGGAACCGGTAGGCCGCACCGGTGAGCGCGCCGACCGGGCAGATCTGCACGGTGTTGCCCGAAAAGTACGACTCGAACGGCTCACCCTGCGCGATGCCGACCTGCTGCAGCGCACCGCGCTCCAGCAGCTCGATGAACGGGTCGCCCGCGATCTGTTCGGAGAACCGGGTGCAGCGCGCGCACAGCACACAGCGTTCACGGTCCAGCAGCACCTGCGAGGAGATGTTGATCGGCTTCGGAAAGGTGCGCTTGACGTCTTCGAAGCGAGTTTCGGCGCGGCCGTTGGACATCGCCTGGTTCTGCAGGGGACACTCGCCGCCCTTGTCGCACACCGGACAGTCCAGAGGATGGTTGATCAGCAGCAACTCCATGATGCCCTGCTGTGCCTTGTCGGCCTCCGGTGAGGTGTACTGCGTGCGCACCACCATGTCCGGGGTGCACGTCGTGGTGCACGAAGCCATCGGCTTGCGTTGGCCCTCGACCTCGACGAGGCACTGCCTGCAGGCGCCGACCGGATCGAGCAGCGGGTGATCGCAGAAGCGCGGGATCTGGATGCCGATCAGTTCGGCGGCCCGAATCACCAACGTGCCCTTGGGGACACTGATGTCCACACCGTCGATGGACAACTGCACCATCTCGACTCCGGTGTCCGCCCCGGTGTCAGCGGTCTGCGTCATCGAATCACCCCCTAGCTCGCCGAGCGTGCGACCAGATCGAAAAACCGGCCGGAATATCGCGCTGAGCGCACGTTCGGCGACTCATGGCACACCACCGCATCAGACCCCGACCCCTTCCGTCGCCATCAGCGTGGAGGCGTGCGGATCGAACGGACACCCGCCGTCGAGATGGGCGATGTACTCGTCGCGGAAGAACTTGATCGACGACATGATGGGTGCCGCCGCACCGTCGCCCAACGCGCAGAACGCCTTTCCGAAAATGTTGTCGGAGATGTCGAGCAGCTTGTCGATGTCGGCCTCCGTTCCCGCGCCCGTCTCGAGGCGTTCGTAGATCTGGGCCAGCCAGTAGGTGCCCTCGCGGCACGGTGTGCATTTGCCGCACGATTCGTGGGCGTAGAAGTCGGTCCAGCGCCGCACCGCGCGCACCACACAGGTGGTCTCGTCGAAGATCTGCAGCGCCTTGGTGCCGAGCATCGTGCCGACACCGGCCATACCCTCGTAATCCAGTGGTACGTCGAGGTGTTCGTCGGTCAGCAGGGGAGTGGACGATCCGCCGGGTGTCCAGAACTTCAGCTGATGTCCGGCGCGGACCCCGCCCGCGTACTCGAGCAGTTCGCGAAGCGTGATACCCAGTGGCGCCTCGTATTGGCCCGGGTTGGTGACGTGACCCGACAGCGAGTACAGCGTGAAGCCGGGCGATTTCTCGGTGCCCATCGACCGGAACCAGTCGATGCCGTTGAGCAGGATGGGCGGCACGCTCGCGATCGATTCGACATTGTTCACCACGGTCGGACAGGCGTACAACCCGGCCACGGCGGGGAACGGCGGCCGCAGCCTCGGTTGGCCGCGGCGACCCTCCAGGGAGTCCAGCAGCGCGGTCTCCTCGCCGCAGATGTAGGCGCCCGCGCCGGCGTGCACGATCAACTCCAGATCGAAGCCGGACCCCATCACGTCGTTGCCGAGGTAGCCCGCCTCGTAAGCCTCCGCCACCGCGGCCTGCAGCCTGCGCAGCACGGGAACCACCTCACCGCGCAGGTAGATGAAGGCGTGATGCGCCCGGATCGCGTAGGCCGCGATGATCGCACCCTCGATGAGGAAGTGCGGGGTGGTCAACATCAGCGGGATGTCTTTACACGTACCGGGTTCCGACTCGTCGGCGTTGACCACCAGGTAGTGAGGCTTGGCGCCGGCGCCGGTGTCGTCCTGCGGGATGAACGACCACTTCGTGCCGGTGGGGAAGCCGGCGCCGCCACGACCACGCAGACCGGACTCCTTGACGAATCCGATGACGTCGTCGGGACCCATCGCCAGCGCCTTCTCTAAGGCGCGGTAGCCGCCGTGCCGGCGGTAGGTGTCCAGCGACCACGGTTCTGGTTCGTCCCAGAACCGGCTGAACACGGGTGTCAGAGCTGTCATGCGCGTGAATCCGTTGCGTCCGGGTTGGTTTCGATGGTGTCCGGCTTCGGCGGGATGGTCGCCGACGGGCCGGGGGCGGCGGCGTTCTGGGTGGCTTCCGCACCCGCCGCCTCGTCGCTGAGCGTCTCCGTCGAGGCGGCCGGTGCGTCGGCGTCGGGCGCCGCCATGCCGCGTTCCCGCGCCACCCGCAGGCCCGCCAGCGTCGCGTCGCCGACCTTGGCGCCGCCGGAGCGCGGGTCGGGCAGGCCGGCGAGCGTGCGCGCGGTCTCCCGGAAGGTGCACAGCGGCGCACCCCGGGTGGGTTCGGGAGGGTTGCCCTCGCGCAGCCCATCGACCAGCTCGCGGGCCGACGACGTCGTCTGGTTGTCGAAGAACTCCCAGTTGACCATCACGACCGGCGCATAGTCGCAGGCGGCGTTGCATTCGACATGTTCGAGCGTGATGCGCCCGTCCGGTGTGGTCTCGCCCGCGTGTACGCCCAGATGTTCCTGCAGCGCTTCGAGAATCGCGTCGCCACCCATGACCGCACACAGCGTGTTGGTGCACACCCCGACGAGGTACTCGCCGGTCGGCGTGCGCCGGTACATCGAGTAGAACGTCGCCACGGCGGTGACCTCGGCGTCGGTGAGCCCCAACTGCCTGGCGCAGAACGCGATACCGGCAGGGGTCAGGCATCCGTCCTCGGACTGCACGAGGTGCAGCAGCGGCAGCAGCGCCGAACGCGATTGCGGGTAGCGCGAAATGATTCCTTCGGCGTCGGCGGCCAGTCGCGCCGCGACGTCGTCCGGATACGACACCGGCCCGTTGATCGGCGGGCCGGGTTCCTCGGGTCGCTGACCGAGCTCCAGGAATACGCTCATGACTGCCTCTTCTTCGCGCAAGCGCTCATCAGCGGTCCACCCCGCCCATGACCGGGTCGATCGACGCCACCGCGGTGATCAGGTCGGCGACCATGCCGCCTTCACACATCGCGGCGACGGCCTGCAGATTGTTGAACGACGGATCCCGGTAGTGCACGCGGTAGGGGCGGGTGCCGCCGTCGGAGACCATGTGCACGCCGAGTTCGCCTCGCGGAGACTCGATTGCGACGTACACCTGCCCCGCCGGCACCCGGATGCCCTCGGTGACGAGCTTGAAGTGGTGGATCAGCCCCTCCATCGAATGGCCCATGATCCTGGCGATGTGCTCGGGCGAGTTGCCGAGCCCGTCCGGGCCGACCTTCAGATCGGCCGGCCAGCCCAGCTTCTTGTCCTCGATCATCACGGGACCGGGGCGGAGCCGCTGCAGGCACTGCTCCACGATCTTGAGCGACTCGTGCATCTCCTTGACCCGGATCAGGTACCGGCCATAGGAGTCGCAGCCCTGATCGGTGATCACGTCGAAGTCGTATGTCTCGTAGCCGCAATAAGGTTGGGTCTTGCGCAGGTCGTGCGGCAGCCCGGTGGAACGCAGACACGGACCGGTGATCCCGAGCGCCATGCACCCGGTCAGATCGAGATAGCCGATGCCGACCGTGCGGCCCTTCCAGATGTAGTTCTCGTTGAGCAGGTCCTCGAGGTCCTTGAGCCGCTTGGGCATCAGCTCGAGCAGTTCGCGGATCTGCGGGACGGCCTCGTCGGGCAGGTCCATCGCCACACCGCCCGGGCGCACGTAGGCGCTGTTCATCCGCAGACCGGTCACGGTCTCGAACACCGACAGGATCAGCTCGCGCTCACGGAATCCGTAGAACATCGCGCTCATCGCGCCCAGTTCCATACCGCCCGTCGCCAGCGCCACCAGGTGCGAGGAGATCCGGTTCAGTTCCATCATCATCACGCGAATGACGCTGGCGCGCTCGGGGATCTCGTCGGTGATGCCCAACAGCTTCTCGACGCCCAGGCAGTAGGCCGTCTCGTTGAAGAACGGCGACAGATAGTCCATCCGCGTGACGAACGTGACGCCCTGCGTCCAGTTGCGGAACTCGAGATTCTTCTCGATTCCGGTGTGCAGGTAGCCGATTCCGCAGCGGGCCGAGATGACCGTCTCGCCCTCGATCTCGAGGATGAGCCGCAGCACGCCGTGTGTGGACGGGTGCTGCGGACCCATGTTGACGACGATCCGTTCACCGGCGTGTGCGGCGGCCGCGTCCTTGGCGGCCTGTATGACCTGGTCCCAATCCTGGCCGCCGACAACGACAACCGTCTCGTTGCTCTCCGAGGCGTCCGGCGACGATGCGCCGCCCTGCGTGGGCGGGACGTGGGAAATGCTCATCAGTTGTAGGCCCTCCGTTGATCGGGCGGAGGAATCTCGGCGCCGTAATACTCCACCGGGATACCGCCCAACGGGTAGTCCTTGCGTTGCGGATGTCCGACCCAGTCGTCCGGCATCTCGATGCGGGTCAACGACGGGTGGCCGTCGAAGATGATTCCGAAGAAGTCGTAGGTCTCGCGTTCGTGCCAATCGGTGGTGGGATACACGCCGAACAGCGACGGGATGTGCGGATCGGCGTCCGGGGCGGTGACCTCGAGACGGATCCGGCGGTTGTGGGTGATCGACATCAGCGGATACACGGCGTGCAGTTCGCGTCCGACGTCCTCGGGGTAGTGCACCCCGCTGACACCCAGGCACAGCTCGAAACGCAGGGCGGGGTCGTCGCGCAGGGTCTTGGCCACCACCGGCAATTGACCGCGGTCGATCTCGAGCGTGAGTTCGTCGCGGTAAACCACGACGCGCTCGACGGACTCGGCGAAGTCGGCCGCGCCGAGGGCGGCCTCCAGGGTGTCGACGACCTCGTCGAAATACCCCCCGTATGGGCGCGGTGAGCTGCCTGGAAGGGTGACCGGACGCACCAGGCGCCCGTAGCCCGACGTGTCGCCGGTGTCGGTGGTGCCGAACATGCCCCGCCGGATCCTGATGACCTCGGGCGGTGCGACGTAGGCCCGCGGTTCGGATCCGTTTTCCGACTGACCCGTCACCGCAGCAGGCCCTTGAGTTCGATGGTGGGGGTGACCGCGAGCGCCGCCTTCTCGGCCTCGCGGATGACCTCTTCGCGGTGCACGCCGAGCGGCATCTCCTGAATCTTGTCGTGCAGCTTGAGAATCGCGTGCAACAGCATCTCCGGGCGCGGCGGGCAGCCGGGCAGGTACATGTCCACCGGCACGACGTGATCGACGCCCTGCACGATCGCGTAGTTGTTGAACATGCCACCCGAGGAAGCGCACACCCCCATCGCCAGCACCCATTTCGGTTCGGCCATCTGGTCGTAGATCTGACGCAGCACCGGCGCCATCTTCTGGCTGACCCGGCCGGCCACGATCATCAGGTCGGCCTGCCGGGGCGTGGCCGAGAACCGCTCCATGCCGAACCGCGAGATGTCGAAGCGCGGACCGGCCGTCGCCATCATCTCGATCGCGCAGCAGGCCAGCCCGAACGTCGCCGGCCACAGCGAACCCTTGCGGATGTATCCGGCCACCTTCTCCACGGTGGACAGCAGAATCCCGCCGGGCAGCTTCTCTTCTAATCCCATGCCAGACCTCCCCGCCGCCAGACATAGGCGTAGGCCACGAAGACCGTCGCCATGAACAGCAGCATCTCTACCAGCGCGAACAGCCCGAGGTTGTCGAAGGCCACCGCCCACGGGTAGAGGAACACGATCTCGATGTCGAAGATGATGAACAACATCGCCGTCAGGTAGTACTTGATCGGAAACCGCTGACCAGTGGGCTGACCGGACGCGCCGCCGTGCGGCACGGGCTCGATCCCGCATTCGTAGGCCTCGAGCTTGGCCCTGTTGTAGCGGCGCGGGCCGACCAGCAGGGCTATGGCCACCGAGCCGACCGCGAACGCCGCCGCGATGGCGCCAAGCACCAGGATTGGCGTGTACAAATCCATACCGAGCAAACGCTCCCTCGTGGGCTGTCCGATGTGAGCTTACCCACACCCTAGCGCCCTTTGGGATGCGCGCCACACCTTTTGGTTAGTATCGCTATTGGCAACGCACGGCTATGTCGTCGTGCCTCCAATAGGCAAGTGCGACAGCTGTTTACGTGTTTTTCTGGCTATTGCACCGGCGTGCGCAGCAGGGAGGCCACGGCGTCGCCCAGCCGGATCGGATCGATCGGGTGGGGGACCGCGGCCTCGGCGCGCGACCAGCGGGCCAGCCACGCGTCGTCGGGCCTGCCGGTGAGCACCAGGATCGGCGGACAATCGGCGATCTCGTCCTTGAGCTGCTTGGCGATTCCCATCCCGCCGACCGGGGTGGCCTCGCCGTCGAGGATCACCAGATCGAACCCGCCCTCGTCCATCTGGCGGACGACCATGGGCCCGGTCGCCACCTCGAGGTAGGACAGTTCCGGCAACTCCGGATGCACCCGCTTACCGAGCGCGAGTTGCACCTCTTCCCGGGTCCTGGGGTTGTCGCTGTAGACGAGGACCCGCAACGGACGCGATGACTCGGCCATGCGGTGATCGTACGGCTAGCGGGTGTGTCGGAACACCAAGTCGCCGGAGATCGTCGCCTTGTCGCCGATCATGCCGACCAGATTGCCGTCCACCCCGAAGTCCTGCCGGTCGACGGTGGCCTCGGTGGTCAGCCGCATCCCGCCGTCGCCGACCGGCGAGACCTTGGCCCGCAGCGCCAGGGGCTTCGTCGTGCCCTTGATGGTCAATTCGGCGCGCAGGTCGATGGTGTCGCCGTCGATGGCGTCGGCGCCGGCGATGAGCACGCCGATCTCCGGAAACCGCTCGGCCTCAAAGAAATCAGCCGAGTGCAGGTGTTCGTCGCGTTTACGGATACCGGTACGCAACGACGCCGCCTTGATGTCGACATGGCCGGAAACGGTTTGGGGAGCGGACAGTTGACCCTCACCGCTGAATTCGGTGAACCGGCCCTTGACCGGCACGAGGCCCCACATCGACTTGCTGCGCACCGCGATCGTCGACTGCGAGGGATCCAGCGTCCACGTTCCGGTCGAGGCGGGGTCGCTGAAAAGCTCACTCAGACTGGCCATGTCATCTCCTTGGACGGGTCGGGCTGACGATGTGGTTGTTGTCGGCTCGCGACGGGGTCATCGTGCGGGCTCGAGCAGCGGAGCGATCTCCGCCGGGTCGAAATACTCGTCGATCCGGCTGATCCGCCCGTCGGCGCCGAGTTTGATGATGATGCCCACGCGCATGGCGATCACACCGCCGTTGTGTCCGGTCGCGTGCAGGATGTGCTGCTGCACCAATCCGCCCTCGAACAATTGCCGATCGATGACTTCGTATCGGCGCACTGAGGTGGCGTCGATGAACCAGTGGAGGACTCGAAGCGCGCGGTCCTTGTCGCGGTCGCGGTCGGCCACCTTCCACACCACGATGTCGTCGGCCCACAATCGCGAGATCGCGTCTCGGTCGCCGGACTCGATCGCCAGGAACAGGCGATCCGCCACGTCGGTGACGGTGTCGTGGGCAACGGTCACGGCGATCCTCCTTGACCTCAACACCGGTTGAGGTTGAACACTGAGCGGCATGGACGTGACACCTACTCTCTCGCTATTCGACGACGCCTACAAGAGCGGAACCGCCCCATGGGTGATCGGCGAGCCCCAGAAGGCCATCGTCGACCTCGAACGCTCCGGGCTGATCCGCGGCACGGTACTCGACGTCGGCTGCGGCGCCGGCGAGCACACGATCCTGCTCACGCGGCTCGGTTACGACGTGCTCGGCGTCGATTACGCACCGTCGGCGGTCGAGCAGGCGCGCAGGAACGCCGAGGCCACGGGCGTCGACGCGCGGTTCGACGTCGCGGATGCGATGGACCTCGGGGAGGCCGGCTACGACACCATCGTCGACAGCGCGCTGTTCCACATCTTCGATGAGACCGACCGCCCCAGATATGTGCGCAGCCTGCACGCGGCGTGCCGACCGGGCGGGCTGGTCCACGTGCTCGCGCTGTCCGACCGCGGCCGCGGATTCGGCCCGCAGGTCAGCGAATCCGACATCCGCGGCGCCTTCGGCGACGGCTGGGTGCTCGAGTCGCTGGAGGAGACCAGCTATCGCGGCGTGGTCCAGCCGTCGCAGGCCGAGGCCATCGGATTGGCGGCGGGTTCGCTGGTCGACGAACCGGCGTGGCTCGCCCGAATCCGCCGTCCCTGAGCGATTTGTGCGTGATTCCGTTCGCTCAGCGATCGTTTTCACTCACAAATCGCGTCAGTAGCCGGGGTGGTTGATGTCGAGCCGGTGCCGCACGATCGTCCGTAGCACCGGCAACACGTCCGCGGCGCGGCCGTCGAGGTCGCCCGAGCGGATCGCCGCGGCCAGTTCCGGTTCGTCGCGGTAGCCGATTGCGCTCAGCGCGTCGGTGACCTCGTCGGCCGAGGTGTCGAGCAGTTCGCGTTCGACGATCCGCAGCACGTTGGCCGCGACCCGGGCGTGGAAGTTGACCTGCCCCGCGTCGGCCGCGCGGGCGTCGGGACCGGTGGCGTTGCGGACGTCGGTCTCGAGGAAGCCGGCGACGGCGGCGACGAGTTCGGCCGCGGTCGGACGGCCGTAGAGCCAACTCATCGCGGTCCTCCTCCTTCGAGCAGATCCAGCACGTCCCACTCGGTTTCGCTGACGCGCCGCCCGATCGCGGCCAGCTCGACCGATTGCGTCTGGCCCGACAGATGACGCTCGGCCTGATACCGGCAGATGACGCCCCAGCGCAGCGTGGCCACGGTCAGCCACCACCGGAACGCGTCGCGGTCGAGCTTCGCCCCCGCGGCGGATTCGTAGGCCGCCAGGAAGTCCTCGACGCTGCCCAGCCCGCCGGCCCCGCGCTCCTCGGGGGCCCCGAAACGCCATGCGCGGATGCAGAACCAGGCCAGGTCCTCGTAGACCTCGCCGATGTGCACGAGCTCCCAGTCCAGCACCGCCGCCAGTCCGTCGTTGTCGACGATCAGGTTGCCCATCCGGAAGTCGCCGTGCACCAGCACCTGCGGCGACGGCGGCGGACGGTTGGCTTCGAGCCAGCGGAACGCCCATTCGAATGTCGCTGTGGTATCGCCCATTTCGTCGAGCCGAGCGCGCCATTCGGAGAGCTGGTCCGACGGCGGCACGTCGACGCCCCGATGGTCGGCGCGGTGGATGGCCGCCAGCGCCTGGGCGCACTGGACCAGCAACCGTTCGCGACCGGCGTCGTCCAGCGAGCGATAGATTCGGCGCACGATCGTCTCGCCGCCGATCGCGTCGCAGATCAGGTACGGATTGCCCAGCGCCGCAGGGGAGTTGTCGGCGGCCAGGATGTGGGGCACCGGGGCTCCCGCGGCCGCGGCGCGCTGCTGGACGGCGGCTTCGAGTTCCATGCTGGCGTGCACGTCGTCGGGCGGGCCGGTGCGCAGGATCAGCGCGCGACGGGTGTCGGTGACCGCGTCGAACGCCCACGTCGTGCGGCTGGCCCCGCCGGTCAGCGCGCGCAGATTCTCGACGACGACGCCCACGCCGAGCACCGGGTCGAGGACGTCGGTGAGGGCGTCGGCGAGTTGGCGGCTCAACGCTTGCCGAACCCGAACAGTCGCTGCGCCACCCGCCGGATCTGAATCTCCTCGGCTCCCTCGGTGATCCTGTAGCGCCGGTGATGGCGGTAGATGTGTTCGAACGGTTCGTGCCTGCTGTAGCCGACACCGCCGAACACCTGCATCGCGCGGTCGGCGGCCTCGCAGACCAGCCGGTTGGCGCGGTAGTTGGCCATCGACACCTTGTCCGAGACCTCCATGTGGTGGTTGCGGTCCAACTCCGTCGCCGCGTAATACACCAGCAACCGCACCATCTGCGCCTCGGTCTGCAGCTCCACCAGCGGCCACTGCACGGCCTGGTTCACGGCCAGGGGTTTGCCGAACACCTTGCGCTCTCCGGCGTACTGCACGGCGCGGTCGATGCAGTACTGCGCGGCGCCCAGGCTGCTGGCGGCCTGACGAATCCTGTTCTCGTGCAGGAACGTCTGACCCACCTCGAGGCCGCGGTCGAGCTCACCGAGCACCGCGTCGGCGGACACCCGGACATCCTTGAGCTCGACTTCGCCGTGGTCGGTCGGCATGTTGAACGACCACCAGTAGTACGGGACCGTGAACCCGGGGGCGTCGGTGGGCACCAGGAACGCGGTGATACCGCGGGCCTGGCCGGGTTCACCGGAGGTGCGGGCGAACACCAGGTCGTGGGTGGCGCGGTGCACGCCGGTGTTGAAACGCTTGGCGCCGTTGATGACCCACTCGTCGCCGTCGCGCACGGCGGTGGTCTCCATCCAAGTGGCGTCCGAACCGTGCCCGGGTTCGGTGAGACCGAAGGCCATCGACCGTTTCCCGGTGATCAGCGCCTCGGTCCACTCTGCCTTCTGCGTCTCGGTGCCGAACCGGTCCATCATGATGACCTGGGGAAAGTTCCCGACGATCGACGATTCGTTCTGCAGGTCGTTGTGCAGCCCGAGGCCCTTGTGCGCGAGGTGTTCGCGGATCACCGCCATGTCGATGTTGCTGCCGTCGCGGCCGCCGAACCGCGACGGCAACCCGTAGCGCAGCCAGCCCGCCGCGTCGGCGCGCCTGCGCATCTCGTCGAGCAGGTCCTCCCATTCGCGCCGGGGGATGCCGTCGTTGTCCCAGTCCGTGCGGGCGTGCTCGCGGCGTTTGTCGAAGTACTGGATGTTCTCCCGTTCCAGCGGTTTGATCTCGGCCTCGATGAAGGCGTCCATCTCCGCGAGAAGACCGGGCAGGTGGTCGGGCAGCGCGAAATCCACGTTGATTTCCTTTCCGCGGTTCAAAAACCGTACAGCGTCTTCTTCCAGATCCTCGACAGCGTCACGATCGCATCCTCGTCGGTCATCTCGACACCGAGGCCCGAAGTTCCGACGAAGACGGTGGTGAAGTTCTCGAACAGCAGCGCGATGGCCGCCGCGGTGTGTTCGGGGTTGAGCTCGGCGCCGTAGCCCTGCTCCTGCGCCCGGCGCACGGACGCGGCCACGATCTCCATGCCGAACCGGCGAAACTCGTTCTGTACCGCAGCGAATCGCGGTTGGGTCGCCGCCAATTGTGCGACCGCGATCATGATGCCGATGTTCTGTTTGAACATGTTCCAGTACCCGGTGACCACGGTGCGGAAGAACGCGTCGTCGTCGGGCGATTCGGGCAGGTCGAGCGCCACACCGGACGGCGCCACCACCTCGCGCAGGAACGACTGCGCGAGCACCGCCAGCAGATCCTCTTTGTCCGCGAAGTAGCGGTAGAACGCCGCGGGTGACTTGCCCGCCGCCGAGGTGATGTCGCCGAGCGTCGTACCGTGGAAACCCCGTTCGGCAAACAGTTTCCGGGCGGCCTGTTCGATGGCCTCGCGGGTCTGGCGGCCCTTGGCGCTCAGTGTCCCCGACGGTCCGGTGGGCACGTCCACTCAGTTCAGGATTCGGTCGCCGGCGCGCAGCAGCGAACTCGGTAGGTCGTGGCCGATCAAGCGCTGCGCCACCGCGGCCGCCTGGATCGCGGCGGGCAGGTCGACATCGGTGCGGATCCCGCTGTCGCGCAACAGGTATGCCAGGTCTTCGGTGGCGATGTTGCCGCTCGCGCCGGGGGCGAAGGGACAGCCGCCGAGCCCGCCGACCGAGGCGTCCAACCGGGTGACCCCAGCCGTGACGGCCGCATAGGCGCTGGCCAGCCCGGCGCCGCGGGTGTTGTGGAAGTGTGCGCCCAGCGGGGTGTCGCCGATCATGGGCCGCAGGGCGTCGATCGTCTCGGTGACCCGGCGCGGTGTGGTGGTGCCGATGGTGTCGGCGATCGCCAGCCGGTCAACGTCATTCGACAACGCGGTGGTCATCACGTCCACCACCCGCTGATGCGGTGTGGGACCGTCGAACGGGCAGTCCCACGCGGTCGCGACAATGACCTCGACGGTCGCCCCGCTGTCGTGGGCGATCGCGATG
This sequence comes from Mycolicibacterium malmesburyense, assembly GCF_001050015.1. The sequence goes on from NZ_CVTB01000291.1 coordinate 52,782, forward strand.
ATCTCCGGAATCAGCGCCGTCGCCTCGGCGGAGGTGCGGCCCACGTTGGCGCGGCTGTGGCCGTCGGCCGCCGACACCACGTACTCGATCGACGACAGTCCCGCCGCGATCGCGCGTTTGGCGCCGTTCGGGCTGGCCACCAGAGCGGAGAACTCGATGCCGTGCGAGTCGCGATACTCCTGCAGGTGCGCCGCGAGTTCGGCGGCGTCGGCCAGGGCGGGCACCTTCGACGGTGAGACGAACGCCGTCGCCTCCATCTCGCGAACCCCGGTGGCGGCAACGGCGGCGAGCAGTTCGAGCTTGGCCGACAACGGGATCGGATCCTCGATCTGCAGGCCGTCGCGCAGCGAGACGTCGCGGATCTGTACGTGTTCGGGTAGCTGGTTCACAGCACTCCCTCCGCCCTCAGCGCGTCGAGTTCGGCCGGACTCCTGCCGAGTAGGCCGCAATAGATCTCATCGTTGTGGTGGCCGGGCGCGGCGGGTCCCGCGTAGCGCACGGTGCCGGGCGTCTCCGAGAGCACCGGCACGACACCGGGACCCAGCACGTTGCGCTCTACCCGTTCATCCCAGTGCTCGACGAGCATCCCGCGCGCCCGCAGCTGCGGATCCTCGACGACCTCGGCGACGGTGTTGATCGGTCCGGCGATCACACCTGCGGCGCTGAGGGTTTCGATGATGTCGGCGGGCTGGCGTTCGGCGGCCCAGTCTCCGATGATCTTGTCCAGCTCGTCCTGGTTGCGCCCGCGCGCGACGTGGTTGGCGAACCGGTCGTCGGTGGCCAGCTCGGGGCGGCCCATCGCTTCACACAGGCGGCGAAAGACGGTGTCCTGGTTGGCCGCGATCACCACCCAGCTGCCGTCGGCGCTGCGGTAGATGTTCGATGGCGCGATGCCCTCCAGCCGCGTGCCCGACGGGCCGCGCACGACTCCGCCGACGTCGTAGTCGGGGATGGTGGATTCCTGGACCGCCAGGCAGGCCTCGGTGAGCGCCGCGTCGACGACCTGACCCTCGCCGGTGACCGTGCGCCGGTACAGCGCCGCCAGCGCCCCCTGCGCGGCGAACATGCCCGCGAGGCTGTCACCCAGCGACAGCGCCAGCCGAGGGGGCGGACCGCCGGGGAAGCCGTTCATGTGCCGCAGGCCGCTGGCGGCCTCGGCGACCGAGGCATATCCGGCCTTGTGCGCTTCGGGGCCGGTCTGCCCGTATCCGGAGACGCGAACCAGGATGATGCCGCGGTTACGGTCGCGCAGCACGTCGTAGCCGAGATTCCACTTCTCCAGCGTGCCCGGCCGGAAGTTCTCCACGATGATGTCGGAACGCTCGACGAGATCGAGGAACAGCGCTCGGCCACCGTCGGTCCGCAGGTTCAGCGTGACCGCTTTCTTGTTGCGCGCGTGCACGGTCCAGAAGAAGTGGTGCCCGTCGAGCTCGGCCTGCCCCCAGGTCCGCAGCGGGTCCGGCGCGCCCGGCGGCTCGATCTTGATCACCTCGGCGCCCATGTCGCCGAGGAGGCGCCCGGCGAACGGACCGGAGATCAGCGTGCCGACCTCGATGACGCGGATGCCGTCCAGTGGGCCGGTGGTCATAGCGAGAAGCCGTGCCTGTGCAGCCAGTCCGTGCAGATCGCGACCGCCTCGCGACGCTTGTCGCGTTGGTCTTCGCCGGCGTAGTAGTGGTTGGCGCCCGGAATCTCGTACATCTCCTTGTCATGATGCCCGATCGCCTCGTACAGCCTGCGGGTGTGGCTCGGCGTGCACGCGTCGTCGGCGAGGTTGCCGATCACCAGGGTCGGCACCGCGATGTCGGGCCCGCACTTGACCGCGTCGCCGTTGGCGTCGTCGTAGCTCCACTGCGAGAGCCAGCTGCGCAGCGTGCAGAACCGCGCCAGCCCCACCGGGCCGTTGTTCACCACCTGGGGATCGCCCAGGTAGCAGGTGCCCGGGGTGCGTTCGTTCGGGTCGACGGCGGGATCGAGCCAGCGGGGGTCGGCCATCGTGCCGTGCACGACGAACGCGAACTCGTCCTCGGGCCGCCCCGCCGCCTCGAGTTCGGCCAGCTTCTCCTTGACCCACTTGGTGATTCGACGGTTGCGGTCGATCTGCGCCTGCCGGTAGCGCTCGAGGAACTCCTGCGAATACGGCGGCTGATTCGGGTTGTCGGGGTTGTACAGATCGAGTTCGGGGTCGCGTTTGGCCGGATCGGACTCGTCGAGGATCGACGCGTCCAGCCATTCGGTGAGCGTGCCGTGCCGGCTGACATGCGCGGCCAGCAGCATGAGCCCGTCGGCGGGAGTGAGGCCGAGCTTGGTCAGGTCCGGTCCGTCGCCCGACGGGCTGGCGGTGATCGTGGGGTGCTGGGCCTGCTGCTGGTAGAACACCGACAGCGAGCCGCCGCCGCTCCAGCCCGCCAGCACCACCTTCGAGTAGCCCAACCGGTTCTTGGCGTCCTTGACGCACTCGCCGAGGTCCTCGACCACCTTCTCCATCAGCAGCGCGGAATCCGTGCCGCGGAATCGGCTGTTGCAGTAGATGACGTGGTGGCCGCCGCGGGCCAGCGCGTTGATCATCGGCAGGTACGCACCGCCGCCGATCGGGTGCATGAACACCAGCACGGTGTCGCTCGGTTTGTCCTTCGGCCGCAGCAGATAGCTTTCCAGCACCACCAGCTCGGCCACCCCGCCGTAGACGTCGCGCACACCCGAAGTGTTCTGATACGCAACGAGATAGGGGATGCGGTCGTATTCGTGGCGCACCGGCGCCTCCGTCGTCTGCGTCACGAGTGCTGTCCTGTGTTCGATGTCGCGGCCGTCGCCGCTCCGAGATCGTGCGCGAGCACCTCGGCCGACGGGGTGAGTCGCCGGGACGTGTCGACGGAGATGACGTACCAGCCGACGCGGTCCTGTTCGTCGAACTTGCGCCGCGCCCGCTCACGGGCCTTCTCCGGCGCGCCGTGGTGCACACCCTGAGGGGCATGGCTGACCAGACCGGGCGGCATCGGGATACCGAACAGGTCGCCGCCGTGGAAGAACGAGACCTCGTCGTAGTCGACGTTGCGGTGATACCACGGCGGGCGCTCGGTGCCGGGCACGGTCTCGGCGGGCCGGGGCAGGAAGTTCATCACCGCCACCCCCGTCGCCTGCATGAACAGGTGCACGGTCGGGGGAAGGTGCACGCTCTCGCTGGCGATCACGTTGTAGTCGGCGATGTTGAAGGTGAACGGGAAGTTGTCGCCGCGCCATCCTTCGACATCGATCGGATTGTGTTCGTAGAACAGCGAACTCGGCCCGCCCTCGTGAACGAGGCGGACCTCGTATTCGGCTCGGCCGTCGTCGTCGATCGGCTCAGGTTCCGGCACCGTGACTTGTGACGGGTCGAACGGGAAATGCCTGCCCAGCGGCCCGGGTGGCGGTACGCGGAACTCGTCGGTCGCCTCGATCATCAGCAGCGTGGTCTCGGCGTCGGGCACTTGCCGCCAGGTCGTCGCCTTCGGCACATAGACCCAGTCACCCTCGCGGTAGCGCAACGGACCGAACTCCGTCTCGAGCAGACCCGATCCGCGGTGGACGAACGACAGCAGGTCGCCGTCGACGTGGCGCACGTAGAACGGCATCTCGTCGCTGCGTCGGCTCAGCGAGATCCGGCAGTCCTGGTTGCTGAAGAGCAGAAGCGGCGTGCCCGCGGGATCGGTGGCGTCGCTGGGCTTGAGCTCGCTGGTCATCACGTCGACCGGACGCAGTGGGCCCGACGCCCGGTATGCGGTCGGGTCGTGGCGGCGATAGATGTTCGCGGTGCGGCCGACGAAACCGCCGCGGCCGAGTTCGTCGTCCTTCAGACCGTCGAGGTCGGCGTGCAAGCGCTTGGGGGTGCGGCCTTTTCGCAGGTGGACAAACGATTCCATGGGTTCGCTCCATCGACGGTGACGGCGGGTGCGGACATCCACGACCCAGAACTAAAACTGACTTTAGTTTTACCTACGGGCCTAGTCAATCCTCGAGATCGACCCGGATGGTCAGCAGGTTCGTCCCGAAGGTGCGCACGCCGAAGCTGTTGAACTGCGGCAGCGAGCGCAGCCGCTCATGCGGATCGTCGTCGGCGACGATGTGTGCGGCTCCCTTGTGCCACTTGCCATTCAGCCGGACCCGAACCGAGGGGTCGGCCTTGATGTTCTTCACGTACTGGGAGTTCTCGCCGAACTCGGAGACGAACCAGAACTCGTTGCCGACTCGACGTCCGCCCAGCGGGGTGCGTCGCGGTTGGCCGGTCTTGCGTCCCGTCGTCTCCAGCAAGGTCTGGAACGGCAGGTGGCGCATCAAACGATTCGCGACGTTCTTCTGGAACAGCTTGGTGACTCGATCGCGCAAGCCCTCGGCCATGGTTACCCCTTCGATTCACACCATCGCGGTCCGCGACACCTTCATACCCAGCCTCAGCGCCCCGGCGAGCTCGCGGCTGGTGTCGTAGTCGAAGACGACGTGGCCGGCCACGACGTCGACGTCGCGCTTGATTCGTTGCAACGGATTGTCCACGAAATGCGCGCTGGCGCCAGAGGCTTCGACAAGCAGCCCGATCACCGCCCGCGACTCGTGCACGATGTGCGCGGCGGCCATCCGGGCCGCACCGCGCACCGGCCTCGGCACCGCATCGCCGGCGGCGACGATCGCCTCGATCTCGCCGATCGTGTCGGCCAACAGCCCGCGCAGCGCCCGCAACCGCACCTCGGCCTCGCCGAGACGCGCCTGCGCGATCGGTTTGTCCTTCTGCATCACGCCCTCGTAGGCCAGTACGCGGCCGGCCAACCGCTCGGCGTAGATCTCGGCCACGCGCTCGGCGCTGCCCAACGCCGGCATCGCCGCCAGCAGGGCCAGGGCGGGCACCATCGGCCAGCGGTAGGTGTCGGCGTCGTGCAGCGCCGCGCCCGGGGCGGTGCCGGTATAGATGTCGGCGACCCGGACCAGGCGATGCTCGGGAACGAACGCGTCGTCGATCACGACGTCGTTCGAGCCGGTGGCGCGCATGCCGTCGGTGTGCCAGACGTCATCGATGACGACGTCGTCGATCCGCAGCAGCGCGAGCGCGGGATAGATGGCCTCGTCGGGTCCGCACAGCGCGCCGACCATGATCCAGTTGCCGTGCATGACGCCGGTGGCCCACGACCAGCGGCCGCTCAGGCGTATCCCGCCGTCGACCGGCAGCCCTCGACCCGTCGGCGCCAGGGGAGCGGGGGCCAGGAACGGGCGGCTCGCGAACGCCTCCTCCTGCGCCCGCTCGTCGAACAACGCCAGCATCCAGTTGTGCAGGATGTAGAAGCCGATCGTCCACGCGCTGGACGCGCAACCGTGCGCCATCCGCCGGACGGGATCGAAGATCGCCGGAAGCGGCGCTTGTATGCCGCCGTATCGCGCCGGCACCAGCAGATCGGTCAGTCCGGACGCGGTGAGCTCGTCGACCGTGGCCTGCGGCAGCTGCCGCAAGCGCTCGGCCTCGGCCGCCCGTTCGGCGAGTCGGCCCACGAAATCGGCGTCGACCAGCGGGAGAGCCGATGCGGCCGTCATGGATCGCAAAGCTACCATACTTTTTTGTATGGAACTTCCGGCCGTGGAGGAACCGGAGCTACGGCGCGAGCATGATGTCGAGGAACCGCTCGCGCCCCGCCACTGCCTTCGCGCCGGCCTTCGCGCCGGCTTTCGAGCCGGACAGGTGCAGGAAGCCGATACCGGCCGCGAAGGTGGCGTTGGCACGCAGGTCGGACTCCTCGGGGTCGAATCCCTCTTCGATGAACGCCTGGCGGACGGCATCGAGAACCCTCCGGTCCGAGGACCGCACCCCCGCGGCGACTTCCTCGTCGGTGCGCGCCCACTCCCGCATGGCCCGCTCCAGCGTCCGGTGCCGGGCGTCGACGAGCGCGCTCATCATCCGGGAGAGCCGCTCCCGTGGCGGCAGCTCGGCCAGCGCCGCGAAATGCCGCCGGTCGTCGTCGCGCACCTCGCCCCACGCCCGCACCAGCGCGGACCGGTAGCCGGCCATATCGGTGAAGTGCCAGTAGAAGCTGCCCTTGGTGGCGCCGACGCGCCGGCACAGCGTCTCCAGCTTGAGCGCCTTGATGCCCTGTTCGGCGAGGATTTCGTATCCGGCCTGGATCCAGTCGTCGACCGACAGTCGCGGCGCGCGGGCCGGTGCCATGACCGGAAGCCTACGGGTGCCACGGCGCCCGCCGAGCCCCGCTCGAGGGCGTCCTCAACCGTCCTTTTGGTATGAATTTGCTCCCAGAAAGCGGCGCGCGACACGGCCCGGGGTTTCTCCTGTGCTGATCATCGTGTTTTACTGCACACGCGACAACTGAAATTTTCTCGGTCCGTTCGGCGGCCCCGGGCTCAGTCGAGCGGGCATGACAGCGCAGTGCAACAGGCACTGCGGTGTCGATGGCGATCGCTCGATCGCAGACGGAACGGCCTACTCCAGTGGCAACCGGAAGATGGATGGACTTGCAGAATGAGCTTGATTGACAAGATTCGCGGCCCCTGGGCGCGCCGCTTCGCGGTGGCGGCCATCGCGGCGGCCCTGTTACCGGGTTTCGTGAGCCTGGCTGGCCAGTCAGCCTCCGCTGGGGCGTTCTCCCGGCCCGGCCTGCCCGTCGAATACCTGATGGTGCCCTCGCCGTCGATGGGCCGCGATATCAAGGTGCAGTTCCAGAAGGGGACCGGCTCCAAGGCGGTGTACCTACTCGACGGCCTGCGGGCTCGTGAGGACTTCAACGGCTGGGACCTCGAGACCCAGGCGTTCGAGTGGTTCTACGAGACCCCGCTGTCGCTGGTCCTGCCGGTCGGCGGCCAGTCCAGCTTCTACTCCGACTGGTACCAGCCGGCCTGCGGTAAGGCCGGTTGCCAGACCTACAAGTGGGAGACGTTCCTGACGAGCGAGCTGCCGCAGTGGCTCGCCGCGAACAGGGGCGTGTCCAGCACGGGTAACGCCGCGGTCGGCCTCTCGATGTCGGGCAACTCGGCGATGATTCTGTCGGTCTACCACCCGGACCAGTTCATCTACGCCGGGGCGCTGTCGGCCTTCCTCAACCCCTCCGAGGGCCAGTGGCCGTTCCTGATCAACATGGCGATGGGTGACGCGGGCGGCTTCAAGGCCAACGACATGTGGGGTCCGACCGAGGATCCGAACAGCGCCTGGAAGCGCAACGACCCGATGCTGCAGATTCCGGCGCTGGTGGCCAACGGCACCCGGCTGTGGGTCTACTGCGGTAACGGCACGCCCAATGAGCTCGGTGGCGCGAACCTGCCCGCCGAATTCCTCGAGGGCCTGACCATTCGCACGAACATCACATTCCGTGACAACTACATTGCCGCGGGCGGTAACAACGGCGTGTTCAACTTCCCGCCGTACGGCACGCACAGCTGGGAGTACTGGGGCGCGCAGCTGCAGGAGATGAAGCCGGACCTCATCTCGCATCTCGGTTCGTAAAGCACGTCAGAAGTCCCCGGACGCCACACGCGTCCGGGGACTTTTGCGTGTGGTGAACAATGAGCGTCATGAGCGCAGTCAACGCCTTGATCGCACATCAGGACGCCGCAGGGGACATCACCCTCCGCCACGAAGTCGTCGACGACACTTTCCTGCCCGAGGGTGAGGTCACGATCTCCGTCGAGTACTCGGGGATCAACTACAAGGACGCCCTCGCGGTGACGCCCAAAGGCGGTGTGGCGCGGTCGTATCCACTCATTCCGGGAATCGACGTGGCCGGCACCGTCACGGCATCGTCGTCATCGGAGTTCGCCGTGGGTGACCGGGTCGTCGCGCACGGCTACGACATCGGCACCGGCAGGCACGGCGGATACGCCGACACCGCCCGCTATCCGGCCGACTACCTGGTCAAGCTCGGCGGGTTGACGACCGGCGAGGCCGCCGCCATCGGAACCGCCGGCTTCACCGCGGCCATGAGCGTCAACGCGATTCGTGCACACGGTGTGCGCCCCCAGGACGGCCCCGTGCTGGTCACCGGCGCGACCGGAGGCGTCGGCAGCATCGGCGTCGACCTGCTCGCCGCACTGGGGTACGAGGTCGTCGCGTCGACGGGCAAGGCCGAAGCGCACGACTACCTGATGGGGTTGGGCGCCTACCAGGTGATCGGGCGGCTGCCCGAGGAGGGGGAGAAGGTCCGACCGCTGGGCAAGTCGAAATGGGCGGCGGTGCTCGACAGCGTCGGCGGCGACACCCTCGCATACGCGCTGAGCACGCTCAATTACGGTGGCGTGGCAGCGATCTCGGGGCTGGCCCGTTCGGCTGATCTGCCGACGACCGTGATGCCGTTCATCTTACGCGGCGTCACGCTGGCCGGTATCGACTCCGTGCAGCTCGCGATCGAGCCGCGCCGCGAAATCTGGAAACAGCTGGAAGGCGAGCTCAAGCCGAGGCACCTCGCCGACGTCACGAAGGACGTCACGGTGCTCAGGGCGCCGCACATGTTGCGCACGATCATCGGCGGCGGCGTCACCGGCCGCACCCGCGTGGTCGTGCACGACGGCTTCTAGACCCGCCGGTTGTGAATCCAGCGACGCTTCTCGAAGATTTTCGTCGTCAGATTCACGAACGGGCCCGGACTACTTGAGTTCGGCCGACGACAATCCGAGCAGGCGCCGCGCGACCACGAGCAGTTGAATCTGTTGGGTGCCTTCGAAGATGTCGAGGATCTTGCTGTCGCGCGCCCACTTCTCCAGCAGGGTGACCTCCGAATACCCGACGGTGCCGGCCAACTCGACCGCCTTGAGCGTGATGTCGCTGGCCACCCGGCCGGCCTTGGCCTTGCCCATCGACGCTTCCTTCGAGTTCGGAATGTCGTTGTCGGCCTGCCACGCCGAGCGCACCATCAGCAGATACGCTGCCTCCCAATCGGATTCCATCCGCAAGAACTCCGCCGCCGGTGCGCTCTGGGCGTGTGACGGCTTGTCGTAGGAGATCTCGATACCGGCCTCGGTGAGGATCTTGCGCAGCTCTTCGAGGGCGGCGCGGGCGATGCCGACGGCCATCGCGGCGACGACGGGCCGGGTGTTGTCGAAGGTCTCCATGACCCCGGCAAAACCCTTCTCCACGTGGACTTCCGGGCTGCCCAGAAGGTTGTCCTTCGGAATCCGGACGTTGTCGAAGCGGATGACCGCGGTGTCGGAGGCCTTGATGCCGAGCTTGTCCTCGAGCCGTTCGACGGTTACCCCGGGATGTTCGCGCGGCACAATGAACGACTTGATCGCGGCGCGGCCCAAAGACTTGTCCAGCGTCGCCCACACCACGATGTGGGTGGCCCGCGAACCCGCCGTGACGAAGATCTTCTCGCCGTTGATCACGTACTCGTCGCCGTCGAGCTTCGCCGTTGTCGTCACCGCCGCCGAATCGGAGCCGAAGCCCGGTTCGGTGATCGCCATCGCGGCCCACACATTCTTGCCCAGCCGCTCGAGTTGATCGGGGGTGGCGACGCTGGAAATCGCGGCGTTGCCTAGTCCCTGGCGCGGCACCGACAGCATCAAAGCGACGTCGCCCCAACTGATCTCCATCACGTTGAGCACGGCCGACATGTTCGCGCCGTTGTGGTTGGCGCCCTTGGGCTCGTCACCGCCGGCGAATGCCTCGGCGCCGGCGAACGCGACGGTCTTGGCGCCCTGAATTCCCTCGAAGAGGGTGGCCAGGGTGTCCAATTCCACCGGGTATTCGTGCTCGCGCAGATCCCATTTGCGCGAGATCGGGCGCAGCATCTCCGCGGCGCCCTGGTGAGCCTTCTCGATGACCGCCTCGAGCTTGCGGGGAAGTTCCAGATTGATTGCCATGGTTCGACTTTCGGGTCTCGGAGACTAGATGACGACAACACCCTCGGCGACGCCGATGGCGCGCAGATCGCGGTACCAGCGCTCGACGGGGTGTTCTTTGGTGTAACCGTGGCCGCCCAGCAGCTGCACACCGTCCAGGCCGATCTGCATGCCCTTGTCGGTGCCCAGCCGCTTGGCCAGCGCTGCTTCGCGCGCGAACGGGAGCCCCTGGTCGGCGCGCGACGCGCCGCGCCATGTGATCAGCCGCAGGCCGTCGAACTCGATCGCCATGTTTGCGCACATGAACGCCACCGCCTGCCGGTGGGCGATCGGTTCGCCGAATGCGTGGCGCTGCTTGACATATGGGACGACGTAGTCGAGCACCGCGTGCGAGGTGCCGACGGCCAGCGCCGCCCAGCCGAGGCGCGACAGGGCGAGCGCTTCGGAGTAGTCCTCGTCGCTCGCGCCCTCCTCGCCGAGTCGCGCCGACAGCGGCACGTTGACCCCGTCGAGCGAGACCTGGCCGATCGCCGCGCCGCGGATACCCATGCCCGGGTCGGGGGTGACGCTGAGCCCCTTCGATGACGATTCGACGATGAAGAGCGCGGGCTTGCCGTTGAGTTGCGCTGCGACAATGAACAATTCGGCGTTCGCGGCGGCCGGCACCAGCGACTTGACGCCGTCGAGCCGGTACCCACTCGGGGTGCGGACGGCCGTCGTCTTCAGCGCGGTGGGATCGAACAGCGGACGCGGTTCGGCGATCGCCACGCACGACTGCGGAACGTTCTCGCCCGCGAACTCCTTCAGATAGGTGGCCTGCTGATCGGCGCTGCCCCAGTGCGTGAGCGCCGACGCGACGCCGGCGGGGGCGAGGATCGGCAGCGCGAGGCCCATGTCGCCGTAGGACAGCGCCTCGGCGACCAACACGTTGGTGACCGCCGCACGATGCGCGGCGATGCCCTCGAAGTCCTCGGGCACGTTGATCGCGGTGATGCCGAGCTCGGACGCCTTGGCGACGAGGTCGACGGGGTAGTCGGCGGCTTCGTCGGCTTCGCGTGCCGCGGGGCGGATGACCTCTTCGGCGAACTCGCTGACCGTCTCGACGATCATCTGCTGTTCGTCGTCGGGGGTGAGGTCGAAGTAGTCCGAACCGCTCTTCTTCAGCCGGGTCGGGCCACTCTGGTTGCCCGATACGCGCTTGAACTGCCGACTGGCCGCGCCCGCGACGGAGAAGACCTGCTTGACGCCGTACTTCAGGCCACGGTTGAGCGGATCGCGCAGGTTGTAGCGATCCAGGAATTCCTGACCGACCAGGGGAGTGACCAGCGCGAGGCCTAGATCGGTCGCGGAACGCTTGTGTTTCTTCAGGCCGACGGCGCTTTCTTTGCCGCTTCGCTTGCGACGCGGTCGGGCGTCCTTAGAGGGCAGATCGGGGGTCATGGCAGCAGCCTCACGTAATCGGTGACGATGCCATCACGCTATCTTACTGTCCAGTAAGATAGCGACGCTTTGTTGAGTAACTCACACCGCGAACACTCGTTCACCAAGCGCCAAGACAGCGCGCCAAGACAAAGGCTGCCTCAGCCCGCCTGCATCGGGGGCGCCACGTCCACGGTCGGCAGCGGCACACCTTGGACCGGCGGGGTTGCTGGGTCACCCGCGACCTGCGGAGGATCGCCGGGGAGACCGCCAATGTCGGGCCGTAGCCGGGGTGGCGTCCTGACTCCGCCCTCTGGGACCGACATCTCCGCGGGCGGGGCCTGGCACTTCTGCCCTTCGCCGTCCTGGGGTGAAAGTGGTTCGTCCGTCGGAACCCCGCCGGAGTCGACGCAGCATACGTTCGGATTTCGAACCGTCTTGTTCATGCAGTCGTCGTACGCCTCGATGTCCCAATAGTGGTCGTTGGGTTCAGCGATGGCGGTGGTAGCGCCGCCGAGTACGCCGCCTGCGATGACGACGGACGCCGCGGCAAGAGCGATTGTTGCTTTCATGATGATCCTGCCCGCCTCGGATAACAGGTCCCCGCCCCGACGGGGTGTCATCAGTATGCGCGTGTTTGTCGGACCCCAGCGGACGTTTCACGCACTCCGGACGGCCAGCGAGCGCTAGTCCAACTCACAGCAGCCGACGCAGAACGGCGTCGTGCAGCAGGCCGTTGGTCGCCACCGCGCTCCCGCCGTGCGGACCGTCCTCACCGGCGAGGCTGGTGAACCGGCCACCGGCCTCGCGCACCAGCACGTCGAGCGGCGCCAGGTCCCACGTCGACACTTCGGGCTCCATCGCGATGTCGACCGCACCCTCGGCGACAAGGCAATAGTTGTAGAAGTCGCCGTAACCGCGCACGCGCCACACGGCGTCGGTCAGTGCGACGAACCGGTCGCGGATGCCGCGGTCGGCCCAGCCCGAGAGGCTGGAGAACGCCAGGCTCGCCGAGCCGAGGTCGTCGACCTTCGACACGCTCAGCCGCCGCTCCGATTGCCCGGCCACCCGCGCGAACGCGCCCCGACCCCTCACCGCCCACCACCGTCGCTGCAGTGCGGGCGCGCTGACCACGCCGAGCACCGGGACGCCGTCGTGCAACAGCGCGATCAGGGTCGCCCACACCGGCACCCCGCGCACGAAGTTCTTGGTGCCGTCGATCGGGTCGACGACCCACTGCCTGCCCACGAACTCCTTGGTGCCGCCGAACTCCTCGCCGAACACCGAGTCATCGGGTCGTTCCTCGGCCAGTCGGGCGCGGATCATCGATTCGACCTCGAGGTCGGCGTCCGTGGCGGGAGTGAGGTCGGGTTTGGTCTCGACGACGAGGTCGACCGCACCGAAGCGGGCCATCGTCCTGGCGTCCGCCTCGTCGGCCAGAGCCAACGCCAGTGTCAGATCGTTCGGATCGTCCGCCTCGCGCGCCGTGGAAACCATGCCTGTCGTCCTACCATGTCGGGATGTGGGAATTCGCGGTGATACTGCTGCTGGTCGGTGCGCTGGTACTGCTGGCCCGACCGATGCTGATGCGCCGTCGCGGCACCCCGTCCGACTGGCCGTCGGGTCAGCTGCTCGTCACCGGCGTCAGCCCACGGCCGACTGAGGTCACCGGCCCGCAGTACGTCACGATCACCGGTGTCATTAACGGGCCCACGGTCAACGAGCACGTCGTGTACCAACGGCTCGAGGTGGACGTCGACGATTGGCCGACGATGGGCCAACTGTTCCCGGTCGTCTACTCGCCGAAGAACCCGGACAACTGGCGATTCGCGCCGCAGGCCCCGCCTCCGGACGCCGCGCCGCCACCGCCACCGCTGCCACCGCCCGCGCCGTACTCCTGAAGATTGCACGCAGGGTCGTCGATTGGCCCGAATCACGACCCTGCACGCAGAATCGAGCGAAAGCTCAGCCGTGCCCGATCCGCAGCATCTCGGCCACGCTGGTCAGCTTCACCCGCGGCCGTCCGTGCGGTTGGCCCGCTGACCGTTCGTACTCGTCGATCAGGCGCCAGTGGTCGTCGGTGATGACCTTCGGCTGCCGCTCGACCAGCCATTCCGCCAACCTCCGCGAATGGTCCTCACCGAAGTCGGGCAACTGCGCGCCGGCCAGGTCGGCGATCAGCGTGTCGACAGTCTCCTGCGAGTCGCTCTTGTTGCTCCCGATGACACCCGTCGGCCCGCGCTTGATCCAGCCGACGACGTACTCGTTGCGGCTGCCCTCGACGCGGCCGTGGGCATGCGGGATCGTGCCGCTGCGCTCGTCGAACGGCAGACCGGGCGTGGGCACACCGCGATAGCCGACGGCGCGCACCACCAGCTGGGCGGGCACCTCCTCGCGTTCACCAGTGTCCTTGGCGACGATGCGGCCGTTCTCCTCGACCAGCTCGTTGCGCCCGAGGACGATCGATTCCACGCGGCCATCGCCCTTGATCTCGATCGGGGACGTGCGGAACCGGAACACGATGCGCCGCTTGGCGTTCTTCGGCGTGTGTTCGGCATAGCCGCGCAACACCTTGATGTTGTTGCGCACGGTCTTGCCCGCCGCCTCGAGGTCGTCGTCGGTGATGTCGGCGAACTCGGCGGGATCGACGATGATGTCGACGTCGCCGAGCCCCTCGAGCTGCCCGAGCTCGCGCAGCTCCAGCGTGGTGAACGGCGCCTGCAACGGCCCGCGCCTTCCTACGACGAGGACCTCCTCGACCCCGCGGTCGTGCAGCGACTTCAACGCGTGGTCGGCGATGTCCGTCGCGGCCAGCACGTCGGGATCGGTGACGAGGATGCGCGCCACGTCGAGTGCGACGTTGCCGTTGCCGATCACGACCGCCCGCCCGCAGGAGATGTCCGGCGTGGCCTCCTCGAAATGCGGGTGGGCGTTGTACCAGCCGACGAAATCGACCGCGGCGACACTGCCCGGCAGGTCCTCGCCGGGAATGCCCAGCGCGCGGTCGGACTGCGCGCCGACGGCGTAGATCACCGCGTCGTACTGTTCGGCCAACTCGGCGGCGTGCACGTGCTCGCCGACCGCGACGTTTCCGAAGAAGCGGAACCGCGGATCGAGCGCGGTCTTCTCGAACTGGGCGCTGATCGACTTGATCTTCGGATGGTCGGGAGCCACCCCCGAGCGCACCAGCCCCCACGGGGTCGGCAGCATCTCGAGCATGTCGACGCGCACGTCGGCGTCTTCGGTGGAGTCGGCGAACTTGAGTAACGACGCTGCGGCAAAGTAACCCGAGGGCCCTGAGCCGACGATCGCCACGTGGTATGGGCGCATGGATACCTTTTGTCGAAGTTTCCTGTCGCTTACCGGCCTCGCGCAGGGGGCTGTCGCGTCGGGGCCGGCTGGTTACCCATCCGATGCTAGAACGCACACCGCGTTCGTTGCCGCCACTCGTGAGAACCGGGTCCGATCGGCTCCCGGGTAACCTGAACTCCCGTGGATCCTGACCGCCAAACCGACCTCGCCGCCCTTGACTCCACCCTGACCACGGTGGAGCGGGTGCTCGACGTCGAGGGCCTCCGCGGTCGCATCGAGAAGCTCGAGCACGAGGCCTCCGACCCGAACCTGTGGGACGACCAGACCCGCGCCCAGAAGGTCACCAGCGAGCTGTCGCACGCCCAGGGGGAGCTGCGGCGCGTCGAGGACCTGCGCCAGCGGCTCGACGACCTGCCGGTGATGTACGAGCTGGTCGCCGAGGAGGGCAGCACCGACGAACTCGCCGAAGCCGACGCCGAACTGGCGAAGCTGCGCGAGGACATCGAGGCGATGGAGGTCCGCACGCTGCTGTCCGGTGAGTACGACGAACGCGAGGCCGTCGTCACCATCCGCTCGGGCGCCGGCGGGGTGGACGCCGCGGACTGGGCCGAGATGTTGATGCGCATGTACATCCGCTGGGCCGAACAGCACAACTATCCCGTCGAGGTGTTCGACATCTCCTACGCCGAAGAGGCGGGGATCAAGAGCGCGACCTTCGCGGTGCACGCGCCGTTCGCCTACGGCACGCTCTCGGTCGAACAGGGCACCCACCGCCTGGTGCGCATCAGCCCGTTCGACAACCAGAGCCGCAGGCAGACGTCCTTCGCCGACGTCGAGGTGCTGCCGGTGGTCGAGACCACCGACCACATCGACATCCCGGAAAGCGATGTGCGCGTCGACGTGTACCGCTCCAGCGGGCCCGGCGGCCAGTCGGTCAACACCACCGACTCGGCGGTGCGCCTGACCCACATTCCGACGGGCATCGTGGTCACCTGTCAGAACGAGAAGTCGCAGCTGCAGAACAAGGTTTCGGCAATGCGGGTTCTGCAGGCAAAGCTGTTGGAGCGCAAGCGCTTAGAGGAGCGCGCGGAGATGGACGCCCTCAAGGGCGACGGCGGCAGCTCGTGGGGCAACCAGATGCGGTCCTATGTGCTGCACCCCTACCAGATGGTCAAGGACCTGCGCACCGAGTACGAGGTCGGTAATCCCGCCGCGGTGCTGGATGGGGACATCGACGGTTTCCTGGAGGCCGGGATCCGTTGGCGCAAGAGCCAAACCGACGATTAGTCCCGAGATGAACAGCACCCTACTCGCATTCGATTTCGCCGAGCGCTGGAGTGGTTTCTGGACCGGCAACATCGGTGTGTGGATCCTCGACCGCGGGGTGCGCATCGCGCTCCTGCTGATCGGCGGGGTGCTAGCGGCACGGTTCATCAACTGGGGCGCAATGAAAGTCGTACGCCGCCTCGACGCCGAGTACGCGGGCAGCGACCAGTTGGTGCGCTCGGAGACCACCAAGCACCGCCAGGCGGTCGCGTCGGTGATCTCGTGGGTTTCGGTCGCGCTGCTGTTCGTCATCGTGCTCGTCGAGGTGACCGACATCCTCGCCATCCCGATCGGGTCGCTGGTCGCGCCCGCGGCGGTGTTGGGCGCCGCGCTGGGCTTCGGTGCGCAGAAAGTGGTCCAGGACCTGCTGGCCGGTTTCTTCATCATCACCGAAAGGCAGTACGGCTTCGGTGATCTGGTGCAGCTCAGCATGGTCGGTGCGCCCGAGGAGTCGCTGGGGACGGTCGAAGAGGTGACCTTGCGGGTGACCAAACTGCGCACCGCCGAAGGTGAGATGTACACCATCCCCAATGGCAACATCGTTCGATCGCTGAACCTGTCGAAGGATTGGGCGCGCGCCGTCATCGACATTCCGGTGCCGACGGGGTCGGACCTCAACGAGGTCAACGAACTCCTGCACACCGTCGCGCAGAACGCAACCGAGGACCCCGAGCTCAGCGCACTGATGCTCGACGCGCCACAGCTGATGGGGGTCGAGAGCATCGGGCTCGAGACGGTGAATCTGCGGATGGTCGCGCGCACACTGCCGGGTAAGCAGTTCGAGGTCGGCCGTCGCATCCGCGTGTTGGTCATCGCCGCGCTGCGCCGCGCCGGGATCGTGTCGCCGACCGACGGTGCCACGCCGATGGTGGGCGCCATCGTCCACCCGGCGACAACCGACGGAGCCGAACACCAGACACAGGGCTCGGCGGAGCAGAAGAAGTGAGGAACTGGCTGACGGCCCGTTTCGGCCGGATGCGGATGTCGACGGTGGTACTCATCGCGGCGTTCGTTGCGCTGTTCTGGGTGAACCAGACGTTCGAGCCCAAGCCCCCCGAACCGCCACCCCCCGCGCCGGCGGTGGTTCCGCCCGGGTTCGTGCCGGACCCGAACTACACCTGGGTGCCGCGCACCAACGTGCGCCGGACCACCGAACCGACGACGACCACCACCACGACCACGACGACGACCCCGCCGACGACAACCACCACCAGCCCGACCGAGACGCCGACCACGCCGACCACGACGGTGACCGACCCGGACGGCCCGGGTCCGCGGCAACCGATCACCCAGACCATCGGCCCGGAGGGGGCGCCGCCGACGACCGACACGCCGCTGGTGCCCCCGGTGCCGCAACTGCTGCCACCACCGGCGACGACTCCGCCCAGCTAGGGCGGCACCCTTTCACCGCTACACTGGCGTGCCGTGATGATCACCCTCAACAACGTGACCAAGCAGTACAAGTCGTCTGCGCGGCCCGCGCTCGACAACGTCTCGGTCAAGATCGACAAGGGTGAGTTCGTCTTCCTCATCGGTCCGTCGGGTTCGGGCAAGTCGACGTTCATGCGGCTGCTGCTGGCCGAGGAGACCCCGACCCACGGCGACATCCAGGTGTCGAAGTTCCACGTCAACAAGCTGCCCGGACGCCACATCCCCAGCCTGCGCCAGGTGATCGGCTGCGTGTTCCAGGACTTCCGGCTGCTGCAGCAGAAGACCGTCTTCGAAAACGTCGCATTCGCCCTCGAGGTGATCGGCAAGCGCGCGGAGACCATCAACCGTGTGGTGCCCGACGTGCTCGAGATGGTCGGCCTGTCGGGCAAGGCCAATCGGCTGCCCGCCGAGCTGTCCGGTGGCGAACAGCAGCGTGTCGCCATCGCCCGGGCCTTCGTGAACCGCCCGCTGGTGCTGCTCGCCGACGAGCCCACCGGCAACCTGGACCCCGAGACCAGCAAGGACATCATGGATCTGCTCGAGCGGATCAACCGCACCGGGACCACGGTGTTGATGGCCACCCATGACCACCACATCGTCGACTCAATGCGTCAGCGGGTCGTCGAACTCGAACTCGGCCGGCTGATTCGCGACGAGCAGCGCGGCGTCTACGGAATGGATCGCTAGTGCGCTTCGGCTTCCTCATCAACGAGGTCCTCACCGGATTTCGTCGCAACGTCACCATGACCGTGGCGATGATCCTGACGACCGCGATCTCGATCGGCCTCTTCGGCGGCGGCCTGCTCGTCGTGCGACTGGCCGACCAGTCTCGCAACATCTACCTCGACCGCGTCGAGAGCCAGGTCTTTTTGACCAACGACGTCTCGGCCAACGACCCGTCGTGCGACGCCGACCCGTGCAAGGCCCTGCGCCAGCAGATCGAGGACCGCGACGACGTGCGCTCGGTGCGGTTCCTCAACCGTGACGAGGCCTACGAGGACGCGATCACCAAGTTCCCGCAGTACAAGGACGTCGCGGGGCGCGACGCGTTCCCGGCGTCGTTCATCGTCAAGCTCGACGACCCCGAGCAGCACAAGGAATTCGACGAGGCGATGGTCGGCCAGCCCGGTGTGCTCAACGTGCTCAACCAGAAGGAGCTGATCGACCGACTGTTCGCGGTCCTCGACGGCATCAGCAACGCCGCGTTCGCTGTGGCGTTGGTTCAGGCGGTCGGCGCGGTGCTGTTGATAGCCAACATGGTCCAAGTCGCGGCGTACACCAGACGCACCGAGATCGGCATCATGCGTCTGGTCGGAGCCAGCCGCTGGTACACGCAGTTGCCGTTCCTGGTGGAGGCGATGCTTGCGGCCTTGATCGGTGTGGTCATCGCGATCATCGGGCTGATAGTGGTGCGGGCGCTGTTCTTGGAGAATGCGCTGAACCAGTTCTATCAAGCGAATCTGATCGCCAAGGTCGACTATGCCGACGTGCTGTATTTCAGCGCCCCGCTGATGCTCTTCCTGGGGCTGGCGATGTCGGGGATCACGGCCTACGTCACACTGCGGCTTTACATACGAAGGTAGCCATGCCAAAACAGGGCGCCAAGAAAGCCGACCCGTCCCGGTCCAGCAACAACAAGGTCGTCGCGACCAATCGCAAAGCGCGGCACAACTATTCGATTCTGGAGACATTCGAGGCGGGTATTCAGCTGGTCGGCACGGAGGTCAAGAGCCTGCGCGACGGGCAGGCGTCGCTGGCCGACGCGTTCGCCACCGTCGACGACGGCGAGGTGTGGCTGCGCAACCTGCACATCCCCGAATATCACCACGGCAGCTGGACCAACCACGTGCCGCGGCGCAACCGAAAACTGTTGTTGCACCGCAGGCAGATCGACCAGCTGATCGGCCGCATCCGCGACGGCAACCTCACGCTCGTGCCGTTGTCGCTGTACTTCACCGATGGGAAGGTGAAGGTGGAGCTGGCGCTGGCGCGCGGTAAAGAGGCCCGCGACAAGCGCCAGGACCTGGCGCGTCGTGACGCGCAGCGCGAGATCACCCGCGAGTTGGGGCGCCGCGCAAAGGGCATGGCCTGATCGCCGCCGGCTGATCAACTCGAGAATTTGCGCCGAGCCGCCATGAGCGCTTCGTTGCGTTTGGCATCATGACGAACGGAAAGGCGGGGAAGGCGTGTCGGTCAGGGGTCATCGTTGGCGCTACGGCGTCTTGGTGGCCCTGCTTTTGCTGGTCGTGGTGAACGCGCTGGCCCCGTGGGGATACGACCGCGCCGAGGCGGGAATGATCGCGGTCCAGGCGGTCCTGGGCGCCGTGATCGTTGTCCGCGGCTTCGTGGTTGCCCGCAAGGTCGACGGCCCGTCTCGATGGTGGCGAGTCCTCATCGCGGCTTCGTGCTTGAGCTGGCTCATCGGTGAGCTGCTGTGGTGGACGGGGGGCGGCTCTGACCCCGGTCGCGTGGCCGGTGCGCGGGAGATTGTGGCGTATCTGCTCCCCGCGGTGCTCATCGTCGCGGCCGTGATCGTGCTCGGGCGCGTCGGTGTCGGGCGCACCGGCACCCCCGAGGTTCCGATGCATCACTATTCGCTCGTCGCCTTCGTGCTGGACGGGATCGTCGCGGCGATCTCGTTCTCGCTGCTGTCCTACCTGGCCGGCTATGGCGGACTGGCCGCAGCGGCGTTCCCCCGGTCGGACAACCCCACCATTCTGGTGATCTACTCGCTGCTGCAGTTGTGCACGGTGGTGGCGGGCGTGTTTTTCGCCAGCCTCTACCGGCCCGGCCGGCCCTACCGCGCGAACTGCCTCCTGCTGAGCGGCGGTGTCATGTTGCTCGCGGCCGCGGACCGGATGGTGGCCTACTTCCGAACCGTCGACGTGCAGAACGGTGACCTGTGGGGCGGTGGCGCATTCATCCTCGGGCTGGTGCTGGTGATCTACTCACTCGCCGCACCGAGCCCGCAGTCGGAGGCAGGCGCGCAAGCCGACGATCGGGTGATGGACTGGGTGCAGTTGATCCTGCCGTACGCCGGATTCGCCGGAATCGCAATACTTTACGGCTATCACGTGATGATCGGCCGAGAACTCGACGGGGTGCTCGTCGTCGGAGCGGTGGTGATGGTCGTGCTCGTCGCCACGCGCCAGGCCTTCGCGATGCGCGCGCAGCACAGGCTGACGGTGCGGCTGTTCGACGCTCAGCGCCGGCTCGCGCACCAGGTGCAT
Source organism: Mycolicibacterium malmesburyense (assembly GCF_001050015.1). The sequence continues at coordinate 73,298 of NZ_CVTB01000291.1, forward strand.
CACGACGCGTTGACCGGGCTGCCGAACCGGTTGTTCTTCGGCAAGCAGCTCGAAACCGCGGCATCCAGAGGCGGTTTCGTGTTGATCTTCGTCGACCTCGATGACTTCAAAGACGTCAACGACCGGTTCGGGCACGCGGGCGGTGACGAACTGCTGCGCGCCGTAGGCGAACGCCTCCGTCGATGCGTGCGGGATACCGACACCCTGGCGCGCATCGGCGGGGACGAGTTCGCGATTCTGATCAACAGCGACGCGGCGGCACCCGAAGTCGTTGCCGACCGCGTCCGGGCGGCGCTTCGAGAGCCGTTCGCCGTGCACGGCTCCAGTGTGCGGATCCGTGCGAGCATGGGCTTGGTTCGGCTGGAAGCCGACGAAGACAGCCAGACCCCGGACGATCTGCTGCGCAAGGCCGACCACTCGATGTATGAGGGCAAGCGCCTGGGTAAAGACATCGCCGTCGTCTACCCGTCGATGACCGGCCGGGCGGTGGACTTCCCCACCGCGTTACGTCACGCCGACGGCGGCCCGCCGGATGGGTTCAGACTGGTCTATCAGCCCATCGTCCGGCTGCCCGAGGAAACTCCGATCGCCGTCGAGGCGTTGGCGAGGTGGACGGCGCCCGACGGCACGCAGATACCGCCCGAGACGTTCGTGGCCGCCGCCGAGGCCGCGGGACTCGGCGAAGCCTTCGACACGATGGTGCTGGATCGGAGTTGCCGGGAAGTCTCATCGGCAGGGGTGCGTCTCGATCTGCAGATCAACATCGGGGCGGCACGCTTGCGCGACGGCGGTTTCCGTGACGTGGTGGCAGCGACACTGGCGCGTTACGACATGGAGCCCAGCCGGCTGACGCTGGAGATCACCGAAACCGTGCCGATCGTCGATGTCGACGAGGCGGCCGCACAGATCCGGCGGCTCAAGGCTATTGGGGTCAACGTGGCTCTGGACGATTTCGGTGCCGGCTACAACTCGCTGACCTATCTGCACGCGTTACCCATTCAAATCGTCAAGCTCGACCGCAGCTTGTTGGCCGGGCCTGAACGCGGCCAGGCCGCCACGCTGTACCGGTCGGTGATCGCGGTGTGTGCTCCGCTGGGCCTGGAAGTGATCGCCGAGGGCATCGAGACCGCCGAGCAGGCCGAGATGGTGTTTCTCGCCGGCTGTTCGCTGGCGCAGGGGTATTTGTTCGGGTTGCCCGCGGCGATCGCCGATATTGCCGCCGCACCTCTGGCCGCTGACACACCGTAGCGCTGTGGGTTCTGTCCACGGCGGTCCGTGACGAGCGGTACGGTCGGGCGGTGAGCAGCCCCTCGCGTCCGGTGACGAAGCTCGACAAATCCGCGGTCCTCGATGCGCTGTTCGCGCAGTGGCGCACGATCGAAGGATTGTTGGCGGGTCTGTCCGACTCCGACTGGGAGGCGGCGACGTCGCTGCCCGGCTGGACGGTGCACGACGTGACGGCCCACATGGTCGGCACCGAATCGATGTTGGCGGGTATAGGCACCCCGGAGTCCGATGTGGACGTGTCGTTGTTCGAGCACGTGCGCAACGACATCGGTGTACTCAACGAACGTTGGGTGCTGGCTCTGCGGACGATCAGCGGTGCGGAGCTGCTGGACCGCTTCCGGGCGGTCACCGCCGAGCGTCGTGCGGCGCTGACCGCGCTGAGCGACGACGAGTGGAACCAGGTGACGGCGACGCCGGCCGGCCCGGACAGTTACGGCCGGTTCATGCGGGTGCGGATCTTCGATTGCTGGATGCACGAGCACGACATCCGCGACGCGCTCGGGCGGCCCGTGTCCGACCCGACCGGCACGCCCGCGGTGTTCGCACTCGACGAGATGGCCGCCAGCATGGGCTTTGTGGTCGGCAAACTGGGCGGGGCGCCCGACGGCTCGCGGGTGTCGATCGTGCTGACGGGGCCGCTGGGCAGGACGATCAACGTCGCGGTCGAGGGGCGGGGCAAGGTGGTCGAGGACTTCGCCGGCGCCCAACCGACGGCGACGATCACGCTCGATGCGCTGCTGTTCGCGCGGCTGGCCGGTGGGCGAGTCGCGTTGGATCACGACGCGATCGCTTACGGAGGGGATGAGGAGGTCGGCAGGCGTGTCGTCGATCACCTCAACTACGTGATCTGACCAGCGGTTTTGATCCGGCGCGGGCATAAATACGTGGTGTGGGGTGTTGTAGGTCGCGTAGGATGAAATGTCCTGCCGTACTTCGGCGGGCGCGATGTTAGACAACTACACAGGGGCTGAACGGTTTCGACTTCGAGCGTCGAATCAAGGGAAGCGTGCCGGTGCAGGCAAGAGACCACCGTAAGCGTCGTTGCAACCAATTAAGCGCCGATTCCAATCAGCGCGACTACGCACTCGCTGCCTAAGCGACTGCGTGTCTGTCAGCCCGGGAGAGCCCTCGACCCGGTGTCTGGCATCAGCTAGAGGGATAAACCGGTGGGTCCGGTCGCGGGACTCATCGGGACATCAAACAGCGACTGGGATCGTCATCCTGACTTGTTCGCGTGATCAGGAGATCCGAGTAGAGACATAGCGAACTGCGCACGGAGAAGCCTTGAGGGAACGCCGTAGGACCCGGGTTCGATTCCCGGCAGCTCCACTGTGAACGGGGATGGCCAGAGCGCATTTCGCTCTGGCCATCTTTGTTGCGGCCGCATGTGCAGCCAAGCCAAAGGCGTTTGCGTGTCAGGCCGTCCTACAGCGCCTCGACGTCGAACGGCCGGTCCAGCAGGGCGTGCAGTTTGCTCGCGATCGACATATCGACTGATCTCCGCCTCTGGTGGGCGAAAGTCGCCTCACGTCGGGATAAAGCCGATGCAAGATCGCGCGTTCGGCCGCGGTGCAGTAGCCGACATGCCCGACCTCGGGGGTCAGATCACGCGGTACAGAAAATCGAGCCGCGCCGCGACGGCGGGTCCCGTCGGCGAACAGTTCGATTTCCCCGCGTAACGCCCGCTGAGCGGCCCGCGTCAGATACCCAGCTTGAGGCTGGCGCCGGCATCCACGAACAACTGCTGCCCCGTCACATAACGCGATTCGTCCGAGGCGAGGTAGACAACGGCATGCGAGATGTCTTCGGGTTCGACATAGGGGATGGGCATCGCCTGCAGAACGGGAAAGACTAGTTCGGCATCCTCGCGCGACGGGTCCGTCAGATCCGGTCGGAACGTCCGGTACATCGGCAGGTTGTGCAGCATGTCGGTGTTCACGTTGGTCGGGTGGACCGTGTTGATGCGAACCCCGTGTGGCGCCATCGTGAGTGCGAGCGCCTTCGTGTATTCGCGGATCATCTTCTTGGCCATGCCGTACCCCGCACCGCCGGGTCCCTGCGGTCCGCCGCCGGTGGCGAGATCCTTCTGCTCGACCAGGCCCGCGATCGATCCGGTGACGATCACGGACCCGCCCGGCCCGAGATGCTCGAGCCCGAGGTGAACCGTATTGACCACGCCCACGAAGTCCACGTCGAACGCGTCGATGAAGCCACGGTACGGAATGTGGCTGCCCTGCGGGCAGATTCCGGCATTGGCGACGACGATGTGCAAGCCACCGAGTTCGGCGACGGCGTCGTCGAGCACCTTCTTCAGGGTAGGTCGGTCGCGGACATCCACCGCGGCCGTGACGACGCGTCGCCCCGCCTTTTCGATCAGCGTCGCTGTCTCGTCGAGGTCGGCCGGGGTGGCCAACGGATACTCGTTGGAGGGGATGTCTGCGCATATGTCCAGGGCGATGATGTCGGCGCCCTCATCGGCCATGTGTACCGCGTGGCTGCGCCCCTGGCCTCGCGCTGCGCCGGTGATCACTGCCACCTTGCCTGTGAGACGGTTCATTCAGCTCTCCCATGCGCTAGGACGTCGGCCCACCCCGCTGGATGATAGAACACAGACTGTAAATCTGTCATACAGCTGACAGGCCTCGCCGCCGAACGGGCGTCAGGGCGCACACCGATGAGAAGGCCGGTACAACAGTTTTTTTCGCGACCATCGGCGCCTACCTCACATGGCGGTGCGTTCGTCGTGGCCCATGACTTCCGGCCGGGTATGGAACTCACGGACCATCGCCTGGATCGTGTAGGACGCCACCAACCGCCCGCCCTCCGTGAACACGTGGCCGTCACCTTGGACCAGTCCGCGTCCGGCCCAGAACGCGCGGTTGGTATACAGCAGCCAGTCTGTGACGCCCGCATCTTCGTGGAATGCGATTGTGGCCTTCATGATCCCGGTGGACAAGGTGCGATGTGCAAGGGCCTCGCCAAACCCTCTGTGCGGCAACATGCCCGCGGCGATCGTCCAATGAGTACTGGACTGAGCCAACAAGGCGGAATGAAGGTAGGACCGGTCGGGTGCGTCCCGGAACCGAACCCACGCGTTAATCTCCGGCGGTCCTACCCGATCGGGGTTCGAGTCGTACGCGCCGTCTACCACCCGGATCTCGCGACCGGGCATACCGAAACCTTCGAACGGCTCGGCGTCCGACGGCTTCGGGACGTCCGGCATCGCCATCGCGTGACCGATGACATCGCTGGACCCCGAATCACAAAGCAGGATAGCGGCGCCGCGGAGGGTGTCGTGCTGCGTGGCACGAACTTCGGCGGTCGAGAACGTGCGACCTTTACGCAGCAGGTCAACGGACAGCTCGACCGGCGCGCTGAAGGAAGCTGCCTTGAGGAAGACCATCGATGCGGATGTGACCCGTTGCTCGGGAAGGGTTTTGGACACCGCGACGATGGCTTCGGCGAGCAGCTGTCCGCCTTCGACGACGTCGCGCTGCGTCGGGCCGTGCGCGGGGCCGACGAAGTGGTTGTCGCCGCGCGGTTCCACGTCGATGAGCCGCACCAGCTCGGCGGCATCACCCCACAGCGGGAATCTCGTGGGCACCAACGCCCCGTCGGCCCAGTGCTCCACGACGACGATGCGCAGCCGGTCGTCGTAAAACGAGATGTGGTCGGCGATTCCCGCAACTTCGGGCAGCGGCGTCGGGTAGCTCCACGCGACGTTGTCGATCATTTGGCCCGCGGCCGACAGGCTCCAGTAGGAAGCGCGGCCCTTGAATGGACAAACGGTCGTGTGCGCGCTGGGCTCGAGCAGCTCCCAGTGCACATCCGCCTTCGGGAAGTACAGCCGGTCGACGTGATCGCTTTCGGTGACCACAAGGCACTTTTCGCTCTCGGCGACGAGCAGGTTCCCGAGCCACACCTGCCCGGTGAAGGGGCTGCGCTCGATGCCGATCCGGTAGTCGGGGTGCGCCGGCCAAGCCGACTCGACTTGTTCGGTCATGAGCGCATCGGCCCCGTCGGTGACTTGAGAACGAGGGACTCCAGGCCGACATCGGGATTGTCGATGGCGCTGGCGAAAGTGCCTGCGAGAACGTCTGCGACAGCGTCGGGCGTCATTCGGCTCTCTTGGACGAGTCCGCGCGCGAGCCATTCGGTGAGCGCTGTGCCGAGCAGGTCGGGGTCGAACTGTGAGGTGAAGTCCGTCGGGACGGTGCCGCTGATCTCCACGCAGCTGAACCGGTATCCCGGCTTCTCCAGACGCCACGAGACCAGGCAGCGCTCCATCGCCGCCTTGCTCGAGGAGTAGGCGCCGAGCGCCGTGTGCGGATGGCGCACCGAATCCGACGACAGCGCAGCGACGATCGCCGTCGGGTCGAGTATCGGAAGATGGGCTCGGATGAGTTCGTGTACGCCGATCACGTTGGTTTCAAACACATCTCGCCAGTCCTCTGCGCCGGTGTCGGAGAACATCTTCAGAGGTGCGTATCCCGACGAGATCAGCAGGATGTCGACTTTGCCCAGCGCCTCACCTGCCACCTCGGCGAGTCGTGCGCAATCGGCAGGGTTGCGCACGTCAACCGCCACCGTCACTCCACGGCCCGCCTCCGCAACCACCTCATCGAGCTTGTCGACGCGGCGCGCGGCGAGGACCACCTCGGCGCCGTCTTTGCCCGCCCGTACGGCGAAGGAGCGCCCGATGCCGGCGGATGCGCCCACCACGACCACCCTCTTGCCGGCTAGCGACAGCTCACCCATGCCACCTCTGCTTTCATGCTCCCGAAGCCTACGGCCCGAAATAGAACATTATTACAGAGTATGTACTACTGTTCGCGATTGAAGGATCAGCGCAGGCCGTTGACCGCGAACTTCTCGACGTAACGACGCACAGTGGTGGGCTTGGACATGTCGAAGGTCTGAGCTTTGTTCACCGTCGAGAATGAGTAGATGATCCTGGCAAGCCATTCACTGGCGGCCTTGACGTCGATGTTCGCCCCGACCTCGCCACGCTCCTGGGCCTCCCGCACGTAGGGTACGAGAAACTCGGTCGTGCGCCGGACAGCCGAATCGCCGTCGGCGATCATGTGCCGCATCAATTCGGCGTCGTCAGCCATCAGGCGGTTCCGCGTCCGATGATCGAGCAGGATTCTGGCGTGGGTTTCTGCCATGGCACCAAGCTTCTCGGCCAGCGTGGACTTTTTCGCCATCGCTGCCGCGACTTCCTGGTAGAACTTCTGGGCGCCGTACTCGATGGCCGCCTCGATGAGAATCGTGCGGTCCTCGAAGTAGCGGTACACCGTGCCCCGCGACACGTTCGCAACCCGGGCGACATCCTGCACGCTCGTGCGTTGGATCCCCAGTTGCGAGAAGCACAAGTTCGCCGCTTCGAGAATCTGGTCTCGGCGGTCGGACTCCTGCTGCTCGTCGAGCTCGGCCGTGGCCCGCTCAGTCGCCATGTCGCTCCCTCGTCGCTGGGATCAAGCAGTTTTGAACCCTTCTATGCTACGTGACAGCTCGTGTTCAGGCGTTCCGGCGCACCGCCCCGGCGGCAGGCGGAGACGCTCGGCAGATACTGATCATAGTGACACATCACGTTCAATTGTTACACTCCGTGGGCGCGGGTGTCGCGAGATGACGAGGGAGGTTTGTCGTGAACCTCGGATTGAGGGGCCGCAACTTCGTCATCGTCGGAGGAACGACCGGCATGGGGTTTGCCGCTGCCGAACAACTTGCCCACGACGGTGCCAACGTGGCGCTACTGGCGCGCGACGGTGAGCGTGCCGTCGAGAAGGCGTCTCTGTTGTCCGGCCGACATGGCGTCCGTGCCGTGGGGCTCAGCGTCGACGCCGCGGCCCCCGGCGACGGTGTTGCGCGCGCCGTCGATGAAGCCGCCGACAGGCTCGGCGATCTGCGGGGATTGGCAGTGACAGCGGGCCCGATGAAGCAGCAGGGGCCGTTCCTCGAGCACACCGACGAATCGTGGGACTGGTACTACCAGATGATCTTGATGGCGACTGTGCGCTCCTGCCGCGCGATCATTCCGCACCTGCAACGCACCGGCGGTGGCACGGTGGTGACGACGGCCGCGTATTCGGTGCGCGCACCGAAAGTCCTGATACCGCCGTACAATGCGCTCAAGGCCGCCGTCCTGACGATGTCGAAGATTCTCGCGAAAAACCATGGGCCCGACAACATCCGGGTGAACACCGTCTGTCCTGGATTGTTCGACACCGAGGTGAACGACTTCATCCGCGCCCAGCGGGCAGCGGAGTACAACGTGCCGGAGGAAGACGCGATCTACACCCACCTGTCCAGCAATCCCGCCTGGAACATGCGGGTGGCACTCGACCGCGGAGGCCGCCCGAATGAGGCCGGGGAGTTGGTCGCTTTCCTATTGAGCGATCGGGCGGCGTACATGACCGGCGCAGCGATCAACATCGACGGCGGGACCGACTTCTAGATCCCGACCCGGTCGGCGAGCAGGCCGCGATGGTAGGCGGGATCGCCCAGAAGATGCTCCGACGATTTCGCCCGCTTGAAGTACATGTGCGCGGGATGCTCCCAGGTGAAGCCGATTCCGCCGTGGATCTGGATGTTCGCCGCGGCCGCTTTGGTGTAGACGTCCGAGCAGTAGGCCTTGGCCAACGAGGCGGCGGCGGGAAGTTCGTCCAGTCGCTGCGCAGCGGTGTGCACCGCGTATTGCGCCGCGCCTCGAGCGCACTCGATCTCGAGCATCAAATCGGCACACTTGTGCCGGAGCGCCTGGAAAGAGCCGATCGGCCTGCCGAATTGACGGCGCGTCTTCGCGTAGCCGACGGCGATTTCCAGGCACCGCTGTGCGCCCCCGACCTGTTCGGCCGCAAGACAGGCGGCCGCGATGTCGAGCGCCTGCGACAACGCAGGCCAGGCCTGCCCCTCAGTGCCGATCAACTCGGCCGGGGTGTCGTCGAAGTCGATTCGGGCCTGGCGCCGCGTCGCGTCAAGCGTCGAGAGCATCCGGCGCGACAGTCCCTCGGTGTCGTCCACCGCGAACAGTGAGACACCGGCGTCCGTCCGGGCTACGACCAGCAGCAGGTCGGCAACGTGACCGTCCAAGACGAATGTCTTGCTGCCGTTGATGAACCACTGTGTTCCGCGGCGACGCGCGCTGGTGTGGATCGTCTCCGCACTCCACCGGCCAGACTGCTCGGTCAGCGCCAGCGCGGCGATGGTCTCGCCCGTCGCGATGCGTGGAAGGTATCGAGACTGGGCGCCCTCGTCGTCGCAGCACATCAAGGCGCTGCCCGCCATCACGACGGAGCCGAAGAACGGGCCGGGCAACAGGGCGCGCCCCGACTCCTCGACGACCACGCCCAATTCGGCGTAGCCGTAACCGCTTCCACCGAATTCCTCACCAATGGCCAACCCGTGGAGCCCGAGTTGGTCGGCCATCTGGCGCCACACATCGCGGTCGTAACCTTCGGGAGTCTCCATGACGCGGCGAACTTCGTGCTCGGGTGACTTCAGCTCGAAAAATGCGCGGGCCATCCGGCGCAACTCTTCCTGCTCGTCGGTCGCTGCGAAACCGTCGGTGATGCCGGACAACTCAACGGCTCCCTGCTTCGCGTCCGGTCGGGTCGACACGAGGATCGGGGCCGTCGCGGCGAAGGGCGCGCAGCCACGCGCCGACAGGTGCGGGCGCGCGAACCGGCGTACCGCGGCGACCGGGATCGGCGTCCCAGAAGTCCCGCCACGACGGGAACGCGTCGTGCAGGTTTCCGTCGTGCCGGGGCCGGCCCGGCCACCGCATCTTCTGCGCACCCACCGGTGGGTCGGTGATATCGGACTCGTACCAGAACAGGGGTGTGCGCCTGAGGAAGTACCAGTGACCTTCCCGGCGCTCGTAGCTGTCCAAATAAGCGAGCATCTCGATCACCCACACCGACTCCGTCTCGAGGTCGTTGCGGGAGTAGACGAGTCCGGAGGCGGTGAGGGTGTCATGGATGTCGATGACGTGTCCGAGCACCCCGTGCGCACTACCCAGCAGGTTGTGGCGGAGTTCGGTGTCATACCAGTCGCGCAATGCGGCACGGCCGTGCAGTTTTCCGGGCACTTTCACGTCATCGACGAAGAGATTCACCAGCGCGTCGAGGTCCCGCATGTCCAAGGCGACCGCGTATTTCGCCGCGAGTTGGCGGATTTCATCGAGCGCTTCGAGGCGTTCGATTCGCGCCTCTAGATCGGTCAGGGACGTCACGAGAGTTCTCCGGTCGCCATCAACACTGTCAAGCGCGCCTTGTCGATCTTGTTCGTGGTGGTGTAGGGGAGGAGGCTCGGATCGTCAAGGATCACCCAGTTCTTCGGCACCTTGTATGCCGCAAGCCGTTTTCGACATTCGGTCGCCAGATCGGCCGCCGACGCCGTGTACCCCTCGTTGAGCACTACCGCGGCACCGACGATCGCGCCTTTGTCGGCGTCGGGAACTCCGATGACGTAGGCGATGCGCACCGCGTCGATTCGTCCCAGTGCGGCCTCGACCTCCATGGGCGCGACGTTGGTGCCCGAGGTCTTGATCATCTCGTCGAGGCGGCCCGCGAAATACAAGTGACCGTCGTCGTCACGGTAGCCGGCGTCCTTGGTGTGCAGCCAGCCGTCGCGGTCGACCACCTCGTGCCACTGCTTGCCCACCATTCCGCGCATCATCGCCGTACCACGCACACAGATTTCGCCGGTGACGCCGTTGGGTACCTCGTTACCGGCATCGTCGACGATCTTGTGCTCAAAGCCCGGCGCGGCGACGCCCAGCGAGCCCCGTTTGGATTCGGGCAGTTGCTCGTGCGGCGGCCACCAGGTGTGAGAACTGCAGGTCTCGGTCATCCCGAGTTGTGCCACGCGCAGCGACGGGTCCGGGGTGCGTCGTCCGGGTGCCAGCAGCACCTGTTGGTAGCCCTCACGCAGGGTGGACAGGTCGGTCGACGCGAAGTCGCGATGATTGCTCAGCGCCGGACCGATATGCGGGAATCCCGTTGTATAGGTTGCCTTTTCACTTTCCAGAAGACGCAATACCATCCCCGCGTCGAACTTGTGCTCCGTGAGAATCGTGGCGCCCACCTGCATGGGGCCGAGAAATCCGAATACCAGTCCGGCGACCCAGAAGAACACCATGGGCACGTAGATGCGGTCGCCGGCGTCCCAGTCGTGGGCGGTCGCGATGAATCGGGAATGGGTGATCGCCGTGCCGTGGGTGTGGATTATGCCCTTCGGATTCGACGTGCTGCCTGACGTGTAGATGACGAGCAGGTCGTCGGCGGCGCGCACCGTCGCCTCGCATGTTTCGCGGAAGCTCGGTGGGACGGGGTCAGGCCATCCGGCCGGCCAGCTGCGAGTTGTCTCACCGAGGGGAAAGACGTTGCGCAACTGGGGGAGTCGCTCGGTGCGCAGTTGTCCGTTGACCACCTGCCACTCGCCGGTAGCGGTCTCGATCCGGTCGAGCACGTCTCGTCCGAGCAGCGTCTCCACCGCGAGCAGGGTGTGGATGTCGGCGTCGCGTAGCACCCAGTGCAACTCGGCGGCCTGGAAAAAGGTGTTGATCGGTACCGCGACGGCCCCGATGCGGGTGATCGCCAGGAAAGCCGTGACGAAATCGGCGCCGTTGGGTGCCAGTACGCCGACGCGGACGCCCTTGGTGACGCCGCTGGCGAGCAGTCGGGCCGCCATGTCGGCCGAACGGGTCTGCGCCTCGGCGTAGGTGATCCGTTCCACGGCGCCGTCGGCGGTGGCGGTCACCACGAGATCGTTCGAGCCGTGGGCACCGACGACGGCGGACAGCATGGCCGGTAGGACCGCGTCGTAAGGGAGCGGTTCGTATCGGAACACCGGTGTCGTCAGTGGCATCGACGTCATTCGACCACCCAGCGGGGTTCCCGCTTCTCGGCGAACGCGGCCATCCCCTCGTGATAGTCGGGGTGAGTCATCTGGTGCTGCAGGACGTAGCGGTAGGCCACGTCGTTAGCGGCGTGCAGGCCGACGTCCAGGCTGGCCCACATCGCCTTGACCGACGCCTGTACGGTCGCCGGCGACAGCTTGGCGATCGACAAGGCGATCTCGCGGGCACGTTCCTGGAGTCGCTGCGCCGGCACCACCTCGTTGATGAGGCCGATCTCATGCCCCCGCTGCGCGGTGATGCGGCCGTCTCTGCTCATCAGTCCCAGTTGCATCACCATCGACAAGGGCATGCGCCGCAGCAGCACCGCCGGCTCGAGCGCGAACACGTTGCCGACCTGTAGATGGGTGTCGATCAGTTCGGCATGCTCGGCGGCGATGATGAGGTCGGCATCGGCGACCTGATGCAACGCCCCACCGACCGCCATACCGTTGAGCGCGCAGATGACGGGCTTCCACACGTTGTGGTGCAGCCGGGATCCAGGGACCTTGTTGCGAATTCCGCCTTCGGCGGTGGCGCGGATATCCTGTCCGGCGCAGAACGCCCGGTCGCCTGCGCCGGTGATGATCGCCACCCGGATGTCGGAGTCATCGCGTACCCGACCCCAAGCCCAACCGAGTTCCGTGCGTGCCAGATCATCGGTGGCATTCAGCCGTTCGGGACGGTTGATGGTGATCGTCGCGACGTGGTCGCTGACGTCGAACAGAATCCTCTTCAGATCCATCGAATCCCCTGGGCTCGAACCGCATGCGGTGATGAACAGACTATCAGTGCATGTTCCATCGTTCTGTGAGTTACTACGGCATCCACTGACCACCCGAGACCGAGATCAGCTGGCCGGTGAGGTGTTTGGCCGCCGGTGAGCACAGAAACGCAACCGTGCGCGCGACGTCCTGCGGTTCGCCGAGACGTCCCAGCAGTGTCGATCCGCGCATATCATCGAGCTCGTCGTCGGTCTTTCGCGACAGCAGCCACGGCGTTTCCGTGGTTCCCACCACCACCGTGTTCACCCTGACGCCGAACGGGCCCAACTGCACCGCCATCAGGCGGCTGAGACCCTCCACACCCGCTTTCGCGGCCGCGTAGGCCGGCGGGCCGGTCCGGACGCCGTGCGCCGACACCGAGCTGACGTTGACGATCGTCCCGGACTTCTCCTGAACCATCTGGCGCGCGACCACCTGCCCCATCACGAACGCGCCCTTGAGATTGACGGCGACGATGCGGTCCCAGTCCTCGTCGGTCTGGTCCAGGAAACTGCCGGGCAGCGTCATTCCGGCGTTGTTGACCAACGCCCGGACCGGTCCGTGAGCGGCGGCCAACTCGCCCATCGCCCGCTCTACCCCCTGCCGATCGGTGATCGACAGCAGCAGAGGGATTAGTCGGCCGTCCCGCGCGGCGTCTGAGGCTTGTGCGCGCGCGATCGCCTTTTCATTCACGTCGACGACGGCCGTGCGGTAGCCGGCGTCGAGCAACGTCTGCGCGATTGCTGCCCCGATGCCGCGCGCTCCTCCGGTGACCACCGCGACCGGTCGCGTCTCATCCGACACGACGGCCTCGAATGTTCTTGGAGTCCAGCTCGATTCGGTTGACGGTCGGTCGCACCAGGCTTACGGCCTCCGCCATCATCGCGACCAGATCGCCCACCCCGCCGCCAGACACCCAGAGCTCGATCGCGGCCCGGTTTGCGCCGTTGATCACCGTGGCCGCCAGACGCGGCCGCACATCGACCGTCGGATCGGCCTTCAGCCACCGCGCGACCTCTGACGTCATCTGGTCGATCCAGTCGTCGTTGATTCGCAGCATCGTGGCGCGCAGGGCAGGCAGGTCGCGGTACATTCTGGCCCGGGCCACGAAGATGTCCGGGTTTTCGGTGATGGCCGCGGCGACCGCTTCCGAGGCCTCGGCGAGTGCGTCACCCAGAGAACCCTTGTCCACGGCGCGAAATCGACGCGTGGCTTCCGCGAGGCGCTCGGCATACCCGTGAAAGAGGATGTCTTCCTTCGCGGCGAAATGGTGAAAGAACGTTCTCGGCGATACGGCTGCCAGCTCGGCGATCTGTTCGACAGTGGTCTGCTCATAACCGTTGGTGGTGAACAGTTCGATGGCGGCTGAGATGAGCGCATCGCGGTTTCGTCGGCCCCGGGCGCGGCGTTGGTCCATGGTCAGCATCCTGTCAACGTCGCGGTGCCCGAACTGAGGGAAACGACATCGCCCTGCAGGGTCTGGAACCGAACCGGACCGGCGCCGTCGCGCCAGATCTCGGTGCGCAGTTCGGACGCGAGCTTCACCGGTTTGGCGAAGCGGCAGCTGATCGAGGTGAGCGACGCCGGATCACCATTGCCGGCAACGTTGATCAGCGCCCTGGCCGCGAAGCCCAGCGTGCACAAACCGTGCAGGAACACATCGTCGAAGCCGAATCTGCGGGCAGCGGCGGGGTCGATGTGCAACGGGTTGCGGTCTCCGCTCAGCCGGTAGATCGCCGCCTGCTCGGGTCGAACCTCGTCGGCATGGACCCCGTCGGGAGCGCGGTGCGGCGCCGGGGCGGTCGAGGCCGGACGCGTCCCGCCGAAGCCGCCCTCGCCGAGCACCATCGTCTGCGAGGAGGCGTGAAAAAGGGGACCGTCGGCGTCAGTGCCCGTCGATGTCACCTCGATGACTGCGTGCTTGCCGGTATCCCACAGCGCGGTCACCTCGGCATCGACGGAAACCTCGCCGCTGGCGGCCACGGAACGCTCGAGGCTCAGGGACTGCGCCGCATGCACGATCGGAGACGCGCCGAGGTCGAGTATCGCGCGCAGATCCTTGACCGCCCACCAGTTGGCGACCAGCGCATAGGTCGGCAACACGGCGGGGCCGACGTGTTCGTCGAGCAGATGGCGCTCTGCAGGCGGGCGTGCTCCGACACCCAGGGCGTAGAGGATGGCATCGGTGGGCATCCAGCGATGTGTCGTCGGGGGCAGCCGGGTGCCGACCGCGGCGGGGGAGAGGGTCGCACGTGCGGTCACGCGGCCTCCAGTGATAGAACGGATTGACGATATTTGTTCAATCGTGCAATATAGTCGCAGTAACTGCAACTATATTCTCGGCGGAGGCAGCGGCGTGCGGTTCGGCGTATTCATCCTCGGTGACAAACCCAATCACCTCAGCCATGCGGAGGTATTCGCCAACGTGCTCGAGGAGGCGCGCTGGGCCGAGGAATTCGGCTACGACGAGGTATGGCTGGCCGAACACCACTTCTCGCCGTATGGGGCCCTGGCGGACCTTCCGCTGGTCGCGGCGGCGATCGCCGCGCAGACCGATCGGATCCGCATCGGCACGGCCTGCATGGTCGCGCCCTTCCACGACCCCATCCATCTCGCGGAACGAATCGCCATGGCGGACAACCTCAGCGGGGGTCGATTCGATGCCGGCTTCGGGCGGGGCTACCAGGCCCACGAGTTCAAGGGGTTCGGCATCCCGATGGATGAGGCCACCGCTCGATACCAGGAATGCGTCGAGATCGTCAACCGGTTGCTCACCGAGGAGAACGTCACTTACGACGGAAAGTACTGGCAACTGCAGGATGTCACCATCCATCCCCGCCCGGTGCAACAGCCGATTCCGGTGTGGGGGACGGTGATGAAGACGCCGTCGAGTTTCGAATGGTTGGCGGACAAGGGCTTCGGCGCCATCATCGGCAACCCGTACCAGGTCGACCCAGACCTGCAGGGTGCGTTGGACATCTATCTTCAGACACAGGAGAAGAAGGGACTCACCGCGGCCACCGGCAACGTCTGGGCCCTGCTGAACGCGTTCTGCCATGAAGACGATGGGTTCGCGCGGACATACCCGCGCGAGAGCGTCGAGCTGTCCATCGTGACGCACCGCAAGTATTCGAGTCCCTTCGAGCGTGGCGGGGACATCCCGGCCGATTACAAGGCATACGCCGACTGGTTCGAGAAGCACGACAAGCAGAGTTACGAGCAGGTGCTCAACTCTCATCTCACCCTGATGGGCAACCCGGACCGAATCATCGAGAAGATGCGCACCGTCATCGACATGGGATGGCGCAACGTGATATTGCGGATGTCGCGGGGCGGGGCAATGGACCGCGCAAAAGTCCGCGATTCCATGAAGCTGTTCGCCGAAGAGGTGATTCCGGCGGCGACCGAACTCGCGGCAGCGTCGGCTTGAGCCGGCAGATCGAAGCCCGTATCCGTGCCGTGTTGGCACTGGATCCGACCGCACCGGCCATCGAGTACGAAGGCAGCTGGACCGACTGGAAAACGATCGGCGATATCGCGTCCGCAGTGGAAAACCGTTTGACGGCAGCGGGGCTGGGCAGCGGTGCACCGGTCGGCCTGCTCCTTCGCAACCACCCGGCCATGGTGGCGGCGCTACTGGGAGTCCTGCTTGTCGACGGCTGCGTCGTCACGATCAATGCCGGGAGTGGGGACGCCCGGTTGGCGGCCGACATCGAGCAGCTGCGGTTGCCCGCGGTGATCGCACTCGGTGCGGAGTGGCGGCGACCTTCCGTCGTCGCAGCGGCGACGGGTGCACTCGGTCTCCAAGTGGCCGGCGACCCGGCTTCGGTTCAGACGGTCGCCGGGCTCGAGCGCCTTGGCCCGGGCCCGTTCCGTCCGGCGCAGGATGGTGTGGCGGTCGAGATGCTCACCAGCGGCACCACCGGACCGCCAAAGCGAATCCCTCTGTCCTATACAGCGTTTGAGCAGACTATCGACGCCGCGGGCGCTCACTACGGCAGCGGCGAACCGGGACACCTTCGGCTGCGGTCCGGGGTTGCCATCGTCAGTTCCCCGTTGGTCCACATGTCCGGGCTGTTCCGCACTCTGCTGAACATCTGCG
Source organism: Mycolicibacterium malmesburyense (assembly GCF_001050015.1). The sequence continues at coordinate 89,352 of NZ_CVTB01000291.1, forward strand.
AGGGGCGCAGGATCGCGCTGCTGGAGCGATTTCGGGTGGACGATTTCGTCGATCTCGTCGTGCGGCACCGCCCGAAGGCGGTCAGCCTGGTGCCGTCGGCGCTGACGATGGTGCTCGACGCGGCCGTGCCGCCGGACGTCTTCTCCAGCGTGCAGGTCGTCACGTCCGGCACGGCGCCGCTGCCGGTCGACGTGCAGGAAGCCTTCGAGGCCCGGTACGGCGTCGCGGTGTTGCCGTCCTACGGGGCCACCGAGTTCGCCGGCGGCGTCGCCGGCTGGAACCTGGCGTTGCACCGCGAGTGGGCGAAGACCAAGCGGGGCAGCGTCGGCCGTCCGCAGGGCGGTCGCGAGGTCCGGATCGTCTCGACCGACGATGGTCGTGAGGTGCCGGCCGGAGTCCAAGGGCGCATCGAGGTGCGGACTCGCGGCGGTGAATGGGTGCGGACCACGGACCTTGGCCGCCTTGACGAGGACGGTTTCCTGTTCGTGGACGGCCGCGCCGACGACGTGATCATCCGCGGCGGATTCAAGGTTGCCCCCGCCGATGTTGTCGACGCCCTGCGCAGCCACCCCGCCGTGCGTGACGCGGGAGTCACCGGTATCACCGACAGGCGACTGGGTGCTGTGCCGGTTGGCGCGGTGGAACTCGCCGACGGCGCCCATGTCGAACCCGAGGAGCTGATGGATTTCGTTCGTCAGCGGCTCACCCGATATCAGGTGCCTGCGCGGCTGCTGGTCGTCGATGAGCTGCCCCGGACTCCATCGCTGAAGGTGAGCCAGCCCGCACTGCGCGAACTCTTCGAACAGGAGCTGACGTGAACGACAACCTTCGCGGCGCCGCCGCCATCGTCGGCGTGGCCGATGAGGTGTCGCCGTCCGGCGTCATCGACATGCCGCTACGTGAGCTCGAGGCCCGCGTCATCACCGCGGCACTCGCGGATGCGGGCCTGTCGCTCTCCGATGTCGACGGTCTGTGCACGTGCACCGGCGGCACTCTCATGCACTCGGTCGAACTGGCCGAATACCTCGGCATCACACCGCGATTCACCGACGCCACCCAGACCGGGGGCGCGAGCTACGGACTGTACGTCGAACACGCGGCCGCCGCGATCGCCGCCGGCCTCGCCGAAACCGTCGTCATCGTTTACGCGTCGACCCCACGTGCGGCCCGCAAGCGCGGCGACAAGGGCCTCGGGGTGTTCGCCACCCCCGAACGGCTGGAATGGGAGACCCCGTTCGGCGTGATGCTTCCGCTCAGTGCGTACGCGCTTGCCGCCAACCGGCACATGGCGGTGTACGGCACCACCGCCGAACAGCTCGCGCAGATCGCGGTCGACACCCGCCGGTGGGCGGCACGCAATCCCCGCGCCAATCAACGCGATCCGATCACCGTCGACGACGTCCTGAATTCCGGCTACATCACCGAACCCATCCACAAGCTGGAATGTTGCCTGGTCACCGACGGCGCCGCCGCGATCGTTCTCACCAGCGCCGCACGGGCCCGCGACCTCGGCGACCCGGCCTACGTGCTCGGCGCGACGTCGGCGGCATCGCACGCCATGATCACGCAGATGCCCGACCTGACCGTGACTCCGGGTGCGGTGTCGGGACCCGCGGCGTTCGCCGCCGCCGGCCTGAGTCCCGGCGACATCGACGTCGTGCAGTTGTACGACTCGTTCACGATCACCGTGTTGCTGGCCTTGGAGGATCTCGGGTTCTGCAAGAAGGGCGAGGGCGGACCGTTCGTCGCCGACGGTGTGCTCGCGCCCGGCGGTGCCCTTCCCGGCCAAACCACCGGGGGAGGGCTTGCGTACACGCATCCAGGCGCGTTCGGTGCCTTCCTGCTTGTCGAAGCCGTCCGCCAGGTGCGGGGGGAATGCGGTGAGCGACAGGTTCCCGGCGCGCAAACCGCGTTGGCACACGGCACCGGCGGTGTGCTATCGGCGACCTCCACCGTCATCATCGGAACAGAGGCAGTGCTATGAGCGAAGGGTTCCCGGTGCCGCAACCCAGTGCGGTGTCGGCACCGTTCTGGGCGGCGACCGAAAAGCATCGGTTGGTCATGCAGCGTTGCGAGGCCTGCCGACGGCTGGTGTGGTACCCGCGCCACGTGTGCCCGCACTGCGGAGGCCTCGCGCTGAAGTGGGAACAACTGAGCGGGCAGGGCGTGGTCCACGCGGTCAGCGTGCACCACCGCGCCGCGCATCCGGCATTCGCCGACCGGGTGCCCTATTCGGTCGTCCTGGTCGACCTGGCGGAGGGGGCGCGCATCATGTCGAACGTGTTCGGGCCACCGCCGTCGGTGGGCGACGAAGTATTCGTCGCCTGGATGCCGCTCGACGACGGGCGCAACCTCCCGACGTTCGAACCCCGATGAGTGAGGACCGGCTGCGCAGGGTCCGCGAGGAGATTGTGCTGCGCCACGTCGCAGGCGAGAACGCTCGCGATCTCGAGGCGATCATGGCCACCTTCGCTTACCCCCGGTACGAAATCGTGCCCAGTGCAACCGTTTACGATGGTGACGCGGCGGTCAGGACGATGATCCTGCGACAGTGGGACGAGTTGCCGTGGATGCATTACGCCGCTGAGGCGATCTATCACGGGGCCGACGGGCTGGTGGTGGAGACCAGAACGACCTGCGCGGGCACCGACATCGACATGCTCAGCGTCAACGTTTTCGGATTCGACGGCGAAGGATTGATTCTCGAGCGGTGCTATTTCGATCGGATGCTGTTCGCTGAACAGCTGAAAGGTGTCACCAGACAGAACGACTGAACATATTTCGTCATGTTGTAGAATCGCCGCAGCCGAAGTGCGCGGGCAAGGAGATTCAATGGCCACCCAGTTGGACACAGAGGCGCAGTCATCGACCAACGATCGCGCGATCGAGTTGTACCGCCTGATGAGCGAGGTGCAGCACGCCGATCAGCGAGTCCGAAAAGGCTTGTCTTCGGGTGAGATCGCGATGAGTTATTGGCCCGTCGACGGTCAGGAGGCGATGTCGGCCGGTGCCGCGCTGGCGCTGTCCGACACCGATCAACTCGTCAGCACGTACCGGGGCCTGGGCGACGTCGTCGCCAAGGGCATCGACCTGGCCGGCTATTTCGGCGAGATCCTCGGTCGCAGCACCGGGCTGTCTCGAGGTAAGGCCGGCGCGATGGGAATCTCCGATCCCGACCATGGCATCGCGTGGACGACGGGCATCGTGGGGGCGGGTCCGCTGATCGCGAACGGCATCGCACTGGCCGCGTCGATCCGCGGCACCGGGCAGGTGGTACTCGTCAGCTTCGGCGACGGTGCCACCAGCATCGGCTATATGCACGAGGCGATGAACATGGCAGCGCTGTGGTCCCTTCCGGTGGTGTTCTTCTGCCAGAACAACGCGTGGGCGGAGTGCACGGCGATGTCGCGGTACACCCGGACCGTTGACTTGTCCGACCGTGCGGGCGGGTACGGGATGCCCGGCGTGACGGTCGACGGCACCGACCCCCAGGCCGTCCACGACGCCGTGTCAGAGGCGGTCGGGCGCGCACGAACGGGCGACGGCCCCACGTTCGTCGAGGCGGTCGCCTACCGGCTGCAGGGCCACTACTTCGGTGACGGCATGGCCTACGCCGATCCCGACGAACTGGCTGCCAAACGTGCCGACCCGCCGTTCGATCGCTACCGGCGGCGACTGGTCGAGGAGGGGACCGCCACCGCAGACGACCTTGATCGGATCGACGCCGAAGTATCGGAAAAGGTCGAATCCGCCTTCGCCGCCGCCCGCGACGCCGAGTCACCCGAGGCCGAGGAACTCACGCGCGATGTGTTCGCGGACAACGGGTCTGAGTTGGCCGCGGCCACGGCGACGCGTGTGCCGCTGCCCGACGGGGAGACCGAGGACCTCGGGCTGGTGCAGGCCATCCATCGCACCCTCGACCGAGCGATGGCCGCTGACGAGTCGATCATCCTGCTGGGCGAGGACATCGGCGATCGCTCCGGCGGCGGCATGTTCAAGATCACGGCCGGGCTCTCGGCCAAGTACGGCGAGCTGCGGGTGCGTGACACTCCGATCGCGGAGTCGTCGATCATCGGGGCGGCGCTCGGTGCATCGCTGGCCGGATTGCGCCCCGTCGCCGAACTGATGTTCATGGACTTCCTCGGTGTGGCGATGGACCAAATCGCCAACCACGCTGCGAAGGTCCGCTACTTGTCCGGCGGCCGTCGAGGCGCGCCGTTGGTGATCCGGACAATGGTGGGAACCGGTGCCGGCCCCCAGCATTCGCAAGCCGTCGAGGCCTGGGCGATGCACACCCCGGGACTCAAGGTCGTCTGGCCCAGTACCGCAGCGGACGCCGCAGGTCTGCTCAATGCGTGCCTGCGGGAGGAGGACCCGTGCCTGTTCATCGAATCGATGAAGCTCTACTACGGCGGCGGCAAGGGACCGGTTCCAGTGGCCGACTACGTCATTCCGCTCGGACAGGCCGATGTCAAGCGCGCCGGTAGCGACGTCACCATCTGCACGTACGGCGTCATGGTGCACGCGGCCCTGGAGGCGGCGAACACACTCCAAGACGAGGGCGTCTCGGTCGAGGTCCTCGATCTGCGGACCCTCGTCCCGCTGGACCTCCAAGCCGTTCTGGATTCGGTAGGAAAGACCAAACGCCTTGTCGTCGCCCACGAATCGGTCGGCTTCTGCGGGCCCGGCGCCGAAATCGCCGCCGCCGTCGGCGCCGAATTGTTCGGCGAGCTCGCGGCGCCGATCCAGCGCGTGGCGGGCACCTATACCCCGGTTCCACGGGCCGCGACCTTGGAGGCGGCCTGTCGGCCGAACTCGGCCCAGCTCGTCGACGCCGTGAGGAGGGTCGTGTGACAGAGGTTCGGATGCCCAAACCGGGAGATGCGATCACCGAAGCCGAGGTGACAGAGTTGTACGTCGCCGACGGTGAGTCCGCGGTCGAAGGTGATCCCCTGTATGCCATCGCCACCGACAAGGCCGAAATGGACGTCGAGGCACCAGCGTCCGGCGTGGTGACGTGGAAGGTGGAAGTCGGGGGCACCTACGACGTCGGCGAACTCGTTGCCGTGATCTCATGACCGGATTACCGGACGCCCTGACGGTCGACCTGGGGGCACCCGAGCTGATCGGCGAAATCGCCGGCGACACGCTCACCGTCACCATCAACCGTCCGGAGAAACGGAACGCGGTCACCGCCGACGGTTACCACGGGATCAAACGCGCCGCGATGATTGTCGCCGACGAACCAGACCTCCAGTTCCTGATCATCACCGGAACCGGCGACGTCTTCTGCGCCGGTGGCGACATGAACTCGGTGAGCAATCCGGACCGGTCGTGGGACGCGTTCACCGAGGCGTACGACGCGACACCTTTCGAAGTACTCGGCAAGATCCCGAAGATCGTGGTGTGCGCCGTGAACGGCATCGCAATGGGCGGCGGCCTGGTAATGACGCTGTTCGCCGACCTCGTGATCGCGTCGGACCGGGCCCGCCTCCGGGTTCCCGATCTGACCCGTGGGGTCTACGAAGCTTTCGTCGCCGCCCGTATCCCGCAACGCATCGGAACATTGCGCGCCAACCACATGATCTACGGAAATGACTGGCTCGACGCCGCCGACGCCGAGCGTTACGGGCTGGTCGGCAAGGTCGTGCCCCACGACAGCCTCGCCGCAGAAACACAGGCGCTACTGGACCGGGTCCGCAACACCGGCCCCGCGGCACGTGCGGCGATGAAGCGCGAAATGGCACGTGCTCTGCCCGCCGTCGACGTCAGTGGTTACTGGTCGTCGATCGGAACCTCCGAACAGATCGAGGCGTTCTCCGCCTTCCTCGAAAAGCGTTCGCCGCGTTGGTCGGTGAACTCTGATCGTGATGCGTTCGTGCAGACCCGTCGGTCGGCGTGGATGCCGTCTGACTCTTGAAAGGATTAGCTGCCGTTGACCGAACTGCCGACCGGCTCCTCAGAGCTCACCGGATGCGACGAGATCCTCGTGGCCAGTGACGGTCCCGTCCGGATCGTGACCCTGAACAACCCCGGTGATGCCAATGCGGTCAACAATGCGATGCATGGCGCGTTCGCCCGGCTGTGGACCACGCTGGGCGAGGACTCCGAGGCCCGCGCCGTGCTCATCACCGGCACGGGTGACTACTTCTCGGCGGGTGGCAACCTGGTGGAGTGGCTGGAGACGCACGTCAACAACCCGGTCACGCGGCGCGAGGGGATGCGCGACGCCCGCCGCATCGTGCGCGACATGATCGACTTCCCGCTGCCGATCGTCGCCGCCGTGAATGGTCCAGCTGTCGGATTCGGTTGCAGCATCGCCGTTTTGTGTGACATCACGCTGATGTCGGACCGCGCATTCCTGGCCGACACCCACGTCGCCAGCGGGCTGGTCGCCGGTGACGGTGGCTCGGTGCTCTGGCCACTGATGATGAGCCTGATGAAGGCGAAAGAATACCTCTTGCTGGGTGAACGCATTCCGGCGGCCAAGGCCGTCGAACTCGGGCTGGCCAATCGGGTGGTACCGCACGACGCGATCAAACAGGAAGGACTCGCGCTGGCGCACCGGCTCGCGGCCCTTCCCCCGCGTGCCGTCCAAGACACCAAGCGGACGTTGAACCTGCATGCCGAACGCGCGGTGACAGCCATCCTGGATTACGGGATATCCGCGGAGACAGAGTGTTTCACCACTGAAGAGCACCGGGCGGCGATCGACAAGTTTCTCAATCGGTGACGTGATGTCCGATGGCACGACACCGCTGGTGCTACGCGAGGACAGGGGCGCAGTCGCGCTGCTGTTGCTGAACCGCCCGGCGCAGCGCAATGCGTTGCGTTATGAGTCGTGGACCGAGTTGTCCGAGCAGTTGACTTCGGTGGCTGCCGACCCCGATGTGCGTGGCGTCGTGCTGGCCGGTGCAGCCGGATTCTTCTGTGCGGGCGGGGATTTGAAAGCCGGTCCGGCGCACGGTGCGGGCCCGCTCGCACCGGCGGGCCGGGTCGAGCATGCACAGCGAGTCATGGAGCAGCTCAAAGCGCTCCCGGTACCGACCGTCGCCGCGGTCGAGGGCGCCGCGGTGGGCCTGGGGTGGAGCCTCGCGCTGTCGTGTGATCTCGTCGTTGCCGCAACCGACGCCTTTTTCAGTGCTCCGTTCGTCGCTCGCGCGGTCGTCCCGGACGGCGGCTTGGCCTGGCGGCTGACCCAGCAGCTGGGCAGGCAGCGCGCCGCCGCACTGCTGCTGCGCGGCAAACGACTTGCGGCGTCCGACGCTGCAGACGTCGGCCTGGTCACCGACCTCGCCGAGCCCGGCGCCGCGGTCGACCGTGCGCTCGCCGTTCTCGACGAACTGGCACAGGCTGATTCCGCGGCGGTGGAGATGACCAAGCGTCTGATCAACTCGGTGGAGACCGCCCAGCTGGCGGCCTTTCACCCGCTGGAGCTGGCGATGGCGACCGTCGCCCAGCAGCGCTCGGCTAGCGCGGCAAGCCGAGACCGGTGGTAGAGATCAGGTCCCGCTGAATCTCGCTGGTGCCGCCGCCGATGGTGTGCAGCAGCGAGAGCAGCAGGCCTTCCGAGAAGTGACCGTCCAGCACGGCCTCGGGGTCGTCGGGCATCAGCGCGCCCGCGGGGCCCAGGATCCGGGCGCCCAGTGCGCGAAGCTCGGCAGTCAGTTCCGAGTGGTACAGCTTGGACAGCGACGGCAGCGCCGGATCCAACGATCCCGCCGCCTGTAGGTGTGCGATCCGGTAGGACAGGATCCGTCCCACCTCCACCCGCTCGACCGCCCGTGCCAGCGCCAGCCGGTTGGTCGGATCCGCCAGCGGGTCATGGTGTTTCCCGCGCTGCGCATGGCACCAGTCGACGAGCTCGTCGAGATAGCGCTGAGCCTGTGCGGCACGGGTCACGTTCGATCGTTCGGCGTTCAGCAGAGCCTTGGCGACCTTCCAGCCGTCACCCTCCGCGCCGACCAGGTTCGCCGCGGGCACCCGCACATCGTCGAAGAACTCTTCGGCGAATGTCGGGTAACCCGTCATCGATCTGATGGGCCGGCGGGTGATGCCCGGGCTGGAGAGGTCGACGAGGAAGAACGAGATCCCCGCCTGCCGTTTCTCGCCCACGGGCGAGGTCCTGGCGAGCACGAAGATCCAGTCGGCCAGCACGCCGTTGCTCGTCCACGTCTTCTGCCCGTTGAGCACGTAGTGATCGCCGTTGCGACGCGCGGTCATCCGCAACGCTGCCAAATCGGATCCGGCCTCGGGTTCGGAGTACCCCTGCGCCCACATCCGCTCCGAGCGCGCGATCAGCGGCAGGTGCTCGCGCTGTTGTTCGGGGGTGCCGAAGCGAAAAAGCACCGGCGCCAGCATGTTCACCCCGTTCGTGTTGACCAGCGGCGCCCCCGCGTAGGCGAGTTCCTCCCTGATGACCACCTGTTCGACGACGCCGAGGCCGCCGCCTTCGTACTCCGCGGGCCAATGCGGAACGAACCAGCCCTGGGCGTGCAGCGTGCGACAGAACGCCACCGCCCGTTCGTGGCCTTCGCGGGGCAGGTAGTCGGGGTTGGCGGCGGTGCGGCGGAACTCGTCGGGCAAGTTGTCGGCCAGCCAGCTGCGGACCGACTCGCGCAACCGCTCGACGCGTTCCCCGCCGCCGAACCGGACGATCGGCCTCAGCGGCATGCTCAGACCCGGTCAGCGGGTTTGGCTGCCCTCTTCATCAGCTCCCTCATGTAATCCTGGAACTCCTTCGACCCGGTGACGACCGCCTGCAGGTCGTTGGTGGCCTGCTGGTGGGTGCGAAAGCCCATGGTCTCCCAGGCCCGCATGATGCCCGCCTTCGTGGCCTGCAGCGTGATCAACGGCGCCTTGGCGATCCTGGTGGCCAGCTCCTCTACCGTGCTCTCCAATTCATCGGCCGGTACGACGCGGTTGACCAACCCGAACTCCAGGGCCTGCTCGGCCGAGATCTTCTGCGCGGTATAGAGGTACTCCGCGGCACGCTTGTAGTTCATGAACACCCAGGGCTCGAACATCGTCTCGGCCCCCGGCAGCCCGAACCCGGGCACAAGCGGCATCTGGAACCAGGCGTCGTCGGAACAGACCGTGATCTCGGGCAGCAACGCCCAGGTGGTGCCGCCGCCGATCGCGTATCCGTGCACCTGAGAGATGACCGGTTTCGGAAACTCCCACAGCTTCAACACCGGCCACAGGAACAGTTGTGCAGCCGAACGCCACACCTTGCCCGAGGCGTCCAATTCCGCCTTGAACTCCGGGTAACTGCCGTCGGGTACGTGACCCGAGCAGAAACCCTTTCCGTTGGCCTTGATGATGACGACCTTGATGTCATAGTCGTACTGCGCGTCGTCGAGCGCCTCGTTGACGCTGTGCACCATCTGGGAGGTCTGGGCGTTGGCACGTTCGGGATTGTTGAGAATGATCCGGGCGATCGGACCGTCCTTCTCATAGATGACATGGTCCAGGGTCCGCGTTTCCAACCTGCCCGTCCCTCCTCGACTTCAGTGTTGTACAGAATTACGCGGAGTGTACCATTGTTTAACGCCTGACCACCCAGGAAAGGACCAGCCGATGGTGACAGCGGAGTTGCGCTGGGATCCGTTCGACCGTGCCCTGCACAAGAATCCCTACGAGGTGTGGCGACGACTGCGCGATGAGGCGCCTGTCTACTACAACGAGCAGTATGACTTTTACGCGTTGAGCCGGTTCGACGACGTGCTGTCGGCCTCCCTCGACACCGAGACGTTCTCTTCCGAGCACGGCATCACGTTGGATGCGATCACGCCCGAACCGTGGCCACCCCCGAAGGCGATGATCATGATGGATCCGCCCGACCACACGGCCATGCGAAAAATGGTCAACCGCACATTCTTTCGGAGCAAGATCGCCGAGCTCGAGGACCGGGTGCGCACGTTGTGCCGCGGATATCTGGAGCCCCATGTCGGCAGCGGGGGATTCGACTACGTCCGTGACTTCTCCATGAAGCTACCGGTCATGGTGATCAGTTCGTTGCTGGGCTTCCCGGAAGAAGACCATGACAATCTGCGTGAGTGGACGGATCTGCAGCTTCACCGAGAGGAGGGCACTGCGGAGCTCAGCGAGTTGGGCCAACAGGCCAACGAGAAGCTCTTCGGGTATTACAAAGAACAAATTCAGAAGCGCCGGGTGAACAGCACCAGCGATATCGTCGGCAACCTGATGGACTCCGACCTGGTGCAGCCCGGCCGAGAAACTCGTCGTCTCGACGACGGCGAAGTACTGTTCTTCATCGCGCTCATCAACGTGGCGGGCAACGAGACCGTCGCGCGACTGCTCGGCTGGACGGCGTTGACGCTCGCGCGCTTTCCTGGCGAACGCGCGAAACTCGTCGAGAACCCCGGCCTCATCGGAGGCGCGGTCGAGGAACTACTGCGATATGAGGCACCGTCACCCGTGCAGGGCCGCTTCACGCTGCACGACACCACCTTTCACGACACCGTGATACCGGCCGACTCCAAGGTCGCGCTGTTGACGGGCTCGGCCGGGCGTGACGAACGCCAGTACCCGAACCCCGACGTCTTCGACGTCAACCGCACCGGCATCCGGCACCTCAGTTTCGGCCACGGCGCGCACTTCTGCCTGGGCGCCGCGCTCGCCCGACTGGAGGCCAGGGTGGCCATCGAGGAGACCCTGGCCCGCTTCCCGACGTGGGAGGTGGACGAGGACGCCGTCGAATACGTCCACACCAATTCGGTGCGCGGTCCGGCGAGCGTGCCGATCCTGCTGTGAGCACCACCGGACTGACCGCGCGCACCGAGGACGGGGTGCGGTGGTTGGTACTGGACCGCGCGGACGTCGGCAACTCCGTGACCCGGGCGATGCAGCGGGACCTCATCGACAACTTGGAGCGCGCATCGAGCGATCCCGGCATCCGTGCCCTCGTGTTGACCGGCGCGGGCATCAGGCACTTCTGCACCGGCCCCAACCTGCGCGACCCCGAGATGCGGCCGAGCCAGGACCGGGTCGCCGGTGACGCCGCGCGCAGGCTTCGCACCGGATCACAGGCCGTGGTGTCGGCGATATTGGACTGTGAAAAGCCGGTCGTCTGCGCACTGAACGGCGTCGCCGCCGGTGTCGGCGCGAGCATGGTCCTGGCGTGCGACCTGATCGTCGCCGCCGAAAGTGCGCGGCTGATCGAGCTGTTCGTGCGACGCGGCCTGGCGCCCGACGGCGGTGCCGCCTACCTACTCGCGCGGAAGGTGCCGTTCAACATCGCCAAGGAACTGCTGATGTTCGGCGAGGAGATCACCGCCCAGGAGGCGCATCGCATCGGGTTGGTGAACAAGGTCGTCGCCGACGATCAGCTCACCGCGGAAGTGACGGCGTGGGCCCAGCGCCTCGCGCGCGGAGCGACACGCGGGATCGCCGCCGCCAAGGCGATGCTCAACCAAGCCCTCGACGTGGACCGCGCCGCGGCATTCGATACCGAGGCACTTCTCGTCGAGCAGGTGGCAGCCACCGATGACGTCGCCGAGGGGATGGCGGCCTTCATGGAGAAACGCGACCCGACGTTCCGCGGACGGTAGCGGCGCCCACGCCGCCGGCCGATGTAGCGACGACCAAGGAGGCCGAAGATGGCGCGCAGCACTCCCGGGGTGATCGGGCCCTTCGCCAACGCAGTCCGGATGAATGTCGTTGCCGCCGTGCAGAACCGCGCGCGTGGTTATCGGGGGTGGACGGGCGCGGTCAACACCGATTTCGATCCGATGGATCCTGCGACGGCGTCTGCGCCGTTTGAGGCCTACCGGACTCTCCATCGCAGCGGTCGGGTGCACTACAACCCCCGGCGGTCCAATTTCATTTTGAGCCGACTCTCCGATGTCAGGACCGCTCTGCGCGATACCGAGTACGTGACGAGCGCCGAAGGCGTCACCCGGCTCAAATTCTCGGCGCCGCTCGCTGTACTGACCGACGGCGACGAGCATGCCCGGCTGCGCAAGCAGGTCCAGCCGGGCTTCAGTAAGGGCGCGATGGATAGCTGGAAGGGGATGACGGAGAAGCTGGCGACCGAACTCGTCACCGAGGTCATCGACTACCCCGGCTGTGATGTGGTGCAGCGACTGGCAATTCCGATGCCCATCCGGATGATCGCGCAGATCCTCGGCATACCGGAGTGCGACGCCGACGACTTTCGGCGCTGGTCGGAAGCCGGTGTCGGCATCATGGACTTCTCGCCCACGCCGCGCGGTGTCGTCGGCGCGGTGAAGTCGATGGCGGCGATGGCCACCTTGCGTCGCTACTTCCTGAACCAGTTTGCCCACGGTGGTTTGAAAGGCTCCGGCACCGTGCTGGGCCGCCTGCTCGAACACAACAGCGACGGCAGCCTCACTGATGAGCAGCTGTTCCTCATCGCGATCCACCTGCTGATCGCGGGCAACGAAACAACAACAAATCTGCTGGGCGGCATGTTCGACACCTTGGCGCACAACCCCGACCAGTACGACATGATCCGAGCCGACCCCGACCTCATCCCCATGGCGGTCGAGGAGCAGTTGCGCGTGACGACACCGATCCAGAACCTCTACCGGTACACCCGTGCCGACTACGAGATCGCCGGCGTCACGATACCCCGCGGATCTCGAATCCTTCTGTTGTTCGGCGCGGCCAACCGCGACCCCATCGCGTTTGAGGACCCCGATCAGTACCGTGCGGACCGAAATCCCCGGACGCACATCGCCTTCGGCTACGGTGCGCACATGTGCGTGGGTGCTCCGCTGGCGAGGATGGAGGCTCAAGCGGTTCTACGTGAACTCGTTTCCCGGGTGTCGCGGATCGACGCGGTTGGCGACACGACGTGGTCGCGGCACAGCTCGTTGCGTGGGCCCACGCGGCTTGCGGTCCGGCTCACCCCGGTGCGGTGAGCTCAGCGCAGCCTGGCACGTAATGCGTTGAGCGTCAGATAGATCGGGTATGCGATTGGCAATGCGATATTCGCCGTGCGGGTTCTGGTCATGCTGACCGCTTAGCCGAGCAGCTCGGTCAGTGGTGTCACGTGCCCGATCCGACCGCCGGTCAGGAGCGGTTCCATGAGCAGGAGTTGGCGCATCACCCGACGGTGGAGCAGCGCAATCAATGCGGGGTCGTGATGCGGCGCCGCGGTCAGGACGAACTTCTCGAGGGTCTCGTCGCCCTCCGCGCGGTCGGCGGGTCGACTCCCGAGCAGATCCTGGATGTCATCGAGGTCGGCGGCGTCGATGGCGTGCGCGTACTCGCTCACGCGGTGACAAAATTGCGCAACCTTCGCCACGGCGGACCGCTGGTACTCGGCGATACCGGCTGGCACTGGAAGTGACTCCACCATGGATGCCAGGCCGGCGATCGCGCCGGGGTAGGCCGTGGGCATCGGGTCGGGTAACGACACAGCCGATAGCTGGACGTCGGCCTGGCGGGCAATCGATTCGATCGCGTGCAGCGATAGGAGATGGAACCACTCGATGTACTGGACGATGTCGGTCAGCGGTAAGTCCAGATGCAGAACGATCGCGACACCGAGCGGCGTGCAGAGCGCGAACTTGGCGGTGTGAAACTCGATCGCGGTCCGATCCAGCGGCGTTCCCGAGACCGCCTCATAGCGCCGCAGTACCCGGCCGAGGTCGCCCATCGGCTCCGTGACGTTGCGCAATCGCAGGCCCGCCAGATCGTGGGAGACGTCGCCGATGTGGGCGAGTTCGACGTCGATCAGGCCGGTGATCCGGCCATCGGCGTACATGTACTGCCCGGTGTCACCAAGAACGAACGACGGGGTCGACCGGTGAGCCGGGGCGTTGCGTCGCAGCCATCCGATCGCGAACTCCAGTAACGGTTCCGGGCGCCGCTTGAAGTCCCGATAGCGGGTCACGAACGTCTCGAAATAATCGAGGGCGAGCGCACGTGGACCGTCGGGGATGCGCACGCCCGCAGCGGCGAACGCCGCCGGGTCGATGGAGTGGGCGCCCACAAGTGCATCGACATAGGAGTCCATGACCGCGTCGACGCCGTGAGCATCGTCGGTGAGGCATGGATTCGGCGCTCCCGGCAACAGGTCCATCACGATCGCCGATGCCAGAGAACCACACTCGGTGATCTCCCCGTGTATGTGGGGGACGGGGATCCGATGCGCCTCCAGCACCCGGAGGATCTCTGCCTCCGCGGCGACGGTGGCAAAGCCGAACCCCTCGCGATCTCCCCGGACGTAGAGGTCGACCTCCCGACCGCCGCGGTCTGCGGTGACGAACCATGCGGGCCGCCAACGGTGGTGGCGTTCGATGGTGCGCACCGGCCCGATATTCGCTGAGATCCAGTCCTCGACGACGGAGTCCACGCCGTGTTCAGTCACTGGACAATAGTACAGATAGTGTGCTCTCGTAATCTCTGAAAGACTCCGCCGCTGAACGGCTGCGACCACACTGGAGGCATCATGAGCCTGTTCGACGCCTTCTCCTATCGAGACAAGCGTGTCGTCGTCGTCGGTGGCGCCACCGGGATGGGCAATGCCACAGCTCGGCTCGCTCAGGACGCGGGCGCCGACGTCGTCGTCATGGACTACGCCGACTGCGACCTGCCCGGCGTCACCGCGATCCGAGTGAATCTGGCGGACCGGAACAGCATCGACACTGCGGTGGCCGAATGCGGGGGCACCGTCAACGCCCTCTTCGCGTGCGCGGGCGTGGCGGACGGTCCCGGCATCGAGCGCATCAACTTCATCGGTCACCGCCACCTCATCGAGCGGCTGCGCGCCGAGGACATGCTCCCCCGGGGCAGTGCGATCGGGTTCATCTCGTCGGCGGCCGGGCTCGCCTGGCGGTCGAACCTGCCGCAGCTCACCGAATTCCTCGCCATCGTGGACTTCGACACCGCTGCCGCGTGGGCGCTCGACAACGGTTGTGCGCACTACATGTTCACCAAACAGGCGGTATGCGCTTACGTGGCGCGCGAGGCCATGGATCTCATCTCCGACGGCATCCGCATCAACGCCATCTGCCCCGGTCCCACCGACACGCCACTGGCGCGGGCCAATGCGGAACTCTGGCTCGACTTCGGTGCCGACTACCGCGCGAAGGTCGGCGTGGCCGCCGCTACGGCGATGGAACAGGCTTACCCGCTGCTGTTCCTGTGCAGTGATGCGGCGCGCGTCGTCAACGGCATCACAATGGTGACCGACTCGGGATATCTCAGCGCCGGCATCACCGAGGTGTTCCCCGCAGGCACGCCGATGGCGAAGATGCTGTTGGACGGGTAGTGGCCATGAGTGCGGACCTCGCGAACAGCGTCGCCGTCGTCACCGGCGCGAGCGGTGGAATCGGCCGTGTGATCGCGCGGCGGTACGCGCGCAGCGGCGCCACGGTCGCGTTGGTCGCGCGGCGGCCGGACCAACTGGCGGTGACCGCGGATGTGATCGCCGAGGACGGTGGCCATGCCTCGGTGCACATCGCCGACATCCGGGACGAGACTCAGTGCGGGGACGTCGTTTCCGCGATCATGTCCCGCTGGGGACGCCTCGATGTCCTGGTCAACAACGCCGCGATACCGGGCACCGATCAGCCGGTCACGGAGGCCACCGTCGACAACTGGAACGAGGTGCTCGCAACGAATCTGGTCGCCCCGATGGTGTTGTCGCGAGAGGCATTGCGGCAGGCAATGATTCCGGCCGGCAGTGGCAATATCCAGTTTTTGTCCTCGGCCGCGGCGCGTACGGTTCAACCGCATAAGGCCCACTACGCCGCGGCCAAGCTGGCATTGAGCGCACTGGGGCAGACGCTGGCACTGGAAGTGGGGACCGCGGGGATCCGGGTCAACACCCTGGTGGTCGGCACGGTAGAGGGTCAGTTGGTCGACAACTACCTGGCCCGGCGGGCGGCCGCCGATGGGGTGAGTCCGGACGAGGTGCGACGCAAACTGGTCGCGTCGACCAAAATGGGCCGACTGATCCGCCCGGACGAGGTCGCGGACGTCTCCATCTGGCTGGCCTCCGACGCCGCGTCGGCGATCACCGGCCAGGACATCAACGTGACAGGAGGCTGATGCGGATGGCTCACCGCGACCAGGTCGCAATGTTGGTGGCACGCGACGAAATTCGCCAGCTCGCATACCGGTACGCGGCCGCGCTCGAGTCACGAGACGTCGACGCGATGGTCGACCTGTACTCACCGGATGCCCGCTTCGGCGAATACGGCGACGGTCGAGACGGATTGCGGCGGCTGATGACACACAGCCTCGACGGATGCCTATTCGTGGTGATCTTGGTGGCCAACCATTTGATCGACTTCGATGACGACGCACAGGCCCACGGCCAGGTGTGGGCACACTGTTTCGCCCAGACCGAGGCCGACGGCTTCGTCGAGCAGCTCATCAAATACGAGGATCGCTACGAACTGCGCGACGGCCGGTGGCTGTTCTCGCACCGCAGGCACCGCCTGTGGTACGGCATCGGGCACGCCCAGTCGCCGCTGCGCCAACCGGCAGCCAACTGGCCCGCCGGCCAAATCGGAGTCGGCGATATCCCGTTGTCCGACAGTGTGTTCCGCAGCTGGTGGGCGGGTCGATCGTGACGCGCGGCACCCACTACCTCGCCGACGGTCTGGCATTTCCGGAGAGCCCGATCGCGGAGGCGGACGGGTCGATTCTGGTCTCGGAGATCGCCGCCGGCTGCATCGCGCGGGTGCGGCCCGACGGTACCAAGGAGAAGGTCGCCGACACCGGCGGCGGGCCGAACGGGATCGCCCGGCTGCCAGATGGTCGGCTCGTCGTCTGCCAGAACGGCGGCTCCACGTTCGGAATCGGGCCGTGGCCGTACGATTTCGACGGCTGCGCCATGCTGTTCCGTCCGATCGGAGCCGCGGCTGCACCGCTGACACCGGCGATCCAGATCGTCGACCCAGACGGTCGGGTTGGCACGCTGACCACCGAATTCATCGCCCGCGATGGCCAACGGTCACCGCTGGTGCGTCCAAGCGACGTGTGCGTGGACTCCTCTGGTGGCTTCTACGTCACCGACGGCGGGACGATCAGGGGTCGCACTCGCGATGTCACCGGACTCCTGTACGGCACCGTCGGCGGCGGATTGTGCGAGGTGGTCTACCCACTGGAGATGCCGAACGGGGTTGCGCTCTCGCCGGACGAATCCAAACTGTATGTTGCCGAGACCAGAACGCGCCGGATCTGGGAGTTCGACCTCGCCGCGCCCGGCGTCATCAAGGCGGCGCGCGGATTGGCGACGGTGCCGAGCGGAGGACCGCTGAATGTCGGTGGCGCCGATGGCCTGTGCGTCGACACGGCGGGTCGGATTCTGGTGGCGACGCTCGGCACCGGCGGGGTGACGATCTTCTCGGCGGACGGGGCACTGCTCGGCGCGATTCCCGCGGACGATCCGATGACCACCAACGTCACGCTCAGCGGTAACGAGGCGACGCTCTACATGACCCTCGCCTCGTCCGGGCGGATCCTGGTCGTCGAGGACTGGTCGGCCGCCGCGGGAATTCGGTGAGTCGCGGCTATTCCTTGTTGGTCATCTGATCGGCGAGATTCTGGATGAAGGCGCCGTACCCGACGCCGCCGTGGTCGGACATCACGGCGTCGTAGTCGTACTCCGGCGGATTGCCGGCGTTGGGCCGCCACCCGGAGTCGGCCGTGCAGGAGGCGAACCCCTCCTCTGGGAACGCGTACCACCGGCGGGTGTTCAATTCGACGATCTTGTGCGCTTCTTCGTCGGGAACACCGGCCAGCATCTCCTCGGCGCGAGCCCGGCTCTTCGGCCAGAACGAGTCGGAGTGCGGATAGTCGCATTCCCAGGTGATGTTGTCGATGCCGATCAGGTGGCGTAGCCCGACCCCGACCTCATCCTCGATGAAGCAACCGGTGATGTTGCGGCGGAACAACTCTGACGGCGCAATCGTTGGATGGATGTTCTGGTAATACTTGTGTTTGCGCCATACGTAGTCGGCCCGCTCGATGATGTACGGCATCCACCCGATGCCACCTTCGGAGAACGCGACCTTCAAGTTCGGGTGTTTGTGGAACACCGGGGAGAACATCAGCTCGACCGCCGCCGACATCGACGTCGTGCCCATGAGCGTCACCATCACCGCGAACGGCGCTTCGGGCGCGGTGGCCGGTGGCATGCCGCCGGAGCCGAAGTGCATGACCGCGGTCAAGTTGGTCTCCTCCAAAGCGGACCAGACCGGATCCCAATGCGGGGTGTGGAAGCTCGGTAGACCGAGGTTCAGGGGGTTGTCGGGCAGGCCGACGGCGCGACACCCCTTGGCCGCCATGCGCTCGATCTCCTTGACCATGAGCTGGGTGTCCCACAGCGGGGTGATCATCATCGGGATGAAGCGCGCCGGATCGGTGGCGCACCACTCGTCGATCGAGAAGTCGTTCCATGCCTGCACGCACAGCAGTGCCAGGTCCTTGTCGGTGCCCTCGAGGAAGACCGTGCCGCAGAACCGCGGGAACGACGGGAAGCACAGCATCGCGTGGACTCCGTCGATGTCCATGTCCAGCAGGCGCGCCTTGGGGTCGTAGCACCCGGGGATCATGTCGTCGTAACGCACCGGGTCCACGCCGAACTCCTCGGGGCGCTTGCCGGCGACGGCGTTGAGCCCGATGTTGGGATACGCGCGCCCCTCGTAGACCCACTGGTGCATCGGCGGCTTGCCGTCCCGCGGGAACTCGACGATGCGCGGGCCGTCGTGCAGATACTTCTCGGGCAGGCGGTCGGACCAGACGTGCGGAGGTTCGATGAGGTGGTCGTCGACCGAGAGCAGCTTCATCGACGGTTGCAGTGGCATCGCTGGTTCCCCGTCCTTCCGGCTGATAGACTTTATAGAACAATTGAACAGATTGTGCTTAGTTGACTATAGCGCCCGGTGGTGTGGGAACTCAACCGTGGCAAGGAGGCGCCGATGGATCCCAGTGATCGCATTCCGCACGACGACTGGGCCGATCAGGACCTGCTGACCCGCGCCGAAGCCGCCGAACGGTTGGCCGCCGAGATCGCCGACGTCAGGGCCAGAGTGGACGGCGGCGAGACCGACGAGGTCACGCTGCGCCGCCTCGCGGCGCTTCAAGAGGCGCATGCCCAACTCGTTGATGGACGGGCGCCGAACTGAGTCACTTCGATCGCGGGAGGCCGAGCACCCGTTGCGCGACGATGTTGCGTTGAATCTGCGCGGTCCCGCCGTAGATCCCCGCGGCCCGCGACCACACGTAGATGTCCCACTCCAACCCCTCGCGCAGCAGCGGTTCGCTGTCGGTGAGATCCATCATCGTGTGGCCGAACACCTGGTCGGCGCGAGCCATCAGCAGCTTGTCGACGGACCCCTCCGGACCCGGGAGGGCGCCACGCTGCCGCTCACTCAACGACCGCAACACCTTGACCTGCAGGGCACGCAATTCCGCGTACACGCGACCGAGCCGAACCCGGGTCATCGGGGAGTTCTCCAACTGCCCGGAGCGCACCTGCTGTTCTAAGTCGCGCAATTGCCTTGACAGCCTGCTGATCCAGTTGATGTCGCTGGGGCCGCGTTCGTAGGCGAGCAACTGGTTGGCGATCGTCCAGCCCTGTCCGCGCTCGCCGAGCAGGTTCTCCTCGGGCACCTCGACGTCGTCGAACGTCACCTCGGTGAATTCGCGGTTGCGTGCGGAGTTGACGATCGGCGTGACGGTGATCCCGGGTGTCGACATCGGCACCAGCAACACCGAGATGCCCTGATGCTTGGGGGCGTCGGGTTCGGTGCGGCACAACAGAAAACACCAGTCCGCGACCGCGGCGAAACTTGTCCAGATCTTGCGCCCGTTGACCCGAAACACGCTCCGACCGCCGGTTTCGACGAGGTCGGCCCGGGTCTTGAGGCCGGCCAGGTCCGATCCGGCCTCGGGTTCGCTGAACCCCTGACACCACCGCACCCGGCCCGAGAGCAGGCCGGGCAGCAGTTCGGCGCGTTGGGTGTCAGAGCCGAACAGCCGCAGTGCGTTACTGAGGTGGCCGACCCCTTCGATCGGCGCCGCGCCGGCGCGGCCCAACTCGTCGTTGAGGATGGCTTCGTAGATGGGGGGCAGGCCGTGGCCGCCGTACTCGACGGGAAACGACAACCCGATGTATCCGGCTTCATACAGGGTCTGATGCCAGGCGTTCTGGGCGTCCGCGCGTGCCGCGGGGTCGTCGGGGATTGCAGCGTCGGCGCTGTGGTCGCGCAGCCACTGACGCAGGTGTGCCCGGAATTGCGCTTCCTCAGGGGTGTCGTTGAAGTCCATCGCCTACGCCAACCCCTCGTTCGCCAACCGCAGGTGTGCGATTGCCTCGTACTGGGCCGTCTCGTCGCCGAACAGACGGCGGTTCAGCAGAGTTCGGCGCACACGTAGATGCGAGACGTGCTCCCAGGTGATGGCGATCCCGCCGAACACCTGAACGGCGGTCTCCACGACGTCACGGCCGGCCGCGGCGGCGTACGCCTTGGCCGTCATGGCCGCCAGCAAGGCCTCCTCGGTGGGCAGGTGGTCGACGGCCCACGCCGCGTGCCACACGCAGCTTCGCGCGCCCTCGACGCCGATCAGCGCATCGGCGAGCATGTGCTGCACCGCCTGGAACGAGCCGATCGGGACCCCGAATTGGACTCGCTCCCCGGCGTAGCGGACCGCGTCATCGAGGGCGCCCTGCATGACCCCGAGCAGGTCGGCGGCGACGACGGTCAGTGCGAGTACTTCGACGCGACGCCAGCGCTCCTCGGAGATCGGCTCGCCGACGGTGGCGATGGGCACCGCGCTGTCGGAGGACAGTCGGCGCAGCGTCCGGGTGAGATCGAGGCCGTCGGCGGCCGCGCCGCCATCCAGTGGGGCCGTGCCGAGGTGGCGCAGCCCGTCGGCCTGGTTGGCCACCAGAACGTGGGTCGCGCCTGCGGCGTCGAACGCCACCGCGGCGCCGTCTGAGGCGCCGAACCGGCGCAGGTCGACGGTCAGCGCCGGGGCGATGCGCAGTTGTCCCTCGGCCAGAAGATCCAATTCCTTCTCGGCGCGCGCGGCTTCCAACAACTCGGCGGCGAGCACAGCTTGACCGGCGACCGGCACCGCGCACAGCGTGCGGGCCAGCTGCTCGATCGCCAGGATCGTCTCGACCCCACTGGCCTCCAGCCCGCACAGAGCGGGGGAGCGCAGGGTGGGAATGCCGATCTCGACCACCTGGCTCCACTGCCGCGCCAGAGTGTCACCGCTACCGATGTCGCTCGGATCCGTGGTCGCCAACTGATCCGCCAGCGCGGATACCGTGTCCCGCAGGAGCTTTTGCTCGTCGGTCAGGCCGATGTCCATCGAGCGATCAGCCGTCTGTCAGAGGACGTGTCAGCCCACACACCGCATCGGATTCGCAGCGCTCGCGATCCACTTCGACACGCATCCGGCTTCCTTCCTGGGCGTTCGGATACCATCATGAATGATAGAACGAATATTGTTCAACTGTTCACTCGAGGAGGCTCGTCTTGTCCCGGCTGGAGAATCGAAACGCCCTCGTCACGGGTGGTGCTCAGGGGCTCGGGCGCGCGGTCGCTCGTCGACTTGCGGCCGAAGGCGCGCAGGTGACGATCGTCGACCTGAACGAGGAGAAGGGTCGCGAGTGCGTCGGGATCATCGAATCGGCAGGCGGTAGGGCGGCATTCGTCCGGGCGAACGTGGCCAAGCGGGAGGACGTCGAGGCCGCCGTGCGGGCGGCCTCCGTCGACGGGCGCCTCGACGTCCTGGTCAACGCCGCCCAGTATTTCGCGATGCCCAAGGCGCTGGAACTGGTATCGGACAAGGATTGGGAACTGTCGGAAGCCACGGGCCCGAAGGCGACGTTCCGGTTCATGCAGGCGGCGTTCGGCGCGCTGAAGGAATCCGGTAAGGCGTCGGTGGTCAACTTCGTCTCGGGCTCTGCACTCGGCGGGATGGCTTACACCGCACCGTATTCCGCGGCCAAGGGGGCGGTTCAGGCGTTGACGAAGGTCGCCGCCAACGAGTGGGCGCGCCATGGCATCCGGGTGAACGCGGTGTGCCCCTTCGCGCTGACGGACGTGCAGCGCAAGATGATCGGCACCGAATGGGACAACTACACCCGCACTGCGGATGCATCGCCGATGAAGCGCGGCGCCGATCCGGACACCGAGATCGCACCGGCTGTGACCTTCCTCGCCAGTGACGACGCGGCGTTCGTCACCGGAACCGTGCTGCACGTCGACGGCGGCATGACCGAGTTGTCGACCGTGGACTATTCGCAGTCGCCGGGTGTGTTCAGCGCTACCTGAGCGTCATCTCCACGCTGGTGTATCCCCGCACGGTGGCGGTCAGCACGCGCTCGTGCGCCCCGATCGAGTAGTTCGGGAACTTCTTGGCGATGTACTCCAAGACGAGTTGAGCCTCCCGGCGGGCCAACCACTGGCCGAGGCAGATGTGGATGCCCCAACCGAAGTACACGTCCGTGCCGCGTGGACGGTCGATGACGAACCGGTCGGGGTCGGGGTAGCGGCGTTCGTCGCGGTTGGCGCTGCCGAGCAGCAGGAGTACCCAGTCACCGGCGGCCATTGTCACACCGTGCTTTTCGACGGGTCGGGTCAGGGTGCGCGCGACCCAGTGGCTGGGGGTGTCGTACCTGAGTGCCTCGTTGACGGCGGCCGGGATCAATGTCGGGTCGTTGACGATTCGGCGCCACTGGTCGGGATGCTCGTACAACGCCACCAGTCCGTTGGAGATCAACTTCTGGGTGGTCTCCGAGCCCGCCGCCGACAACAGGTTCGCGAACATCAGCACCTCGTGGGGGGTGAGCGAGCGCTCGCCGCCGGCCTCGGGGTCGTCGAAGGTCGCGTTCAGCACGGTGCTGATGAGATCGTCGCCGGGATGCCGGCGGCGATGGTCGATGAGATCGCCGATATACGCGCTGATCTTGCGGTTGGCCTCGATGGCGCTGGCCGGCATCGCGACCTCGCCTTCGTGCCGGGTCAGGAACGCCTCCCACCACACTCGGAGCTGCTCGCGGTCGGCCTGCGGAACGCCGAGCAGGTCGCCGATCACATCGGTGGGAATGGAGAAGGCGAACGCCTCCATGGCGTCAACGGTGGTGTCCGGTCGCAGCTTGTCGAGGTGGTGTGCCACGACCGCGCGCAGCGCATTCTCCAAGGCCGCGACCGCCTTCGGGGTGAAGAATCCCTTGAGCACTCCACGGACCCGGTCGTGCCGTGGCGGATCCATGGAGATGATCGAGTACTTGCGCCCGTCGTTGTCCGGGTTCTCCGGCGCCGGGCCCTGCTTGGAGGAGTACGTCGACCAATCGCGCAGGGCGCCGGAGACGTCGTCGAATCGGGACAGCACCCACCATCGGTCTTCAGGATCCCGGTACACCGGCGCCTCGTCGCGCAACCGGCGGTACACGGGATAGGGATCATCGAAGATCGCCTTGGAGAACGGCGAATACGTCAGCTCGTTGATCGCTGGCACCATGATTTCGTCACCTGTCAACCGGGGGAGTTCGTTCGATGAGCTCGAGCAGGTTGCCGTCCGGGTCGGTCGCCATCAGACCGCGGTTGCCGGCGCCGAACGCGACGGTGCGATCTGGAAGCGCTCGGCCCCCGTGCGCCACGATCGCGTCCACCGCCCGATCGGCGTCGTCGACCCGAAACGACAGGTGGGTGAAGCCGAGGGTGTTCATCGGGCGCGGCCCCGTTGTCCCCACGGTTCCCGGCCGGACGTAGCCGAGCAGTTCGAGGCGAAACCCGTCGCGCTGCAGGTAGACGAGTTCGAGCAACAGGCCGGGCACGTCGAGCAGCCGGGCGGTGGCGTCGTCGTCGACTGTCATCCGGCCGACGACTTCGAAACCCAGTGCCGAGCAGTAGAACTGCTCGGCACGACCGATGTCGCGAACGCACAGCCCGATGTGGGTGAGGCGGTGCCCGTCGCTCATCGCGGTCGTTCGGCGAGGTCGTCGAGCAGTGCGTTGTGCTCACCCAGCAGCGGCGGCCGCGTCGGTGCGGCCGGCGGGGTCGCGCTGAACAGGTACGGCGTGCCCGGGTAGGTGATGGTCCTGTCCAGGTCCGGGTGTGGCACCGGAACGTGAAAGCCCCGTGCGATCGTGTGCTCGTCGTCGAACGCCTCGTTGGGGGGAAGCACTGCGCCGCAGGGAAAGCCGCGGCGCTGACTGGTCACGAAGAACTCCTTGGCGGGCAGTCTTGACGCGATGAGGCGGATCGCGTCGCGCGCGGCGCTGAGGATCGCCGTGGTTTCGTCGTCGACACCGATCATGGCCAGGTCGACTGGTTCTTCCCGGCCGGCCGCCAATTCGAGGAACACCGCTTCCGGCAGTTCCTCGGAGAGGCCGAGTTCGTCGAGCCACGCCAGCAGCCGGGCGAAGTCCTCCTGCTTGCGGGGGAGCACCCCGGTGGTGGCGTAATGCCCGTCGGCGCACCGTACTTGCACGGGAGAGCTGCGTGTCGGGTAGGCGTGTCTGCCCGTCTGGCGCAGACAGATGTCCTGGTTCACCAGCCAGTGATACGTCGTCTGCTCGCTCGTCACGTTGCACGCCGCATTGACGTTGACATCGACCAGTTGGCCCTGCCCGGTTCGATCGCGGTGCGCGAGGGCCACGAGAGCACCGATAGCGCAGTACATTCCGGCGATGTTCGCCGACTGATCGCCGGCTCCCCGGATCGGCGGCAGGGTGCGGTCGTCGTATCCGCAGTTCCACACCGGGCCGCCACCCGCGAGCATCGTCAGATCGGTCGCCGGTTGGCCGCTGCGGACGCTGCCCAACCCGAACGGGCTGACCGACACCCAGACCAACCGGGCATCACGGGACGCGCATGCGGCATAGTCGACGTCCTCACACCGGTCGCTGCCCGCGATGACCACGTCGGCAGTGGCGATCAGCGCCGCAAGATCCCGCTGTCCGGCATCGGTGCGCAGATCGACTGTGACCGAGCGCTTCCCGACGTTTCCCGCCCACCAACGCAGACTCCGATCCACCCCCGGCAGATCGTCGACGAATGGCGGCCGGGCCCGGTGAGTCGATCCGGTCGGCGGCTCGACGACGATCACGTCGGCGCCCAACTCGGCCAGCGCCCTACCGCCGACCGGAGTGAACTGGTCGGCGATCTCGACGACCCGCAGGTCGCTCAGCGCGGTCAGATCACACCTCGCTGTGCCCAGTCGTCGAGTTCTGCCTCGGAGTGGCCGAGCAGATCCACGAGCACCTCGCGATTGTGTTGGCCAAGGCGGGGTGCGGCCGAGGTGATCTGCCACGGAGTGGCAGAACATCGCATCGGGATGCCCTCGACACGCACCTCGCCCATATCGGGATGGGTCACCGTGGGGAAGAGCCCCATCGCGGCCAGATCGGGATCGTCATCGATACGTTCCGACGGGCTTTTGACCATGCTCGCCGGTAATCCGGCGGCCACGAGGTCGTCGGCGAGCGTCGCCGCGTCGCGGGTGGCGGTGACGTCGGCGATCAGCGCGTCCAGTTCATCAGCGGCGCGCACACGCTGCTCGAGGGTGGTGAACCGATCCGACGACAGCTCGGGTTCGTTGAGGACCTTCGCGAGCACGCCGAGTTCACGCTCGTCGCGGCAGGCGATCGCGATCCAGCGGTCCGCGCCCGCACAGGGGTAGATGCCGTGTGGCGCCATCTCTGCGAAATCGGCGCGATTACCGGCGGCGGTCGCGGCGCGGCCGTTGACCGTCCAGTCGAGCACCTCCGTCGGCAGCATCGCGATGCCCGCTGGCACGGTCGCCAGGTCGACGTGCTGGCCCTCCCCGGTCCTGTCGCGGTGGTGCAGCGCCGCGAGGATGGCCGTGGTCATGTACAGCGCCGACATGTGATCCATGTAGGAGAAGCCCCACCCGGCGGGTTCGGCATCGGGGAGGCCGGCGGTGAACGTCAAGCCGCTCATCGCCTGGACGATCGGCCCCCATGTCTTGAAGTCCCGATACGGGCCGGTGTGGCCGAACCCGCAGTTGGACACGTAGATGATGTCGGCTTTGATCTTCTGCAGTTCCGCATAGCCGAAGCCGCGCTTGTCCAGGACGCCGGCCGCGAAGTTCTCACAGACGACGTCGCTGATCGAGATCAGCTCGCGCAGCAGGTCTTTGCCTTCCGGCGTGCGCATGTTGATCGTGACGCCGTACTTGCCGACATTGTGGTTGTTGAACCCGGCACCGAAGTTCACCCCGCGGCGCTCGTCGACGTACGGGCCGACGCCGCGCAAGGCGTCCCACAGTCCCTGCGTGGCAGGGTCTTCGACCCTGAGGACCTCCGCACCGAACGCAGCAAGGATCTTGGTGGCTCCGGCACCCGCCAGCTGACCACTCAAGTCGCACACTCGTACGTGGGACAACGCGCCCGTCACAGAAGCGACAATAGCAGCTGGACATAAAGTGTTCTATTGTTCAATTGGATGGTGTTGACCACAACGGAGGCTGTGCAGATGACAGCAGGTGTCCCTGCGCCGATGAAGGGTGTGCGCGTGCTGGAAGTCGCGCAGTGGACGTTCGTCCCCGCTGCGGGGGCGGTGCTGGCCGACTGGGGGGCCGACGTCATCAAGGTCGAACACCCGCGCACGGGCGACTCCCAACGCGGGCTGCGCAGCCTGGGCCACATCACCATCGAGGGCGACCGAAACCCGGTGATGGAACACGCCAACCGCGGCAAACGGTCGATGGCCATCGACATGTCGACGCCGGACGGCCACGCGCTGCTGATGGACATTGCGCGCACGGCCGATGTGTTCCTGACCAACTTCCTGCCCGAGGCCCGCAAGAAGCTCAAGATCGACGTCGATGACATGCGCGCGGTCAATCCCCGCCTCATCTATGCCCGCGGCAGTGCGTACGGGCCACTCGGCGCCGAGGCCGACACCGGTGGTTACGACATGACCGGATTCTGGAGCCGCGCCGCGGGGGCCATGGGGTCGACCCCTTCCGACCTGGAAGGTGTTGTCCCGCAGCCGGGCCCGGCCTACGGTGACTCGATCGGCGGCATGACCATCGCCGGCGGGATCGCGGCGGCGCTGTTCGAGCGTGAGCGCACCGGGCATGCTCGTGTGGTCGACATCTCGCTACTCGGCGTGGGTGTGTGGGCGTCGGGGGTGGCGATAAACGCGGCCCTGGTCAGCGGCGAACCCTGGGTGGCCAACCCCGCCGGCGCGAACGTCGCGCCGAATAATCCGCTGGTCGGCTTCTATCGGACCGCGGACGGCCGCTTCCTCGGCCTGTCGATGATGCAGGGTTTCCGCTACTTCGGCGAGTTCTGCCGTCGCGTCGGAGTGGGTGAGTTGGCCGACGACGAGCGCTTCGCGGGCCATGAGGCGTTGACCGAGAACGCCGCGGCGGCCGCCCAGATCCTACGGTCCGCGATCGCCGCGCGGCCACTCTCGCACTGGCGGGCAGCGCTGGAGGGCTTCGACGGCCAATGGGCGGTGGTGCAGAACACCGTCGAGGTTGCCGCGGACCCGCAGCTGCGCGCCAACGGCGGCATCGTCGACGTCGAAACCGATGGCGAGCGAGCCGAACTCGTCGCCAGCCCGGTGCTGTTCGACGAGACGCCGCTGCGGCTGCGCCCGATGCCGGAGTTCGCCGCCGACACCGAACAACTGATTCTCGAACTCGGTGGTGACTGGGACCGCATCACGGCGCTGAAGGAAAGCGGTGCGATCGCGTGAGATCACCCACGCAGTAGGGCAACCACGCACGAGCCGCCACCGCCGACGGCCTGTGCGAGGCCGATTCGCGGTTGTGGTACCTGGCGCGGACCCGCCTCTCCGCGTAGCTGGCTGACGATTTCGGCGGCCTGCGCCAACCCTGTCGCGCCGATCGGATGGCCGCGGGCGATGCAGCCGCCGTCCGTATTGGTGGGTAGGGAGCCGTCCGACGCCATACCCCCGGACTCGGCAAGGTTCACCGCCCCGGCCGCGTCGGTCAGGCCCATGGCGATCAATGCGGTGATCTCCTCGCTGGCGCACATGTCGTGCAGCGACACCACCCCGATGTCCTGTGGATCCACGCCCGCGTTGGCGTACGCGCGTTTGGCGGTCAGGGTGATCTGGGAGGGTGGGCCCACGACCGGTCCGACCAGGGGCCAGTCGCGGTCAGCCGGCCAGCTGGTCTGCTCGATCGACAGCACCGGCACCGAACGCGGTGCCGAATCTGTCGAGACCACGATGGCCGCCCCGCCGTCGACCGAGGCATGGCACATCATCTTGGTCAGCGGTTCGGCGACCATCCGCGAGCCGAGCACGTCGTCGACGGTCACCTCGTCCGGGTTACGGCGTGCGGCAAGAGGATTGAGCCGGGCCTGGTTGTAAGACTTGGCGGCGACGGCGGCGATGACGTCTGGCCCGCAACCCGTATCGTGCAGGAAACGCGCGGCCTCGATGGCATAGTGCAGTTGCGGTGGGAAGCGGTCCCAGAAGCCGACCGCGGCCGGGACCACTCCGCCCGGTTCCAGTGCGGTGGTCTTCTCGTACCCGATGGCCAGCGCGGTGCGACAGCGACCGGACGCGACCGCCCAGACCGCATGCCGCAGGGCGACCATTCCGCCGGCGGACGCACTCTCGGTCGCGGTCACCGGTATTCCTGTGCGGCCCAACCGGTGTGCCACACCGATGCCGGTCTGCGGTCCTGCCAATGCCGAGGCGGTGAACACCTCGCCGACGGCGTCGTACCCGACGCCCGCGTCCTCCAGCGCCTTCTCGGCCGCGGCGACGCCGAGGTCGGCCAGCGGGGTCTGGCCGTGCTTGCCGAATTCGGTGACACCGACCCCGGTGATGTGTACGCCGGTCACGACGGATCCGCCACGAACATCTCGACGGTGTCCTCGCCGAGCGTGGCGCGAATCAATCGACCGGGGGTGCCCGGTGCGGGCCGGGCACCGTCGACCAGAACCTGAAACCGGCCGGTGTGGGTGTCGACCCACGCGACGCTGTAGCCGTCGCGACCGTAGTCGGGGTAGGGCGATTTCGACGGCACAAAAGTCGATGACCACACGGTCGCGATCTCGGACATCGTCAGACAGTCGTCCTCTCGTAGAGCGCACTGGAGGGTGTACTGCCCAGTGCGGGAGGTGGTGTCAGTGGCAACGGTCCCGCCCCGGCGAACCGCCACGGCAGACCCACCAGCCGCCCGGTTTGCAAATCCGGGTCGGGGTGAGCGATTTCGGGGAAGAAGCCACGTGCGGCCAGGTGCGGGTCGCCGACCAGTTCGTCGGCGCTGCGTACGACGGCGGCGCGGACACCAGTGGCGGCGAGTTTCGTCGCGATGACCTCGGCGCGGGACGACCCGATCTCTGCGGTGAGCTCGGCCGTGTGAATGGACTCGTCGTCGGTCGACTCGACCGCCACCCACCGCTCGTCGGCGCTGCGGTACACCGCGCGGCGCACGGCCGAATCCGAGTCCACCAGTTCCGCTGATGCCGCGGCGAGGTATTCGGCGACGGTGTAGGCGACCACCTCCGACATCGACAGGTCGACGACCGCACCGGTGTCGGCGCGCGGTCCGACCGCCCACGCGGCGATGACGACCGCGGCCACCACGGACGACAACGGATCGGCCAGCACGGTGCCCAGCCGCGCGGGTTTCCCGTCGTCTCCCGTCGTCAGGCCCGCCAGGCCACCGTAGGACTGAACATTGTTCGCGTACACGCGATATCCGGCCAACGGCCCGTCCGATCCGAAGCCCGACACCCGCATCACGAGTCGCCCCGACGCGGCCAGTTGCTCCGGTGACACGTTCAGCCGATTCAGCCGGGACGACCCGACGTTCTCGATGACGACGTCGGCCTGCGACAGTGCCGCGGCGACGTCGTCGATTGCGTGATCCGGGTCGATCAGCACGCTCCGTTTGGAATGG
The DNA here is from genome assembly GCF_001050015.1 of Mycolicibacterium malmesburyense. Next base: position 119,232 of record NZ_CVTB01000291.1, read on the forward strand.
TTGGCCACGGCGTAATAGGCGCCGCGTTCCAGCCCCGCGATCCCGTCGGCGAACGGACCGCTGCGCCGGTAGATGTCGAGGCGGTCGGGATCCTCCAGGCGTACCACGGTCGCCCCCATCGCACCGAGCAGCGATCCGACGATCGGGCCCGCCAAGACGTGGGTGAGCTCGGCGATGCGCAGCCCACGTAGGCCATCGGCCCGGCGTTGACCGCTGTCGCCGAGAGCGGTACGCCACGGCGGACCCAGCACGGTGACGTCGCGGTCCCCGATTCGCGCCGTGGTCAACGACTTCCGGTGGGCCAGCTGCGGCGAAGTCAGCAACTCACCGGGCAGATTCACCGGTGTCGAGGGGACGCCGTTGGCCTGCAGGATGGCTGCGCATTCGGCCTTGTCTCGGTCGCGGGTCCACTCGGTGACCTTGGCGTTGATCAGGCCGGCGTTCTCGATCCGGGCGGGACGGTCGTCGAGGCCGGCCGCCCATTCGGGTTGTCCGAACGCCGCCAACAGGCCCCTCCACTGATGGTTCTCCACCGCCGTGATCCGCACCAGCCCGTCGCGGCACGCAAACACCCCCGACGGTGCAAGGTACCGACCGCTGCCCGCGCGACCCGGGCATCGGTACATGACATGTGCGCACTCCGGCAGAGCAGAGGTGTAAATGACCGCTTCCTGGATCGACACGTCGACGCGTACAGGTGTCGAGGATTCGCGCCGGTCCAGTCCGTGGAGCGCGGCCAGTGCCGCGACGGCTCCCGCGGACTTGAGGGCGACGTAGCCCGGAGCGGGAACTGGCCGCCCGTCACCGTCCTCGATCGTCGCGAGGAGTCCACCGCTGGCCTGGGCGACCAGTTCGCCTCCGGGGTGCGGTGGTCCGTCGGCGCCGAACGGGGTGAGTGTCACCACCACCGCGGGCCCGTCGACGGGTGGGGCTGCTGTGCCGTCGACGATGACGATGTCTGCGTCGCGGGCGTGTTGGGCCGGGTCGGCGGCGGGGTCGAGTATCCGCTTGCGGCGGTCGAGCACGAAGTCGACCGCAGCGACCGGACCCTCGGGCGCCGCCAATTGCGGGCCCTCCCGACGCGCGTTCTCGCCGGGAATCCTGGCGACGTCGGCGCCCAGGCTCGCCAGGAGCGCGGCGGCGGCCGAGCCGGCGACGCCATCGCCGACCTGCAGAACGGCGACGCCGGCCAGGACATCCGTCGTCGCGGGACGTTCCTGGCTCACTACGCGCTCCTTCCCGCGGTTGCTGAACAATTGAACATTATTCGTTCTGTTGAGTCCACAGTGACCCGATGCGCTCGTCCTGCGCCATGGGTTCACAGATTCACATGAAGTGTTCTATTGTTCATAATATGTCGACGATCGCCGGCCTGTCGGAAGCCCGCTTCGATGACCCCGCGTTCTACCAGGGCGACCCCAACGCGACATTCCGGCGGTTGCGCGAGACGGATCCGCTGCACTGGTACGACGAAGGTCAGTTCTGGGTCGTCACCAAGTACGACGACATCAAGGCGATCTCGGCGCGACCGGAGAAGTTCAAGTCGGAGCGCATTGCGATCATGATGGATTTGATCGCGCATCGCCAAGGGGTCGACCCGCAGGGATTCGGAAGTCGCGGGATCATGTTCATGGACCCGCCCGACCACCGTGCGCATCGCAAGGCGATCGGGGTCAGGTTCACCCCGGCGGCGGTCGCCAAGATGGAGGATCGCGTGCAGCAGGTCGTCGCTGAGGCGTTCGACAGTCTGCCCGACGGTGAGTTCGACTGGATCGAGCACATCGCAGAACCGATTCCGGTGTACATCTTTTCCCACTTTCTCGGTGTGCCGCAGTCGGACTGGTCAAAGGTCGCGTCGTGGGCGACGACCATAGCGAAAGCGGGCAGCGGGCTGGCCAGCGACGAGGATTTTCAGCTGATCTTCGATCAGATCGCGCCCTACCTGTTGGCGCTGGCCGCAGAGCGAGCGAAGGATCCGCGTGACGACCTGTTGACGATGCTCACGCAGGTGAGTATCGACGGGGAACCGTTCAACGAGGTCCAGATCATGGTCTACGCGATGACGCTGCTGGCTGCGGGTAGCGAAACCACCCAGAGCCTGCTGGCCGGTCTCATTCACTGTCTCGATGTGCACCCCGGGCAGGCCGAGGCGCTGTTCGCCGATCCTTCGCTGGCGGAGAACACCGTCGAGGAGACGATGCGGTGGTGGACCCCCGTGATGAGCATGGCCCGGCAGGCCGCCGCCGACGTCGAGCTGCGGGGTAAGACGGTCCGCGCGGGCGACGGCCTCCTGATGGCGTACGCCTCGGCCAATCGCGACGTCGACCACTGGGGGCCGACGGCCGACGAGTTCGACATCACCCGCCCCGATGCGTCCGGCCATCTCGGTTTCGGTGTCGGGGAACACTTCTGCATGGGGGCGGCGCTGGCCCGCCGCGAGGCGCGGTTCGTGCTCGCCGAGGTGATCAAGCGGGCGAAGCGAGTTCGCGTCACGGGGCAGCGGGTGAAGCGGGAGTCGTCCTTGGTCAACACTTTCGACCGGCTGGGCGTCACGCTCGACTACCGCTGACGAGTACTGCTTCGCGACAACGGGATCAGCCGCGTCCGGCCAGCCAGTCGGTGATGAGTCGGCGATGCTGCGCACGCGAACCCAACGCCGCGATGAGCGTGGTGGCCCGCCGCAGGTACACATGCGCGTCGTGTTCCCACGTGTAGGCGATGCCGCCGAAGACCTGCATCGCCCCCTCCGGGACGGCGCGTAGCGCATCGATGGCCCAAAAAGCCGCCAGCGACACCAGCGCTTCCGCGTCGGGCTGATCGTGGTCACAGGCATCGGCGGCCCGATTGACCAGCGCCCGACCGACTTCGATCGCCCCGCGCTGGTCGACGAGCCGATGTTTGATCGCCTGAAACGCGCCGATCGGCCGGTCGAACGCGACGCGGACCTTCGCGTACTCGGTCGCGGCCTCGTTCGCGGCGGCGACGACGCCGACGACCTCGGCCACCTCCGCCACGCGCATGCGCATGACGGCTTCGCGGTGGCGGCGGACCGCTTCCCCGCCACGGGCGATCGGCTCGAGCGGCGCCCGGTCGAGACCGATGCGCGCCGCGGGGCCGTGATCGAGGGGGGTGACCGGCGTGCGCTGCACTCCCGCGCCCGCGAGGTCGACGACACCCAGCACCTGCCCGCCATCCGCCTGGGCAAGCACGACGAGGTGGGTGGCGACGGCGCCGTACGGGACGCAGTCGAATGTGCCCGACACCGTCTGCCCGACGAGCGTGGCCGGCTCCGCAACCACGAGCGCGACGCCGTCGACCCTTCGGCCCTCGGACCAGGCCGCGGCCCCGGTCGCGGCCAGTGGCAGCGGTGCCGCGACGGATCCGGTCACCTCGGTCAACACCGCCAGCTCGCGCAGGGTGCCACCGGCGCCGCCACCGCTTTCGGGCACCAGCACGTCGGGCCAGCCCAGCCCGCGGATGGTCGCCCATAGCGCGTCGTCGAACGCGGGGGTCGGCCCTTCCAGCAGCGCGCGGCTGCGGTCGACCGACCACGCCCGGGCCACGATGTCGAGTGCGGAGCGACGCAGCTCGGCCAGTTCGGCTGCCGTGTCCGCTATCTCGGCGAGGGAGACGGTGGTATCAGGGGTCACGGGGCAGCCCCAGCAGTCGTTCGGCGATGACGTTGCGTTGGATCTCCGACGTGCCTGCACCAAAGGTGGCCGCCCGCATCAGCAGGTAGCTCGCGGCGACGTTGCCCCGCTTGGCGGCGCCGGGCGATCCGCGCTCCAAAACCCCTGACGCTCCGGACAGTTCGACACCGAAGTTGGCCATCGACTGGTCCACCTCCGAGCTGAGAAGCTTGGCGACGGAGGCCTCCGGGCCAGGGGCGACGCCCCGCACACCGGCGGCGGTGGCCTGGGCGGCGATCTGACGTAACGCCTCGACCTGGGCCGCATACCTGGCGATTCGGTCGGCGACATAGCTGTCATCGAACCCGCTGTCGGTCAGCGCATTCGGCTCCTGCGCCATCTTCACCAGGATGTCGAGGCGACGCTCGATCCGGTGCGTGCGGCTTTGGCCCACCCGCTCGTAGCCCAGCGTCGACTTCGCCACCTTCCAGCCGCCGTGCAGCGGTCCGAGCACATTGGCCAGCGGCACGCGCACTGCGTCGAAGAACACCTCGCTGAACTCGGCGGCGCCGGTGATCTGCCGAATCGGCCGTACCTCGATGCCCGGCGTGGACAGCTCGGCCAGGATGTAGCTGATTCCCTCCCGCTTCGGCGCGGTAGGGTCGGTCCGGGCCAACAGGTAGATCCGGTTCGCGTAGGAGGCCTTCGACGTCCAGATCTTCTGTCCGGTGATGACGAGTTCGTCGCCGTCGATGACTGCCTTGGTCTTGAGCGCCGCGAGGTCGCTGCCGGCCTCCGGCTCCGAGAAGCCCTGACACCAGACATCTTCCGCCGACAGGATGCGGGGGAGGTAACGCGCACGCTGCTCGTCTGTGCCCCACTGGATGATGGTCGGACCCAGTTGGTTGATCGCGCTGCGGTTGATCGGTTCCGGGGCGTGCACGGCAGCCATCTCGGTGTTGAAGATGAGCTGTTGGGTGGGAGTCGCGGCGCGCCCGCCGAATTCGGTCGGCCACGAGATGGCCGCCAGCCCGGCGACGTGCAGGCGATTCTGCCATTCCCGCAGTCGGTCGAGGCGAGCCGTTTCGTCTCCGTCGCGGCCGAGCAGGTCGGAGGTCAGCGACGACGACAGGAAGGCGCGCACCTCGTCGCGGAAGGTCCGGTCGGCGTCGGTGAGCACGACGCCGTAATCACGATCGGTCACGTGCCGCCGCGGATGATCGACGCCATGCGCTGTTTCATGTCACCGTAGGTGATCGCGGTGGTGCCGGCCTTGGGGGCGCGGCCCGCATCGACCTTCGGCGCGGACAGATCGAGTTCGGCGACCTTCTCGCGCAACGCCTTCACGGTGCAGTTCTGCCGCCCGAGACGCTCGACGGCGTCATAGCCAAAGGCGCGCGCGGCATTTCGCCAGGTGATGTCTTCGACCTCATCGGGCGAACAACCCTCCAACTGGGCGGCGAGCTGCTCGGGTGCGTCCGGCCAGCTGCTGTCGGAATGCGGGTAGTCCATTTCCCAGCAGAGGGTCTTCACGCCGATGCGGTCGCGCATCTCGACACCGACCCGGTCGCGGATGAAGCACGACATGAAATTGCGGCGGAAGACATCGGTCGGGGTCAGGCCGTCACCGAGGTCGTCACCCGTCCACGCGCGCTGGCGGGCGTAGAGGTCTTCGAACCGTTCGAGCATGAACGGAATCCAGCCGATGCCGCCTTCGGAGAGGGCGAACTTTATCGTGGGGAACTTGACGACGACGGGGGAGAACAACAGGTCTGCGGTGAACCGCATGGTGTCGATGGCCAGCATCGAGTTGTACGCGAGGTAGGTCGTCTGGTCGGAGGGGACGGGAACGCCGCCGCCGGTGCCGATGTGAATGTTGACGATAGTCTCGTGCTCACAGACCGCTTCCCACAGCGGATCCCATTGCGGATCCTGCCACGGCGGCTGCCCGTAGTTTCCGATGTGTTGGGGCACCGTCACCGCGTGACAGCCGTTCGCCGCGAGCCGCGCCACCTCGCCGGCCGCGAGAACGGGGTCCCACAGCGGAAGGATGCCCAGCGGGATGAAGCGGTCCGGATGGCGGCCGCACCAATCCTCCAGATGCCAGTCGTTGTAGGCGCGGACCATCACTTCGGATACGTCGCGGTCGCCGCGGTAGGTGAACAGCGCCCCGGAGATGGTCGGAAAAGACGGGAAGCACAACGAGGCCAGCACCCCGGCCGCGTTCATGTCATCGACGCGGGCATCGACGTCAAAGCAGCCGGTGCGCATGTCCTCGAAGCGCGACGGTTCGAAGCCCCACTCGTCGTTGGGTCGGCCCGCCACGGCGTTGAGCCCGATGTTGGGCATCTGCAGACCCGCGTACTCCCAAAAGCAGACGCCGTTGTTGTCCTGCACGATCTTTGGCGCCTGGTCTGCATAACGCGACGGCACCCTGTCCTTGAACATGTCGGGTGGTTCGACAGTGTGGTCGTCGACGCTGATCAGCACGAGGTCCAGAGGGTCGATCACCGGGAACAGTCTAGGCTATTGAACAAAGTATGTATATCTGTTCCAGCTATGCGGTGGAGTTCACCGCCGCCGCCGCCAGCCAGTCGGCCATCATCCCGTAGACCGATTCGATGCTCTCTCGCGCGCTGGCGTCGTCGCCGGATGGTTCGTAGTCCACGTCCCACTCGACCCGGCAACCGTCGGCACCGGACCCGATGACCGAGACGACGGTCTCGAAGCGGCATACCGGCAGCGGGTTGTTGGTGATCCGGTAGGAGATCTGTCTCTGCTCGGGCCGTGCCCACAACAGCGTCTCGACCGTCGGCTCACCGTCTGCGGAGCCGCGGATCCTGCGGCTCATGCCGGGCCCGTCCCCTTCGACCTCGACGTCGTTGATCACCGGAATCCACCGGACGTCGGCGAAGTCGGCGAGTAGGCGCCAGACCGCCTCGGCGCTCGCGGCGACGTCCTTGCTGACCGTGATCGACGCCATGTGGCGACCCTACCATCTATGTAACAATAGAGCGGAATATGTTCAGATGTGCAGTGTGCTGCCGGGTGGAATCGGGGTGTCGTGAGCGCTGACGATGGGTCCGCGGGCGATTTCGAGGTCGACGAGAATTGGGTGCGCTACGAACTTGTAGAACCACACATCGCGCAGATCGCGATCAGCAGGCCCGACCGCCGCAACGCGATCCTGTCGCCCGACATGCACGCCCTGTTCAAGGCTCACCTCGATCGCGCCGAGACCGACGACGAGGTGAAGGTTGTCATCCTCGCGGCCGACGGCAAGGACTTCTGCAGCGGCGACGATGTCCGGCGGCTGCCCGTCGAACAGGCCGGCCTGAAGAAGGGCAAAAAACTGCCGCAGACCGCGCGGATGGGCAATGCCCGCCGGTTGCACCGCCACCTGACCAATTGGCTGGAGTTTCCGAAGACGGTCATCGCCGCGTGCCAGGGTGCGACGCTGGGAGCCGGGATGAACCTGGCGCTGGCCGCCGACATCCTCGTCGTCTCCGAGGACATGTACCTGGCGCGGCCGCAGGCGCGGATCGGGTTCGCCGGGTTCTCCACCGCGATGCCGTTGATCCTGCTCAAGCTGGGTCCGAACCGCGGCTACGAGGCGATGATCACCGGACGGAAGGTGCGCGCCGCGGAACTGCGCGACTGGGGGGTGGCCGCGTCGGTCGTGCCGGCCGACGGTCTGCGTGAGGAGGCGCTGCGCTACGCGCGTGCGATCGCCCACCACTCGGCCGACGGGCTGATGGTCGGCAAGCACGGGTTGATCACGTTCTGGCACGCGGTGGGAATGGCGCAGTTCGGGGACTGGGTTCCCATGGCGCACAGCGTTTTCAGCAACCTGTCCTGGCGAGACGACGAGTTCAACTTCATGAAGGAGCGGTCGGCCAGGGGCGGCCGTGAGGCGCTCGCCGAACTCGAGCGCCGGTACCGGGAGTGGGACTTCGACTAGACAAAACAATTAAACAGAGACTGTGTTTGTGTTTTGTATGATGAACGTGCGGTGAGGAGAGACGAATGGGTGTGCTGGACGGACGGACGGCCTTGGTCACCGGTGCAGGTCGAGGGATCGGTGCCGCCGTAGCCGAGGGTTTGGCGGCCGAGGGGGCGACCGTCCTGGTCTCCGACGCCGGCGTTGCGGTCGACGGCACGGGACACGACGCGGGGCCGGCGGAGGCGGTGGCCGCGGCCATCAATCAGCAGGGTGGCAAGGCGTTCGCCGACGCCACCGACATCACTGACTTCGCCTCCTGCGAGGACTTGATCGGCCGCGCCGCCGATACGCTCGGCGGTCTGGACGTCGTGGTCAACGCCGCGGGCATACTGCGCGACGGCATGGTCTTCAAGATGAGCGAGCGGGACTGGGATTCCGTCGTCGCCGTCCATCTCAAGGGCACGTTCAACATCACCCGGCATGCCGCCGCATGGTGGCGGGAGAACCGTGGCGGCCAGTACCGGCTGATCAACTTCACCTCGATGTCCGGACTACAGGGCGCACCCAGCCAACCGAACTATGCGGCCGCGAAGATGGGCGTCGTCGGTCTCACCTTCTCCTGCGCCAACGCCCTGCGCAACTACGGCGTCACGTCGAACGCGATCGCGCCGATCGCCGGAACCCGAATGACGCAGGGCATCAAGGGCGGTGGGAGCATGGACTATTCCGATTCGAACGTGCGTCTGTCACCGAAAAATTGCGTGCCCCCGGTGGTGTACCTGGCGAGCGCACAGTCCGACTGGCTCAATCGGCGCGTCATCTTTGCCGGAAACGGCCGCATCAGCCTGATGTCGAACCCAGTCGTCGAGCGAGAGCTCGTCTCGGCCACCGGAACCTGGGACATCCCCACCGCCTTCGCCGAGATCGAGACGTCGTTCAAGGAGGCCGTCCTGTGGCCCAACATCTTCGACAAGCCCCCTGCCAAGTGACCCGACGGGGGAGGTGACGAATGACTGAGATGACGACCCACCGCGTACCGCAGAAGTACGCCTGCGGCGAGACTTTCGTCCCCAAGAGCCGCTACATCGACCCGGAGTTCCTGCAACTCGAACTCGACCGGCTCTTCTCTTCGGTCTGGCAGCCCGCCTGCCGCGAGGAGGAGATACCCGACCCCGGCTGCTACTACGAGTACCGCATCGGCGGGCAGTCGATCGTGGTGGTGCGCCAGAAGGATCGCAGCATCAAGGCGTTCTACAACTCATGCGCACACCGCGGGATGAAGATCGTCTGCGGTACCGGCACCGCTACCGAGGGCGACCTGCGGTGCGGATTTCACGGCTGGCGCTACTCGCTGGACGGCCGGTCCTCCTTTGTGCCGTGCCGTGAGGAGTTCGCCCCTCGGCCGCGCGAACAGTGGGGGCTGACACCGGTCCACGTCGGGAGCTGGGGCGGTTGGGTATTCATCAGCATGGCGTCCGATCCGCCGGACCTGCTCGACTGGCTCGACCCGCTGCCCACCGCACTGGCCCCGTTTCGTCTGCAGGACATGCGATATGGGTGGCGTAAGCGGACGACACTGTCGGCCAACTACAAGACCGTCATCGATGCGTTCATCGAGGGCTACCACACGCCCGGCACGCATCCGCAGACGTTGCGCACCGCCAAGACTCCTCACCCGAGCACCGAGCCCGCACAACCCCAGGAGTACGTCTACGCGCCCTACACGCCGACGATCGCCTACAAGAACCACTCCCGGTTCATCTACACGCAGCGTCCCGAGACCACCGAACGCGACAAAGGGCGTCAGCAGCAGGCCTCCCGCCCAGAGGTGTTCGCGAACGCGATGCAGTACAACTACCTCGGCGTCAACGCGCTTGTCACAGAGCGCGATTACCGAGCCGCGCAGCGGTTGGCGACGATGGAGCCCAGCGAGATTCCGCCGTTCGTCCTTTACCACCAAATGTGCGAGGAACTGGCGCTGGCCGAAGGTGTCGACTTCCCGCAAATGTCGATGGAGGAGTATTTCGCGGGCAACGGCGACTGGCACATCTTTCCCACGTTGGTCATCCTCGTCGAGAAGTCGTGTCTGCTCGGGTACCGGATGCTGCCCGACGCGACGGATCCGAACAAGTGCACCTTCGAGATGTTCACGCTCGAACACTTCGCTCCCGGTGAGGTCCCCGACACCGACTGGCAGGAGTTCGAGCGCTGGCAAGATCATGACGGCTGGGGTGAACTGCCCACGCAGGACCTGCAGAACATCGCCGCGATCCACGCGGGCATGCACTCGAACGGCTTCGAGGGGCTCTGGCTGAACACCGCCCAGGAGATGACGATCCGCAACGAGCACGCGATTGCCGATCGGTTCATCTTCGGCGTCGACGAGCGGTGAGCGACGGGGATGAGTGAGGCGATACCGCAGCGGCCGGTGCCGCTGCTCACCGAGCTGAACCGGCCCTATTGGACGGGCGGCTCCGACGGCACTTGGCGGCTGCAACGCTGCCTCGGCTGCGAGCGCCTGGTCCATCCGCCGGCTCTGCGTTGCCCGCACGATCACGGTGTTCTCGAGTACGCGACGCTCATCGGCCGGGGACGGGTCGAAACGTGGACCGTCAACGAGCATCCGTTCTTCCCGGGTTTCGCGCCGCCCTACCTGGTGGCGTTCGTGAATCCGGTTGAGGACAGCCGCGTTCGGGTGCTGACGAATATCGTGAACGTGCGGCCGGAAGACGTCACCGTCGGACTGCCGGTGCGCGTCACGTTCGAACGGCACACCGACGGAGACGACGAGGTGTTCATCCCGCTGTTCGAACCGGACCTCTGATGGGTTCACCGCTTGCCGAGAAGGTCGTCATCAGTGGGGTCGGCCAGTCCGAGATCGGTCGGCGGCTGGGCCGAGACGTCCTGCAACTCACCGCGGACGCGTGCCTGGCCGCCGTCGAAGATGCAGGACTCACGCTCGCCGACATCGACGGGTTGACGACGTATCCGGGTGCGTCCCAGGCCGGTCCGGGGTTCTCGGGGGCGTCGCTGCGCGACATTCACGACGCGCTCGGCGTCAAACCGAATTGGGTAGCCGGGGGCGTGGAGTCTCCGGGCCAGCTGGGCGCCGTGGTCGATGCGATGCTCGCCGTCGCCGGTGGCATGGCCAACCATGTGCTGTGCTGGCGCAGCATCTGGGAGGGTACGGCCCAGGGCGCGGGCCGACGTCAAGGCTACGGCGCGCGGGGTGGCCGGCCAAGCGGGATGATGGCCTGGCAGCTGCCCTACGGCGCCACCGCGGCCAATCTGGCTGCAATGCAATTGCGCGCAAGAATGATTCGATACGGCCTCACGCGCGAACAGCTCGCCTCGATTGCGATTGTCGAGCGCGCCAATGCGCGACGAAACCCGTCGGCGATATACACCGACCCCCTCGACGTTGATACCTACCTGAATGCGCGGATGGTGTCGGAGCCGCTGTGCATGTACGACTGCGACATCGCCTGCGACGGAGCGACCGCGTTCGTCATCTCGCGGGCCGCGCATGCTCGAGCACTGGACCATCCCGCGGTCACGGTCGAATCGCTGGACTGCGCTCATCACGACCGCTTCACCTGGGAGGGCGGCGAGGACATCACCCGGATCAGCTCGCGTTGGTCGACCATCTGGGACCGAACGGATTTCACCGTGGCCGATGTCGATTACGCCTCGTTGTACGACGGGTTCAGCGTATTCGTGCTGTGCTGGTTGGAAGATTTCGGCTTCTGCAAGGTGGGAGAATCCGGCGACTTCATTGCCGACCCGGCACGCATCTCGCTCGGCGGTGAACTGCCGATAAACACAGCGGGCGGCCAATTGTCCGGAGGACGGCTGCACGGATTCGGTCACCTGTACGAGGCGTGTTTGCAGATCCGGGCCGAGGCAAGCGGCCGTCAGGTTGACGACGTATCACTGGCAGCGGTCGGGGTTGGGGCTGCCAACAGTGGAACGACAGCCATGCTGCTGCGACGGACGCTGTAGGTGGGCAGAAGATCCCAGCGTGCTTCGAACACCCTGAGGCATGTTCTCGTCAACGTAGAGGAGCCACTTTGCACATCGACCTACAGACGTGTTTCGAGCTGGAGCAGGCCAAATCGAGATACTGCCGACTGTTGGACACCAAGGACTGGGCCGGATTGGCTGAGCTGATGACCGACGACATCGTGTTCGATCTAGGCGGCGGCGATGAGGTGCCGCCGATCGTCGGACGCGACGCCACGCTCGAAGCAGTGCAGACGTCTGTGACAGATGCGGTCACGGTTCATCAGGTGCACAGCCCGGAGTTTCACCTCGACGAGGATGAGGCACTCGTGATCTGGGCGGCTCAAGAGCGAGTGAAGTGGAACAACGGGACGGGGTTGACTGCCTACGGTCACTACCATGACCGATGGGTGCGACGCGACGGAGTGTGGCGTATCGCCGAGCTTCGGCTCACCCACCTTCTCATCGACGTCGACTGATGGGGTCTCGCCGACGTCAACTGAGGCGGGGATAGGTCATGAGGTCCACCCAATTCTCGGCTATGGCCCTTTTAGCTGACCCACTGGCGTACAGGCTGATTCCGGCGTACGGGTCGAGAAACTTGCCGGTCGCCGGATCGTAGGTCGTCACGGCGGCGCCCGCCTGTGGTTGGGTTGCTCCCGCCAATCCGGCTTCAGCCGGTAACGGGTCGTTCCGGGGAGCGGGCGGCGCTGTGGGGCTTGGATCTACCGGAGCGGGCGGCGCCGACGGCCGGACGTATGGCGGGATCACCTGGTCGGGCGGCGGCTGAAATGGTAGAGGCGGTGGAGGAGGTCCGGGGGTCACCGGCGGGACCTGCGTCGGATACGGCGCGGTCAGTGCCGGCCCCGGCCCGGGCGGCACACTTGGCGGAAGCTGTACGGCAGGAGGCCCGGGATCGTAGTCCGCTTGCGGCGGAATGTAGGGATACTTGTTCTGCGGCAGGGTCATCCGAGGATCGGTTACCGGTGTTCCCACGGGCACCGGCGGTCCACGCCATGGGTTGCTTCCGACCGGCACATAACCCCGCGGATCGCGGCAGAGTTGCACCGTCGGCGCCCGTTTGCCGGGGAATTCCTGGCAGGGATAGTTGCGTGCGCCGCGAACGACTGTCGGATCGTTGTGCGGGACCTTGCAGTACATGTCTTTGGGGACGTCGCGAAGCGTGGTGTCGGCGGGCGAACGTATTTCGGCCGGAGGCACGAACCCGGTGATACACGGCGGCGGATCACCGAAATTCAGCTTGAAGTCCGCCTTGGCGCCTTCGTCCGCCGGGTACTGATTGGCAATCGTGATGACCGCCGCGGCAAGGGCAGGCATGATCACCAGAACCTGTTCGATCGACTTGTGATAGATGACGCCAACACGGCCGGCGTTGGCGAGGTTCGCGGCCAGCACCGGAAACGTGGGACGGATACCTTCAAAAAGGGCAGTTGCTTCGCCGGTGGCGCCGGGAGCCGACTGCAGAACGGCGCGTATCTGCGGGTCGGCTTCCCGAAGATGAGTCGTGAGGCGTGCGAGGCCATCTGCCACCGACCTGATGTTCTGCCCGGACGCACGCTGAGCGTCGAGCAGCGGTTGAGATCGTTCGATGAGCTCAATTGTCTCACCGGACGTGTTGTCGGCTTCCTCGATCAGCGACCGTGACGATTCGATGAGCCGTGCGAGCTCGGGACCCGACCCGTCGAAAGCTGTGAATGCCTCCCTCAATACGTCCCGCAACCGGCTTCGATCAAGCGAATCGACCAGGCTTTGCGCCTCGCGCAGCAGGCCGGCGATGTCGCCGCTGATGTGCGTGCGGTCGCGGTCGATGTGCCCATCGTCACCCAGGAAATCCGTGGACGCATCCGGCGGCGGCACCAGATCGACGTACAGCTCGCCGATGGCCGACACACTCTTGACGTAGGCGTCGACGTCGTCGGGAACTTTCATGGCATCGTCGATCCGCATCTCGACCAGGACATCGTTGTCGCGGGTCAGCGAGACCGATGTGACCTTGCCGATGGTCGTCCCGCGGTAGGCGACGTTCGCATTCGTATACAGACCGCCACTGGCCACGAAATTGGCCGTCACGGTGTAGGTTCCGAGGCCGAACGCCTTCGGCAACTGCACGTAGAACACCGCGATCACGAACACACTGACGAGCGCGACCAGAGAGAAGATGGTCAGTTGCAGGCGGACGAGGGGAGTGAGCATCAGGGTTGGCCTGCAGACTGTGGATCGGGAGGATTGAGGGGCGGGATCTGGAACGGATCGGCAGCCTGCCCGGACAACGACGATGTCGCTCCGACGAGGTAATCGGGGACGGAGACGACTTCAGAAAGACGTTTCATGTTGGGATCGAGAGTGCTTGTCGTGAAGAAATTCTCACCCATCCGCCGCACCGTGAGGTCAAACGTCGCGAAGACGTTGAGGAAGTCACCCCTGACCGCCCGCGGCAGTCCCTCGTTGAGCGGTATCGGAAACGCAGGCAGGATCGGCAACGCGTCGACGAGCGTTTCGGCGTTGTCGCTGAGAGCCTTGACCACGGCATAAGCGTGGACGAGATCAGCGGCGAAGTCCGCTTTCGTCTGGGCCAAGAGGGGGGCAGAGACGTCCGCGAGCCGCTTCAGAGCCGCAAAGGCATCAACGATGCGGTGGCCATTGTCGTTGAGTACGCGCGTGGCCGACGGGAGTGTCACCAGTGCGCGCTCGATCTTGTCCCTACCACCGGCGAGTCGACCTGCTAGGCGATTGACCTTCTCCATCGCCGTTGCGATGTCGTGCGCCTGAGCATTCAAACCTGCGGCCAATTCGGCGAGTCTGGGCAGGAACGCGGCGAACTGACCGGCGCGCCCGGCAATGGCAGCGTACGTCTCATCCGTAATATCCTGCAGCACACCGAGGTTACCGTTGTTGACGACGATAGCCAGGGACGACAGCACATCCTCGGTGCTCGGATAATTGCCGGTGTTTTCAATGCCGATTCGGGAATTCGGGCCCAGGGAGCCGATGGGTCGTTCGGCGACGGGTTCGGCCAGTTCCAAATGCCGCGAGCCCAGCAGAGATGTTTGACCGACGGTCGCAGTGGCGTTGGCGGGCAGATGCACCGAGCCGTCGAGGGACAGCTGCACCAGCGCATAGAACGTGCCGTCGTCACGCTGCACGGGCTTGATACCTGACACACTGCCGACGGTCACGTCGTCCACCTTGACGGGGGAATTCTGTGGCAGCGACGAAATATCGGGTAGCTCGACCGATACGGTGAACGAACCGTCGCCGTGGCCCGCGGTACCCGGCATGTTCAGTGAGTTCAACCCATTGAATTGGCATGCCGAAACCACCACCGCGAGGGACCCGATCGCCGTGGCTCGCCGCGCCCATCTGTGAAGGTGTCGGTTGATCATCTGCCGGCTCCCGCCTGTCCGTCGGGCTGGTGGGGCGTGGTTGGCGCGTCCGGCACCATGAGCGAACTCAGATCGGCGTCGGGCGGTATTGATGGCGGAGTCACCCCGGGCAGCGGGTGCCATTGCAGTTGTGCAATCGGCGTCTGCGCTTTGGCTTCCGTCTGCGGTGTGTCATAGATGATCTGCCCCTTGTACGCCGTGATGCTGGTTATCGGGCGAAACAGGAACGGCGGATAGTTCATCTGGAGCCGCTTGACCACCGGCGCCATCCGCTGACGGCAGATTTCGGCGCGCTTGTAATTCTCTGGCGTCTCCGCGGTCTCGAACATTCCCGCGCACATCAGTTGTACCGGGTTTCCGAAATTGGGCAACGTCACGATTCCCGCCAACGACGCCTGGGCCGGATTGTAGATGTTGTAGAAGTTGGCCAGCGCCGTCGGCGCCAGGTGCAGAACTTGCTCGATATCGTCGCTGCGTTCGTTCAGCAGGCTGGTGAAGTCGGCGAGTCGGTCGATCTGGCCGATCAATGCGTCGTTGTTGTCACTGAGCAGGCCCCGGACGTCGGAGAGTGCATTGTTCAGAGAGGCCAGCGCTTGATCGATGTCGAGGGAACTGTCCGCAAGCACCTGAGACACTGAGGCGACGTGAGATGTGAACGCCACGATCTGTTCATTACTCTCCGCCAGGGCGTTCACCACGATGTGCAGGTTCTTCACGGTGTCGAAGATGTCGGCACGCGAATCGCCGAGACGCCCTGCCACTTGCGATAGTTCACGGACTGCACTTCTGAATGACTCACCGGAACCGTCGAAAGTGTCTGCGGCTTGGTTGATCAACTCGCTCAGTGGCCCCTGCGCCGAGCCTGGTTTGGGCCCAAGCTGCGCGGACAACTTGGTCAGTTCGTCCTTGACCTGATCCCATTCGATCGGTACCGCGGTCCGATCGAGTCCAACGACTGCGTTGTCGGACAGCGTCGGGCCGCCGTCGTAGATCGGCGCGAATTCCACAAACCGAGCGGAGACCAGATTCGGCGAAACGATGAGCGCGGCGGCATCGGCCGGAATGGGGACTCCCGCCTCGACACTCATCGCCACCCTGGTGTGCTCTGGGCCTGGTTCGATTCCGGTGATCCGACCGACGGTGACTCCGGCAACCTTCACTTCGTCGCCGACGTACAGACCCACCGCCGAGGAGAACAAACCCGTGATGCTGCGCTGCTGCGCGCGCGGCCATACTGTGTACACCCCTGCAATGAGTGTCACGGTCAGCACCGCGGCGAGCACAGCCCTGGGCCATCGTCGGGGGTGGGCGAGTCCGAGCGCGGTCATGGCGTTTTCGGCCTGATCACGAGTCGCTCCCGAATGAATCCGCGGAGCATGTCGGCCAGACTGTCGGGCAGCTTGCCCGGCTGGAAGTAGGTGTCCAACAGCACGCCGGCGACGGCAGGAGTCGGCACACCCCAGACGTTGACGGAAAAGCCCGGGCCGGACCCCACAACTTCACCCAGTGTCGTGGAGAAGGCAGGGAGCCGCTTGAGCGCCTCGTCGAGATGGGCGCGGCGGGAGTTAAGATTTTCGAGCACGAGGTTGAGCTTGACTAGCGCGGGACCGAATTCACGACGGTTGTCGGCGACGAACCCCGATATTTGCCGCGACACATCGCCGATTCCCGCGACGAGAGAGGCGAGCGCGGTGCGCTGTGCACTGAGCTCGGCGAACAGCGCGTTACCGTCGGTGATCAGCTGATTCAGTTGACGGGAGCGAGTGGCCAGGATGGCCGACAGCGACTTCGCGTGAGCCAGTAAATCGGCGAGATCCTCGTCGCGGGCGTTGATGCTGCGGGAAAGCGCGGTGACGCCGTCGAGTGCGCTACGCAGTTGGGGGGTGGCGTCACGCATCGTGGCGGTCAGAGTTTGCAGCGCGGTTTCGAAGGTGTCGGTGTCCAACTCGGCTGCGGAGTTTCCCAGATCCTGTAACGCGTCGGGCAGGGTGTACGGGGTAGTCGTGCGTCCGAGCGGCACGGTGTCGACCGACCCTGCACCACCCGGGGTGACCGCCAGGATCCGTTGACCGAGAACGGTGTCGGTCTTGATCGCCACCAGCGTCTGGTCGCCGAGGCGCAGATCGCGGTCGACGGTGAAAATCACCTTTGCGGCGCGGGCGCTCACGTCGAGGTCGACCGAGCTCACTTTGCCGACGTTGTATCCGTAGATCTGCACATCGCTGCCGCTGGTGACTCCGGCGGCGTTGGTGAAGTAAGCGGTGTAGACCTTTCCCTGCGGCATGAAGGGCAGTGTGGAGTAACCGAATGAAACGAGCACCAGCAGGATGACGAGAATGATCCCGAAAATGCCTGTGCGTAGGGGGTTTCGGCGACCCCGCTCCTCAACCGTCATCGGAGCACCGTCCCTTTGACGAATCCGTCGGCCCGAGAAGCGGAATCAAGATGTCGCTCCCTGCGGGACCGTTTATCTTGATCTTCACCGCGCAGAAGAAGATGTTGAAGAAGGCGCCGTATTGACCGAGCGCGCTGAGTCGCAGGTAGTTTTCGGCGAGGGGTTCGATCACGGCGTTGACCTCGTCTTTCCGGTCATCGAGAACGGTCGCCAGGGGGCGCGCATTTTCGATCACCCCCTGCAGCGGACGTCGCGACGAGGTCAACAGATCGGTGAGGTCGGCCTGCGCGGAGGCGAGCGGCTGGATCGCCCCGGCAATCGGGCCGCGACCCTCCGATAGGGTTGTGGTCAGTTGCTGCAGGTGATCGATACTCGTGTCCAGTTGTGCCCCTTTGTCATCGATCGATGTGAGTACGGTGTTGAGATTGTCGATGACTTCGCCGATCAACTGGTCGCGTCCCGCCAGCGTTCGGGTGAAGGAGTCGGTATCGGACAGGACCTTGGCCAAGGTGCCGCCGTTGCCTTGGAGTAGTTCGATGATCGCGTTGCTGACCTCGTTGACCTTGCTCGCGTCGAGGCCTTTGAGGACCGGGCGCAAACCGCCCAGCAGAGCGTCGAGATCCACTGCCGGCACGGTGTTCGAGCGCGGAATGGTACCGCCGGGCGCCAGCGGCCGCAGTTCCCCTGAGCCAGTCGAGATTTCGAGGTAGCGGTTGCCGACCAGATCTTCGTATCGGATCGCGGCACGGGTCGAGCTGTATATCCGGTATGTCTTGTCGATCGCGAACTCGACGTCGACATGGTCGCCGTTGATGGCGATGTCGGTGACGGACCCGACGGGGATGCCTGCGACACGTACGTCTTGGCCGGGCTTCAGGCGTGACACCGAGTCGAACTCCGCACGATAGGACACTGTCGAGCCCAGCCGGAACTTCCCGAAGGTCACGACGAGAAGGCCGAGGACGAGCAGCATCACAACGGTGAAGGCTGCCACCTTCATGCCGAGTCGGTCCCTGGGCATCAGTAATCGTCTCGCTCGGCATAGGCACCGTTGAACAGAAACTGGAACGTCGTCAGCGGATCGAATTGCAGTTCGGTGTTGGGCTGGTAGGGAATGTAAGCGTTGTCCGTCACCAAGAACTGCGGCCGAAACCACGATCCGTTCTTCATCTTTCCTGGTAGATTCGGCAACCCCCGACAATTGGGGCCGCCGGACGCGTTGACGATGGGCAGGCTCTCGGGGTAGGTGTACGGCGCGACGCCGGGAATGAAGAAGGCGTTCATGAAAACCCCGGGCACAGTGCCGCCCCAAGCGGGAGCGAATTCCTTGAGCGTGGTCGCCAAACCGGCGAGCAGGCAACCCAATTGGGGGGAGTAGTCGCCCAGGACCTTCAATGGGGCCCGCAACCGCTGAATCGCGGCGATCAAGTCGCGCTGGGAGGGCTCGAGCACGTCCGATGCGGTGTTCCCCAGCCCGACCGCCGCCATCAACGTCGTAGCCAGGTTCTCCTGCTGGTCGACAATGGTGTTGCTGATCGAATCGGTGTTGTCGAACAAGGTCAGTAGGTCCGGCGTCGCCTCTGCGTAGATATCGGCGACTTCGCCCACCTTTTGGATTCCCGACTGGAGCGTGGGCAGGTGCGGGTTGAACGTTCCCATGTAGTCGGTGAACGTCGAGATCGTGGTCCCGATGTCCCTCCCGTTTCCGCGCAACCCTTCGCCGATTGCGGTCATGGTGGCGTTCAGCTCCACCGGATCGATCTTCTTCAGAGTGTTGACAAGCGTTTCAAAGAGTGTGTTGGCTTCCACGGCGACCTCGGCGGCATGCAGGTGTGAGTTGGCCGCGAGTGCGCTCTTGTCGGGGATCGTCGGGCTGAGGAACTCAACGGATTTCGCGCCGAACACGGTGTTACTGGCGATACGGACGGTGACGTTGGAAGGGATGTAGTTCATCTGATCGCGGCGGATCTCCAATGTCAGTTCCGCCTGTGCCCCGTCGTATTCGATCGAGGACACTTTGCCGACTTCGACTCCCAGGTACTTGACCTTGGCGTCCCGGTCCATCACGAGACCGGCCCGCGCCGAGGTCACTGTGACGGTGTCGACGGGAATGAACGCCCCCGAGTAAGCAAGGTAAGTCAGCGATGAGATCACTGCGAACACCGCGGCCATGATGAGCGCCGCTATCCGCAGCGCTCTCTTGCGGTGGATCTTGATCAACGCCCGGCATCCTGCGCGGGATTCGGCGGGAGTTGAACCGTGATCATCGGACTGCCAGTTCCAGACGTTCCAATCTGCGGACCAGGATGCTGGTCAGCCAGTCACCCACGTCGACAGCCTCGATCCAATCGGTCCGTTCGAGCAGCATGCCCAAGACGATCCGGGCCTCGAGCCGGGCAAGCGCTGCGCCCACGCAGAAATGAGCACCCTTGCCGAACGTGACGTGGCCCTTGCCGCTGCCGCGGTCGAGCCGGAACTCGTGCGGTGAATCGAATTGTGCGGCATCGCGATTGGCGGCGCCCCACAACAGCAGCAGATGTGAGTTGGCGGGGAGGTCGACCCCGCCCAGCGTGGTGTCGTGCAGGACGTGGCGGTAGTGGCCGCGGAATGGAGGCTCGTATCGCAGCGTCTCCTCGATGAAGGGCACCAGGAGGTCACGATCCTCGCGGACCTGTTTCTGTATGTCGGGTTGGCTGACGAGAATCCATGCGGCGCTGCCGAGCAGCGAGGCCGTGGATTCCCCGGCGGCGCTGAAGAGCGTGAGCATGATGCTCAAGGCGACCGGCTGTTCCACCTCGCCGGACGCGCAGCGCGCAGCGAGATCGCTGATCAGTCCCGGTTGTGGATCCCTGCCCGCCGCTTCGAAGTGTTCCAGCACATAGCCGCCGAGTTCCATTGCCGCCAGACCGGCGGCTTCGAGTTGCTCCGGGGTGACGATCCCGTCGAGCAACGTGGTGGTGGCGTATCCCAGCCTGATGAGTTTGTCCACATCGTCGTGGGGCAAGCCGAGCAGTTGAGCGACCACCTTCATCGGGAGACGGTTGGCGATGGCGCTCATCCATTCGATTCGTCCGTCGTCCACCGACTCCGTCCACAGCTGGTGCGCAGTCTCCTCCGCGAACTCCTCGATCACCTGGACTCGTCTAGCCGACAGGTGCGGCAACAGAATCTTGCGATGCACGGCGTGTGCGGGGTCGTCTGCGGTGGCGAGCGCGTGCGCCGGGTCGCCGAGCGGCATCATCGGGAACGGGTTCACCGCGCC
The DNA here is from genome assembly GCF_001050015.1 of Mycolicibacterium malmesburyense. Next base: position 139,867 of record NZ_CVTB01000291.1, read on the forward strand.
GCTGTGGTCGTAGACCACGGTTGCGGTGAGATTTGAGGAGAAATCCTGCACCCGGTTGGTCGCCTCGACGAGCGCGTCCCAGCCGCAGACCGCGTAGAAATCGGACTCACCGATGCGGTGCACCGGTGCTTCTGACCGCATCTGCTCGTAGAGCGGGTACGGGTCCTGGATGGCGGCATTTCCGAAGAATTGAGCAGGGTCATCCAAGATCGCCACGGTCCTAGCGTTCGTCTCCTGATGGAGACCGTCAACGCCGCTGGCCGAAGTTGAAATGCCTCTCGTGGAGCAGCCGAACCTGGCCTTCTCACGAACGCGCCCTCACCAGCGGCGTCCATGAGAGAATCGGCGCTGTCCTTCTCATCCTGAGAGATAGAGCCCTGAGGCTGTCGGCGACAGGAGACGCGTGCGGTGGCTGGTACCGATTGGCTGGTCGGTCGAGATCGAGCCTCCGAAGCGACCAGACGCATACACGCCGCCGCCGCCGATCTGATCGCCCGTCGTGGATGGGAGGCGTTCACCATCGACGCGCTGGCTGCGAAAGTGCACTGTTCGCCCGCCACGATCTACCGGCACGCCGGCGGCAAGACCGCGATCCGCGACGCCGTTGTCGCCATCCACGCGGCCCGCACGGTCGAGACCGTGCGCGAAGCCATCCGCGGCCTCTCCGGTGCGGAGCGGGTGGTGGAGGCGACGGCGTTGGCGTTGGAGCGGGCCCGGTCCGACCCGTTGACCAACGCGCTCCGCTCCGCCCATCCGCCCACCGAAACCGACTGGCTGACGACGTCTGAGGTCATCGCGCAGTTCGCCGCCGAGATGCTTGGACTCGAGGATCCCGACCCCCTTGCGGAGCAGTGGCTGATTCGGGTCTTCTTGGCGCTCTGGAGTTGGCCCATGAAGGATCCCGACGCCGAGTACCGAATGCTGCAGCGATTCCTCGGTCCGCCCTACCGTCAGGAGGCCCAGCAGTCCTGACCTGAGAGGTGAGGTACGCGGCAGGCGAGTGGTTGCCGCCGTGCGCGGTGCCGCCCTACGAATTTGGCCGTTTCGACCGGCACCCCCTGCGTGTGGACATAGGCTTTGCGCGTCCAGCCCGAGGCGACTGTCCGATCGTGATGTCTCCCAGGGAATTTCCGATTCAATCGCGCGACCGCAAGGTCAAGCCTGACGGCTATCGGGTCGGCGACGTCGGCGCACAAGGGAGGCTCGCAACGTTGTCGACGAAGGCGATGGCCAAGCGGTGACCCACGAACGAGGGCGTCTGCTCGGGAAGTCCGCCGTGATCACCGGGGCGGCGTTCGGCATCGGCCGGGCGACGGCGGTGCGCTTCGCGGGCGAGGGAGCTCGGTTGACCGTGACCGACATTCAAAGTGAACCGCTGCTGGCGCTCGCCGACGAACTGCGAGAGACCGGAGCGCAAGTCGAGACGATCGTCGGTGACGTCTCGGTCGCCGACGATGCGAAGCGGATGGTGACGGCTGCTGTCGACCGCTACGGACGGCTCGACGTGCTGGTCGCCAACGCCGGAATCATCCCGCTCGGCGACGCGCTGGAGGTCTCCGCCTCCGATTGGGAGGAGGTCATGGCCATCGACGGGCGCGGCATGTTTCTCACGTGCAAGTTCGCGATCGAGGCGATGTTACCGACCGGCGGTGGGGCTATCGTCTGTCTCTCCTCGATCTCTGGACTGGCCGGGCAGAAGCGGCAGGCGGCCTACGGGCCCGCCAAGTTCATTGCTACCGGATTGACCAAGCATTTGGCGGTCGAGTGGGCGGACAAGGGGATTCGAGTCAACGCCGTTGCTCCCGGAACCATCCGAACCGAGCGCGTGAAGCAGCTTCCAGACGAGCCGGGCGGTGCGGAGTATCTGGCCGATGTCGAACGCATGCACCCGATGGGCCGTATCGGTGAGCCGGACGAAGTCGCGAGCGCGATAGCCTTCCTCAGTTCCGACGACGCCTCTTTCATCACCGGTGCCGTACTGCCCGTAGATGGGGGATACCTGGCGCAATAGCGCCTCGGCTCCCCAGGCGGTTAGGCCATACCGCTCTCAAGGTCTGAGACCCGGCGCACTCCGCTTCGGCAGGACGGCGAGGTCCATCAGGGCATACGCTCACCGACACCCCTGCCTTCAGCAGCGCCGACGACGGCAAGGAGCCACCATGTCCGAATCCATCGAGCGTCTGATGGAAAGCAACCTGCTGCGCGTCTTCAACGAGCGGGATGCCGACCGCCGCAGGGCCGCCATCGCGGACACCTATTCGCCGGAGGTTCGATGGACCGACGACGAGGGCGTATGCGTCGGGCACGAGGCGCTCGACGCGAAAGCCCAAGCGCTCCAGGACGGACAGTTGGCCGGGCTGTCCTTCATCAAGGCCGGACCCGTCCACCAGACCCGGGGGTTCGGTATCTCGCCTGGCATGTCGTCGCTCCCGGCGCCGAGACGCCCATCGTCTCGGGATTCGACGTCGCGCTCGTCAATGGCGACCACATCGCCGACCTGTTCACGGTGATCACGTCCGCCCCAGAGTGTTTGAAGCGCAGATTCGCCGTGATACAGCAGCCGGAAATTGGCTTAGACGCCTAGCCTGAGACGCTAGCCTTCGAGAATGCCAAAGTCGTTCGACTGCGTCGTCGTATCTCCGGTCAGCATTCAGCAGATACACGCTGCGTATCGCGAGCGGGATTACTGGGAGGCGCGGTTAGCACCTCATAAGGAGATGGTTGAGCTCCGCTCGTTCGATGTTGACGAGAGTGGAACGGTGCGAGCCACAGTCGTCCAGGACCTCAAGGACGCCGTTCTCCCCCCGCCCTTCGGCAAGCTTTATCCGCGCGGGCTGGAACTCGTCCAAAGCGAGACGTGGACCGTCGATCACCACGCTGCGGTGCTCGGAGACATCAGGGTGAAGGCCCACGGAGCACCGGGCTCCGGACGCAGCCGGATAGTCATAACCCCTTCAGGTAACGGAAAATGTCTCGAGTGCAGTGCATCCATTCATGTCAAGGTCCCCCTCGTCGGAGGCAAACTCGAGAATCTCCTCGGTCGTCAGATGATTGATCAGATTCCGGAGACGCTGCGCTTCCTCACCGAGTGGATAGAGGAGCGCGCCTGACTCCTGCCCGCATGGCCACCAAGCGAACGCGACCGTCCGCAAACTGAAGAGATTCACGGATTCGGTGCTCGGACCCGAGCGATCGTGGTTCACTGGCCTCCTCGCAAATTCTTGACAGGCGTCAGGGGGATACCGGTGGCGAAGAAGAGCGTCGACGATCGAGAGCAAGGTCACGACTCGGAGCTGGCGGTGGACGTCCGAGTCCGCGTCAACGCGGAAACCGACGCCGAGACGCGCGGTGTCATCGTCGAGGACTTCGGCGAGATGACGGCCGTCGCCGTCGACATCGGGTCCAACCACATCGCGGATCCGGCCCGCCGGTGGGCGGTGATGCTCGACGAGGGCACGCTCCTGTTCGCCGACTCCGAACAACTCACGCCCGAATAGGTCCGCTCAACGCGTGGAACCACCCCGCCGGGCACTCACGCCGGAGGCGGAGGCGGTGGCGGCGGGGGAGCCGGCGGTGGCGGTGCCGGCGGTGGCGGCGGCCCCAAGAGAAACGGCGGCAGACCGGGAATCTGCATGACCATCGGATCCGGTGGTGGAGGCGGTGGCGGCACACCCGGCGGAGGTGGCGGTGCCTCGCGACGCGGCGGAGGCGGTACGAACCCGGTGCTGGTGTTGATCGTGACGATGGACCCGGGGATGGTCCGGCCACTCGGCGTCGTCCCCACGACGGCACCGTAGGGGGCCGTGCTGTTGATCGGCGTCGTCTTCTCGGCCACCTGGAATCCGGCGTCCTTCAACCGCTGGCGGGCCCGGTCCACATTCATGCCCGCCACGTTCGGCACCTCGCTGCCGGGACCGCCCTCGACGTAGCGCGGATCGGTCGGCGGCAGACGCACCTCGCCGAAGTTCGTGGCGATCGGCTTCATCGCCTCGAACCAAATGCGCGCCGGTTCGTTACCGCCGTACAGATCGCCGCTGTAGCACTTGCGCAGCGGGAACGAACAGATCCCCGACGGGGAGTTCGAGTCGTCGAAGATGTAGACGCTGCCCGCGTACTGGTTCGTGAAGCCGAGGAATCCGGACGACCTGTGCGATTCGGTGGTGCCGGTCTTGCCCGACATCGGCAGGTCCCAGCCGACCCAGCCCGCCGCCCCGGCCCCC
>NZ_CVTB01000292.1 GCF_001050015.1 Mycolicibacterium malmesburyense
GGGGGGATCGACGGGCCGGAAGCCCGCCTCGGCCCACAGCTTCTGCGCCTCCGGGGTGTAGGTGAAGTTCTTCAGCGCGTTGGCCTTGTCCAGGTGCGCGCTCGACGTCACCACCGCGACCGGATTCTCGATCTTGAAGGTCTCCGGCGGGTTCACGTACTCCAGGCCGAAGTTCAGCGCCTCGTTCTCATAGGCCAGCAGCACGTCACCGCTGCCCTGCCGGAATACGTCGGTGGCCTCACGGCCCGAACCCGGGCGCAGCCTGATGTGCTGGGTCACCAACTCGGTGACATAGTCCAGGCCGGCCTGGGCATCCTGACCGCCCTTGCTGGCCCACGCATACGGCGCCAACAGATTCCACTTGGCCGAGCCGGAGCTCAGCGGGCTGGGCGTGATGACCTCGACGCCCGGCTTGAGCAGATCGGGCCAGTCCCGGATGTTCTTCGGATTGCCGGGCCGCACCGCGAAGGACACCACGGAGCCGAACGGGATTCCCTTGGTGGCGTCGGCGTTCCAGTCCTTGGCGACCTTGTCGGCCTTGACCAGGCGGGCAATGTCGGGTTCGACGGAGAAGTTGACGATGTCGGCGGGCTTTCCGTCGACGACCGCGCGCGACTGGTCACCCGAGGCGCCATAGGACGTCGTGACACCGACACCCTCACCCTCCGGTGTGGCCGCGAAGGCGGGGATGACCTTGCTCCACCCCGGCTCGGGCACGGCGTACGCGACGAGCGTCAGCGTCGTGTCGGCGCCGTTGCCGCCGTCCCCGCCCACCACGTCGCTCGAACCGCCACTGCAGGCGGTGAGCACGGTGGCGGTGGTGGCCAGCGCCATGGCGGCGCGCCAGGTGTTGCGGAATTTGATCATCGGTGACCTTTCGTTGGGGGATTTCGGTGGACCCGACCCGACGGAAAGGCGATGGATCTCAGCGCGAGGCTTCATCCCACAACCGTTACCGACACCGAACCGCGGACGGGCGGAGGAGTCAGCAACAACAACAAACGTCGGCAACAGCGCTGTGACTCACGGCAATGAGGGCCAGCACATGGCCGCTCTTGTTGCCGGACGCCGTTTGCATGGCGGGAAGCCTAACAGAGTTCTCCCAACCTGCTCGTCAAGGGTTTCGGAGGCGTCAGCGGGTGTAGAGCCACATGACGATCACCAAGATCACCAGGATGACCAGCACCAACGTCACCCGCGAGCGCGGCATCCCACCGCTCACTGGTCGGCGTCCCGTTCGTGGCGGACATGGCGCAGCAACCTGATTCCGTTACCGAGGGCACCGTCGAGCACGACCGCGATGCCGTACGCCAAAGCGAGGACGACCGGCATCACCACCGCGGTCTGGGCGACGAACGGCAGACCGGTGAGCCAGAGCTCGACACCGTCCCACCAACTCAGGAAGCCACCCACGCGGCCAGCCTAGGCGATGCGAGGATGAAGCCCGTGCCCGTCGACACCACCTGCATCATCGCCGGCGGCGGTCCGGCAGGCATGATGCTCGCGTTGATCCTCGCCCGCGCCGGGGTCGAGGTCACCGTGATGGAGAAACACGCCGACTTCCTGCGCGACTTTCGCGGTGACACCGTGCATGCGAGCACGCTGCGACTGCTCGACGAGTTGGGGCTCTCCGACGAGTTCGCCGCCGTTCCGCACCGGGAGATCGACACGCTCACGCTGACGGTGCAGGGCACGCAGGTCTCCATGGACCTGCGACGAATTCCCGGTCCGCACAAGCACATTGCGCTCGTCCCGCAGTGGGATTTCCTGGAACTGCTCGCCTCGGCCGCGGCCCGCGAGCCGTCGTTCACGCTGCTGCGCAGCACCGAGGTGCTCGCGCCGATCCGTGAGGGCGGCAAGGTGGTCGGCGTCCGCTACCGCGGCACCGACGGGGAGGTGCGCGAGATGCGCGCGACGCTGACCGTTGCCTGCGACGGCCGGTCGTCGACGCTGCGCACCGAGATGGGACTCGAGCCGACGAACTTCGGCGCGCCGATGGACGTCTGGTGGTTCCGGGTGCCCCGTGCCCCGGAGGATCCGCACGGGCTCGCCGGCGTCCTGGGGGCCGGGCACGCACAGATCGTCATCGACCGCGGCGATTACTACCAGTGCGCCTACGTCATCCCGAAGGGCCGCGACGCGCAATTGCGCGCGCAGGGCGTCGCGTCGCTGCACCGCGGGGTGGTGGCGCTGGTGCCGTGGGTGGCCGACCGTATCGGGGCGGTGACGTCGTTCGACGAGGTGAAGCTGCTCGACGTGCAACTGAACCGGCTCAGGCGCTGGTACACCGACGGCCTGCTGCTGATCGGCGACGCGGCCCACGCGATGTCACCGGTCGGCGGGGTCGGAATCAACCTGGCGGTCGCCGACGCCGTCGCCGCGGGGCGGATCCTGGCGGGGCCGTTGCGCTCGGGCACGTTGTCGCGCAGGCATCTGGCCCGGGTCCAGGTGCGGCGCTGGCTGGCGACGGCGCTGATCCAGTCGGTGCAGAGGCTGATCCACCGCCGCGTCATCGCCGTCGCGGTCGCGTCGACGGAGCAGGCCGAGGCGCCGCGGTTCGTGCGTGTCGCGGCGGGGTTGCCGGTGCTGCGCCGGCTGGCGGCCTACGGCGTGGCGATCGGTCCGTTACCGGAACACATTCCGGCCTTCGCCCGCCGCTGACGGCGCGTCGAACGCCGACGAGTAGACGGCGAGCACGTCGGCAGTCGATGATGACGGCATGGTTCTGCAACAAACCGGGCCGTCGGACGGGTCGACGGAGGCGGAGAACGGGGCGAAGCCCGCCCAGGCCGTCCTATCGAACACCCCGTTGACCGTGACGGCGCCGACGCCGTACGCGCCCACCGGTGCATTGCGGAATCCGTTTCCGCCGATCGCCGACTACGGATTTCTGTCCGATTGCGAGAACACCTGCCTGATCTCGTCGGCCGGATCGGTCGAGTGGTTGTGCGTGCCGCGCCCCGACTCGCCGAGCGTGTTCGGTGCGATCCTCGATCGCGGCGCCGGCCATTTCCGGCTCGGCCCCTACGGGGTGACGGTGCCCTCGGCGCGGCGCTATCTGCCCGGCAGCCTGATTCTGGAGACGACCTGGCAGACCCACACCGGCTGGCTGATCGTGCGCGAGGCGCTGGTGATGGGCCCCTGGCACGACCTGGAGACCCGGTCGCGCACCCATCGCCGCACGCCGATGGACTGGGACGCCGAGCACATCCTGCTGCGCACCGTGCGATGTGTGAGCGGCACGGTCGAACTGGTGATGAACTGCGAGCCGGCGTTCGATTACCACCGCATCCCCGCGACGTGGGAGTACTCGGCGCAGGCGTACGGCGAGGCCATCGCGCGCGCCAGCCGCGACGCCGACGCCCATCCCACGCTGCGGCTCACCACGAATCTGCGGCTCGGCCTGGAGGGCCACGAGGCCCGGGCACGCACCCGCATGAAGGAGGGCGACAACGCGTTCGTCGCGCTGTCGTGGTCGAAGCACCCGGCGCCGCAGACGTACGAAGAGGCCGCCGACAAGATGTGGCAGACCAGCGAGGCCTGGCGGCAGTGGATCAACGTCGGCGATTTCCCGGACCACCCGTGGCGGGCCTACCTGCAGCGCAGTGCGCTGACGTTGAAGGGGCTGACCTACTCCCCGACCGGCGCCCTGCTGGCGGCGCCCACCACGTCGCTGCCGGAAACGCCTCAGGGCGAACGCAATTGGGACTACCGCTATGCGTGGGTGCGGGATTCGACGTTCGCGCTGTGGGGCCTGTACACGTTGGGACTCGACCGCGAGGCCGACGACTTCTTCGCGTTCATCGCCGACGTGTCCGGCGCGAACAACGGTGAGCGGCACCCGCTTCAGGTGATGTACGCCGTCGGCGGCGAGCGCACGCTGGTCGAGGAGGAACTGCGCCACCTGTCCGGCTACGACGGCGCGCGCCCGGTGCGCATCGGCAACGGCGCCTACAACCAGATGCAGCACGACATCTGGGGCACCATGCTCGATTCGGTGTATCTGCACGCCAAATCGCGCGAGCAGATCTCCGACACGCTGTGGCCGGTGTGCAAGCAGCAGGTCGAAGAGGCGATCAAACACTGGAAGGAACCCGACCGCGGGATCTGGGAGGTGCGCGGCGAGCCGCAGCACTTCACGAGTTCGAAGATCATGTGCTGGGTGGCGCTGGACCGCGGCTCCAAGCTCGCCGAACTGCAGGGCGAGAAGTCCTATGCCCAGCAGTGGCGCGCGATCGCCGAGGAGATCAAGGCCGACGTGCTCAGGCACGGCGTCGACTCGCGCGGCGTGTTGACGCAACGGTACGGCGACGACGCGCTCGACGCCTCGCTGTTGCTGGCCGTGCTGACCCGGTTCCTGCCGCCCGACGATCCGCGGGTGCGCGCGACGGTGTTGGCGATCGCCGACGAGCTCACCGAGGAAGGCCTGGTGCTGCGCTACCGCGTCGAGGAGACCGACGACGGGCTGGCCGGCGAGGAGGGCACCTTCACGATCTGTTCGTTCTGGCTGGTGTCCGCGCTTGTCGAGATCGGCGAGATCAGCCGCGCCAAGCACCTGTGCGAACGGCTGTTGTCGTTCGCCAGCCCGCTGCACCTCTACGCCGAGGAGATCGAGCCGCGCACCGGCCGCCACCTGGGCAACTTCCCGCAGGCGTTCACCCACCTGGCGTTGATCAACGCGGTCGTGCACGTGATCCGGGCCGAGGAGGAGGCCGACAGCTCCGGGGTGTTCGTCCCCGCGAACGCCCCGATGTAGGTCACCCCTTCCCGGTTCAGCCGGCCAGGGCGGGTTCGCGGGAGGCGGCGTAGTCGTTCCATGCCACGAGCACCGCCTCGAGCTGTTCGGTCGAATGCCGGCCTAGCCCGCACTCGGTCGAGATGCCGAACAGCGGCAGGAACTCCGCGGCCAACGCCGCCCTCGTGCGGGCGCCGTCGGCGCCGTCCTCGGCGTGCAGCAGGCCGAGGTAGATCTCGGTGTCGGCCTCCAGGGCGAGACCGGTCAGCGGCTGCCAGTGTGCGCGCTTGTTCCACGCCGCGACCGTCGCCGCCTGGATCGCGTCGATGCGGCGCGACACGTGCCGCGACAAGCCGTTGGCCAGCGTGACGATCGCCGAAGCGTCCCTCGGCAGGATGTGCCTGCCACCGCGGGCCGCCGCCTCCTCGTCGGGCGGATCGCCCATGAACGGTGACGCGCCGAACTTCGAATCGCCGTAGCACAGATGGAATGTCAGCTCGGCGTCGTCGTGCACCCAGGACGCCAGCCGGGCCGTGGCCGCGAAGATCGGCTCGAAACCGCCGTAGGGGTTGGGGAACCATCCCTCGACGGTCGCCAGCTCGGTCGGCAGGTCCCACTGGATCGCGAGGTCGCCCGGCGGGATCGCCTCCTGCAGCGCCTCCACGCTTCGCCGCAGCGCCTGCTCGTAGGCGTAAGCCACCTCCACCTGAGAGTCGAACTGCGCGAACGAGTTCACGGCGTTGAACGGAGTCGGTATGGACACCAGGAAGCGGGAATCCTCGGCGAGCACACCGTCGCGGCGGGCGGCGAAGAACCGGGCGTAGGACTCGGCGGCGACGCTGTGATAGTCGAGCGCGCCGAACGACACCGGCGTTCCGGGGCGCACCCGGGCCTTGTTGTCGACCACGTCCAGCGTCGGGTTGTTCAGGAAGTGATCGGCCTGGGTGAGCACCCAGTTCGCGCGGTCACCCGGTTCGCCGTCCGGCACCCGGGTCACGCCGGGTTGCAGCCGGCCGCCCACCAGACGAAAGGCGGCGTCGACGGACGCAACGTTGATGCTGCCGGTGAGATAGAAGCCTGTCATAGCGGATCCTTCGTTTCAGAGGAGGACACCGAGCCGCGGCGGTTTCGTGCCGCGAAGGGTGTGGTTGCCGAGGTGGACGTATTTCCAGCGGGCCGGATCGTGCAGCGAGTGCACGCGCACGTTGCGCCAGTGCCGGTCCAACGCGTGCCCGCGGTCGGTGGCCGATGCACCTGCCAATTCGAAGATGCCGCTGGCGATCTCGACGGCGAACTCCTGCGCCAGCGCTTTGGCGGCAGCCACGCGCAACGATGCGGCCGCCGCGGCGTCGCGGGTGATCTCCGGTGCGTTCAGCGCGTCGTCGACCAGCCCGGCGCCCTGGGCGAGCAGCGCCTCGAGAGCGTACAGCCGGGCCGTGAGCTCGCCGAACCGGCGCACGACGTGGGGTTCGTCGGCCGCGTTGTCGACACCGGCCTCGAACCACGGCCGCGACTTCGTGGTGACGAACCGCGCGCCGTCTTCCAGTGCGGCGCGCGCGATCCCGATGTCGACGGCGGCGTGCAGGGCCTGGTCGAAAGCGCCGAGCACCGAGGGCGGTGCGGTGACGGGGTCGGGGTCGGGCCCCTCGTCGATGACGAACTCGCCGTCCACGGCGACGTTGGCGAACACCACCTCTCCGCTGGCGGTGCCGCGCTGCCCGAACGACGACCACTGGTCGAGGTTGAGTGTCACGCCGGGGTCGGTGGGGCGGACGAACACCGTTGCGCCATGCGATGGTTCGGTGTCGGGAATGCGGGCCGCGACGGCGATCCAGCTGGCACCCAGCGTTCCAGTCGCGTAATACTTCGTGCCGTTGAGCCGCCACGTCCCGTCGGATTGACGTGTGACGGTGGTGAGCCGGTCGGCGCTGGTCCTGGTGCCGCGCTCGACGGTCGCGTTGCCGAGTTGGGCGCCGGCGAGCACGTCGCGGTAGATGCGGGGCGCGGGGTCGTTGTCCTCAAGCCCGCTGATCGCCTGGCTCAACACGAAATGCGAGAGCAGCAGCTGGCCGACCGCCGAATCCGCCTGGGACAGAATGCGTAACACCTCGACAGCGGTGGCGCGGGGCAGGTCGGGGCCACCATGTGCGGCGGGAACGATGATCCCCAGCAGCCCGGACTCGCCGATCTGCCGGAGCTCGCGTTCGGGCCATGCACCGGTGAGTTCGCGCTCGATCGCGCCGGCGGCGATGTCCGCCGCGATCGAATGGGCGATGCGCAGCGCCTCGTCGGCCGAAGGGAGGACGGGCGTGGTGCTTTCGGTGGTGGTCATGGTCCGCCAATCTAGGGTCGTCGGTGGTGCAGTGGAATCGGGATCAAGCGACGCTGAAGGGGCGTTCAGCAACGCTGTAAACGGTTTCGGCACGCAGCTGTGCGCCGACCGCGCGGACGAGGGAGACCAACGTCGCCAGTGGTGTGCTGGCCGCGGGCGGGTGGGCGGTCGCGATCGAAATACGCCGCACGGGCGCGCGTCCCGCGACCCGTCGTATCGCGACGTCGGGATGGACGCCGCCGTGCGCGGCGAGCGACGGCACCAGCGAGACCCCGAGATCGGCGGCCACCAGCCCCTGCACCGTGCAGTAGTCCTCGGCGCGAAACGTCACCGTTGGAACGAATCCCGCTTGTCGACACGATTTTTCGAAGACGCGGACGTCGGGACACACCCCGGTCTCGGTGCTGACGATCCACCGTTCGTCGGCCAGCGCCACGAACGGGACCGTCGACGAGGCGGCCAACCGGTGGCTCGCGGGCAGCACGACATAGAACTCGTCGTCGAACACGGCGTCGATGTGGACGCGCGGGAATTCCGGGTCGCCGCCCGGCACCTCGGTGATCACCGCGGCATCGACGTCACCCGTCGCCAACAATGCGACGCCCTTCTCGGGATCGGCGGGCACCAGTTCGACGTCGATCTCCGGGCACAGCGCACGGAATCGCGAGATCGCCCGCGGCAGAATGGTCGCGGCGGCGGTGGCGAAGGATGCGATCCGCACCGCGCCGTGACGCGCGCCGGCCATGCGCGCCAAGTCCCGTTCGGCGGCTGCGACCGCGCCGAGGATGGTGTCGGCGTGCTCGAGCAACCGCGTCCCCGCGGCCGTCGGCCGCACCCCGCTCGGGCCACGCACCAACAGCGTCGACCCGATATCGCGTTCCAATGCGGTGATCTGTTGCGACACCGCCGATGTGGTGTAGTTCAGCGCCGCCGCCGCGGCCGATAGTGAGCCGCGGCGCGCGACTTCCCGCAACACCACCAACCGGCGCACATCGAACACGGCCGAAACGTATCCGCCCGCGGCGGGATTTTCGATAGTTGCGATCAGCCCGAGGAAATCGCCTCAGTACGCGCTCGCAACGCCCTTCGGCACGATTCCGTGATGCAGTTCGGCGACATCGGGATGCGCCCTGGTGCGCGATTTCCACGCGTTCTCGCCGTAGGTGTTGAAGATCGGGTTGTCCGGATCGGCCTCCACACCGCGCGACAGCGCCGCCAACTCCGGCGGCAGCTCGATGATCGGGATCAACGCGTCCAGCGCCGGATTGAGGAAGTACGGGATCGACACACGGTCGGTGCCCGGCGGCGGTGCGAGCACACGGTGGCGGGTGGCGCGCAGATAACCTCCGGTCGCGACCTCGAGCAGTTCGCCGATGTTGACGATCAGCGCGTCGGGCAGCGGGGGCACATCGATCCACTCCCCAGCGGCGCCCTCGACCTGCAGACCCTCGGATCCGTGCTCGACCAGCAACAGCGTCAGCACACCCGAATCCTTGTGCGCGCCGACGCCTTGCGAAGTGTCGGCGGTGCCGGGATAGCGCACGACCTTCAGCAAGGTGGCAGGACGGTCGGCGAACGCCGCGTCGAAGGTGTCCTCCGCGGCACCCAACGACACCGCCCAGTGCCGCAACAGCCGCAGCCCGACGATCGAAAGCGCGTCGGTCCAGTCCTCGAAAGCGGTGCGGAAACCCGCGGGTGCGGAGGGCCACAGGTTCGGGCCCTGCAGCCGCCAGTAACCCTCCGCACCGTCGATGATCGGGCGCTCCGGGCCGATGTCGATCTGCTCGCGCCAGTCGACCCTGCCGTTGGTCAACTCGCCGCCGATGCGCGAATAACCCCGGAACTGTGGGCTTTTCAGCTGGCTGATCTCGTTCTTGGTGTCGACAGGCAACGCGAAGAACTCGCGCGCCACGCCGAGCACCCGGTCCATCTGCGTCCGCGGCACACCGTGTCCCACCAGATAGAAGAACCCGGCGTCGTGAGCGGCTTCGCGTAAGCGGGTCCGGAACCGGTCGGGTTCGGTGTCCGCCTCTGCGAGATCGAGAACCGGAAGCATACGGTCATTGTGGGCCGTCACCTCTGTATCGGTCACCCGGCTCAACAGAGCATGCAGGGCTGTAAAGAATCCGTGAAAACCGCGAGTTGCCTGGCCAGCACGACGTCGCGGTCGCGCCTCATAACAATTACGACTTTGTGTCTGCCCGAGCCGAATCCTTCAGGTCCGGATGGCCGGCGCGCACCATGGCCGACATGACCTATCGCCCCGAAGCGGACACCTCACGACGCGTGATCGACGTGGCCACCGGAATCCTCGTCGGGCTGCGCGGTTACACCCAGCGCGAGGCGTTCGACGAGATCGTCCGCGTGGTGAACCAGACAGGGGTCGGCATCGGCAGCATCGCCACCGGCCTGGTCGCCCTGGCCACCGGTCAGTCGTCGGCCGCGCACGCCGAGACCTTCACCGCCTGGGGCGAGCTGTTCGAACGCCGGGAGTTCAGACGCGCCTGAAAACGCCTACTTCGCCGCGTTGGCGAGCATGTCCATCGCGATGGTGGCGGCCTCGTCTCCGATCTCGTAGCTGCACGCCCACGCCTCGACGGTGAGGTTCGACGCCGTCGACAGCGCGTGCTGGCAGGCCCAGCCGTCGGCGTCCTCCTGCGTCGTGACCTGAGTGATCAGCATGCCGTCGGTGCGGACATCACCGATCTCCCAGTAGTACGAGTCTCCCGAACTGCCCACCGCGACAGTCGAATCCGCGCATTTCTCCCAGGCCGCCCTGGACTTGTCGAAGAAGCGTTGCGCGTCGTCGGCCGAGGGGTAGAGCACCGCGGTCTGTTCGACCCAGTGGTCGTTGTCGTCGCCCGGTTCGCGCGCCACCTGATCGCGCACGTCGGTCCACCCACTGCCCGCGTACACCGGTTCCTCGGCGCCGTACATCACCCCGAGGCAGTCGCTGTCGGAGACGTCGTCGGAGTGGTCGGTCATCTCCTCGAGTTCGCTCGTGACCTTCATCGTCGTGGCGCCCATGATGCCGTTGATCTCACCGATCGACAGCAACACGTCGTCGAGCTTGTCGGCGGTCAGTTCCGGAACGTCGACCGGACCCGTGTGGCCGCGCACCGCCGTCCCCGAAACGGTGCTGACGCAGCCCGCCAGCGCGACCGACGCGGCCAGCACGGCACCCGCGGCGCACAGCCGCGACGCCGTGCCGAAAGCAGTCACCGCGTTATTGTGACCGACTTCTGGCAAATTTGCGGCGTGGGCGACAATTTCCTTCGCGCCGGTCAGGACCCGGCGATCTTCTCCAGCATCAGACCCGCGACGGCGCTGGCCTGCCGGGCGCCCGTCGGACTCGGGCCTGCAAGGTCGGCGATCTCGATGTCCACGATGGAGTCCCCCGCGACGCCGAGGGCCCGCTGGATCGTCGACCCGGCGTCCTGCATCACCACCGCCGAGACGACCTGGTCGTCGATGGTCACCTCGGTGATCCGGCTGGCTCCCTGGGCCGCGCGGTCGGCTTGGTTCAACACCAGCGTCTGGCCGTTGCACCGGTGCCACTTGTCGGCCGATGCGGCGAAGAACTCGCGCGCGGCATCAGCGTCGACGAACTCGACCACGCCGAAGAACCCGGTGGCGGTGGGCCCGTTGAGGTCACCGCCCGCCCACGACTGGCTGGCCACCGACCGCACCGGGCTGGCCTGGTAGACGACCTTCTGCAGCCGGTACCCGATGCTCACACAGTCGAGCGGGGCGGCCTCGGCCTCCCCCACGCCCTGCAGCAGCATCTCGGGGCCGCCCTCGACGAGCTGGCCCATGAAGCCGTCGCCGCCGAGCAGAATGCCCAGTTCCTCGGCGGTCGGCAGCGCCCGGTCCAGCGCCGGGTTCGGTGAGAGTTGGACGGCAGGCGAGACCTGGGGGGACGGCGTATCGGCGGCGGGGGTCGAACAGCCGGCGACGATCGCGCATGCGCCCAGAGCCGCCGTCATCGCCGCTGCCCGCACGGCGACCTACTTCTTGGCCTTGTCGGCGGACGTGTCGGTGGACAGGGCGGCGACGAACGCCTCCTGGGGCACCTCGACCCGGCCGATCGTCTTCATCCGCTTCTTGCCTTCCTTCTGCTTCTCCAGCAGCTTGCGCTTGCGGGTTATGTCGCCGCCATAGCACTTCGATAGCACGTCTTTGCGGATCGCGCGGATGTTTTCGCGAGCGATGATCTTCGATCCGATCGCCGCCTGCACCGGAACCTCGAACTGCTGGCGCGGGATGAGCTCCTTGAGCTTGGTGGTCATCTTGTTGCCGTAGGCGTACGCCGATTCCTTGTGCACGATCGCCGAGAACGCGTCGACGGGTTCGCCCTGCAGCAGGATGTCCACCTTCACCAGGTCGGACTCCTGCTCCCCCGCCTCCTCGTAGTCCAGGCTGGCGTACCCGCGGGTGCGCGATTTCAGCGCGTCGAAGAAGTCGAAGATGATCTCGCCCAGCGGCAGCGTGTAGCGCAACTCCACCCGCTCCGGCGACAGGTAGTCCATGCCGCCGAGTTCGCCGCGGCGCGACTGGCACAACTCCATGATGGTGCCGATGAACTCGCTGGGCGCGATGATCGTGGTCTTGACCACCGGCTCGTACACCGAGCGGATCTTGCCCTCCGGCCAGTCCGACGGGTTGGTGACGGTGACCTCCGAGCCGTCTTCCTGCACAACGCGATACACGACGTTGGGCGAGGTGGAGATCAGATCGAGGTTGAATTCGCGCTCGAGACGCTCGCGGGTGATCTCCATGTGCAGCAGACCGAGAAAGCCGCTGCGGAAACCGAATCCGAGCGCCACGGAGGTCTCCGGCTCGTACGTCAACGCCGCGTCGTTGAGTTGCAGTTTGTCCAGCGCGTCGCGCAGATCCGGATAGTCCGATCCGTCAACGGGATACAGCCCCGAGTAGACCATCGGGCGCGGCTCGCGGTAGCCGGTCAGCGGTTCGGCCGCGCCGTTGCGTGCCGTCGTGACGGTGTCACCGACCTTCGACTGGCGCACGTCCTTCACGCCGGTGATGAGGTAGCCCACCTCGCCGACGCCGAGACCGGCGGACGCCTTGGGCTCCGGCGAGACGATGCCGACCTCGAGCAGTTCGTGCGTGGCGCCGGTGGACATCATCTTGATGCGTTCGCGCGGGACGATCTTGCCGTCGACGACGCGGACGTAGGTCACCACGCCGCGATAGGTGTCATAGACCGAGTCGAAGATCATCGCCCGCGCCGGGGCGTCGGCTTCGCCGACCGGGGGCGGCACCTCGCGCACGACGTGGTCGAGCAGGTCGGCCACCCCCGCGCCGGTCTTACCGGACACCCGCAGGACGTCCTCGGGTTCACAGCCGATGATGTGGGCGAGTTCGGCGGCGTAGCGGTCGGGGTCGGCCGCGGGCAGGTCGATCTTGTTGAGCACGGGGATGATGTGCAGGTCGCGGTCGAGGGCCAGGTACAGGTTCGCCAGCGTCTGCGCCTCGATCCCCTGGGCGGCGTCGACGAGCAGCACCGCACCCTCGCAGGCCTCCAGCGCGCGCGACACCTCGTAGGTGAAGTCGACGTGGCCGGGGGTGTCGATCAGGTGCAGCACATGGCCTTCGCCGTCCAATTTCCATGGCAGGCGGACGTTCTGCGCCTTGATCGTGATGCCGCGCTCGCGCTCGATGTCCATGCGGTCGAGGTACTGCGCGCGCATGTCGCGATCGGCGACGACGCCGGTGAGTTGCAGCATCCGGTCGGCCAACGTCGATTTGCCGTGATCGATATGGGCGATGATGCAGAAGTTCCGGATCTGCGCCGGCGCCGTGAAGGTCTGATCGGCGAAACTGCTGATGGGAATCTCCTGGTGAACGCGGACTTCGGGTGTCACCAGCGTATCCAGGCACGGCCCGAAGCACACAATCGCGCCGGGTGGGCCTCGCTTATGCTCGGAAATATGCCTGCGCCCTGGAGACCGCTGCAGACCTTCCAGAGGTTCACGGAGAAGTTGGTGTTCAACGAGGCGCCGAAACTCATCCGGCAGATCGGCCAGTCCGAGACCGTGCAGCGCGGTATCCAGCAGGGCATCCGGATCGGCCTGGACGCGATCGCGGGCACCTCGAAGGAGGAACCGCCGGCGATCACCGCGGGCCGACCGGTCAGCCGTCACTTCGTGCCGACCGCCCACCGCGCGCGCAAGATCGTCTATGCCCCCGACCTCGACGGCCGCGCCGATCCGGGCGAGATCGTGTGGACGTGGGTGGTCTACGAGGACGACCCGACGCAGGGCAAGGACCGGCCCGTTCTGGTGGTCGGCCGCGACCGGTCGACGCTGCTCGGGCTGATGCTGTCCAGCCAGGACCACCACCGCGACGACCGAGACTGGGTCGCGATCGGGTCGGGCACCTGGGATTACGAGGGCCGGGCCAGTTGGGTCCGGTTGGACCGCGTGCTCGACGTCCCCGAGGACGGGATCCGCCGCGAGGGCGCGATTCTCGCCCGCGAGAAGTTCGAGGCCGTCGCCGTCCGCCTGCGCGCCGAATACTCCTGGAGCTGACCCCGCCCCCGAGGCTCCCCCGTTGCGCGAGCGACCGTGTCTGTGCGTTGACACGCCGCGCGCATGCGGCATTCCGCGGTCGCTCGCGGACGTTTCCGAGACGTCAGCGCGGCTGGCGCCACATCGGCCACATGGTGGGGCCGCCATCGGGCAACGTGATCTCGCCGGTGACGTCGAACCCGAAGCGCTGGTAGTAGGCGATGTTGTCGGGGTTGCTGGACTCGAGGTATGCGGGCGCGTGCTCGGCGTCGCACCGGTCCAGACGCGAGCGCATCAACGCCTGCCCGTATCCGGTGCCGCGCACGGTCGGGTCGCTGCCGATCACGCCCAGATACCAGTGCGGTTCCTCGGGGTGATGCTGCTTCATCAGCTCGGCCATCGACTGACCGCGCCGCACGTTGGCGCCCAGCGCCCGGATGAACGCCGGCATCATCCGCAGCTCCTGCAGCCCGCTCTGCCTCCACTCGCCCGGCGGATCCCACAGCGCCGCGGCGCCGATGCTTCCGCCACCCGCCACCTCGACGCCCTCGGTACGCAGGAAGTGGTGGCGGATCATGGTCGCGAACATCCGCGCCAGGCCACGCTCCCGCACGGTGTCGTCGGGCAGCATCCACTTCATCACCGGGTCGTCGTAAAACGCGCGGGCGAGCACTCCCGACATCTCACGCACGTGCCGGCGCGACGCCGGGGCGACCTCGACGTCAGCCACGGGTGATGTAGGCCTGCAACTGCTCCTGCTGCGCTTCGAGCTCTTCCATGCGCGTCTTGACGACGTCGCCGATGCTGACGATGCCCACCAGCCTGCCGTTCTCCATGACCGGAACGTGCCGCACCCGGTTCGTCGTCATCAAGGCGCTCAGGCTGTCGACCATGTCGTCGGGCGCACACGTCGCCACCAGCGTGGTCATGATCTCCGACACCGGCTGGGTGAGCAGTTCGGCGCCGCGGCGGTGCAGCGCGCGCACGACGTCGCGCTCCGAGACGATGCCCATCAGGCCATCGGGCGACACCACGACCATGGCGCCGATGTTGTGCACAGCCAGCTCGGTGAGCAATCCCGCGACCGAGGTCTCGGGGGTAATCGTGGCCACCGCGGCGCCCTTGTTCCGCAACACGTCCGCGATCCGCATCTTCGCCTCCGCTCGTGATGTTCCTCACAGGCTAAGTCGGACGCGGGCGGGGCGGAAGGGTTTGCGAGGTTGCAACCGGGTCACACTCGCGAAGCCGCGCGTCGAGCTGGGTGTGAATAGCGCTTATTCGACGCGGGCGTCAGGTATATGTGGGGCCATGATCGAGGTCACGCTGCTTGGCACCGGAAGTCCCATTCCCGACGCCCGCCGGGCGGGCCCGTCGACGCTCGTGCGCGCGGGCGGACAGACGTTTCTGGTCGACTGCGGCCGCGGTGTGCAACAACGCCTGACGGCCGCGGGCGCCGCCGCGAACGGACTGTCGGCGCTGCTGTTGACCCATCTACACAGCGACCACATCGCCGACCTGGGCGACGTGATCATCACCCGCTGGGTCTCGACGTTCACGCCCGAGCAGACCCCGCTGCAGATCATCGGCCCGCCGGGCACCGCCGAGGTTGTCGAAAACACGCTCAAGGCGTTCGGCTTCGACATCGGCTACCGCATCGCCCATCACGCCGACCTGACGGCGCCCCCGCCGGTGGAGGTCCACGAGTACACCGAGGGCGAGGTGTGTAACCGCGACGGCGTGACCATCCGGGTGGCGCCGACCGATCACCGGCCGGTCGCCCCGACGATCGGGTTCCGCGTCGAGCACGCCGACGCATCGGTGGTGCTGGCCGGCGACACCGTCCCGTGCGAGAGCCTCGACGAGCTGGCTGCGGGCGCAGGGGCCTTGGTGCACACCGTGATTCGCAAGGACCTGGTCGACAAGATGCCCATGCAGCGCATCCGCGACATCTGCGACTACCACTCGTCGGTCGAGGAGGCGGCGACGACGGCGGCCCGCGCGGGCGTCGGGATCCTGATCCTCACCCACTACGTGCCCGCGATCGAACCGGGGCAGGAGGACGATTGGCGCGCCCTGGCCGCCTCGGTCTTCGACCGGCAGATCGAACTCGGCGACGATCTGCTGCGCGTCGAGGTGCATCCGGGTGTGTGCGCGAAACCGGCGGGTTGACCTCAGGCCAGGCGGGTGATCTCGACGACGACGTCGAGATCGGTCGACCCCTCGCCGGAGTAGATCCCCTTGAGCGGGCTGACATCGGAGTAGTCCCGGCCGACGCCCACGCTGATGTACTGCTCGTTGATCGGGGCGTCGTTGGTGGGGTCGTAGCTCCACCAGCCGCCGGTCCAGGCCTGCACCCACGCGTGGCTCTGCCCGTCGATGGTGTCGCCGATGACGGCCTTGCGGTTGGGATGCAGATACCCCGACACGTAGCGGGCGGGAATGCCCATGGAGCGCAACAAGATCAGCGTGAGATGAGCGAAGTCCTGGCAGACACCCTTACCCTCACGCAGAGCGTCGACCCCCGATGAGTGCACGCCGGTGGTCCCCGAGACGTACTTCAATTCGCTGCGCACCCAGTGCGCGGCGGCGGTGACGGCGTCGCACGGCGCGTGGTTCTTGATGATTCGCTGGCCGACCCGGGCGATGCGCTTGCTCGCCGGCGTGTAGTGGGTGGGCGAGAGCAACTCGTCGAACCGGTCGACGACGGCTTCGGACTGCAGATCCTCCCACGTCACTTCGCGATCCGGCATCTGGTCGAGGTCGGTCTCCACCACCGACGACGACGTCACCTCGAGTTCGGTGTGCGGGGCGTGCAGGTCGAAGGCCGTCACGGCGGTGCCCCAGTAGTCGACGTAGCGGTAGTTGCGGGTGGCCGGGACGGTCTCCACGCGGTTGAGGATGACGTTCTGCCGCGAGTCCGAGCGCGGCGTCAACCGGGCCTCGTTGAACGACGCCGTCACCGGCGACTTGTAGGCGTAGCCGGTCGAGTGCACTACGCGCATCCGCCACATCAGAGTTCCCCCTCTTCGATGACGAGCGCGCCGTTGTGACCGGCGTCGTGCCACGCCACCCAGGGCGCGGAGTGAAAGTACTGCAGCGCCAGCGCTTCTCCGACGTCGAAACAGGTCTTCTGCAGGTCGGCCAGCCGCTGCTCCAACGACTCGAGCAGCACACCGGGACGCAGGAACTCCAGCTCGCTGCGGGCCCGGCCCAGGAGGCGCTGCGCCTCGGCGGTGGCGCCCAGCCGGCTGTGCGGGCGGTTCATCAACTCGTCGAGGCTGTGTTCGGCCAGCCGCAGCGAGTAGAAGATCGAGCGCGGGAAAAGCCGGTCCAGCATCATGAACTCGACGACCCGCCCGGCGTCGAGCACGCCGCGATAGGTGCGCAGGTACGTGTCATGGGCGCCGGCGGACCGCAGCAGCGTCACCCACGCCGGCGACGACGCGCTGTCCCCGACCCGCGAGAGCAGCAGCCGCACGGTCATGTCCACGCGTTCGATCGCCCGGCCCAGCACCATGAAGCGGTAACCGTCGTCGCGGGACAGCGTCGAGTCGGCCAACCCGGCGAACATCGCCGCACGACCCTCGACGAAGGACAGGAACTCGTGCGGGCCAAGGCGTTTGGCGGCGCGTTCCCGCTCGGCCAGCGCGTTGTATGTGGTGTTGAGGCACTCCCAGATCTCGGTCGACGTGACTTCTCGTGCACCGCGGGCGTTTTCGCGGGCGGCCGAGATGGCGTCGACGATCGAGCCCTGGGTGCCCCGGCTGAACGCGACGATGTCGGTCAGCGACCACACGTCCAGCGGCGCGTCGGGCGCCTCCATCCCCAGCACCCGCAGCAGCGTCCGCGAGGCCTGGTCCGGGTCGACGCTGGAGTCTTCGAGCAGTTGGTGCACGGTCACGTCGAGGATGCGCGCGGTGTCGTCGGCGCGTTCGACGTATCGTCCGATCCAGTACAAGGATTCGGCGTTGCGGGCCAACATCGGCGCACCACCCCTTACTGCTGCTGTTGCTGCTGGTCTTGGGTCTGCCCGTCGCCACTCTCGGCCTTCGGACCGCGCGCCGCCTTCGGCAGCTTGCGCACGATCTCGGCGGCGCCGAGTTCGCGGTCGGCGACCGAGGTGCGCGATGCGAGCACCCAGGTGTCCTTCGATCCGCCGCCCTGGCTGGAGTTCACCACCAACGAGCCCTCGGGCAGCGCGACCCGGGTCAGCCCGCCGGGTAGCACCCATACGTCGTCGCCGTCGTTGACCGCGAACGGGCGAAGGTCGACGTGCCGCGGAACCAGCTTGTCGCCGATCTGGGTGGGCACGGTCGACAACTGCATCACCGGCTGGGCGATCCAGCCGCGCGGATCGTTGCGGATCTTCTTGGCGACGGCGGCGAGCTCCTTCTCCGAGGCGTCCGGGCCGAAGACGATGCCGTACCCGCCCGATCCCTCGACCGGTTTGATGACGAGCTCGTCGATGCGGTCGAGCACCTCCTCGCGTTCGTCCTCGAGCCAGCACCGGAAGGTGTCGACATTGGCCAGCAGCGGCTTCTCGCCGAGGTAGTACTCGATGATCGTCGGAACATACGTGTAGACGAGTTTGTCGTCGCCCACGCCGTTGCCCACGGCGCTGGAGATCACGACGTTGCCCGCCCGGGCCGCGTTGAGCAGGCCGGCCACCCCGAGCACCGAGTCGGGCCGGAACTGCATCGGGTCGAGGAACGCATCGTCGATGCGGCGGTAGATGACGTCGACCTGCCGCTCCCCCTCGGTGGTGCGCATGTAGACCGCGTTGTCGCGACAGAACAGGTCGCGGCCCTCCACCAGCTCGACGCCCATCTGCCGGGCCAGCAGCGAATGCTCGAAGTAGGCGGAGTTGTAGACGCCCGGGGTGAGCACGACGACGGTGGGGTCGGCGACGTTGTTGGCCGCGGCGTTGCGCAGCGCCCGCAGCAGATGCGACGAGTAGTCCCCGACCGCGCGCACCCGGTGGGTGGCGAACAGGTTCGGGAACACGCGCGCCATGGTGCGGCGGTTCTCCATCACGTACGAGACCCCCGACGGTGAGCGCAGGTTGTCCTCGAGCACGCGGAAGTCGCCCTTGGCGTCGCGGATGAGGTCGATGCCCGCGACGTGGATGCGCACTCCGTTGGGCGGGACGATTCCTGCGGCCTCGCGGTGGAAGTGCTCGCACGAGGTGACCAGCCGGCGAGGGATGACGCCGTCGCGCAGGATCTCCTGCTCGCCGTAGATGTCGTCGAGGTACAGCTCGAGCGCCTTGACCCGCTGGATGATGCCGCGTTCGAGCCGCGTCCACTCCGCGGCGGAGATGACCCGCGGCACGAGGTCGAGCGGGAAGGGCCGCTCCTGACCGGACAGCGAGAACGTGATGCCCTGGTCGATGAACGCTCGGCCGAGCGCCTCGGCACGGGCCTCGAGTTCGGAGGCGTCCGACGGGGCGAGCTCGGTGTAGATGCCCTTGTAGGGTCCGCGCACGTTGCCCTGGGCGTCGAACATCTCGTCGAAGGCCTGGCCGTAGCTGCCGTGGTGGCCGTAGCCGGAGAAGACGCCTTCGTAGCGCTTGGCCTGCTTACGGGTGGTCCGCGACGATCGTGCGGACTCGGTCGGCAGGGTTCGCAGGCTCACCCCTGCCATGCTGCAACACTTCGGACGTTTCGGCAGGCCAGAGGACTCACTTTGGGCATTTACCCACTGCGCTGGTAACCTGAACCCTCGCTGCCCGCGTGCCGGGCGCCTACAGACTTTGCGAAACCCCTACCGGATTTACGAAGGACTACACGCGTGGCCAACATCAAGTCGCAGGAGAAGCGCAACCGGACCAACGAGCGCCGCAGGTTGCGCAACAAGTCGGTCAAGTCGTCGCTTCACACGGCGGTGCGCGGTTTCCGCGCGGCCGTCGAGGAAGGCGACAAGACGAAGGCCGAGGAGCTGCTGCACAAGACCAGCCGTCAGCTGGACAAGGCCGCGAGCAAGGGCGTCATCCACAAGAACCAGGCCGCCAACCGCAAGTCGGCGCTGGCTTCCGCGTTCAACAAGCTCTGAGCGTTCAACAAGCTCTGAGCGTTCAACAGACTCTGAGTCCGCTCAGTCCTCGATGAGTTCGGCGACGCGCCGGACCGCCGACTCCAGCGCGTAGTCCGCATCCGCCGCGGCCCCCTTCACGTCAGCGTTGAGCGCGGCCACCAGCCGCATCGCCTCCGCGACCGTGGTGTTCGACCATCGCCGCGCCTGCTTCTGCGCCTTCTGCACCCGCCACGGCGGCATGCCCAGCTCTGAGGCCAGCCGGTAGGGGTCGCCCGAAAGCGGCCGCACCCGCGCGATGGTGTGCACCGCTTCGGCCAGGGCGTCGGCCAACACGACGTGCGGTTCGCCGCGCATCATCGCCCACCGCAGGGCTTCGGAAGCCCCGGCCACGTCGCCGACCACCGCCTTGTCGGCGACGTCGAAACCCTTCACCTCGGCCTTGCCCGAGTGATAGCGGCGCACCGCCGCGGCGTCGACCTCCCCGCCGGTGTCGGTGATCAACTGCGAGCACGCCGCCGCCAGCTCGCGGATGTCGGAGCCGATCGCGTCGAGCACCGCGGTGACGGTGTCCTCGCCGACCTTCACCTTCAGCGACCGGAACTCGCGACGGACGAAGTCGGCACGCTCGGCGACCTTGGTGATGCGCGCGCAGGGATGCACCTGGGCACCGAGCTTCTTGAGCTGATCCGCCAGCGCCTTGGCGCGCCCGCCACCGGAGTGCACGACGACGAGCATGGTGCCGGGCGGCAGATCCGCGGCGGCCTCGGCGATGAGTGCGACCGCGTCCTTGCCGGCCTCGGCCGCCGACTCGAGGACGACCACGCGCTCCTCGGCGAACAGTGACGGGCTCAGAAGCTCGGCCAGCTCGCTGGTGCTGACCTCGCCGGCGCGCAGGCGGTCGACCGGAATGTCGTGTGTGCCCGCCTGTTTGCGGGCCTGCCGCAGGACCGCCGCCACCGCGCGTTCGACCAGCAGATCCTCGTCCCCGAGCACGAGATGCAACCGCGACGCTTCGCTCACCCCCCGATCGTGTCACGCCCACCCGACAGCCCCGCGACCGTCCACGCCAGAAGGCACACCGCGCCGAGTCCGGCCGCGATCCGCACCAAGCGATACCGCCACATGAGCACCGCCGCCGTGCCGAGCCCCGCGACCAGCATCACCCCCGGCAGACCGGACGGCACCGCCACCGCGGACCCCGGGACGGCCGCCGCCCAGCGCGCCACATGCAGCAGCCACCACAGTTCCGGACCGGTGAACCGGATCAGCAGGTCGGCCCCGGCGGGCCAGATCCGGCCCAGCGCGGCCGCGGCCGTGCCCAGCACGGTGATCGGCGGGATCACCGGCGCCACCGCGACATTGGCCGCGATCGATACGACGCTGAACATCCCGGCCATCCCGGCGACGAGCGGTGCGGTGACGAGTTGCGCGGCGGCGGCCACGCTGACCGCGTCGGCGGCGGGTTTGGGCCAGCCCCGCCCGACGAGGCGTCGCGACCACACCGGGGCGAGCACGACCAGGGCCGCGGTCGCCGACACCGACAGTGCGAACCCGACGTCGACGGCCAGCTCCGGGGATCCGATCATCAACACCAGCACGCTGGCCGACAGCGCGGGAATGGCCTGCCTGCGCCGGTGCGACAACACCGCCAGCAACGTGATCGCCCCCATCACCGCCGCGCGCAGCACACTCGCCGACGGCTGCACGACCACCACGAACGCGAGCAGCGCGACGGCTGCCGAGCCCACCGCCGCGCGCGGCCCGATCAGGCCCGCCGTCAACAACACGGCACCGCACACGATCGTCACGTTCGCCCCGGACACCGCGGTCAGGTGGGTCAGACCCGCCGCGCGGAAGTCGGCCGTCGTCTGACGCGGCACGGCCGAGGTGTCGCCGAGCACGAGCGCGGGCAGCATCGCGGCCTCATCGGCGGGCAGCGACCGCCGCGCGGCCTCGGAAAAACCGGCGCGAACCTCGTGGGCGGCGCGCTGGATCGCGGACGCTTCGCCGTAAGTGGGGTGGCCGGTGGCCGACAGCACCGCCACGGTGAGGTCCCGCCGCGTGGGTCGCCCGATTCGCGCGCGGAGCGCCACCGGCGTGCCCGCCGTCAACTCCGCGATGCGGCCGGTCGAGGCGAACACCACCACACGGCCCGACATTTCGCGTGCGTCCAGCGACACCAGATCTGCGCGGAACATCGTCCGGTTGCCGCCGAGCGCCCGTGGGCTCTCCGTCGGTGTGACCACGACGGCGGCGGTCGTGCCGTAGCGCTCGGTGACCGGATGGTGACGCAGCTCGTCGACCCGCAGGCCGATCGCGATCGCGAACGCCGCGGCCACCAGGCCGACCGCCAGCACGCCCGCGCCGAACGCCTTTCTGTCGCTCGCCGCCCGGCGGCCCTTCCTGTCGCTCGCCGCCCGGCGGCCCTTCCCGTCGCTCGCCGCCCGGCGGCCACTACCCCACCATCCCAGCGCCGCGGCGGTCGCCACCGATACGACCGCGGCCACCACCGAACCGACCGTGGGCCAGAGGATCCCGGCCCCGGTCACCGCCCAACCGGTCAACGCCGCGGGCACCAGGCGCAGATCGAGTGGGCCCGCCTCGGCGTCCGCCACCAGGGTCACACATGGACGAGGTCGCGCAGTTTCTCGAGCCGCGCCGGGCCAATGCCGTCGACGTCGCCGAGTTGGTCGACACTGGTGAACCGGCCGTTGGCGTCCCGCCAGGCCACGATCGCGGCGGCCGTCACCGGACCGATCCCGGGCAGCGTGTCGAGTTGCTCGACGGTCGCGGTGTTCAGGTCGACCTTGCCGCGGGCCGGTGCGCCGCCGTCACCGGACGACGGCGTGTTCGCCGGGGCCGGCGCCGCACCGCCCGTACCGATGGAGCTGCCCATGACGGGCGGTTCACCCGGCGGCGGTGCGATACCGACGACGATCTGCTCACCGTCAGCGATTCGCCTGGCCATGTTGAGCCCCACCAGATCGGCGCCGTCGAGCGGCCCGCCCGCCGCGGTCAGCGCATCGGCGATCCGCGCTCCGTCGGCCAGCGTGACCAGCCCCGGCTGGTGCACCAGGCCCACGACGCTGACGACGACGGGACCACCCGGCGCGGGCGACGCCGCTTCCGGTGTCGGGCTCGCCGACGAAACCATCTGCACCGGCGGCAGTTTCGCCGCCGCCACCGCCGGGGTGTCGTCGCGCAACAACACGAACGCCGTCACCAGCACGGCGAGCAGACCCACACCGCCGAGCGCCAGGACCCCGGCCCGGCCGGGATCGGCGCGCACCGCCGCGAGCCAACCGGCCGCACCGCCGCCGGTGGATTCGGGTAGCCAGCGCGTCAGCGATGTGTCCGGCCGGCGGTCCTCGTCGTCAGGCTCGGCCTCCACCTCGGTTCCCAGCCTGCGCTGCAGGCGCTCGGCAGGCAGTTCAGTTCTCATGCTTGCGAAGTTAGGTGCGGGCGCCGACCGCACGACGCGCCAACGGCCGCGAGCGACGCGCCCTGTGGATGAAATCAGCGTTGGGGATGAGCCCGATGTCTACAGTGTGGCTGTGGATCGTCGAGTGCCGATGGTCGCCGCCATCGCGTTCGCGGTGCTGTACGCCGTTGCACTGCTGATCGTTCCGGCACTGCCCGGGATCGACCGGCCCGGCCTCGACATCGTCACCCATCTCAACGAGCACTCCGGCGCGGTCCGGACCCAGGCGCTGCTGCTGGCGTTCGGCTCGCTGGCTCTGGTGGTGGTGCTCGGCCATGCCCGCGACCGGCTCGCGGGACCGTACGCGTTCGTCTTCACCATCGGTTCAGCCGTCGTTCTCGTCCAGATCAGCATCGCGACCTGGTTCACGGCCGGGTTGTCCTTGCATCCGGGCGATCTCGGTTCCGGCACCGCCCGGGCGATCACGGACGTCGTCACGATGTGGGGACCCATCCTCACCGTCGCCGACATCATGGTCGCCGCGCCGATCCTGTTGGCGGCCAACGAAGGACGCTTCCCCCGCTGGCTCGGCATCGTCGCCGCCGTCTTCGCCGTGGAGCAGCTCATCGAGACCATCACGATCATCGGGCCGCCGGGGAGCTTCATCTCGCCGGGCGGACCGATGAACCTGTACCTCGGCGGGCCGTTGTTCATCCTGTTCTTCCTGGCGCTCGGCGTCGCCCTGTCGCTGCCCGAAGCGCCGCCGCCGCCGAACAGCAAGCCAGACGTCGACCCGGGC
>NZ_CVTB01000293.1 GCF_001050015.1 Mycolicibacterium malmesburyense
CACCGACTACTCTCAGACCCGTCCACATTCGTTGCAGCCACCGCCTGAATCCAAGGCCGATTTCCCGCAGAAACCGTAGTCCCGCGGAACCGTTTGGGGGGTTCGCGCATCTAACGGGGTATGGCCCGACTGATCGTTGCCAGTGAGGCGCTGGCCGCCGGGATCGTGACCCGTCACGACCTGCGAACGAACTACGTGAAGCTGTACCAGAATGTGTACGTCCCGGAGGGGACGCAACTCGACGCGAAGGACCGTGCCATCGGGGCATGGCTGTGGTCGCGTGGACAGGCGACGTTGGTTGGACACTCCGCGGCGGCGATGCTGGGGACGCGCTGGTTGCCGGCTGAAGGTCCGGCAGAAGTCGCACGGATTCGTTATGGTGCTCCGCGCGGAATCGTCGTCCACAGTGGCGTTCTCGCCGACGACGAAGTCTGCGTTCGCGGCAGCGTCGACTGCACGACGCCGGCACGAACCGCATACGACCTGGGCCGACGGGTTGCGGGCGATACGGCCGTCATCCGCATCGACGCGCTGCTCAACGCGACCGGTTGCACCCCGAACGAGGTACACGCCATCGCCGAGCGCCATCCCGGCGCGCGTCATATCCGTCGACTCCGCGCCGCACTGAAGCTCGTCGACGGCGGCGCGGAATCACCCAAGGAAACCGGACTGCGGCTGCTTCTCGTGCGAGATGGATTGCCGCGACCCGTCACTCAGATCCGCGTGGGCAAGCGTCGGGTCGACATGGGCTGGCCGCAATGGAAGATCGGCGTCGAGTACGACGGCGAACACCATTGGACCAGCCCCGACGACTACGCCGCCGACATCGAACGACTGGAATACCTTGCCGCACAGGGATGGATCATCGTCCGCGTCAGCAGTCGGCAACTCCGATACGACCGGGCGGGAATCCTGCGGCGCGT
This sequence comes from Mycolicibacterium malmesburyense, assembly GCF_001050015.1. Next base: position 924 of record NZ_CVTB01000293.1, read on the forward strand.
CCGCTCGGCGCTAGTAGCTGTAGAAGCCCTGGCCTGACTTCTTGCCGAGCTGCCCCGCCTCGACCATGCGCAGCAGCAGCGGTGGCGGCGCGTAGTGCGGATCCTTGAGTTCCTCGAACATCGAGTCCGCGATCAGCTTCATCGTGTCCAGGCCGATCAGGTCCGAGAGCCGCAGCGGCCCCATCGGATGCGAGAGGCCGGCGACGATCGCCTTGTCGACGTCCTCGACCGTGGCGACGCCCGCCTCCACCATCCGGATCGCCGACAGCAGATACGGCACCAGCAGCGCGTTGACGACGAAACCCGAACGGTCCGAACACCGCACGACCTGCTTGCCGAGCACCTCTCCGGCGAACTGCTCGGTCCGCGCCAGCGCGCCCTCCGACGTCACCAGCGTGTTGACCAGTTCGACGAGCGGCAGCACCGGCACCGGGTTGAAGAAGTGCAACCCGAGCACGCGGCTCGGATTCTTCGTCGCCGCAGCGATTTTCATGATCGGGATGCTCGACGTGTTCGACGCCAGCACCGCGTCGGGGTCGGTGATGATCTCGTCGAGCTGCGCGAAGATCTTGCCCTTGACGGCCTCGTCCTCGACGACGGCCTCGATCACGAGCTGACGGTCCGCCAGGTCGGCCAAGTCCGTGGTGTACGACAACCGCGCCAACGTCGCGTCCCGGTCGGCCTCCGACAACTTCCCCTTGCTCGCCGCCCGCTCGAGCGAGCCGGTGATCCGCTTACGCCCGGCCTCGACGAGTTCCTCCGCCGGTTCGTAGACGACCACGTTCGCGCCCGCCTTCGCGGCCACCTCGGCGATACCGCTGCCCATCTGCCCGGCGCCGACAACGCCGACTCGTTCAATGCTCATTGCGTCCTCTCACAACATCAGGCCCCGCCCAATATAAGGACGGGGCCTGATGACAAGCCGTTGGGCCTCGTGAGCCTACTGGGCTTGGTCTGGTGCGAACCCGATCAGTGGCTTCAGCGTCGGTTCCACTTCCTCCTCGCGGCCCGGGGGCCGCGCATCGTCAGTGGCTTCAGCCTCGGTTCCACTTCCTCCTCGCGGCCCGGGGGCCGCGCATCGTCAGTGAAACTGACCCTCTTCGGTCGAACCCTTCAGCGCGGTGGTCGAGCTGTTCGGGTCCACGGTGGTGGCGATCCGGTCGAAGTAGCCGGCGCCGACCTCGCGCTGGTGCTTGGTCGCAGTGTAACCGCGCTCCTCGGCGGCGAACTCGCGCTCCTGCAGCTCGACGTACGCGCTCATCTGGTTGCGGGCGTAGCCGTAGGCCAGATCGAACATCGAGTAGTTCAGGGCGTGGAACCCGGCCAGCGTGATGAACTGGAACTTGAAGCCCATCGCGCCCAGCTCCTTCTGGAACTTGGCGATCGTCGCGTCGTCGAGGTGCTTGCGCCAGTTGAACGACGGCGAGCAGTTGTAGGCCAGCATCTGGTCCGGGAACTCGGCCTGCACGCCCTCGGCGAACTGCTTGGCCAGCTCGAGATCCGGGGTACCGGTCTCCATCCAGATCAGGTCGGCGTACGGCGCGTAGGCCTTCGCGCGCGCGATGCACGGCTCGATGCCGTTCTTCACGCGGTAGAAGCCTTCCTTGGTCCGCTCACCGGTGATGAACGGCTGGTCGCGCTCGTCGACGTCGGAGGTGATGAGCGTGGCCGCCTCGGCGTCGGTGCGGGCGATCACCACGGTCGGGACGTCGGCGACGTCAGCCGCCAGGCGCGCCGAGGTCAGCGTGCGGATGTGCTGCTGGGTCGGGATGAGCACCTTGCCGCCGAGGTGACCGCACTTCTTCTCCGAGGCCAGCTGGTCCTCCCAGTGCGAGCCCGCGACACCGGCGGCGATCATCGCCTTCTGCAGCTCGTAGACGTTCAGCGCACCACCGAAGCCGGCCTCGCCGTCGGCGACGATCGGGACCAGCCAGTTCTCGACCGAGGTGTCGCCCTCGACCTTGGCGATCTCGTCGGCGCGCAGCAGCGCGTTGTTGATGCGCCGGATCACCTGCGGCACCGAGTTGGCCGGGTACAGGCTCTGGTCGGGGTAGGTGTGGCCGGACAGGTTGGCATCGCCGGCGACCTGCCACCCGGACAGGTAGATGGCCTTCAGGCCGGCACGGACCTGCTGGACGGCCATGTTGCCGGTCAGCGCACCGAGAGCGTTGACGAACTCCATGTCGTGCAGCTGGTTCCACAGGATCTCGGCGCCGCGGCGGGCGAGGGTCGACTCCTCGACGACGGTGCCCTGCAGCGCGAGGACGTCCTCGGCGGAGTAGTCACGGGTGACGTTCTTCCAGCGGGGGTTGGTGTCCCAGTCGCGCTGGATCTCTTCGGCGCTCTTCGGCTTGCCCACGGTTGACATGGCGCTCCTTCGATCTATTCACTGTCGCTGCGGCGCCGCCGGAGTACTCCGGCTTGTTAACGCCCGAACGGTTGAGCTGATTCGCTACTACGAGGATGCCCCACTCCATTAGCGCAGGTCCAGCCGCTCTGAGTGCCAAGTTTCGCCAACCACTCCCCCGGATTAGCAAATCTTGCGAAGATCGGTACGCCCTTGACCGGTTCAGAAGTTACCGGCCAGTAGCACATCTGCGCAGGTCAGTACGCTCGTACTGTTAAACCCGCGATGATCAGAGATTGAAGATCGAAGCGACGGCCTTCGCCTCGTCGCCGACCGCATATGTGAGCGTTGTAACAGTGCGGTCCGTCAGTTCCGGGCCGAACTTGTCGGTCGAACCCGGCGGGTACGTGTGGGCGAGGATCTCGAGCTTGTCGCCGAGGGCCACCGCGGCGTCGTGCTCGATCGTCACCCGTAGCGGAAACCGCTCCAAGTCCGGGTGGTGCAGGAGGTAGTCCTCGATCACCGACCAGTACACCGAATTGTTCATGTGATCGAAGATGTCGATGTCGCTGACCCGGATCGGGTAGTCCCGCACCTCGTCGGCGTCCTCGCGGCTGCCCGCCGACAGGTACGCCTTCCACCGCAGCCGGTCGACGTTCGTCGTGCGCCGCAGCCCCTCGAGAAAGTCATCGGAGATGCGCGCCGGCCCCTGGGTCTCCCGGTTGATGTTGATCCAGAACGCCTCGGATTCGACCAGCCCGCCCTTGCGGCCGTCGATGCGCACCCGCATCTCGCACCACCGGTTCGACGTGCCCGAACACCACCGGCGAAGCCGCAGCATGTCCTGGAACTCGATCGGACGGATCATGTCGACCATCGTGCGGCGCACGATCCACAGCGGATGGGTGTCCTGGAAACCGAGCTCACGCAGCTGGTCTGATCCGATGTCCTGGATGTGGCGCGTCGCGGCGTCGAACTTCAGCCGGCCCTCGCGATCGACGTCGGCGACCCGAAGCGGCCATTCGATGTCGAAGACGTCGGGATGCGGATCAGGGACGGGCATCATGGTCTTGGCCAGCCCCTGCGCGGGGGCTGCGCCCGATCCCTGCTTGGTGCTCACGACCGCCGATCCTGCCACAACGGCCGTTCTGCCAACAATGCGAAGTCTGCCTTCGCAGCGTTGCTACGCTGGTTGACGTGGCGAAAACGTTTGTCGGGTCACGGGTTCGACAACTTCGCAGTGAGCGCGGGTTCAGCCAGGCGGCTCTCGCGCAGATGCTCGACATCTCGCCGAGCTACCTCAACCAGATCGAGCACGACGTGCGCCCCCTCACCGTGGCCGTCCTGCTGCGCATCACCGAGGTGTTCGGCGTCGACGCCACGTTCTTCGCCTCCGAGGACGACACCCGCCTGGTCGCCGAACTGCGAGAGGTCACGCTCGACCGCGATCTCGACATCGATGTGGACCTCGCCGAGATCGCGGACATGGTGGCCGCCCACCCCAACCTCGCCCGCGCGATGGTCAACCTGCACCGCCGCTACCAACTGACCACCACCCGGTTGGCGGCCGCCACCGAGGACCGGTTCGCCGCGGGCGGCGGCGTCAGTTCGGGGTCCGGCGCGATCACCATGCCGCACGAGGAAGTGCGCGACTACTTCTACGAACGCCAGAACTATCTGCACGAACTCGACACCGCCGCCGAAGATCTCACCATCCGCATGCGGATGCATCGTTCGGAGTTGGCGCGTCAACTGTCGGACCGCCTGACGATGGTGCACGGCGTGCGCATCACCGAGCGCATGGACCTCGGCGAGTCGGTGCTGCACCGCTACGACCCCGAGACCAAGACGATGGTGCTCAATAACCATCTCTCGTCGGGGCAGACCGTGTTCAAGATGGCCGCAGAACTCGCACATCTGGAGTTCGGCGGCCTCATCGACAAGCTCGTCGACGAAGGCAGGTTCACCAGCGAGGAGTCGACCCGCTTGGCGCGGATGGGCCTGGCCAACTACTTCGCCGCCGCAATAGTGTTGCCCTACACACAGTTTCACGATGTCGCGGAGAACTTCCGGTACGACGTCGAGCGGCTCTCGGCCTTCTACTCGGTCAGCTACGAGACGATCGCGCACCGCCTCTCGACACTTCAGCGGCCGTCGATGCGGGGCGTGCCGCTGTCCTTCGTCCGCGTCGACCGCGCCGGCAACATGTCGAAGCGCCAGTCTGCCACCGGTTTCCACTTCTCATCCAGCGGCGGTACGTGCCCCTTGTGGAACGTCTACGAGACGTTCGCCAACCCCGGCAAGATCCTGGTGCAGGTCGCCCAGATGCCCGACGGGCGCAATTACCTGTGGGTCGCTCGGACCGTGGAACGCCGCGCGCAACGCTACGGCCAGCCGGGCAAGACCTTCGCGATCGGCCTGGGCTGCGAGCTACGGCATGCGCATCGGCTGGTGTATTCGGAGGGGCTCGACCTGTCCGGCGAGGTGGCGACGCCGATCGGCGCGGGGTGTCGGGTCTGCGAGCGGGACAACTGCCCCCAGCGCGCCTTCCCCGCGCTGGGCCGTGCGCTCGACATCGACGAGCACCGCAGCACCGTCTCGCCCTACCTGGTGCGTCAGGCCTAGACACGTAGACTCGCTGTGATGAGCGCACCCGAGACGGCACGCATCGCGCCCGGTGGATTCAAGGAACTCGGACCGTTCGGCTGGGTGGCCGCCAAGATCGGCGCCTACGGCATTCGCCGGCCACGGTTCAGCCTGACGAACGTCATCGGTCAGCACCGAGTGCTGTTCCCGATCTGGCTGCCGCTGTCGATCTACCTGCTCTACGCAGGCAAGCTGTCGAGGCGCGACGCCGAGACCGTCATCCTGCGCGTCGGGCACCTGCGCGACTGCGAGTACGAACTCCAGCAGCACCGCCGCCTGGCCCGCACCCGCGGGATCGGCCCGGACGTCCAGAAGAAGATCTTCGAGGGACCCGACGCCGAGGGACTGACCGACCGTCAGCGCGCGTTGATCACCGCCACCGACGAGTTCGTCGTGACCCGGGGCGTGTCATCGGAGACCTGGGCGGTGCTGGCGCGACACCTGACCAAACCGCAGCTCATCGAGTTCTGCATGCTGGCCGCGCAGTACGACGGGCTGGCGGCAACGATCACCACTTTGAAAGTGCCGCTGGACTTTCCGGACTAGAGGTACGTGATCCCCAGCACGATCAGCGACAGCAGCACCGGGGAGATCGGCAGCGCGATCAGGAACGCCGCCCACACCTCGCTCTTGCGCTGATACGAACGCCACCCCAACCAGGCCGCCGCTCCGCCGAGGACGAACGACACCGCGGCCACCACCAGCACCCAGGTGCTGACGTTCGAGGTCGAGGTGGCGTAGGAGATACCGCCCAGCCAGAGGATATGGCCGATCACCAGCCCACCGATGGCGGCGACCCAGAGCGTCCGCGCCGTACCGGATGTCTGGATCACGTTCGTCGTGTGGCGTCTCTGCAGCACGTCAGAAGTTGATCATGTGGCCGAGCAGTCCGTGGAAGCACTCCTGCAGGGCCTCGGACATGGTCGGGTGCGTGTGCACGTTGCGGGCCAGCTCGGTCGCGGTGAGGTCCCACTTCTGCGCCAGCGTCAGCTCGGGAAGCAGTTCGGAGACGTCGTGACCGATCAGGTGGCCGCCGAGCAGTTCGCCGTACTTGCCGTCGGCGATCAGCTTGACGAAACCGCTGGGGTCGCCGGCGCCGTGCGCCTTCGCATTGGCCGTGAACGGGAACTTGGCGACCTTGACGTCGTAACCCTCCTCGCGGGCCTGCTCCTCGGTGAGTCCGAAGCTGGCCACCTGCGGCTGGCAGAACGTCGCGCGCGGCAACATCCGGTAGTCGCCCAGCGGCAAAGTCTCTGCGCCCGCGATGGTTTCGGCGGCGATGACGCCCTGCGCCTCGGCCACGTGGGCAAGCTGCAGCTTGCCCGTCACGTCACCGATCGCGTAGATGTGCGGGACGCTGGTGCGCATGTAATCGTCGATGCCGATCGCCTTGCGCTCGGTGACCCCGACGCCGGTGTTCTCGAGCCCGTAGCCCTCGAGGTTGGGCGCGAAACCGATTGCCTGCAGTACCTTTTCGGTCTTGATGTCCTCGGACTTGCCGTCCTTGCTGACGGTCACGGTGACCGCGCCACCGTCGTCCTTGATCGACTCGACCTTGGTTCCGGTCAGCACCTTGACGCCGAGCTTCTTGAACTGCTTCTCGATTTCCTTGGAGACCTCGGCGTCCTCGTTGGGCAGCGCGCGGGGCAGGAACTCGACGATCGTGACGTCGACGCCGTAGTTCTTCATCACGTAGCCGAACTCCATGCCGATGGCGCCCGCGCCGGCGATGACGATCGATGACGGCAACTCGCGCGTCATGATGAGTTCTTCGTAGGTGACCACGTTTTCCGACAGCGACGTGCCCGGTACCAGGCGGGTGCTGCTGCCGGTGGCGACGATGATGTTGTCGAACTCGACGGTCTCGGTGCCGCCCTCGTTCAGGTCGACCTCGAGCGTGTGATCGTCCTTGAACTTGCCGTAGCCGTGGATCTCGGTGATCTTGTTCTTCTTCATCAGATAGTGCACGCCGGTGACCCGGCCCTCGGCGACCTTGCGACTGCGGTCGAACGCGGCGCCGTAGTCGAACGTCGCCTCCCCGCTGATGCCGAACTGCTTGGCCTCTTTGGTGAAGATGTGCGCGAGCTCCGCGTTGCGCAGTAACGCCTTCGACGGGATGCACCCGACGTTGAGGCAGACGCCGCCCCAGTATTTGGGTTCGACGATTGCGGTGTTCAGTCCAAGCTGGGCGGCACGGATGGCCGCGACGTACCCGCCGGGGCCTGCTCCGAGAACAACGACGTCATAGTGGGTCACCTTCATCACCCTAATGGGCGGCCGCAACTGCCAGTGGGTCTGTTGGACACGTTCGGCGCATTACCCGAGCCGGCAGTGGACGATCAGCCCAGCACATCCTGGGGATCGCGCTGGATCGGCTTGGGCCAGGGCGCCGGGCGCGGGCGCTGACGCACCTGCAGCGGCCACCAGAACCACCGTCCGAGCAGCGTGGCGACCGACGGTGTCATCAGCCCCCTGATGACGAAGGTGTCGAAGATCAAGCCCAACGCGATCGTGGTGCCGACCTGCCCGATGACGATCAGATCGCTGACCGCCATCGTCGCCATGGTGAAGGCGAACACCAGGCCGGCGGCCGTGACCACGGGCCCGCTGCCGGCCATCGCGCGAATGGTGCCGGTGCGCAATCCGGCGCCGACCTCCTCTTTCATCCGCGATACCAGCAGCAGGTTGTAGTCCGCGCCGACCGCCACCAGCACGATGATCCCCATCGGAAGCACCATCCAGTGCAAGGGGATTCCGATGACGTGCTGCCACAGCACCACCGACATCCCGAATGCGGTGCCCAGGCTCAGCGCCACGGTTCCGACGATGACCAGCGCGGCGACCAGGGCCCGGGTGATGACCATCATGATGACGAGGATCAACAGCAGCGCGGCGGTGACCGCGATGAGCAGGTCGTAATCGGCGCCCTCCTGCATGTCGTCGAACATCGCCGCGGCGCCGCCGACGTACACCATGGAGCCCTCCAGCGGTGTGCCCTTGATCGCTGCGGCCGCCGCTTTCTTGAGCGGTTCGATGCGGGCTGTGCCCTCCTCGGTCAGCGGGTCGCCCTGGTGGATGACCGTGAACCGGACGGCGTGCCCGTCAGGCGACATCATCAAGTCCATGCCGCGGATGAAGTCGGTGTTGGTGAAGGCTTCCGGCGGGACGTAGAACGAGTCGTCGTTGAGGGCTTCGTCGAACGCCTCGCCCATCGCCGCGCTGTCCGACTGCTGCTCCACGGTCTGGTCCTGCTGCGCGCGCTGAACCTGATACTGGTTGAGCATCATCTGGCGCTGGTTTTTCATCGACTGGATCATCCCCGGCATCACCGCGGTCATCTCCAGCGTCAGATCGGCCATCCGGTTGATGTCAGGAACCATGTTCTGGAAGTCGTCGGACATCGTCGATATGCCGTCGAGGCTGTCGAAGATCGACCGCAGCGACCAGCAGACCGGGATGTTGAAACAGTGTGGCTCCCAGTAGAAGTAGTTGCGCATGGGGCGGAAGAAATCGTCGAAATCGGCCATGTGATCGCGCACGTCCTGCAACGTCAAAGACGTGTCGGTCATCTTGTCGGCCATGCTCCGCGAGACCACCGACAGCTCCCGGGTGATCGAGTTCATCTTCTCCATCGAGTCGATGGTGTGCTGCATCTCGTCGGCCTGCGCCAGGATGTTGTCGATGACGCCCTGTTGGTAGTCGTTGGCCATGAGTTGGCCGACGCCCTGCTGGCCGATCATGTACGGAATCGTCGTGTGTTCGATCGGCTTGCCGTCGGGCCGAGTGATGGCCTGCACCTGCGCGATTCCCTCGACCCTCGACAAGGCTTTCGCGATCTTGTCGATCATCAGGAATCCCGCCGGATTTCGCAGATCGCGGTTGGTCTCGACCATCAGGACGTCCGGGTTCATCCTGGCCTCGGAGAAATGCCGGGTCGCGGCGGCGTAACCGATATTCGCCGAGATGTCGTCGGGCAGATAGAGCCGGTCGTTGTAGGTCGTGTGGTAGCCGGGCAACGCGACCAGCCCGACCAGGCAGGTCGCGAGGGCGACCACGATGAAGGCGCCGGGCCAGCGCACGGTCGAGGTGCCGATGCGGCGCCATGCCCGGGTCGACGACTTGGTCCTGGGCTCCAGGAGCTTGCCGAAACGGCTGACCACCGAGATCATCGCGGGACCGAACGTCAAGGCCACCACGATGCCGAACACCATGGCCGCGGCCATGGGATAGCCCATGCTCTGGAAGTAGGGCAGCCGGGTGAAGTGCAGGCAGAAGGTGGCCCCAGCGATGGTCAATCCGGACGCGGCCACGACGTGCGCGGTCCCGTGAAACATGGTGTAGTAGGCCGATTCTCGGTCCTCACCGGACCGCCGTGCCTCCTGGTACCTGCCGATCAGGAAGATCCCGTAATCGACCGCCGTGGCGATGGTCAGCGTGACCACCAGGTTGGTGGCGAAGGTCGTGAGGCCGAAGACGTTGTTATAGCCCAAGAACGCGATCAGCCCGCGCGCGCCCAGCAATCCCGTCGCGAGCATGCTGAGCACGACGAGCGTCGTGACGATGGATCGGTAGATCAGCAACAGCATCACGACGATGACGCCGAAGGTGAGCATTTCGATCGTCCGCATGCTCTTGTCGCCGACGGCGTTCTGGTCCGTCGTCGTGGCCGCCGCACCGGTCACATACACCTCGACGCCTTCGGGCCTCGGATGTTTCACGACGATGTCGCGCACGGCCCGCACCGAGTCGTTGGCCAATCTGGAGCCTTGATCGCCGGCGATGTACACCTGGGTGTAGGCGGCCTTACCGTCGACGCTCTGCGCTCCTGCCGCGGTGAACTTGTCGGACCACAGGTCTTGCACGTACTGCACGTGATCGGCGTCAGCGCGCAGATCGGCAACCATCTGCCGGTAGAACTCGAGCGCTTCTTCGCCGAGCTTGTCCTCGCCCTCGAGCACCACCATCACCGAGCTGCTGGTGTTGTATTCCTCGAATGTGGTGCCGACGCGCTTCATCGCGATCATCGACGGCGCATCCTGGGGACTCATCGAGACCGCGCGCTGCTTGCCGACCACTTCCAGCTGCGGCACCGTGGTGTTGAGCAAGCCGATGATGACGACCCAGCCCACGATGATCGGCAGCGCGAATATCCGGATCAGCCGCGGAAGCCATGCCCGCTTCGGCCGGGCGACAGGAGGGGTGTCGGTCACCGCGTCGGTCCCGGGCCTCATGCGGACTTCACCAGACAAAAGGTCTGCGCGTTCGGGCCCGACGCCGTGTTCTCATCCTTGAGTTCGTCGTCCACCGTGATCCGGCAGGTAATGGACCGGCCGTCGGTCTGGGCGATGATGTTCGGCGCCACCGATGGCGCCGTGGTCTCCAACGTCAGGGCCCACGGCAGGCTCACGTTTCCGGCGCGCACCGGCTTGCCGTCCAGATCCAGGTAGTTGACGACCGCGGTTCCCGAACCGAGGACCTCGTAGGTGACGACCTTGGGAATGAATTTCTCCGCGGTGTCCGCACCGATCGGCGTCACGAGGACGGGCTCTGCACCGAAAATCCCCCGAAAGTGCGACACCGCGAGATAACCCACGGACACGGCGACGACGATCATGACGGGAAGCCAGATTCGCGTGATCACCTTCATTGACGGCGGCCCCTCGGGTTGGCGGTCAAGTGCTGGCCTTTCGGCGTTGTCACGACCCCGATGTCGAGGGGACGAAATGCTAGTCAGCCAAGCTAACGAACTAAGTGGACAAGGTCAATCCGCTTTTGTGTTGGGCGCATTACACTCGGCCGGATGAGAGCGGGTGAGACGGAGCCGCAGCCGGGCGGCCGCCCCCTGCGAAAGGACGCCGAGCGCAACCGCAATCGCGTTCTGCAGGCCGCGCGGGAGTTGTTCGCGGATAAGGGCCTGGAGCCCAATCTCAATGACGTCGCCCGATACGCAGGGGTGGGCGTGGGAACGGTGTACCGGCGCTTCGCGACAAAAGGCGAACTGCTCGAGGCCATCTTCGTCGACGGCCTGGATCAGCTGACGGCTTTGGCTGAGGCGGGACTGCGTCATCAGGACCCGTGGGACGGCTTCGCTTGGTACGTCGAGCAGATGTGCGAATTGACCGCCACCGACCGAGGTCTGCGGGAGATAGCGTTCAGCAAGGCCTACGGCAGCGAACGGGTGACGGCGGCCCAAGAGCGCCTTCACCCGGTGGCCGCCAAACTCGTTGAGCGAGCGCAGATCGACGGCCGCTTACGTTCGGACATCTCCTCCACCGACATGCCGATCATCAGCCTGCTGGCCGGCATGGTCAGTGAGTTCGCCGGACACGTCGACAACGATCTTTGGCGTCGCTACGTAGGTATTCTGTTGAGCGGCATGCGTTCTCACCTCGAAAACGAGCCGTTGCCGGTGACGGCCCTGGACCGGCAGGCGCTCGAGGTGGCGATGCGGACATGGGAGCCCGCCGGCCGCTAGGGCCGTTGGCACGAGTCGGCTCAGTACGGAAGCACTCCCGCGAAACACCGACTCGCCCACTCGCAGTAGTAGATGCCGTGCAGCACAGCTGCGCCCGCGACGGCCGCCAAGGGGGCGGACATCGCCCCGATCGACAGCGCCGACACCAGGGGCCGGTCGGGTGCCATGGCGAGGAGCATGCCGACGACCGTCGACGTGACGACGAAGACCATCACGACGAACACCGGCGCCGTCTTGTCGATCGAGTGGTACCACCAGTGGTACAGGGCCCATCCGGCCACTGCGGACAACGCCCAGACCCCCGCGACGACGAGCACGAACTTCCATCGCTTCAAGTACTGGTAGTTGCCGGGGACCACCAGGGGTTGGGCGGGGACCGGCACCGGCTCGGACGGGCGCTCCGCGACGGCCGTCGCGCTCACCGCCCGGAACTCGCCGGTGGTGAATGTCGGCGTGTAGGGCTCCGTCGGATCCCCGGGCAGCGTGTCGGTTGTCTCAGGCACCGTGCACCGCCTGGATGGCGACCAGCACACCGAACCATCCGGGCGCGACCGCGAGCAGGAACGCAGCGGCGGTGGTCACCCAGCGCCGCGCCGACGTCAGGATCGCCAACATGCCCAGGAGGCCGGGCACGCCGACGACGAGGCCGACCACGACGTCGGGTCGGATCGGGGTGTCGATCACCAGTGTCGCGGCGATCCCGAGGACCAGGCCCACCGCCGTACCGACCAGCATTGCGCTGGTCAGCACCCATGCACGCGGAAGCGGTATCACGTTTCGAAGGCTACGCGGACCGCTCCCCGCCACCCGCTATCGGCGCGGCGCGTCAGGTATCGGACACGCATCGATTGCATTACCGACGATGTGCGTTTCCGACGCCGGCGGGCGGATACCGGCCGCGAAATCAGCGCCGGTCACGACGGGTGCGTCGATCAACAACCGGTTCTCTTCCTCGGTGAACGCACGCCCGCGGCTCAGGAATCGGACCCCTTCGGGTGCCTCGACGCTGAAGCCGCCGCCCCGACCCGCCACGACGTCGATCACCAACTGCGTGTGCTTCCACGCGTCGAATTGCGGCCCGGAGATCCACACCGGAACCCCTTCCGGTTGGACGTCCGGGCCCACGTCGAGGAGCGCGAGCAGCACATCGCGGTCGCCGACCAAGAACTCGCCGTCGGGGTAGCACATCGGCGACGACCCGTCGCAGCATCCACCGGACTGGTGGAACATCAGCGCGCCGTGCCTGCCCTGCAGGCGAGCCAGCAGTTCGGCGGCCGCCCGGGTGATCAACGCTCGCTTCGGCGCTGTTTCCTCCTGCGGATGCGACACCGTCAAAAGAACCCTTGGGCTTTGTTGCTGTAGCTCACCAGCAGGTTCTTGGTCTGCTGGTAGTGGTCGAGCATCATCCGGTGGTTCTCGCGGCCGATGCCGGACTGCTTGTAGCCGCCGAACGCCGCGTGCGCGGGATAGGCGTGGTAGCAGTTCGTCCACACCCGGCCCGCCTTGATGTCGCGCCCGGCGCGGTAGGCGGTGTTGCCGTCACGGCTCCACACGCCGGCGCCCAATCCGTACAGCGTGTCGTTGGCGATGGCGATCGCGTCGTCGTAGTCGGTGAACGAGGTCACCGCGACGACGGGCCCGAAGATTTCCTCCTGGAAGATCCGCATCGTGTTGTTGCCCTCGAAGATCGTCGGCTGTACGTAGTAACCGCCCGAGAGATCGCCACCCAGTTCGGCGCGTTCGCCGCCGGTGACGACGCGGGCGCCTTCGTCCTTACCGATCTCGATGTAGGACAACACCTTTTCGAGCTGATCGTTGGAGGCCTGCGAGCCGATCATCGTCTCGGTGTCCAGCGGGTCGCCCTGGCGCACGGCCTTGGTGCGGATCGCGGCCAATTCGAGGAACTCGTCGTAGATGTCGGCCTGGATCAGGCTGCGCGACGGGCACGTGCACACCTCGCCCTGGTTGAGCGCGAACATGGTGAAGCCCTCGAGCGCCTTGTCCTGGTAGTCCTGCCCTTCTGGGCCCTCCGCCATGACGTCGGAGAAGAAGATGTTCGGGCTCTTGCCGCCGAGTTCGAGCGTGACGGGGATCAGGTTCTGCGACGCGTACTGCATGATCAGCCGGCCGGTGGTGGTCTCGCCGGTGAACGCGATCTTGGCGATGCGATTGCTCGACGCCAGCGGTTTGCCGGCCTCGAACCCGAACCCGTTCACGACGTTGAGGACGCCCGGTGGCAGCAGGTCGCCGATGAGGCTCATCAGGTACAGGATCGACGCCGGCGTCTGCTCGGCGGGTTTGAGCACGACGGCGTTACCGGCGGCCAACGCGGGGGCGAGCTTCCATGTCGCCATCAGGATCGGAAAATTCCACGGGATGATCTGCCCGACGACGCCGAGCGGTTCGTGGAAGTGGTAGGCGACGGTGTCGTCGTCGATCTGCGACAGCGAGCCCTCCTGGGCGCGGATCGCCCCGGCGAAGTAGCGGAAGTGGTCGACGGCCAGGGGCAGATCGGCATTGAGCGTCTCGCGGATCGGCTTGCCGTTGTCCCACGACTCGGCGAGCGCCAGGGATTCGAGGTTGGCTTCGATGCGATCGGCGATCTTGTTGAGGATGACGGAGCGCTCGCCCGCGGCCGTCTTACCCCATGCGGGGGCGGCGCCGTGTGCGGCGTCGAGCGCCGCCTCGATGTCGGTTTCGTTGGACCGCGGCACCTCGCAGAACGCCTGGCCCGTCACCGGAGTCGGGTTCTCGAAGTATTCACCCGAGGCCGGCGGCACCCATTCCCCGCCGATGAAGTTGCCGTAGCGCGACTCGTACGACATCAGCGCGTCCGCCGAGCCTGGACGGGCGTAAACGGTCATCGTGTCCTCCCTCGAACGGTGTAACCGAGCTCACACTACGCCCGGACGCCACAATGGTTCCCGTGAGTTCCGATGAGCGCGTGCGCGAAGTGCAGACCGACCCGGACCCCTACCTGTGGCTCGAGGACATCACCGGCGACGACACGCTGGACTGGGTGCGCGAACACAACGAGCCGACGATCGCCCGCTTCGGCGGGGCACGGTTCGAGCAGATGCGCAACGAGGCGTTGGAGGTGCTCGACACCGACGCCCGCATCCCCTATGTCCGCAGGCGCAGCGATCACCTGTACAACTTCTGGCGCGACGCGGACCATCCGCGCGGCCTGTGGCGGCGCACGACCCTGGAGAGCTACCGCACCGAGCAGCCGGAGTGGGACGTCCTGATCGACGTCGACGCCATCGCCGAGGATGACGACGAGAACTGGGTGTGGGCCGGCGCCGAGGTGCTCGAGCCCGACTACTCCCTCGCCCTCGTCGAACTGTCCCGGGGCGGTGCCGACGCCACCGTCGTGCGCGAGTTCGACCTGACCGCAAGGAAGTTCGTCGCCGACGGTTTCGCGCTGCCGGAGGCCAAGTCGGGCGTCACCTGGCAGGACCGCGACACCGTGCTGGTCGGAACCGACTTCGGTCCGGGTTCGTTGACCGACTCCGGTTACCCCCGCATGGTGAAGCGCTGGCGGCGCGGGGAGCCGCTCGCCGATGCGCCGACGCTGTTCGAAGGCGAGGCCGGCGACGTCAGCGTGGGCTGCGGCTACGACCCGACACCGGGTTTCGAGCGGTTACTGATCACGCGGTCGTTCGACTTTTTCAACCGGGAGCGCTACGAGTTGCGTGGCGACTCGCTGATCCGGATCGACGTGCCCACCGACGCCGGAATCTCGGCGCACCGAGAATGGCTGTTGATCCGGCCCCGCACCGACTGGACGGTGGGCTCGACGACGTACCGCGCCGGCTCCCTGCTGGCCGCCGACTACGCCGAATTCCTCGACGGCGCACGGGACCTGTCCGTCGTGTTCGAACCCGACGAGCACTCCAGCCTCGAGGACTACGCGTGGACGCGCGACCGCCTGATCCTCGTCACGCTCGTCGACGTGATCAGCAACGTACAGATCGTGACACCGGGGACCTGGCAGCGCGCCGAGATTCCCGGGATCCCACCCAACACCAACACCGTGCTGGTCGACGCCGACGAGTACGGGGACGAGATCTTCCTCGACTCCAGCGGTTTCGACACCCCGTCACGGCTGCTGTGGGGCGTGGCCGGTGACGCCGTCACCGAGGTCAAACGCGCACCCTCGTTCTTCGATGCGGCCGACCTGCGGGTGGATCAATATTTCGCCGCCTCCGATGACGGCACCATGATCCCGTACTTCGTTGTCGCACATCGTCACAACCAGGCGCCCGGACCTACGCTGTTGAGCGGATACGGCGGCTTCGAGGTGGCCAGTACACCGAGCTACAGCGGCGTCCTGGGCCGGCTGTGGCTGAGCCGCGGCGGTACGTACGTGCTGGCGAACATCCGCGGTGGCGGCGAGTACGGGCCGACGTGGCACACACAGGCGATGCGGGAGAACCGACATCTCGTCTATGAGGACTTCGCCGCTGTCGCACGCGATCTCGTCGCCCGCGGCATCACCACCGTCGGGCAACTCGCAGCGCAGGGCGGCAGCAACGGCGGCCTGTTGATGGGCGTGATGCTGACGCGGTACCCCGAGCTGTTCGGCGCGCTGGTGTGCAGCGTGCCGCTGCTCGACATGCGCCGATACCATCTGCTGTTAGCGGGCGCCTCGTGGATGGCCGAGTACGGAGACCCCGATGATCCCGGAGACTGGGAGTTCATCTCGAAATACTCGCCTTACCAGAACATCTCGGCGGATCGCCGGTATCCGCCGGTGTTGATCACCACGTCGACGCGCGACGACCGCGTGCATCCGGGCCATGCCCGCAAGATGACGGCGGCATTGGAAAGTGCGGGCCATCCGGTGCACTACTACGAGAACATCGAGGGCGGTCACGCCGGTGCGGCCGACAACGCGCAGACCGCTTTCCGATCGGCGTTGATCTACGAGTTCCTGTGGTCGGTGCTCAGCTGAACAAACCGTCGCCGAGGAACCGGTCGGGCCCGGTGACGCCCGGCAGCATGAAGAAGAAGCCGCCGCCGACCGGGAGGATGTACTCCTCGAGCGGTTCACCCTTGAGGCGGCTCTGCACGGTCAAGAAGCCCTTATCCAGGCTGCGTTGATACGCGATGAAGGCCAGGCCCTGGTCCAGTCGGCCCGCGCCGTCGAACCCGCGCGAGTAGTTGAAGCCACGCCGCAGAATGCGGTTCTCCTCCGTCTCGGGTGTCCGGGGGTTCGCCAGCCGGATGTGGGCGGTGAGCGGAATTCGCTTGCCGTCCGGGTCTTCTGGGTAGTCGGGGTCGGTGAACTCACCGGTCAGGCCGAGGGGTGCCCCGCTGACCTTGCTGCGACCGATCAGCGCCTCCTGCTCGACGAGTTGGGTGCGGTCCCAGAACTCGACGAACATGCGGATGATGCGGATCGCCTGGTACGAGCCGCCGACGGCCCATTCGGGCTCACCATCTTGCGACCCGACCCAGACGTGGCGATCCATGACGGCGCCGTCGGCGACATCGAGGTTGGCCGTCCCGTCCTTGAAGCCCAACAGGTTTCGGGGGGTCGCCGCCTCGGAGGCTCGGCCGGCGCCGATACCACGGGCGTAGCCGTCGACCATCCATCGCAATACCAGATCGCTGCGGGTGCGGCGCATCAACTGGCGCAGCGCGAACACGACGGTGTCGTTGTGCCCGGCTTCGATGACGATCGACAGATCGCCGTGCGACAGCTTGGGATCCAAGCGGTCGTTGGCCAGGAACGGCATGGTGACCAGTTCCTTGGGCTTGCGATCGGCGAGCCCGAACCGGTTGTCGAACAGCGATGCTCCGACGCCGACCACGACCGAGAGGTTGTCCGCTGGCGGCTGTTCACCGAGGATGCCGGAGTCGACCGGCGGGTACTCGGGGTCGCGCACCTCCGGCGGTTTGCCCGCCATCAGCCCGCGGATCTCCTCGGTGAGCTCCTGCAGGGTGCGCTTGAGGCCGTCGCGATCCTTCGACAGCACGTTGAAGGAGGCGACCAAACCCTGTTCGGGAATGGGCAAGGCGGTGATGCCGGTCTGATGCGGCCCCTCGAACGGAACGAACGTCCCGGCCGACGACGATTCCGGCTCGTCGTTCGAGCATCCGGCGAGGACCGCACCGGCGCCCACCGCGGCACCAGTGCCCAGCGCGCCGGTGATGAAGCCCCGGCGCGACAGACCCGAGCTGCCTTCCGTCACTTCAGTTTCAGGACTCCCGAGACCTGCGAGAGGTTCTCCGACAGGCCGGCGAGCTCGGCCTTGAGCTTGTCGATGACGTCCGGGGTCACGGTGACCTCGGGGCAGCGCGGCGACGGATAGGGGTCGTTCTCGGTGCAGAACAGGACCCAGCCGTCGCCGCGGCGCAGTGGGCGCATCGTGTCGAACACGGAGTTCAGACCCGCGTCGATCTTGCCCAGCAGGGCCGGATCGGCCTGCACCAGAGCGGGATCGAGCTTGGCGACGGCGTCGCGGGCACCTTGGAGGTTCGCATCGAAATCCCACAGGTCGGTCTTGGAGTAGCGGTCCTCCTCGCCGGTGATCTTGCCTTCGGACACCTCTTCGATGAGTTCGGCCGCACCGGTGGACACGTCGACCGGTTTCACCTCGACCGACGGGAACTGCGCCTTGAGGTCTGCGACGTCCTTGTCGAGTTGGTCGGCGAACGGCGCCCCGCCCTCGGTGGTGTTCTTCTCGAACAGCAGGTACTCGAGCCGGTGCCAACCGGTGAACGTCGGATCGTCGACGCCGGCGAAGTCGTCGACCCGGGCGTCGATCTTGCCGTCGATCTCCTCGACCAGACCGGCGATCGGCTCGATGCGTTCCCACGGTTGGCGCGAGGGTGCGTACGCGTCCTGCGCGGCCTTGAGGTCCCCGGCGCGGACGGCGTCGGTGAAGACCTTGACCACGCGCTGGAGCTCGTCGATGTTGCTCTGCGCGTAGCCCTTGTAGTCGGCCGCTGCCTTGTCGAGAACCGCGGGATCGACCGCGGGGGCGGCACTCGTGGTCTCGGCCGATGTCGCGCTGGTGGTCGTCGTGTCGCTGCCGGAAGATGAGTTCTCGCTCGAGCATCCGGACAGGAGCAGGCCGGCGACGGCGATGGGGGTCGCCCAGGCAAGATAGCGGTTCATTCGCACCTCTACTGTTAGGAGAGGCTGAACATAGCACTTCTAGCTGGTCAGAGGGTAGGCATGCCTAATTTTGCTTGGGCGCCGGACGCGCCGACGGTCGCACACCGCGCGCCGCGCTCCAGCGTCATCTGTTCGGCGTCATCGGCGGCAGCCGGTTCCAGCGGATCGCCCCTCTCGAGAATCGGCACACTGATGCACCGATGAGGTCACTTTCACTGGGCCGCAGCAGAATTGCTTTCTCAGCTACTGACCCGGCGCTTCCTCTGCCAAACTTCACTCATGACGCCGCCAGCATCGAAGTCGCAGTTCGAGACCCTGCTCTACGCCGCTCAAGCACCCATCGCCACCATCACGCTTAACCGTCCCGACCACCTGAACACGATCGTCCCGCCGATGCCGGACGAGATCGAGGAGGCGATCGGCCTCGCCGAGCGCGATCCCGCGGTCAAGGTGATCGTGCTGCGCGGCGCCGGGCGCGCGTTCTCCGGCGGCTACGACTTCGGTGGCGGCTTCACGCACTGGGGCGAGGCGATGAACACCGACGGCCGCTGGGATCCGGGCAAGGACTTCGCCATGGTCAGCGCCCGCGAGACCGGTCCCACCCAGAAGTTCATGGCGATCTGGCGGGCGTCCAAACCGGTGGTCGCGCAGGTGCACGGCTGGTGCGTGGGCGGTGCGAGCGACTACGCCCTGTGCGCCGACATCGTGATCGCCAGCGACGATGCGGTCATCGGCACCCCCTACGCCCGCATGTGGGGCGCCTATCTCACCGGCATGTGGCTCTATCGGCTCAGCCTCGCGAAGGTCAAGTGGCACTCGTTGACCGGTGAGCCGCTGACCGGAAAGGAAGCCGCCGCAGTCGAACTCATCAACGAGTCGGTGCCGTTCGAGAACCTCGAGGCGCGGGTCAAAGAGGTCGCACGCAAACTCGCCACCATCCCACTGTCACAGCTGCAGGCGCAGAAGCTGATCGTCAACCAGGCCTACGAGAACATGGGTCTGGCCTCCACCCAGACCCTCGGCGGCATCCTCGACGGCTTGATGCGCAACACCCCCGATGCCGTGTCCTTCATCGAAACCGCTGCGGCACAGGGCGTTCGGTCCGCCGTGGAGCAGCGCGACGGCCCATGGGGCGACTACAGCCAGGCGCCGCCGGAGAAGCGGCCCGACCCGTCACACATCATCGAGCCCTGAGCGCAGGTCGAACAGCGCGTCGAGGTCGCCGATCGCGCGCAGCGTGTCGTTGAGGTGGGTGCAGGTGCTGGTGCCGACGAACTCGCCCCGAACACGAGCGCGGATCTCGGCGAGGCTCATTCCTCGCACCCGTTGCGCGCTCCCGATCGCGCCCGGGCATTCCTGCCAGGGCAGCACGCGGACGTCCGCCCTGATCGACGTGACCGTCCGCGTCGCCACATCCACCGCGCCGGCGAGCGTGTACTCGTGCACGATGGTCTCGACCCCGTCGCCGTCGACGTGGGAGTCGCGAAAGTGCGCATCGAAGCGCGCCACACCCTCATCGGCCGGCAGCAGGTCGAGCCTGCGCAGCCGTCGCATGCCGTGTGTGCGAAGCGGTTCGACGGAGTGCACACCATCGACGTCGATCGGCGGGGCGCACGGGCCGTGCACCGAGGGAATGGTGTCGAGGCGCCGCGCGTATGCCACCAGCGACGCTTCAGGCGCGAATCCCGCGCAGATGCCCGCCATGCGATCGGCGGTGCCGGGCGGCAGCTTCTCCTCGGTACCGGCGACGATCGCCGCGTGCTGTAGTGCGTAACCGGAAACCAGCGCGGCGCCGACCCAGTCGTCGAGCAACAGGTGCAGCAGGCTGGACCGCCGGACCTCGTCGGACAGCAACTCCCCGACCGTCGACCGGAAACCGGGTCCCACCCGCTTGCCGATGAGTCGACCCAGCCGCGAGTCGTCCGCAACGGCCGCGATGTCCTCGATGACTCGCTCGACCAGGCGGGCGCGGACAGTGATCTCGCCGACGACGTCGACCCCGCCCTTCTGTACGACGATGTCGCGCGCCCGCAGGTCGACATCGGAACCCGCGACGCCGTCGGGATGGGTGTCGATGGTGCTGGTGCGCCGCAGTGCGCCCACGACCAGGGCCGGCCACGAGTCGACGGGCCGCTGCGGGCCAACGATGTCGGTGACGAACGGCATGGCTCGACGGTAGCAATACCGAGGTGAGCTAAACGTCGCGTCGCCGCAAACCGCCCAGCATCGCCACCACCACGCCGAACACCACGAGCACTCCACCCGCGGCCAGCGTGAGGTTCAGCCAGTGGTGCAGGCTGTTCTCGGCCTGGGCCACCATGACGTCGGCGACCTCCCGAATATCCCCCGAGAGTTGGTTCAACGCGTTGTTGACGGAGCGCCGGGCCACCTCCACGCCGGCCCATCCCGCCGCACCCACGAGCAGCGCGGAAACACCAAGGGCGGCAAGGGCTCTGCCGCGGCTGCGGGCCGCCAGGAGCGTCAGCAGCGCGAAGACGCCGGTGAGGACGGCGGCGCCGATGCTGATCCACGGCCCCCATGTCGACGCCCACTTGAGCTGACCGGGCCGCCAGTCCTCCGAGATCGAGATCGGCACCGGCAGGGATTCGGCGGGCGCAACACCGAAGTTGCCCAGCGTGTTCCGGAACGACTCGTCGGCGAGCATCGGCCCGAGGTCGAGGATCCACTGGTCGGTGCCCTCGACGCGCTGCGCCGCGTCGGTGAACATCCAGCGATGCCCGACCGTGTTGGCGAGGGCGAATTGTCCCGGGAAGGTCGGGTTGGCCGTGTACGCCGAGGCCGTGCCGATGATCAGATCGTATTCGACGTCGTATCCGGTGTCGTCCATCGACGAGGACACTTCCGTGGCGAGGATCCTCGCCATCGCATGCTGCAGTTGCGGCTGTTCGGCCGCCGATTCGGCCAGAGCCGCGAATCCACCGTCGTCGACGACGTTGCGCTGCGCCCACATGGTCGGGACGGCGACGGCGAGCAGCGCCGTGGTGATGAGCCACAAGAACACGGTTGTCACCAACCGCACGCGATCCTCCCCTCACCGAAAGTCCGGTTCCGGACACGAAAGCCGACTAGCCGCCTCAGAAACCGTACCTTCGCCGTGATCGGGTCGGAGTTCGTTACTTCTTGGCGGCCCGCTTCGGGGTGATGAGCGCCAGCTTCGTCATCATCGTGTTCATCCGCTTCAGCGCCTTGTGCGAGTTGTTGTAGTAGTTGCCGCCCGCGCCGACGTTGGTGCGCGGCGCGACGACGGCCTCCTGGCGGCAGTACTTGCGAAGCCCCTCGGCCCCACCGAACCGCGCGCCCAGGCCCGACGTCTTCCAACCGCCCATCGGCGCCGTCGTGCACATCAGGTTCGAGATCACGTCGTTGATGTTGACCGCACCGCAATCCAGCTCGACCGCAACGTCTTTAGCGCGCTGGGCGTCCTTGGAGAACACCGCGGCGCTCAACCCGTACGGGCTGTCGTTGGCCAGCCGGATCGCCTCGTCCACGCTGGCGACCTTCATGATCGGCAGCGTCGGGCCGAACGTCTCCTCCGTCATGCAGAGCATCGAATGGTCGACGTCGACGAGGACCGTCGGCGGATAGAAGCTGCCGTCGCCCTCGGGCCGCTTACCGCCGGTCAACGCCTTCGCGCCCTTGGCGAGCGCGTCGTCGACATGGCGGGCGGCGACGGCGACCTGCGACTCGTCGATCATCGAACCGAAGTCGTGACCGTCGCCCGCGCCCATCTTCAGTTTCTCGACGTCGCGTACCACCGCGGCGACGAACTCGTCATAAACGGGCTCGAGGACATAGACCCGCTCCACCGACACACACGTCTGCCCGGCGTTGAAGAACGCGCCCCACACGGCGGCGTGGGCGGCCAGGTCGATGTCGGCGTCTTCGAGCACGATCATCGGGTCCTTACCGCCGAGTTCGAGGCTGACCGGGGTGAGCCGGCGGGCGGCGCGC
>NZ_CVTB01000294.1 GCF_001050015.1 Mycolicibacterium malmesburyense
GCGGCGGGTGCCCGCCGTCGACACCAATCGGTGCGGCCCGTCGATCTGGAAGTGACCGCATTCGAAGGTCGCATTCGGTTGGCGCACCGCGCTGGGCACCTGCTGCGAGTGCAGCGACGGCACGTGGTAGTACTCCTGGAACGCGTCGGCGAAGATCTTCCAGTTGCTGTTGTTCTGCGCTTCGAACTCGTAGCGCTCGGTCATCAACTCGAACGGATAGTCGTCGAGCGCGGTGATCATCGGGCCCAGGAATTCGCGCAGCGTCCAACGCGGTTCGGGATCGAAGTTGATGAAGATGAACCCGTTCCAGACGTCGCACTGCACCGGCTTCAACCCGTGCCGCTCGTGGTCGAGGCCGAAGAACTCGCCCTCCTGCTGGACGAAGGTCAGGTCGCCCTTGAGGTCGTAGCGCCACCCGTGGTACTTGCAGGTGAACTGCCGACACGTGCCCTTGACCTCTTCGTGGGGGAAGTCGTTCCACACCAACTTGTTTCCGCGATGGCGGCAGATGTTGTAAAAGGCGCGGATCTGCTGATCCTTGCCCCGCACCACGATCACCGACGTCCGTGCGGCGTCGATCTCCTTGGTCAGGTAGCTGCCGACGCGTGGCAGTTCCTCGACGCGCGCGACATTGAGCCATGCGCGTTTGAAGACCGCCTCGCGTTCGAGCTCGTAGAACTCGGGCGAGATCGAGTCACGGAACGAGACGGGTCCGGTGCCCAGCTCCGGGTAATGTTCGGTCCAGCTGCCCTCGGCCGGCTTGGGCCACTTAGTAGCCATGGAAACCTCCGTGTCGATGGTGTGCGGAAAGCGGGCCGGTCATCACAGCACCGACCCGCCGTTGACGCCGAGTATCTGGCCGGTGATGAAACCGGCCTCCTCAGAGCACAGGAAGCCCACGGCCGCGGCGATGTCGTCGCCGGTGCCGAGGTGGCCGAGCGGAACCGTCGCGGCCATCTGCTCGTTCGACGGGAGGTATCCGGCCTCCTGGCCGGCATGCTGCATCGGTGTCTCGATCGCCGACGGCGGGATGTTGTTCACCGTGATGCCGGCCGGACCATATTCGCGCGCAAGCGATTTGGTCAGCGAGAGCAACGCGCCCTTGGACGCGGCGTAGTGGGCCATCCGGGGTGAGCCGCGCTGCGCGCTGGAGGACGAGATCATCACGATCCGGCCCCACCCCGCATCGAGCATGTCGGGCACCGCCACCTGAGCGCAGTGGAAGGTCCCGGTGAGGTTGACGTCGATCAACCGCTGCCACGCCTGCGGCGTGATGTCGGTGAACGCGGCCCAGTCCACCGCCCCGGCGCTGGTGACCAGGATGTGCACCGGCCCCAACTCACTGCGGACCTTCGCGAATGCCTCCTCGACGGCCGCACGGTCGCTGACGTCGACGGCGATCCCCAGCGCCGTGACGCCCGAGGACCGCAACTCTTCGGCGACCCGTTGTGCGGCTTCACCGTTGAGGTCGAGCACGGCCACCTTGTGCCCGCGACGACCGAGCTCGTGGCACGTCGCCTCCCCCATGCCCGAAGCTCCCCCGGTCACCACCGCCACGCGGCTCATCGCATTTGTCCCGTCACTCGACCTCGCTTACTCATAGGCCACGTGGACCGTCCGGCTGGTGGGCAACGACTGGCAGGTCAGCACCCAGCCTTCGGCCACCTCGTCGTCATCGAGGGCATCGTTGTTGAGCATCCGGGCACTGCCGGTCACGATGCGCGCCATACACGTTCCGCACGAACCGGTCTCGCACGACGACGGCGCACGCAAACCCGCCATCCGCGCGGTCTGCAGCAGCGTGTTGCCCGACCGGTAGGGCGCGGTGGTGGTCTTGCGATCCAGCTCGATGACCACCTCTTCGGTCTGCTCGGTGGCGACGGCCGCCTCGTCGGAGATCGGCGCCACCGTGAACCGCTCGAGGTGCAGTCGGTCGCGGGGCACGCCCGCGCGCAACAGCGTGCTCTCCACCGTGTCCATGAACGGCGCGGGGCCGCAGATGTAGTAGTCGACGTCGCCGCACGCCGAGGCGTACGCCTCGACCGCCTCCGGCACCACGACACCGGCTTCGTCGTCGAAGTGATTGGTCACCGCGAGGCGTTCGGGGTTGGCGGCCGCGAGCGCGGTGAGCGACTCACCGAAGATCACCGAATCGCGGCTTCGATTGGCGTAGAAGAGCCTCACCCGCCGCTGCGAACTCACCAGCGCGGACCCGATCAGCGAGAAGATCGGGGTGATGCCGCTGCCGCCCGCGAACGCGACGATGTCGCGCTCGGATTCGCCGAGCAGGAAGCGGCCATCGGGGGGAGCGGCATGAATCTCGACGCCGGCCTCGGCGGTGTCGTTGAGCCAGTTCGAGACCAGCCCGCCCGGGT
Organism: Mycolicibacterium malmesburyense; assembly: GCF_001050015.1. The sequence continues at coordinate 2,376 of NZ_CVTB01000294.1, forward strand.
CGCGCTTGACCGTGATCTGCAGGTCGTTTCCATTGTGCGGAAAAGACGACATCGAGTAGCACCGCTGATGTTCGCACCCGTCGACCGTCACCTGCAGCGTCAGGAACTGTCCCGGCTGGTAGCGGAAACGATGCGAACAGTGCGCCGGCACATCGAGGACCAGCGACACGGCATCGCTCGTCTCACGCACCACGCGTTTGACGCGCAGTGGGGCGAACTCTTCGACGGACATCGACATCAGAGTATCAAGTACTTGCGATAGATCTCAAGCACTTGATCACCTGTCTCGGTCCGCCGGTGACGTAACGTGACCGGATGCCACGACATCGCGTCATCGCCTGGGGCACCGGCGCCGTCGGCGTCGAGATGATCACCGCGATATTCGACGACCGCTCGGCCTTCGATCTCGTCGGCGCGCGCGTCTACTCCGCGGACAAGGACGGCGCCGACGTCGGGGCGCTGGTCGGACGCGACCCGGTCGGCGTCACCGCCACCACCGATGTCGACAAAATCCTCGCGCTCGACGCCGACTGCGTCCTCTACACGCCGCGAAACACCGATGTCGGCGAGGTATGCGCGATCCTCGCCAGCGGCAAAAACGTTGTCACGACGGCATTCCTGTTCCACCCGCAGCGCACCCGGCCCGCCGACCGGGAACGGCTGCTCGACGCGTGCAGAACCGGCAACAGCACCGTGCACGGCAGCGGACTGAACCCGGGCAACCTCTCCGGTGTCCTGCCGCTCGCGTTGTCCGGGATGAGCCGCACCATCGACAAGATCACGCTGCAGGAGCGTGCCGACTGGTCCGTCTACGACAGCACCGCGATCACGTTCGACAACATGTCCTTCGGAGAACCCGTCGAGACCATCAGCCCCACGGGCACCGATTTCCTCGCGTTCAACAGCGCGATCTTCAGCGAACAGGTCTGGCTCATCGCCGATGCGCTCAACGCGGGCATCGACGAGGTGGCCCCGTCGGTCGAAGCCGTTGCGGCCGAGCGCGACCACGAGATCTTCGACCGTGTGCTGCGGGCAGGAACGACGGCGGGCCAGCGGTGGACCTGGTCGGGTCGACGCAACGGCGAGGCGCTGGTCGAGATCGAGACGCTGTGGACGGTCGGCAACGAGTACCCGGCGCATTGGCCCAAGCCCCAGCATGGTTGGACGCTGACGATCGAGGGTGATCCGTCGATGCGCACCCACTTCTTCTCGCTGGCCAGCTTCAGCCGCGACGCGACCATGGCCGAGCACGTGCGGTCGGCGAACGTGGCGACGGCGATGCAGGTGCTCAACGCCGTGCCCGCGGTCATCGCCGCACCCGCCGGGTTCGCGACGGCTGCGGACCTGCCGTTGATCCGCAGCCATATAGGATTCGGTAACGGTTGACGGGACTCAGTCGCTGATGTGGTCGTCGGCCATCGTGTGGCCGGTGCCCTTCACGACGACACGGGCCAGCAGGTCGCGAAGCGTGTGCTGCTCTTCCTCGGTGAGGACGCCGAACACCGCTTCGTGCGCGGCGATCGCGTCGCTGACCACCGCGCTTGCGACCTTGCGCCCGTCAGATGTCAGGTACGCCTTGAGGATTCGCGCGTGCTGGGGGTCGGGTTTGCGTTCGACCAGCCCCCGCTGCTCGAGAGCCTTCACCGCCAACTGCACGCCTTGCGGGGTGATCAGCAACCGACGCGCGAGTTCGGCGCCGGAGAGCCCCGGCTCGTTGGCGAGCTGACGCAGCACACCGATCTGTGCGGTGCTGACGCCGTGCTGGCTGACCGCGTCGTTGACCGCCGTGAGGGCGAAGTACCAGGCCTGTTTGAGATGCCACAGGATGTTGTCGCCGAGTTCCATGCCCAGCTCTGGGTTTGTCTGCCTAGCCACCGTCCAAGCCCCCTTCGCGCTTGTAGACCCGACCGTCCTTCATCACGAAGCGCACATCGAGCGTGGCGGCGATGTCGCGGGACGGATCGCCGGGCACGGCGATGATGTCGGCGAAGTATCCCGGTGCCAGGCGGCCCAGTTCGTCGTCGGCCTCGATCAGCTCGGCGCTGGTCACGGTGGCGGCGCGGATCGCCTGCATCGGCGTCATGCCCCGCTCCACGAGCGCGCACAGTTCCTTGGCGTTCTGACCGTGCGGGATCGCCGGGGCGTCGGTGCCGCAGGCGATCCGCACACCCGCCGCAATCGCCTTGGGCAGCATGGCCTGCGCCCGGGGGAAGACCTCCTCGGCCTTCTTGCGCAGCTCCGGCGCGATGCGGTCGACGGCCATCGCCTGGGTCAGGTACGTCGTCGACACGAGGAACGTGCCGGTGTCGGCCATCAGCTGGATCGTCTCGTCGCTGGCGAGGAAACCGTGCTCGATGCAGTCGATCCCGGCCTTGATGCAGGCGCGAATCGCGCTGTCCCCCACCGCGTGTGCGGCGACCCGAACACCCGCGCGGTGGGCCTCGTCGGCGATCGCGGCGAACTCCTCGTCGCTGTACTGCTGCGCACCCGGGGCGGTGCTGTGCGACATCACCCCGCCGGAGGCGGACACCTTGATCAGCTTGGCGCCGTGGCGAACCTGGTAGCGCACGCAGGCGCGCACGTCGTCGACGCCGTTGGCGATGCCCTCGGCCACCGACAGCGGCATGATCCCCGGCGCGAGACGCTGGAACACCGTCGGGTCGAGGTGGCCGCCGTACGGGGTCACCGCATGCCCGGCCGGGTAGATCCGCGGGCCGACGTGCCACCCCTGGTCGATCGCCCGCTGCAACGCGACGTCGAGGAGATACCCGCCGGTCTTGACCATGAGGCCGAGGTTGCGCACGGTGGTGAACCCGGCCTCGAGCGTGGTGCGGGCGTTGACCGCCCCGCGCAGCGTGCGGTAGGCGGGGTCGTCCTGCACACCGTGCATCGGGCTGGGCAGCCCCTCGGGTCCGCCGGGCCCGCCGATGAGCAGGTTGAGTTCCATGTCCATCAGCCCGGGCAGCAGCGTGACGTCGCCGAGGTCGATCTCGGTGTCCGAATCGGGTTGTGGCTCCGACGGATTCACCGCGGCGATACGGTTGCCCTCGACGACGATGACGGCCGGCGAGCGCACCTCACCGGCCTCGACGTCGGCCCAGCGGGCGGCCCGCAGGACGGTGCGCGTCGTCACGGAACCGGTTCGGACGCGCAGTCCAGGGTGGTGGCGCCCGAATCGGGGACCTTCGGCTGTTTCCAGCACTCGACCGGGAAGGACACCTGGATCATCGAGTAGAGCAGATGCATCAGGTTGAGCACGTCCTCGGGCAGGTCGTCCAGCGAGAACTTGTCGCAGTAGGCGATCGCCTCCTCGGCACGCGCGGTGATCGCGTCGTAGAAGGCCTGCATCTCGGTCATCGTCGACGAGAGCCGCTTGGCGTAGCGTTCGGCCTCCGAACCCAGGCACCAGTCCGAGAACTGTTCGAGATTGGCGAATTCGGGCGGCAGCTTGTGCGTCTCGGTCGTCGTCATCTCAGACACCCGCCGTCTTGCCTTCGTAGTTCTCCACCCACGCCGCGGTCTCCTTGTGCAGGTGGCGGATCAGCACCTCCTGGTCGCAGAGCAGGAAGTCGTCGAGCACCCGCGACTCGATCATCGACTGAGTGGCCTCCAGCGTGTTGGCGTCCTGCAACCCGTATTCCTTGAAGGACACCGCGGCCAGTTCCTGCGCGATGCGTTCCCGGGGAGTGCGCGGTTGCGGGAAGTACACGGTGCCCTCGAACAGGTGCGTGTTGTACGACGTGGGCCAGTAGTGATAGGTCAGGTACCAGCCCTGCCCCCAGAACAAGATCACGAAGTTCGGGAACAACTGGAACGAATCAAGGCCCCACGGATCGCATTTCGCGGGGTTCAGGCCGGGGGGCATCTCCCCCAGATCCGGTTTGTCCCAGGGGCCGAACAATCCGCTCTGACAAATGTCCTCGATCGGCTTGCGCATCTCGTCGGCCATTTCCCAGGCGCGCACACCCGACGTGCTGACCAGCCGGTGCGGCCCCTCGATGCGATAGTGCGGAGCCTCGAAGCCTGCCTCGGCGGCGGCCTTCGAGTAGGCGGTGGGCGACTGGTTCGCGTGCAGCACCGGTGCGTGGTAGAACTCCTGGAAGGCGTCCATGTAGAGCTTCCAGTTCGCCTTCACCTCGGACCGGTAGTAGAACCGCGACGTCATCTTGTCGAAGGGGTAGCCCTCCAGGGCGGTGATCATCGGACCGAGGAACTCGCGCAGCGACTGCTCGGGCTCCTTGGCGAAGTTGACGAAGATGAACCCTTCCCAGACCTCACAGTGCACCGGCACCAGCCCGTAGCGGCTCTTGTCGAGGTTGAAGAACTCCCCCTCCTGCTGCACGAAGGTCAGGTTGCCGTCGAGGTCGTAGCGCCACGCGTGGTACTTGCAGGTGAACTGCCTGCACACCCCGCTGGTTTCCTCGAGCGGCATGTCGTTCCACACCAACTTGTTGCCGCGATGGCGGCAGATGTTGTGATACGCCTTGACCTCACCGGAGGTGGTCCGCACCACGATGATCGACGTGTTGGCGACCTTGAGCTCTTTGGTGAAGTAGCTGCCCTTGCGCGGAACCTGCTCCACGCGACCGACATTCAGCCACGCGCGCTTGAAGATCGCCTGGCGTTCCTTCTCGTAGAACTCCGGGCTGATGGAATCCTCGTAAGAGACGGGATCGGTGCCCAGTTCGGGATAGTGCTCCGTCCAACTGCCCTCTGGCGGTTTGGGAAAGCGAGCCATTGCCTACTCCTGTCGACCGCCCGGCCTAGACCGTGCCGGGAGCTGCAGCGCCGACGGTATATGCTCCATGTCACAATCGCAAGTAGTTGATACAGCCACGGCGAGGCCCGGTACCGTCGCCGATTTCTGCAGGACGGTCGGGCTCACGCGAAGACCACAACCGTGGTGCGGAATTCAGCGCGAAAGGGTGTGCACACAATGCGATCGGACGAGTTGTTCATCGGTGGCCGATGGTCCGAGGCGAGCACCGCAGACCGCATCGAGGTCGTGTCCCCGCACACCGAGGAACCCGTCGCGCGCGTGGCCGCCGCCGCGCCCGCGGACGTAGACAAGGCCGTCGCGGCCGCGCGGGCGGCGTTCGACACCGGCTCGTGGCCGCGCCTGGACCCGGGTGAGCGCATCGCCGCGGTCCGCCGACTTGCCGAGCGGTACGGCGAACGGCGCGGCGAGATGGCCGAGACGATCACCTCCGAGATCGGGGCACCGATCAGTTTCGCCCAGCGCGCACAGGTCGGGCTGCCCGCGATGATGATGTCGGCCTTCTGCGAGCTGGCCGAGTCCTACCCGTGGGAGGAGTCCCGGAAGGGGATGTACGGATCCGACATCCGCATCCGCCGCGAGCCGGTCGGCGTCGTCGCCGCGATCGTGCCGTGGAACATGCCGCAGTTCCTGATCGTCACCAAGCTGATCCCGGCGCTGCTGGCCGGCTGCACGGTCGTTCTCAAGCCGGCGCCCGAGTCGCCGCTCAACGCACTGCTGCTGGCCGAGTTGCTCGCCGAGGCCGGCCTGCCCGACGGCGTCGTCAGCGTGCTTCCCGGTGACGGTTCCGCAGGCGAATACCTCGTCAAACACCCTGGGGTGGACAAGGTCTCGTTCACCGGGTCGACCGCGGCGGGCAAGGCGGTAGCCGCCGCGTGCGCCGTCGATCTGCGGCGCGTCAGCCTCGAGCTCGGCGGCAAGTCGGCGGCCATCGTGCTCGCCGATGCCGATCCGGCAGCCGTCGCCGCCGGTGTGCGCTCGGCCAGCCTGTCCAACAGCGGGCAGATCTGCAACGCGCTGACCCGGATCCTGGTCCCCGCCGCGCGGTCGGCCGATTTCACCGACGCCCTGGCCACGGAGATGTCGTCGCTCGTCGTCGGGGACCCGACCGATCCCGCCACTCAGGTCGGACCGCTCGTCGCCCGCCGCCAGCAAGAGCGGGTGCGGGGTTACATCCGGACGGGCGAGGCCGAAGGCGCACGCCTCGTCGTCGGAGGAGCCGACATGCCCGACGGGATCGAGCGGGGCTGGTACGTCAAGCCGACGCTGTTCGCCGACGCCGACAACGCCATGACGATCGCGCGCGAGGAGATCTTCGGACCCGTCTTGACCGTGATCGGTTACGCCGACGAGGACGAGGCGGTGGCCGTCGCCAACGACTCCGACTACGGCCTGGCCGGGTCGGTGTGGACCGCCGACACCGAACGCGGGCTCGCCGTCGCTGAACGCATCCGCACCGGCACATTCGGCGTCAACCAGGGCTACACGATGGATCCGTTCGCGCCGTTCGGCGGCGTCAAGGACAGCGGCTACGGCCGCGAACTCGGCCGCGAGGGCATCGACGGCTACACCGACACGAAGTCGATATCGGTTGCCTCAGGCTAGGTTTCGCCAGGGGCGTCAAGGGAACTTGATCGCCGAGACGTACATGTCGATGATCGGCCGGTAGAGGTCGACATCGTCGAGCTCACTGCCGAGCACGACGGCGTCGCTGGTCGCGATCAGCACCTGGGCGAAGGTCAACGGCGGGATCACCAGGGTGCCGCCCAGCCGGTCGATGCCGTCGACGATGAAGTTCGCCAACTTCTCGACCACCTCCGCCCGCTTGCCGACCACGCGGTCGCGGGCTTCCGGGTTGCGCAGCAGGTACAGCGTGAACTCGTGCCCGAGGGCGGCGTGCTCGGCACCGCGGTCGCGGCTGAGCTCACGCCACCGCCGCGCGATCTCGTCGCGCTCGCGGGCACCCACCTGCTCCGACGACGACATCACCTCGGCGAAGTTGTCGAAATACCGGCGCCAGTAGCGGTCGCTGACGGCCAAGAACAGCTCCTCTTTGGTCGAGAAGTGCTTGTAGATGGCGCCCTTGGTGTAACCGGCAGCGTAGGCGATGTCGTCGAGAGTCGCTGCGGTGAAGCCCTTTTCGGCGAACACATCCTCGGCCGCGTCCAGTAGCAGGGACCGGGTGTGCTCGAGCCGCCGCTCCCGGGTCCAACGCTCCGCCATGCCGGAAGTCTGCCACAAGAATCTCAGATCCCATTGAGTTATCCAGATACTCGTCGGTATATTTTGGCGAGATCGCGATGACGATGCGCGATCGAGGAGGCGTCGTGAGCGAACTGTCGAACAAGCCGTCCACCGAGTCGTTGAGCACGGTCGGTCGGCTCGAGGAGCCGTCGCCGCGGCCCTCGCGCCGGGTCAAGATCTGGGCGACGGCGGGCGGGATAATCCTCGTCCTGCAGATCTACGTGTGGATCCGGTGGATCACCGGCCCCTATTTCACGCGTGTCGATCCCGGTCCGACGGACCCGCCGACCTTCATGAAGGTCGCGCTGATGATGTGGCAGATCGGCTCGCCGGTGCTGTTCCCGGTCGCCATCTGGTGGTTCATCATCCGACCGTGGCGCCGCGAACGACGGATCACGTTGGACGGCATGATCATGGTGTCCACGGGCCTGTTCTTCTTCCAGGACCCGCTGTTGAACTACATCAACACGTGGTGCACCTACAACGCGTGGGCGTTCAACATGGGGTCGTGGGCACCCTACGTGCCCGGCTGGATGTCCCCGGAGAGACCGGGCGCGCAGGTGGCAGAACCGTTGGGCATCAACGTCTCCGGATACGCGTTCGGCGTCCTGCTGTGCACCATCCTGGGCTGCTGGGTGATGCGCAAGGCCCAGCAGCGCTGGCCCAACCTCGGCACGAAGGGCCTGATCGGCGTCGCATTCGCATGGGGATTCGTCTTCGACTTCGTGATGGAGGGCCTGGTCCTGATGCCGCTGGGGATGTACACCTTCCCCGGCGCCATCCAGTCGCTGTCGATCAACGCGGGCACCTACTACCAGTGGCCGATCTACGAGGGCCTCATGTGGGGCGGCGTGCAGGCCGCGCTGTGCTGCCTGCGGTTCTTCACCGACGACCGCGGCCGCACGGTCGTGGAGAAAGGACTCGACAACGTCCGCGGCGGATTCGCCAAGCAACAGTTCGTGCGCTTCCTGGCGATCTTCGCCGCGATCAGCGCGTCGTTCTTCGTCTTCTACATCATTCCCGCGCAGTTCATGGCGACCCATGCCGACCCGTGGCCCGAGGATGTGCAGAAGCGCTCCTACTTCACGTCGGGCCTCTGCGGTGACGGCACCGACCGGCCGTGTCCCGATCCGTCGCTGCCGATCCCGACGAAACACTCGGGCTACATCAACTCCGACGGCGAACTCGTGCTTCCGGAGGGCGTGGAGATGCCGAGGATCGTGCCGCACGAACGGGGTGAATGAGTTGTCTACCAACAACCACTCCGCCACGATCGAAAGCCACTCGCGGGCACCGTTTTACCGACCGGTCGGCGATGAGGTCGAGGTGTTCCGCGCCGCGGCGCGACGGGGCTCGCCTGTGTTGTTGAAGGGTCCCACCGGATGCGGTAAGACCCGCTTCGTCGAGGCGATGGCGCATGAATTGGGCCGCGAGCTGATCACCGTCGCCGGCCACGAGGACATGACCTCGGCGGACCTGGTGGGGCGGTTCTTGTTGAAGGGCGGTGAGACGGTCTGGGTCGACGGGCCGTTGACCAGAGCCGTTCGCACGGGCGCGATCTGCTACCTCGACGAGATCGTCGAGGCGCGCCAGGACACCACCGTCGTGATCCATCCACTGGCCGACCACCGCCGCGAGTTACCGGTCGACCGGCTCGGCACCACGCTGTCCGCGGCACCCGGGTTCCAACTGGTGATCTCGTACAACCCCGGCTACCAGAGCGTGCTGAAGAACATCAAGGAGTCGACGCGCCAACGGTTCGTCGCGATCGAACTCGACTTTCCTCCGCCCGAGGTGGAGACCGAGATCGTCGCGCACGAGGCCGGAATCGACGCCGACACCGCACGCACACTGGTGACGATCGGCAACGCGATCCGCACCATCGACGGCTCGCCGCTGCGGGAGGCCTCCTCGACCCGGATGCTCATCCTGGCCGGTGGTCTGGCCGCCGAGGGCCTAGGCCTGCGCCGCGCGGTGCAGGCGGCGATCGTGGAGGCGCTGTCCGACGACCGCGACGTCGTGCGCGCGCTCGGCGAACTCGTCGACGCGCTCCTCCCCCAGCCGTGACTGCCTCCGGCGCACCGGATCTCGACCGGTTCCGGTATCTGGCGACGTACCTTGCCGGCCGACCGGTCGAGATCGCCGCGGCGCCGGTCGCCCACACCAACGGCAAGGTCGTCTTCGTCACGGAGGACGCTTCACCCGAGCGGCACCGCCGCGAAGTGATGCTGCAGAGCGCACTCATCGGGGCGGGAAGCCTGCAGGCGTCGCTGATCCGGCCGCTACGCGCGCGTCCGGCACTCGCGCGTCGCTACCTGGCGGTCGAAGGACACCGCGTCCTGTCCGACCTCGCCGGTCGGCTACCGCTGGCGGCGGCGCTCGACCTCGGCAATCCGTACGGCACCGCGTCTGCCGCAGAGTCGCTCGAAATCGCCCGCAGCCGAACGAGAATCGGCGACCCGCCCGACTGGTTCGGCGTCCTCAAGCCCTCGGCGCTGTTGGGCAGCGCCGCCGAAACGGGTGTCCGCGCGTCCGATGACGACCTGCGGTTCACCGTCGACCCGGCCGCCGTCCCGGTGGACGACGAGGAGAACGACGACGAGGAGGGGCCGTCGGAGGAGAGCAAGATCCTCAAGATGTTCGACAACCCGCTGTTCAACTCGAAGACGGTCGGGGACTTCCTGCGCAAACTGCTCGGCACCTCGGGGTCGTCGGGAAACAGCGCCGCCGGCGGGGACCCGCGGGCCGAGGCCGTGCGGCGCGTCCGTGCCGCGGGACCCAACGCCAGGCCGATGCCGACTCCGATCCACTTCACCGACGACGACCGGCCGGGTGCCGCGGTCGGGGTGGGCGGGGCGCTGCATCCGGAATGGGACGTCTTCCGTCGCCAGTACCGGCCGGACTGGTGCCGGGTGATCGATTACCCGCTGACCGCACCCGCGGACGTGGCCGCCGGGACCGTCGCCCGCGACGAGGTCCTGCGCCGCCGCCTGGCGCGGATCGGCCTGGGCCCCAGGGTGTTGCGGCGCCGGCCTGATGGCGACGAGCTGGATATCGAGGCGCTCGTCGACCTGTCCGTCGACCTGCGCTCCGGCTACTCCCCGCCCGAGCACGTCTTCACCGAGCACCGCAAGATCGCCAGGAACCTCGGCGTGCTGATCCTGCTCGACGCGTCCGGTTCGGCGACCGACGCCGACCCGGAGGGGCTCGCGGTGCACGAGCACCAGCGGCGTGCGGCCGCCACACTGGCGGCGACGCTCGAGGAGCTCGGCGACCGGGTCGCGGTGTATGCGTTTCGGTCCCGCGGCCGCCACGCGGTTCACCTTCCCGCCATCAAGACGTTCGACCAGCGCTTCGGGGCGATCGGCCGGGCGCGGCTGAACGGCCTGCAACCGTCGAGCTACACCCGCCTCGGCGCGGCGATCCGCGGCGCCGGCGAAATTCTCAAGGCCGAGGCGGGCACCCCCAACAAGCTGCTGCTCGTGCTGTCCGACGGCCACCCGTACGACGACGGTTACGAAGGCCGATACGCGGAGGCCGACGCGCACAAGGCCCTCGAGGAATTGCGCACGGACAGCGTTGCGTGCCTGTGCCTTTCGATCGGCTCTTCCGCCGGTGCCGATGCGCTCGACCGCGTGTTCGGTTCCGCCGCCCATGCCGGCGCCGACACGCTCGCCGAGCTCAGCCCGCGGATGGACGAGCTGTTCCTGGCGTCGCTGCGTGAGCTGGCGGCCCCCGCCCCGCGGTGAGGTGAGCGCCCCCGTTTGTCCGGCGAAGAAAGATCAGCGGGCAGGCAGGCCCAGCACCCGCTGCGCGATGATGTTGCGCTGGATCTCGGACGCCCCGCCGGAGATGGTCCCGGCGTAGGAGCTGATGTAGCGGGTGAACCAATCGGCGGTGAAAAGCTCTGGGCTGTAAGGGTTGTACGGCGCCGTGAGCCCCGGGCTGCGCAAACCGTCGGCACCGGCGGCATCCAGCGCGTACCCGAGCGCCTTCTGTTCGGCTTCCGAACCGAACAGCTTCAACACCGAGATGCTGGGAATGTCGCGTTCGCCCCTGGCCGCCTGGCCCAGTGCGACGGAGCCCAGCAGGCGCAGCGCTTCGTAATCCATCGCGACCGTCGCGTAGCGGTCCCGGTTCACCGCGCCGACCGGGCGGAAATCCTCGAGCAGCTGGTCGAGGCGGTTGGCGAACGCCATCCACATCATCGTCCGCTCGTGGCCCAGCGAGCCGTTGGCCACCCGCCATCCCTCGTGCAACGGGCCGACGAGGTTCTCGGCGGGCACCCGGACGCCGGCGAAGAACACCTCGTTGAAGTCGAGGTTGTCGCGGTCGTACACCGAGGCGAACGGCCGGCGCTCGACTCCCGGGAGGTCGGTCGGGATCACCAGGGCGCTGATTCCCTTGTGCTTGGGCGCATCCGGATCGGTGCGCACGAACGCGAGGATGACATCGGCGTCGTGCGCGCCCGAGGTCCACACCTTCTGCCCGTCGACGACGAACTCGTCGCCGTCGCGCACCGCCCGCGTGGACAGTCCCGCCAGGTCTGAGCCGGCGCCGGGCTCACTCATACCGAGTGACGCGGTCATGTCGGCGCGCAGGATCGGCACGGCCCACCGCTGCTTCTGGTCATCCGTGCCGAACGACAGCAGCGACGCGGCGATGATCCCCACACCCTGCGGATTGAAGGCGTGGTAGATGCGGCGCCGCGCCAACTCCTGCCGGTGCACGAACTGCTCGAGGACACCCGCGTTGCGGCCCCCGAACTCCGGCGGGTTTCCCGGCAGCAACCAGCCGTGGTCGAACATCAGCCGCTGCCAGCGGCGCGCCCACTCCGGCACGTGGGCCGTCGAGCGCGAACGCTCCGCCGCCTCGGCCTCCGGAGGCAAGTGCTCGTCGAGGAAGGCGACGAACTCCGCGCGGAACGCCTCCACCTCGGCGTCGAAGGTGAGCTGCACCCCGCCAACATATCAAGTACTTAACATTTACGGCACGGTGCGCTAAGACTTTAGGGATGCTCGACGGCGAGAAAATCCTCATCACCGGCGCCACAGGCAAGATCGCGTTTCCCATCGCCCGGGAGCTGGCGCGCCACAACGAGGTGTGGGGCGCCGCGCGGTTGCGCGAGCAGGCCGACCGTGACCGGCTGAGCGACGCGGGTGTCGTCCCGGTGGCGCTCGACATCGCCAACGGCGACTTCTCGGCGTTGCCCGACGATTTCACGTATGTCTTCCACGCCGCGGTCGATCCGGGCAGCGGGGATTGGACGCGGTGCCTCGAGACCAACGCGCAGCGTTCGGGCGACCTGTTGCACCGGTACCGCCACGCGAAGGGTTTCGTGTTCTGTTCGACCGGGTCGATCTACGCCTATCAGGGTCAGCGGCCGTTGACCGAATTCGATCCGCCCGGGGTGCCGCTGCGGGCGAACTACAGCTTCTCCAAGGTCGCCGCCGAAGCCGTCTGCACGTGGGTCGCCAGGCAGTACGAGATTCCGCTGACGATCATCAGGATCTGTTCCACCTACGGGCCCGAGGGTGGTGCCCCCGCCGACCGTCTGGACGCGATCCTGGCCCGCAGGCCGATTCGGCTGCATCCGGACCGGCCGAACAATTACAACCCGATCTACGAGGACGACTACGTCGCGTTGGGGATCAGGGCGATGGAGGCGGCGGACACGCCGCCGGTCGTGGTCAACTGGGCGGGCAGCGAGACGGTCAGCGTCGAGGAGTACTGCGTGTACCTGGGTGAGTTGGTGGGCGTGGAGCCCATCTTCGAGTACACACCCGACGCCCACACACCGTTGTGGCCCGACGTCACCCGCATGCACGAGGTGCTGGGCCGCACGACGATCGGTTGGCGTGACGGATTTCGCCGCATGGCCCAGGCACGCCACCCGGAAATCAACCTGGCACAGCCGGATTCGGTGTAGAGGAGGTGTCGATGCAACTGCCGGGCCGACCGTCCGATGAGGTCCCCGAGGTGCTGGCCAACGGCGATGGGGACATCACCACCTTGTTCGTCTCGATGGCGCGCCGCCACCCCGAGGGGGCCGATGCGGATTACCTGCGCTGGCACACCCTCGACCACCGACCCGAACAGCACCGGATGCCCGCGGTGCGCGCGTCGCTGCGACTGGTGTCCACGCCCGAGTGCCGCGCCGCGCGGGCTGCGAGCGAAAGTCCCTACGATGCGATCGATCACGTGATGACGTATTTCTTCACCGGCGTCGCGGGAATGGAGCCGTTCCTCACACTGTCCAAGGCACTCGGTGACGCCGGCCGCAAGCTGCCCCTGCTGCCGCCCGTCGAACGCGGCGTGTACGACGTGACGCACCGGGCCGCCGCGGCACGGATCAAGGCCGGCGCCGCCGTGCTGCCGTGGTGGCCGAACCGCGGTGTGTACCTGCTGCTCGAAAACGGTACCGTCACGGTGGACGCACTGGTCGACGTCGACGGGGTGGGCGGCGCCTGGGCGGCGACGTCGCTGGCGGTCGAGGCGCGCCTCGCGAGTGCTCCTGCCGGACAAACGGTTACGTACTGCTTTCTCGACGACGACCCCGTCGCGGTCGCCGAGCGGCTGCGGCCGATCTTGCAGAGTCGATGGGAGGCGGACGGCGTCGAACCGCTCTTCGCCGCACCGTTTTACCCGGTCGTCCCCTACGAGTGGGACCGCTATGTGCCATGACACGGAGGTATGAATGCGCGTCGGATTGATGGTCGGCTCCGACAAGGAGCGCCCCCGCGCCGAACGGCTGAGCGGACTGATCGACGACGTCAGAGCCGCGGAGGAACAGGGTTTCGCGTCCTTCTGGATGCCGCAGGTGCCCGGCTACCTCGACGCGATGACCGCGGTAACACTTCTCGGAAACGCCACCGACCGCATCGAGATCGGAACGGCGGTCGTGCCGATCCAGACCCGCCATCCGCTCATCATGGCCCAGCAGGCGCTGACCACCCAGATCGCCTGCGGCGGCCGATTCACCCTGGGAATCGGCCCGTCACACCACTGGATCGTCTCCGACCAGCTCGGCCTGTCCTACGACAAACCCGCGAGGGTGGTGCGCGACTACCTCGAGGTACTCGACGCGGCGTTCCGCGGCCCGGGCACGACCGATGTCGACAACGACACCTACCGCGTGCACAGCCCCATCGACGTCACCGACGCCTTCACCGTGCCGGTGCTGGTTGCGGCGCTCGGTCCGGCGATGCTGCGGATCGCGGGTGAGCGCACCGACGGAACCATCCTGTGGATGGCCGACGAACGCGCGATCGGCGACTACGTGGCGCCGCGCCTCACGGCAGCGGCGGAAGACGTCGGCCGCAACGGTGTTCGCATCGTCGCCGGTGTGCCCGTCGCGCTCTGCGCGGGTAACGAGGTCGACGATGCCCGCGCGTACGCCAGCGAGGTCCTGGGTCACGCCGACTTCTCCCCCAACTACGTCCGCCTGCTCGAACACGGCGACGCCGAGGACGTCGGCGACACGATGGCGGCGGGCGACGAGGCGACGGTCGCCGCCCGCCTGCGCCGCTACCGCGATGCCGGCGTCACCGACCTGGCGGTGCGCGTGGTGCCACTCGGAGAGGACGCCGCTCAACGCCAGGCGTCGCGGACGCGCACTCAGGAGTTCGTCGGGTCGCTGATCTCCGAATTCGCCTCGGGCGCATAAGCTCCCATGAACTCGATGGGCACGCCGCCCATCGTGCAGAAGAACAGGTCGACGCCCGGCACACCGGTGTCCAACATCGTGACGTCATCGGCGAACGCGCTCGCCCTGGCGCGGGTCTCGGCGAAGTCGGCGGCCATGAACGACAAGGCGGCCAGCCCCTCGGGCACCACGTCGCGGAGGTGTTCGGGAACGTCGAGCACTTCGATCAACCCCGCGTCGCCGGTGCCGAGCATGGTGACCTCGGCCCCGTCCGACGGCGGCCAACCGAGGGTCTTCTGCAGCACCTCGCCGGGGACGTGCATCTGGAACTGCACCGCCATCCCCATCACCTCGGTCAGGAACGCGGTGAAGGTGTGCGCCGAATGGCTGCGCATCACGACGTGGTGAAGATTGGGCATGTTCGGCCTTTCGTTTCTTGCTACGACCCGAGCATGGTCAGGCCGCCGTCGACGGCCACGAGTTGCCCGGTCACCTGGATCCCGCCTGCCATCCAGGGTCGCGGTCGTCCCTAGATAGTTGGACAAACGTCAACTATTTGCAAGCGCCAAACGCACTGTTAAAGTGCCGGTGTGTCCAAGGTCGGCAGCGAACTCATGGCTGACGGTGGTCAACGACGTGCGTCGTTTCAACGAGCACGCTCGCACGAGACGAAGCGCGCGCTGGTGCAGGCCGCGATGGCGCTGTGGCGCACGAACGGCTACGCGAAGACGACCGTCGCCGACATCTGTCGGGCCGCAGGCGTCTCGAGGGGCCTGTTCTACTTCTACTTTCCCGCCAAAGAGGACATCCTTTTCGAGGTCGGCCTGTTGTCGACCCGGGCGGCGCGAGAGAAGGTCCGCGCGTCGCTGCGCGCGGATTATGACGTCGAAGCGGTCATCGGTGAGGCGTTACGCAGTCTCGAACGGTCGATGGCACGCAATCCGCGCGAGCTGATCCTGCAGACGATCCTCGAGGGCTACCGGCACGAGCACCGGATCCTCGCGGGTGAGCCGGTCGACGACACCGCCGACGCCGACATGTTCGGCGAGTTGTTCGGCCGGGCCCAGCGAGACGGGAAGATCGGCGCACACGTCGACATCGAACACCTCTCCCGCTCGGCCGGTATGCACGTCAGCGAGGGCGTCCGGCACTGGGCTTGCGGCATGTTCGGCGACCGTTCGTTCGCCGACGTCGTCACCGACGACATCGCGGCGCTGGTCGCCGGATTCAACGCGAGAAACGCCAGGACGTGAAGGACATTCGGCTGACACCCGGCCAACAGTGAAAGGAGACCACGATGGCGTGGGATTTCGAGACCGACCCCGAGTACCAGAAGATCCTCGACTGGGCCGACGAATTCGTCAGGGAGGAGGTCGAACCGCTCGACCTGGCGTTCCCCGACCAGCAGTTCGTGCCGCTGGACGCCAACCGTCGCAAGGTGATCGACCCGCTCAAGGACGAGGTACGCCGCCGCGGGCTCTGGGCCACCCATCTCGGCCCCGAACTCGGCGGGCAGGGTTACGGCCAGCTCAAGCTCGCACTGCTCAACGAGATTCTCGGCCGCTCCCAATGGGCGCCGATCGTGTTCGGTTGTCAGGCACCCGACACCGGCAACGCCGAGATCATCGCCCACTACGGCACCGAAGCGCAGAAGGAACGCTACCTGCGCCCGCTGCTCGACGGCGAGATCTTCTCGTGCTACTCGATGACCGAACCGCACGCCGGCGCCGACCCGACGCTGTTCACGACGACCGCGGTGCGCGACGGCGACGACTGGGTGATCAACGGCTGGAAGTTCTTCTCCTCCAATGCCCGAACCGCGTCCTTCCTGATCGTCATGGTCGTCACGAACCCCGACGTGAGCGCGTACCAGGGCATGTCGATGTTCCTGGTGCCCACCGACACCCCGGGCGTCAACATCGTCCGCAATGTCGGGCTGCACGGTGAGCGCGACGACGAGGGTTCGCACGCGTTGATCCACTACGACAACGTGCGCGTGCCCGCCGACGCGCTGCTCGGCGGTGAAGGCCAGGCCTTCGTCATCGCCCAGACCCGCCTCGGCGGCGGACGCATCCATCACGCGATGCGCACGATCGGGTTGTCGCGCAAGGCGTTGGACATGATGTGCGAACGCGCGCTGAGCCGCGAGACCCAGGGCAGCAGGCTCTCGGAGAAGCAGTTCGTCCAGGGCTACATCGCCGACTCGTATGCGCAACTGCTGCAGTTCCGGCTGATGGTGCTCTACACCGCGTGGGAGATCGACAAATACAACGATTACAAGAAGGTCCGCAAGGACATCGCCGCGGTCAAGGTGGTGATGCCGACGGTGCTGCACGACATCGCCTGGCGGGCAATGCAGGTCCACGGCGCGCTGGGTGTGACCAACGAGATGCCCTTCCTGGGCATGGTCACCGGCGCCGCGGTGATGGGCCTGGCCGACGGGCCGACCGAGGTGCACAAGGCGACGGTGGCCAAGCAGGTGCTACGTGACTACGCGCCGAGCACCGATACGTGGCCGACGGAGTGGATCCCCGCCAAACGGGAGAAGGCGCGGGCGAAGTTCGCCGAGTACCTCGAGAACGAGGTGGGGAACCTGTGAGCGAGGACGCGATCGACGTTGCGCGCCTGACCGATTGGATGGATGCGGCCGAATTGCCCGGCAAGGGCGAGCCGCTGCAGACCCGGTTCCTGTCGGGCGGAACTCAGAACGTCATCTACGAACTGCGCCGCGGCGACCACAGCTGTGTGCTGCGGATGCCCCCGCCCGGCGCCCCGCCCGACCGCGACAAGGGAATCCTGCGCGAGTGGCGCATCATCGAGGCGCTTGACGGCACCGAGGTTCCGCACACCGAGGCGGTCGCCGTGTGTGAGGACGCGGGGGTGCTCGGCCGGCCGTTCTATCTGATGGGTTTCGTCGACGGGTGGTCGCCGATGGATCTTCAGGACCGCAGGTGGCCCGAACCGTTCGACTCGGACCTCTCCGCGCGCGGGGACCTGGCTTATCAGCTCGCCGAGGGCATCGCGCTGCTGTCCAAGGTCGACTGGAAGGCCAAGGGGCTGCACGACTTAGGGCGTCCCGACGGCTTCCACGAACGCCAGGTCGATCGGTGGATCGCGTTCTTCGAGCGCATCAAGGGTCGCGAGATCGAGGGCCTGGACGCCGCCACCGACTGGCTGCGCGCGCGTCGACCGCTCGACTACATCCCCGGGCTGATGCACGGCGACTACCAGTTCGCCAACGTGATGTACCGGCACGGGGCTCCGGCGCGGCTCGCGGCGATCGTGGACTGGGAGATGGGCACGGTCGGGGATCCGAAACTGGACCTGGGTTGGATGGTGCAGAGCTGGCCCGAGAACACCTCGGCACCGACGGACTCCGAGATGGGCTACGTCGACATGCGCGGAATGCCGTCGCGCACAGACGTAGTCGACCACTACGCGAAGGTCTCGGGACGTCAGGTCGATGACCTCGACTACTACCTGGTGCTGGCGAAGTGGAAGCTGGCCATAGTGCTCGAGCAGGGGTACCAGCGCGCCGGCGACAACCCGAAGCTGCTCGCTTACGGTCCGGTCATCGTCGAGCTGATGCGCTCGGCAGCCGACCTCGCCGAGTCCAGCGACTACCGCTGACGAGGCGAGATCAGCTGGCGGGCACCAGGTCCGCAGCCACCGAGACCATCATGCCGCAGCGAAACGTCTCACAGCCGCCAACGGCGTCGGCACCGGAATCGCCCGCGGCGGTGAGCGCCTTGGCCTTGAACGCCCTGGCCGCCGCGCTGAGGTGGTGCTCGACGGAATCGACACTGCTGTCGAGCTCGGCGGGTACCCGCTCACCCCACAGCGTGACCTCAGTCGCGCCCTGCTCCAGCGCGTTACGCACATGCTGGAGAACCCGCGCGTCGCGATCGATCATGTTCGCCGCGACGGCGACGGTCTGCGGATGCGGCCGTTCCTCCCAGGCCGCGAGGACCGTTTCCAGGTCGAGGGTCTCGGCTCCGAGAATCGTCAGTGGGCGAACGTCTTCGCCGCCACCGACGAGCACGGTGACGTCCCACCCGGCCATCACCCGGTCGTAGATCCAGCCGCCGGCTGACTTCACCGCGTCCGACACCGTCGGGGCGACGATGTCGAGCCGGTACCTCATGTCGAGCTCCGCGGCGCCAACTCGCGCCCCAGCGACTCGGCGTACCCCTTGAACACCTCGGCCAATTGAATCGATGGGTCGAGTAACCATAGGGTCTCCATTCCATAGGTGAACGCGAGGATTTCCACGGCCTTGGTGGCCGGGTCGAGGTCTTGGCGATACTTTCCGCTCCGCTGACCGCGCTCGATGATCGCGGTGATGATGTCGACCGCGTCGCGGTAACGCTTGACCAGGCGGTCGTGCAGAGGCGCGTCGGGCGCGATGTTCTCCACCAGCAGCACGGTGAAGGTCCCGACGAGCTCGGGCGCGCGCTCGAAGCGTTCGGGGACCCGGCCGAGTTCGGTGACCAGATCACCCGAGCGGTAGTCGGCGTGGATCGCGTCGTCGGCGTCACGGGCGTCGAGCACCGCGTTGAGCAGCTGCTCTTTAGACTCGAAGTGGTGCAGCAGACCGGCGGGCGTGACCCCGGCTTCCTTGGCGATCAGGGCCAGCGAGGTGTTGCGCCACCCGTTGCGCGCGAGCAGGCGTTCGGCCACCGCCAGGATGCGCTGACGACGATCCTCGCCCTTGGCGAGGAGCGTGGCATACGGCCGCGCGGGCTCCGTGGCGGACACCGAACTCCTTCGTTCAACCAACCTAGTGAACACACAGTAGGTAGGTTTGGGCGCTGTGACAAGCGTCTCAGCCAAATTGGGTTTAGACCGCCGTCACATCGCCAGGTCAGCGCGTATTTCGGGCGCAATCCGCCGTCCCCGCGCCGGGTTTCCTATCGTCGCGTGAACTCGATGTGCAGCTCGGTCAGCCCGCGCAGCAAAAACGTCGGCTCGTAGGAGTAGCGGCGCTCACCGGATGGACCGTGGGCCGCCTCGCTGATCCGGATGTCGCG
Source organism: Mycolicibacterium malmesburyense (assembly GCF_001050015.1). The sequence goes on from NZ_CVTB01000294.1 coordinate 22,072, forward strand.
CATACGCTCGAGCAACCTCTGCACGGTGATGCGGCCCTCCACCCGGGCCAGGGGCGCGCCCGCGCAGGAGTGGATTCCACGACCGAACGCGATGTGTTCGCGCACGTTCTTACGGTCCGGGCGGAACTCGTGGGGATCGTCGAATTTGCGCGGGTCCCGATTGGCCGCCCCGAGGCACAACATCACGATCGTGCCCGCCTTGAGCGGCACCCCGCCCAGCGTCGTGCTCTTGCGGACGAGCCGGAAGTCGACCTTGGTCGGCGAGTGCATGCGCAGCGCCTCTTCGATGAACGCCGGAATCCGCTCGGGGTGTTCGCGCAGCATCTGCTGGAAGTCCGGCCGGTCTCCGAGGGTCTGCACCGCCGCGCTGAGCAGCTTGGTGACGGTCTCCTGCCCCGCGGCGAACAGGAACGTGGCCGGCTTGACGACCTCGATCAGCTCCGGTGTCGAACCGTCGGGGTACACCGCGGTCGCCATCCCCGACAGCACGTCGCCGCGTGGTTGGCGGCGGCGCTCGGCGAGATAGCCGGCGAACTTGTCGTCGAGATACTGCAGCGGGTCCCGCCCCACCGGGGCGCCGTCGAGCGCGCCGACGCGGGTGCCGTAGCGCTCCTCGACCCCGAGCGCGGCCAGGAACTCGGGCCGGTCCTCGTCGGGCACGCCGAGCAGGTCGATGATCGCCGACGTGGCGAAGGGTTTGGCGTACTCCGAGAGGAACTCGCACCGCCCCTCAGAGGAATCCGGGCCCATGATCTGGTCGATCTGGCTGTCGACCAGCTGCCACATGTAGTCCTCGTTCTCCTTGAGCCGGCGCGGCGTCAGGAGCTTGGTCAACAGCGACCGGGCCCGTTCGTGGGCCGGCGGGTCCATCACGACCATGTGCTCGTAGATGGGAAACAGGTGGCGGTGCGCCTCGATCTGCTCGGTGATGTCGTCACCTTCGGGGACGAACGGCAGCGGCGGG
>NZ_CVTB01000295.1 GCF_001050015.1 Mycolicibacterium malmesburyense
GGCGGTGGCGGAGGCGGCGGTGGAGGAGGCGGTTCATGGTGAGCCCGTTGCCGATCCCCGGGCGGGCGCTCGGCGGCGCGAATGACGAGTTCACGTCGAAAACGGCCGATTGCACTTAGGGTGAACCGGAAAACTGACGTCGCAGGCAATAGGAGGCCGCATGCGTCGGCTGTTCGCGTGGGTGTTCACGTTGCTGGTGTTGGCGTTTGCGGTGCTGTGGCCCGTGGTGTTCTCCGGCGGCGGCTCGGAGGCCACTCCCGCCAACGACCCGGTCGTCATCACTGATTACAAGGTCGACCTCGTCGTCGACGAGCAGGGCCGGCTCGACGCCGTGGAGACCATCACAGCCGACTTCCCGACCAGTAGGCACGGGATATTCCGGTACTGGGATGTGACCAACCCCAACAGCCCTCGCGTCCGCCAGGTACCGGAGATCAAATCGATTCTGCTCGACGGCGACTCGGTGCCCTACGAGATGCTATGGGAGGGTGACGAACGGTTCCGGGTGGCCAAGATCGGCGACCCCGACAGCTACCTCAGCTACGGCGAACACGTCTACGAGATCCGCTACTCGATCGACGGCGTCCTGGACCCCGGAACCACCGGCGCCGACCGCAGATTCGCCGCCTCGACGGGTGGACCCGCGGATGCGGGGTCGGTGTTCTACTGGAACGTGATCGCGCCGGCCTGGAACAACAAGATCCAGCGCGCCGACATCTCGATCCGCCTGCCCGGAGACGTTCCCGCCGTGCAGTGTTCGGTCGGATACGGCGTCGGCGGGCCCTGTCAGGACCTGACGACGACGGGCCAGCGGGTGACGTTATCGGCGCGGAACCTGCCGCCGCGTACACCGGTGACGGTGCGCGCGAGCGTGGACGTGCCGACGCCGCCGCGGATCGAAGTGCCGTGGAGCTTCGAATGGGATCGGGTGCTGGGCCGGTCGCTGACCGGGGTGCTGTGGGTCACGGTGCTGACCGTCGCCTCCGGTCTGGCGGCCCTGCTGTGGTACCGCACCACCGTCGAACCGTCGCCCGGTTTTCCGCTGCAGTACGCGCCGCCGGAGGGCCTGGGCCCGGTGCAGACCGAATACATCCGCACCGAAGCGGTGCCCAAACAAGCCCTCACGGCGACGCTGTTCTATCTGGCCGAGCGAGGCCTGATCGAACTCCGCCAGGTCAACTCGCAGCACTGGAAGATCCGCAGCATCGCCGATCGCGGCGCATGGGTTGACGTCGATCCGGTCAGCGTGACCGTCGGGTCGGTGTTGAAGCTCCTGCACCGGGGCGGCGAGTTCGAAGCGAAGAAGACCGTCAAGTCGGGCCAGAAACTGAACAAGGCGAAAACCGACCTGGCCAAGGCGGTTCAGAACTGGGCCGTCGACAACAAGCTACTCGTCAAGCGCAGAAAGGAACTGTGGCTGCGCACCGCGAACGCGATCGCGTTCCTGCTCATGCTGTGCGGCGTCTTCCGGTGGCTGTTCCCGACGACGATGTGGGCGTTGCCGTTCGCGGCCTTCTTCGTGATGTCGATCGGATCGTGGGCCGCCGGTGTGGGGACCCGGAGGACCGAGGCCGGGCGTGAACTGTGGTCGCGCGCAGGTGGTTTTCACCGCATGTTGACCACCGATTCGGCAGAGGCGCGCTTCGATTTCGGGGCGCGTAAGGACCTCTACTCGGCATACGTTCCCTTCGCGGTGGCCGCCGGCGCCGCGGCCCTGTGGGCCAAGAAATACGAAACGACGATGGGCACGCCTGCGCCGCAACCGGATTGGTACCACTCGTCGACGTCCGGCCGTATGGGCTTCGTCGGCGGCTCCGGCGGAGCGGACTTCGACAGCTTCGAGTCGGCGCTCGCGTCGTCGATCGGCGCGTACACCGCATCGCAGTCGTCCAGCGGGGGCGGCGGCGGCAGCGGTGGCGGATCCAGCGGCGGTGGCGGCGGTGGCGGCGGCGGCGGAGGAGGCGGCTCATGGTGACAGTGCTACTGACGATCGCGCTGCTGTTGGCGGTGCTGGCGTTCGTCGTTTTCGTGCTGGGCTACAACAGGTTGCGCGCGGCCGACGTACGGGTTGCCGAGGCCCTCAGCGGCATCGACGTCGAGCTCACGCGCCGCGCGTCGCTGATCCCGAGCCTCGTGCACACCGTGCAGACCTTCGCCGCGCACGAGAAGGGCATCCTCGACCACGTCACGAACGCCCGCGCCGCGCTGGCCTCGGCCACCACCGGCAAGTCGGTCGCCCAACGCAGCGCCGCCGAGAAGGAACTCGACACCGCATTGGCGCCGCTGCTGGCGCTCGGCCAGCAGTACCCGCAGCTCAACTCGTCGAACAACTTCCTGAACCTGCAGGAGAATCTCACCGACAGCGAGAACAAGCTGGCGTTCGCGCGGCAGTACTACAACGATGCGGTCGCGACCCTGAACCGGTCGCTCATCACGATCCCGTGGATGTTCATCGCCCCGATGACCGGTGTGTCCGAGCGCGAGTACTACCAGACCCCGCGCTGAGGGCTCGGACGGGCCGCCGGCGCCCTCTCTAGACTGGCGCGGTGCGCATCGTCTTCGCCGGTACGCCGGAACCCGCCCTGCCGTCGCTGCGCCGACTCATCGAATCGCCACGTCACGACGTCATCGCGGTGCTGACCCGCCCCGATGCGGCGTCGGGCCGGCGCGGCAAGCCCGCGCCGTCGCCGGTCGCGCGGCTGGCGCTCGAACACGACATCCCGGTGCTGCGGCCGTCGAAGCCGAACTCCGACGAGTTCATCGCCGAACTGACCGAGCTGGCCCCGGATTGCTGCGCGGTCGTCGCCTACGGCGCCCTGCTCAGCGAGCGACTCCTTGCGGTGCCCGAGCACGGCTGGGTGAACCTGCACTTCTCCGTGCTGCCCGCGTGGCGCGGGGCGGCGCCGGTGCAGGCGGCGATCGCCGCCGGGGACACCGTGACCGGCGCGACGACATTCCTGATCGAACCCGCGCTCGACTCCGGACCCGTTTACGGCGTCGTCACCGAAACCATCCGGCCCACCGACACCGCGGGCGATCTGCTTGAACGACTGTCGGTTTCGGGTGCCGACCTGCTGAGCCACACGCTCGACGGCATAGCCGACGGCACGCTCACGCCGGTGCCGCAGCCGTCCGAAGGCGTGACGATCGCCCCGAAGATCACCGTCGACGAGGCACGGGTGCGATGGGATCTGCCCGCCTACGTCGTCGAGAGACGAATCCGCGCGGTCACGCCGAATCCCGGTGCTTGGACGATGATCGACGATCTGAGGGTCAAAGTCGGCCCGGTCGCCGTCGACGATGCCGCCGAGCCCCTGCCGCCCGGCGCGATCCGGGCCGGCCGCGACGGGGTGCGCATCGGCACCGCGTCGGCGCCCGTGCGGCTCGGCCTGATCCAGCCACCCGGCAAGAAGCCGATGAACGCCGCCGACTGGGCCCGCGGCGCCCGGCTCGATGACACGGCCAGAGCCCAATGACCCAGCCCCGCAACCGTCGTCCGCACCGGCGCAAACCGCTGGACCCGGCCCGCCGCGCCGCGTTCGACGTGCTGCGCGCGGTCACGGACAAGGACGCCTACGCCAACCTCGCCCTGCCGGCGATCCTGCGCGACCGCCACATCAGCGGCCGCGACGCGGCCTTCGCCACCGAACTCGCCTACGGTGCCTGCCGGACCAAGGGGCTGCTGGACGCGGTGATCAGCCACGCCGCCGGACGTCCGACCGACAAGATCGATCCCGTCCTGCTCGACCTGCTCCGCCTCGGCGCCTATCAACTCCTGCGCACCCGCGTCGAACAGCACGCCGCGGTGTCCACCACCGTGGAGCAGGCCGGCATCGAATTCGACGCTGCCCGCGCGGGTTTCGTCAACGGAGTGTTGCGCACGATCGCATCGCGCGACGAACAGTCCTGGATCACCGAACTCGCCCCCGACGCGGCCGCCGATCCCATCGGACATTCGGCGTTCGTGGACGCGCACCCGCGGTGGATCGCCCAGGCCTTCGCCGATGCGCTCGGTGCCGACGCCGGAGAGCTCGACGCCCTGCTCGCCAGCGACGACGCCCGGCCCGCCGTCCATCTCGCCGCCCGCCCCGGGGCGCTGACCGCCGAGGAGCTGGCTGCGCAGGTCGACGGCACCGTCGGCCGGTACTCGCCGTACGCGGTGTACCTGACGGGCGGTGACCCGGGCCGGCTGCAGGCGGTCCGCGACGGCGCCGCGCTGGTGCAGGACGAGGGCAGCCAGCTCGTGGCGCGGGCCCTGACCCTGGCGGAGGTCGACGGCACCGACGGCGGCCGCTGGCTGGACCTGTGTTCGGGCCCCGGCGGCAAGACCGCCCTGCTGGCCGCGCTGGCGCCCGACGGTGCCCGGGTCACGGCGGTCGAGCCCGCGCCCGCCCGCGCCGACCTCGTCGAACAGAACACCCGCGGCCTGCCCGTCGACGTGCTGCGCGTCGACGGCCGCGACCCCGGCGTCGACCCCGGCTTCGACCGGGTGCTCGTGGACGCCCCGTGCACCGGGCTGGGCGCGCTGCGGCGCAGGCCCGAGGCGCGCTGGCGGCGCAAGCCCGGCGATGTGCCGCCCCTGGCCAAACTGCAACGCGAACTGTTGGCCTCGGCGATCCGGTTGACGCGCCCGGGCGGGGTGGTGCTCTACGCCACCTGCTCGCCGCACCTCGCCGAGACCGTCGGCGTCGTGTCGGACGCGCTGCGCCGCCATGCCGTGACCGCGCTGGACACCCAGCCACTCTTCGCGCCGGCCGATGATTCCGGGGACGGTCCGCACGTGCAGTTGTGGCCGCACCGCCACGGCACCGATGCGATGTTCGCCGCCGCGCTCAAAGTAGGGTAGGCCCATGGCTGGACCCCTCATCGCGCCGTCGATCCTGGCCGCCGACTTCGCCAGACTCGCCGACGAAGCCGCGGCCGTGCGGGGTGCGGACTGGCTGCACGTCGACGTGATGGACAACCACTTCGTCCCGAACCTGACCATCGGTCAACCGGTCGTCGAGTCGCTGCTGAAGGTGACCGACATCCCGATGGACTGCCACCTGATGATCGAGAACCCCGACCGGTGGGCGCCGCCGTACGCCGAAGCGGGCGCCTACAACGTGACCTTCCACGCCGAGGCCACCGACAACCCGGTCGGCGTCGCCCGCGACATTCGCGCGGCCGGGGCCAAGGCGGGCCTCTCGGTCAAACCCGGCACCCCGCTGGAGCCGTACCTGGAGATCCTGCCGGAGTTCGACACGCTGCTGATCATGTCGGTGGAACCGGGATTCGGCGGCCAGAAGTTCATCCCGGAGGTGCTGGTGAAGGTCGGCACGGCCCGGCGCCTGGTGGATGCGGGCGAACTGACGATCGTCGTCGAGATCGACGGCGGCATCAACGCCGACACCATCGAGCAGGCGGCCGAGGCCGGCGTGGACTGCTTCGTCGCTGGATCGGCCGTCTACAGCGCCGAGGATCCGGCAGCGGCGGTGGAGTCGCTGCGCAGACAGGCCGCCGCCGCGTCCAAGCATCTGACGGCATGAATCTCGAAGCCGCGATGCGGCTGGCGATCCAGCAGGCCGAGAAGGTCAAGGGCACGACCTACCCCAATCCGCCCGTCGGAGCGGTCATCCTGGATCGCGACGGCGAGGTGGCCGGCGTCGGCGGAACCGAACCGCCCGGCGGGCCACACGCCGAGATCCTCGCGTTGCGCAGGGCCGGTGACCGTGCGGTCGGCGGCACCGTCGTTGTCACGCTCGAACCGTGCAACCACCACGGCAGGACGCCACCCTGTGTGGATGCGCTTGTCGCCGCGGGTGTCTCGGCGGTCGCCTATGCGGTCGTCGACCCGAACCCGATCGCCGCGGGCGGGGCCGCACGCCTCGCCGACGCCGGTGTCACCGTGACCGCCGGCGTGCTCGCCGACGCCGTGGCCGGCGGCCCGCTGCGCGAGTGGCTGCACAAACAGCGCACCGGATCCCCGCACGTGACTTGGAAATTCGCCACCAGCGTGGACGGTCGCAGCGCGGCCGCCGACGGCAGCAGCCAGTGGATCACCAGCGAGTCCGCTCGCGCGGACGTGCATCGCAGGCGCGCGGTCGCCGACGCGATCGTGGTGGGCACCGGCACCGTCTTCGTCGACGATCCCGCGCTGACGGCCCGCCTTCCGGACGGTACGCTAACCGATCGCCAACCTCTGCGTGTGGTCGTCGGTGAGCGTGAGATCTCCCAGGAGGCAAGGGTTCTCAACGACGACTCGCGCACGATGATGATCCGCACCCACGATCCCCACGAGGTGATCAAGGCCCTGTCGGATCGCACCGATGTGCTGCTGGAGGGCGGCCCCACATTGGCGGGCGCCTTCCTGCGCGCCGGGGTCATCAACCGGATCCTCGCCTACGTGGCGCCGATTCTGCTCGGCGGTCCGATCACCGCGGTGGACGATGTCGGCGTGCTGAGCATCGCGCACGCCCAGCGGTGGCGCTTCGACGGGATCGAACCGATCGGCCCCGACGTGCTGCTGAGCCTCATTCCTGCGTAGCTGATTCGCCGCTCAGCGGGCCCTCGTCTGATTCGCCGCTCAGCGGGCGGTCGTCTGATTCGCCGCTCAGCGGGCGGTGCTCGATCAGGTCGCGCACTCCGGCCATCCCCAACCGTTCCCGGAACGCCTGCACCGTGTGCCCCACGACGGTGGCGTCGGTGCGCGCCCGGGCCGTCGCGGATCGCGGGAGGTGAAACAGCGGGCCGATCTCACCGAAGTAGTCGCCCTCGGCCGCCAGCTTGAGCAATTCCTCACCGCCGCCGGGCAGTTCGCGCATGATCTCGATCTCACCGTCCTCCACGATGTAGATCAGGTCGCCCATGGTGCCCTGTTCGAAGAGCACGCCGCCGGCCTCCAACTCCACGGTTTCGGGCGGGCGGTCGGCGGAGGCGAAGTTCGGCACCATCTCCAAAACGCGGTCCGCCAGCGGAAGGATCCGGCTGTCGTGTGTGGCCACGACGACCATCCGCGTGCCGGAGGCGAGTTCGCGGATCAGCTTGAGCACCTCCTCGACCTGGATGAAGTCCAGGTGCGCGGTGGGCTCGTCGGCCAGGATCAGCGGGGGATCGAGGGCGATCGCCCGGGCCACCGCGACCCGCTGCTGCTGCCCGCCGCTGAGGTCGCCGGGCCGGTGGTAAAGCCGGTCCTCCAGACCCACCCGGGCCAGCAGCTGTTCGGCCCGCTTCCGCGAAGCGCGGCGCGACATGCCCGATGCGCGCAACGGCACCATCACGTTCTCGACCGCGGTGAGGCTGGGAACCAGGTTGAAGGCCTGGAACACGAATCCGACCGTCTCGCGGCGGTACGTCGCAAGCTCTTTGGCGTTCAGCGACGTCACCTCGACGTCGCCGAACTTGATGGCGCCCGCGGTGGGTTGCAGGATTCCGCCGAGACACGACAACAGCGTGGTCTTCCCGCATCCGCTGGGGCCCATCAGGATCACCAACGATCCCGCGGGGACGTCGAGGTTGAGGCCGTCGAGCGGGCGCACCGTATGCCCGCCGCTGGTGTATTCGACCACCAGGTTCTGAACCGACAGGTCACCCATCGCTCAGGGCCCCCCGAAAGCCAGTGCGGGATCGACGGATACCGCGCGGCGCAGTCCGGCCGCGCTGGCGATCAGGCCGATCACGACCGCGACCACCGGAAGCGCGACGAAGGCTTGCGTGGGGATGATCACCTGCATCGGGAACAGCGGTCCGAGCAACAGTGACAACCCGGCGCCGACCAGCGCGGCGAGCAGCGCCACGATCACCGCCTGCAGCGCGAGGCCGGCCATCACCGAACGGGTTGGTACCCCAATCGCCTTGAACACGGCGAAGTCTCGCAGCCGTTCCAGCGCCGAGAGGTAGACCACCGAACCGACGATCAGCGCGGCGACGATCCACAGCAGGACGGCGACGATGGTGATCGAGTTGACCGCCACCTTCAACGGCCGCAGCAGATCCTCGATCGCTCCGGCGCGGTCGACCGCCCGGTAGCCGTCGGGCACCTGCTCGAGTGATCCGCGCACACCGATGGAGGCGACGAGAGGCTCACCGCCGTAGACCAATTGCTGCGCGCCCTGTGTGGTGAGGAACACATTCGGCAGGTTGGCCAATGCGGTCGAGTTCTCCACCAAACCGACGATACGCAGCCTCTGCGAGGCGATCTCGACCTCGTCACCGACCCCGCGACCCAACGTCGTCGACACCACCACCTCGTCGGGCTCCGTGGGCGCGCGCCCCTCGACGACCTCCGGCATCCCCGGCCCGCGTTCCGGTGCACCGAAGATGTCGACGTTGCGCGTGTCCCCGTCGAGGTTCGCGGTGCCACCGGCGTAGGCCAGAGGAGCGGCGGCGTCGACTCCGGAAGCCGCGGCGATACGGCGCAATTCCACCGGCGCGAACGGTGTGGCCCCGACGAACGGGCCCGATGCGCCGGCCTTGACGATGAACTCATCGACGCCGAGCGAGTCGACGGTGCGCCTGGCCTCGGTCTGGAAACCGTTGGCCAGACCCGTCAGAACCAGCGTCATTCCGAAGATGATCGCGGTGGACAGCACCGCGATGGAGAAACGCCGCCGGCGCCACTGCATGTCGCGCAGCGCGGCGATGAGCATGTCAGCGACGTTACCCCGGTGACAGCGGTCGGCGGGTCGGGTTTCGGCTACTTCGCGAAAGCGCTGACCAACGTGTTACAGAACGCGGGCAGGTCGTCGGGCTTGCGGCTGGACACCAAAGTGTTTGGGCCACGGGAGCATTCGACGACCTCGTCGTCGACCCAGTTGGCCCCGGCATTCACCAGGTCGGTCTTCACGCTGGGCCACGACGTGATGGTGCGTCCGCGCACGACGTCGGCCTCGATCAGCGTCCACGGCCCGTGACAGATCACCGCGACCGGTTTCCCCTCATCGAAGAAACCTTTCGCGAAGGCCACCGCGTCGGCGTCCATGCGCAGGTTGTCGGGATTGGCGACGCCGCCGGGCAGCACCAGTGCCGCATAATCGGAGGCCGACACCGAGTCTGCGGACTTCTCGGCGTCGAACGTGTCCGCGGGGGTCAGATGGTTGAACGCCTGGATCTTCCCGACCTCCGTCGACACCAGTTCCGGGGTGCCGCCGGCCTGCTCGACGGCCTTCCACGGTTCGGTCAACTCGACCTGCTCGACGCCTTCGGGAGCGACCAGGAACGCAATCTTCTTGCCATTCAGTGAACTTGCCATGAGCTTTCTCCGTTGAGGTAGGTGTGATGGCACGCATACCCCGCGCGTTGAGGAGCCAATCAGCGCGAACACGTCGGTACACTCGTACCAGAGTGGGCCCGGGTGGGCCCGCCGTACTCGCGCTTTCACCGACGATTTGCGCGCTGGTGAGCACGAACAAAGGACGACGACCCATGACTGCACTGCAGGACTGGCTCAGCTATCGCCCGATGTATCCCCGGACCCTCAAGGCGTTGATCTGTGACACCTTCCGGGGAACGACCACAGAACCCGCTGACGAGGACGCCGCGCCGGTCAAGCCGGCCGAGCCCGCGCTGCTGCGGCGCGGCCTGGAGCGCTGCTAGGCGCTCCCGGCGGGCTCCGGGTCCGTACCCTCGACCGACTCCGACGGTTCGTCGGCGTGCTCCTGTTTGCCCCCGATCAGCAGGCCCAGGAGTGCGCCGACGACGCAGACGACGACCGTTACCAGGAAGATGTCGCCGTATTGCAGGACATATGCCTCGCGGTAGCGGGTCGCTTCGGCCGCCAGGCGTTCGGCGAGGGTGTCGGCCGGCGGAAATGGCAGCGTCTGAAGGTGCTGGTTGAGCCGGTAGAGGCCCCATGCGGTCAGCCCGGCCAGGCCGATCAGCATTCCGACCATGCGCGCAACCACGACCGCTGCCGAAGCGATCCCATGCTGGGCGGCTGGTACGACTCTGAGGGCGGCGGAGGTCAGGGGTCCGATGACCAGGCCAAGGCCTAGGCCGGCGATCGCCAGGTCGGTGTCGAGAACGGGCAGTTGCACGAATCCGAGGTCGTGATGGGTGGTCAGGACGTCCGCCCGCCAGTTCGACACCAGATAGTATCCGCCCGCGGCAATCATCAGCCCGATGAAAGTCACGACACGGTCACCGATACGGGTCGCTATCCACCCACCGATGACGGCCCCGATGGGCAAAGCGATCAGAAAACGCAATAGTAGCAGGACGGCGTCGGTCTGACTCTTTCCGAGCACCCCCTGGCCGAACAGTTCAATGTTGACGAGGGTCACCATCAGCGCGGCACCTGCGCACAGCGAAGCGCCGAGCGCCGCCAGGAACGGCCTGAAGTGGACGCCTGCGGGCTCGATCAGGCGCGTGCGGGCGAACCGCTCCCAGACAAAGAACAAGATCAGGGCTATGGCCGCGCCGACAAGCACCGGCAGGCCATAGCTCGGCAGGATCTTGCGGCCATCCGGCGCCGGGTTGTAAAGCCCGATCACCGACAGACCGAGCGCGACGGCCAGCAGTACGCCGCCGACCACGTCCACCCGTTCCGGGTTTTCGGGCTTGAGTCGGGCGGGCAGGCTGAAGTGGATCAGCAGCATCGCGACGGCGGCCAGCGGCACGTTTATCCAGAACACATCGCGCCACGTACTCAGAACCGCAACGACGACGATGCCGTACAGCGGGCCGAGCACGCTGCCCAACTCCTGCGCGGCGCCAATGCCGCCCAAGACCGAAGCTCGGCTGCGGCTGGCCCACAGGTCGGCCGCGAGGGCCAATGTGACCGGAAGAAGGGCGCCGCTGGCGACGCCCTGGATCGAGCGGCCGATCACCATGGGGAGCAGGTCGTTGGAGAGGGCGGTGACGACGGATCCGATCGCGAAACCGGCCAGGCTGACCTGCAGGATGAACTTGCGGCCGAACCGGTCGGAGGCCCGGCCCAGAAGCGGCATAGCGGCGATGTAGCCGAGCAGGTAGCAGGTGATGATCGGGGTGACCCGCTGGAGCTGATTGATCGGAATTCCGAGATCGACGATGATGTCGGTGATGATCGCGACGACGACATAGGTGTCGAGCGCGCCTAGCAGCACCGCAAGGCTGCCCGCGCTGATCGCTATTCGGCGGTTGGACGCTGTCGTCGTCGCCTGGGCGCTGGCGCCCGCTGGTCGCGCGGAGATCGACATCAGGCGGCCGGCGGCTTCGTAACCGTAACTGGCTTGCCCCACTCCGATAGGGCCATCGTGACGCTGCTATCTGGCTCGGTTTGCAGTTTGGCCTGGACCAATTGATGGTCGCCCTCGTCAGCGATCCAGGCGGTGCCCGGAACGGGAGCGGTGGCACCGATCTGCGGCGCGATCTTGTTGACTGCGTCCGCGCTGACATTCCCACTGACACGAATGGTCTCGACGCCGTTTACCGTCTCGCGGGCCTCCGCCTTCGGATCGGAGAAGTTGGCCAGCACATTGGCCAAGCCTGTCTCAGGATTGAGAATCAGCGAAGCATCGTAGATGTCGACGGCAGGGCCGAAGTTCGACAGAGGGCCGCCGGGGGTCAATGTGGCGTAGAGGTCACCGTCGGCCACCACGAACTCAATACCTTCGAGTCGCTGGCCGCCCATCAGGAGATTGACCTTGCCCTCTGCGGTGAACGTAGGGGCATTGCTCAAATCGCCCTCGAGTAACTCGATGGGAAGCTTCTCATTCTCGCCATCCACGGTGAGCTTGAGATGAGCGCTCGTCTGCTTCTTGGTGGTCTCGCTCGACTGCTGGAGCAGCGTCGCGCCGTCCGGGAGATCCTTCGTGGACTCCTCCGACTTCGAGGAGCATCCCGCAAAAAGGGCGATGGTGGCGACGAGAGCGGCAAAGATCGTCAGGAGGCGCTTGGGCATGACTGCATCGTAAAGGGTGCGACGGTGTGGACTCGGGGCGCGGGGCGCTGCCAGCACGGACGGCAGGCGGTGCTCCCGATAGTCTGGCGGCGTGTTCACCGGAATCGTCGAAGAGATCGGTGAGGTCGTCGGCAAGGAGGATCTCGGCGATTTCGCCCGGCTCGCCATCCGCGGGCCCCTCGTCACATCGGACGCCCGCCACGGCGACTCGATCGCGGTGAACGGGGTGTGCCTCACCGTTGTGGAGGTACTGCCGGAGGCGACGTTCACCACGGACGTGATCGGCGAGACACTGAGCCGGTCGAGCCTCGGCCGCCTCGGCGTCGGCGGCAAGGTCAACCTGGAGCGGGCGGCGGCCGTGAACAGCCGCCTCGGCGGGCACATCGTGCAGGGCCACGTCGACGGCACCGGTCACGTCATCGCGCGCACGCCCTCTCAGCGCTGGACCGTGGTGCGCATCGCCCTGCCGACCGCGCTGTCGCGGTACGTGGTGGAGAAGGGCTCGATCACCGTCGACGGTGTCTCGCTGACGGTGTCCGGGATCGGACACGACTGGTTCGAGGTGTCGTTGATCCCCACCACACTCGATCTCACGACGCTCGGCCGCGCCGAGGTCGGCGCGCTGGTCAACCTCGAGGTGGACGTGATCGCCAAATACGTCGAGCGCCTGCTGTCGCCCCAAAACGACTGAAGCGGCGTCACTTAGAGGCCATCCGCCTCGATAACGGCGCGGCCTAGAAGCCGAGAGGCCCCGTGGGGCCGCGGAACTGCTGGATGAAGCCGAAGAAGTCGCTGACCTGTCCCGGGGTCGGAACGAATTCGTTGAAGAACCGGTCGACCGCACCCATTTGGGCGGGTGGGGCCGCGTTGGGCGGTACGTACTGCCGCCACATGCCCTCGAGCACTCCGATGGCCGGGATCACGTCGGACGAACCGGCGACGGGTCCGGGTGACACCGGGTCAACCGGTTGGGCGGCCGCGGGAGCGGCAGCGAAGAAGAGCCCGGAGGCGGCCACGGCACACGCGGCGATCAGCAGCCTCGAGGCGGTGAGACGTGACGCTTTCATAGGTGTCCTCTTCTATGTGACCGGGAAAAATAGCGTAGGCGTCAGGGGAGCGGCCGCGGAGCGATTCCGGAAATACCCCGGGTGGACCCGCCCGGCCGCCGCCACCGACCCCACCGGTATACCCCCAGGTCAGCGGACCGGCAATAAGTTTTGAGCCCTGGTGGTTCATACTGAGGTGGTGACGAGGCTTGACACTGTTGAGCGCGCGGTGGCCGATATCGCCGCGGGCAAGGCCGTCGTCGTGATCGATGATGAGGATCGCGAGAACGAGGGCGACCTCATCTTCGCCGCCGAAATGGCCACCCCAGAACTCGTCGCGTTCATGGTCCGTTACACCTCGGGTTACCTGTGCGTGCCGCTGGACGGCGCGATCTGCGACAAGCTGGGTCTGCTGCCGATGTACGCGGTGAACCAGGACAAGCACGGCACCGCCTACACCGTCACAGTGGACGCGAAAAACGGTGTGGGGACCGGTATTTCCGCTGCCGACCGTGCGACGACGATGCGGCTGCTCGCGGATCCGTCGAGTGTCGCAGACGATTTCACCAAACCGGGGCACGTCGTGCCGCTGCGGGCGAAGGACGGCGGTGTGCTGCGCCGCCCGGGCCACACCGAGGCCGCCGTCGACCTGGCACGCCTGGCAGGGCTGCAGCCGGCCGGTGCGATCTGCGAGATCGTCAGTCAGAAGGACGAGGGCTCGATGGCGCAGACCGACGAGCTGCGCATCTTCGCCGACGAACACGACCTCGCGTTGATCTCGATCGCCGACCTGATCGAGTGGCGGCGCAAGCACGAGAAGCACATCGAGCGCATCGCCGAGGCCCGGATCCCGACCCGGCACGGCGAGTTTCGCGCCGTCGGCTACACCAGCATCTACGACGACGTCGAGCATGTCGCGCTGGTCAAGGGCGATGTCGCGGGCCCGACCAGCGACGGCCATGACGTGCTGGTGCGCGTGCACTCCGAATGCCTCACCGGCGACGTGTTCGGTTCCCAGCGGTGCGACTGCGGACCGCAGCTCGACGCGGCGATGGCGATGGTCGCCCGCGAGGGCCGGGGCGTCGTGCTCTACATGCGCGGCCACGAGGGTCGCGGCATCGGGCTCATGCACAAGCTGCAGGCGTACCAACTGCAGGACGCCGGCGACGACACCGTCGACGCGAACCTCAAGCTCGGCCTGCCCGCCGACGCCCGCGACTACGGCATCGGCGCGCAGATCCTCGTCGACCTGGGCGTGCGCTCGATGCGGCTGTTGACCAACAACCCGGCGAAGCGGGTCGGGCTCGACGGCTACGGGCTGCACGTCATCGAACGTGTGCCGCTGCCGGTGCGGGCCAACAAGGAGAACATCCGCTACCTGATGACCAAGCGTGACCGGATGGGCCATGACCTGAGCGGCCTTGACGACTATCACGAAGCCACCACCATGGCCGACTACGACGAGGGCGTGTATCTGCTCGGGGACCGTCGGCCGACCGATCTCGGTGGAGCCCTGTGAGCGGTACGGGCGTACCCGATCTTCCAGACATCGACGGGTCGGTACTCAGGCTCGCCGTCGTGGCCAGCACCTGGCACGAGACCATCTGCGACGCGCTGCTCGACGGTGCGCTGAAGGTCGCCGCCGGCGCCGGTGTCGAGAACCCGACGGTCGTGCGGGTGCTGGGCGCCATTGAGATTCCCGTCGTGGCACAGGCGTTGGCGGCCACCCATGACGCGGTCGTGGCCCTCGGCGTGGTGATCCGCGGTGAGACACCGCATTTCGACTACGTGTGCGATGCGGTGACGCAGGGTCTGACGCGGGTCTCGCTGGATGCGTCGACGCCCGTGGCCAACGGTGTGCTCACGACGAACACCGAACAGCAGGCCCTCGACCGCGCCGGCCTGCCGTCGTCGTCGGAAGACAAGGGGGCCCAGGCGGCGGCCGCGGCGCTGTCGACCGCGCTGACCCTGCGGGACCTTCGTTCGCGCTCATGACCGACTGGGATGTCGAGATACGCCCCCACCTGGCACCGTATTTCGTGTACGCCGCCGCGGGGCTGATTCTCGCCGCGCACGTCACGGTCGGCGCGCTGCTGAAGGTCGGCTCCACCGGGGTGATCTTCCGGACCGCCGACCAGGTGGCGATCGCGCTGCTCGGCGTCGTCATCGCCGCGGTGGTGCTGCTGTTCGCCCGGCCCCGGCTGCGGGTCGGCGCGTCGGGTGTGACGGTGCGAAACCTGCTCGCCGACAGAACGATCCCGTGGTCCGAGGTGGTCGATATTTCCTTCCCGCGGGGCGCGCGGTGGGCCCGCGTGGATCTGCCCGACGACGAGTACATCCCGATCATGGCGATCCAGGCCGTCGACAAGGACCGCGCCGTCGATGCGATGGACCGGGTCCGCGGTGTGCTCGAGCGTTACAAGGGCCTCAACTCACACTGAGCGACATCGCGAGTTCGTCTCGTTCCACGGCAATTTGACCGTCGGTCACGGTGAACCCGACGCTCTCGTACACCTGACGGGCCGCGGCGTTGTCGATCGCCACGCGCAATCGGACCGTGTGCACGTTGCTGCTGCGTGCCCAGTCGAGGGCCGCGGTGACCAGGCGTCGCGCCAAGCCCCGACCGCGCAGCGCCGGTTCGAGCCACAGCGAGTACAGATAGACGCTCTCGGCGTTCTCCTGCTGCGCACTGATCAGCCCGACGGGGCGGTCGCCGTCGAACGCGACGAACTGCACGTGGTCGCGTAACCGCCTGCGCCACTGGCCCGCGGTGAAGGCTGCCTCGTCGAGGTAGCTCGGATCGTTCTCACCCAGGGAGTCGGCCAGTGCCCTCATGCGCACGGCGGCGAAGATCTTCCAGTCGGATTCGCCCAGTCGGGCAACGTGTTCGGTCATCGGGGGTCGCCCATGACCAACCCTTCCCGGCGCGGGTCCGCACCGCCGATGAGGCCCGTCCCGTCCCGAGTGATCGCCGACAGGCCGCTCGACTGGTCGGCCAGATCCACCTGGTGACCGAGTTCGCGCAACCCGTGCACCAGGGGGTCGTGGTCGCCGTTCTCGGCGGTGTCGATGATCGGGTGTTCGCCGCCGACGTTCGTCTTGGGCGTGTTGGCGGCGCCGAAGTCGACCATCGACACCGCCTGCTGGGGATCGAGGCCCCAATCCAGCAATCCCACAATAGTTTTCGCGACGAACTGGATGATCAGCGCTCCGCCGGGCGATCCGAGGACCGCGTACAGCGGCCCTCGCTTTCCCGGCCGCGCCTGGTCGAAGATCAGCGTCGGCGCCATCGTGCTGCGCGGTCGCTTTCCGGGCTGGATCCGGTTCGCGACCGGTGCCCCGTCGGGTCCGGCCGGCTCGGCCGAGAAGTCGGTGAGCTGATTGTTGAGGATGAACCCGTCGACCATGTGGAACGAGCCGAATGCCGACTCCACCGTGGTGGTCAGCGACGCGGCGTTGCCCTGCGAGTCGACGATGCTGACCTGGCTGGTGCCGTGTTCGGGAACGGGCGGTGCCGGGCTGGTCGGCGGGCCGAACTCGCCGGGTCTGGCGGTGCCCATGCTGCGCATCTCGGAGATCAGGGCTGCACGACCGGCGAGATAGTCGCTGCCGAGCAGGGATTCGGGTGAGCCGCCGGGCAGCGCAACGAAATCGGTGTCGGCGACGTACTTGTCGCGGTCGGCGTACGCCAGGCGCTCCGCCTCGGAGATCAGGTGCACGCCCATGACCGAGGGCCGGCCGCCGTTGCGATCGACGTCGGTCGGCTCGTGATCGGCCATGGGGAAGTGTTCGAGCATGCCGAGCGTCGCGAGGACGGCGATGCCGCCGGACGACGGCGGCGGCATCCCGCACACCTCGCGGCCACGGTACGGCTTGCACAGCGGCTCGCGTTTCTTGGTGGCATAGCCGGCGAGATCCTCGACGGTCATCAGGCTGGGCGTGCGGCCACCGGAGTCGTCGGCCGCGGCGGCGGCGATGTCGCGCGCGATCGCGCCGGTGTAGAACGAGTCGGGATCGGTTGCGATGACGCCCAACGTCTTCGAGTACGCGGGGTTGGTCAGCCGGGTGCCCTCGGACTTGGGACTGCCGTCGGGCTCGAGGAAGTACTCGGCGGCTTGGCGGTCGAGCTTGAGTTCGGGCGCGGCGTCTTCGATGGCGGCCGCGAGCCGCGGGCTGATGTCGAAGCCGTCGTCGGCCAGCGTCACCGCGGGGGTGAACAGATCGCGCCATCCGGTCTTGCCGTGTTCGGCGTGGACCTCGGTCAGCATCCGCAGGATCCCCGGTACGCCGATCGAGCGACCGGACGCCCGGGCGTCCGGCTTCGGCTCCGTGCGGTCGGTGTCGGAGACCCAGCGCAGATAGTTCTCGGTGGCGGCGGCGGGTGCGATCTCGCGACCGTCGTAGGCTTGCACCCGACCGGATGCCGCATCGAAGTAGAGCAGGAAACCGCCGCCACCGAGACCGGACGCCTGCGGCTCGACCAGGCCGAGCACGGCCTGCGCGGTGACGAGCGCGTCCGCCGCGGTGCCGCCGTCGCGGAGCACTTCGCACGCGGCCTGGGTGGCCAGCGGGTTGGCGGTGACGACCGAGTAGCTGCCGGTGCGCACGGGCGTCATGTCGGTGCGGTAGCCGGTGGCCACCTCGGGATTGGTGGAGATGTCTCTGGAGGTGGGCGGCGACCCGGGAGGGGATCCGGCGGTGGTCTTGACCACCGGGGTGCCGTTCTCGACGATCGCGCACGGTTCCGAGGCGTCGGGTTCGGCGCCGTCGTCCGCGGAGCATCCGGCCAACACCAGCGCCAGCCCGGTCAGCGGGGCCATCACCATCGTCAGTGAGGGGATCCGCATCACTCGACGGTAGTGGATCGGGGCCGTCGGCAGGCGGCAGTAACCTGGAATCCGTGCCTGATCCATCGACGTACCGACCCGCCCCCGGGTCGATTCCCGTCGAACCGGGCGTCTACCGATTCCGCGACCCGCACGGCCGGGTGATCTACGTCGGCAAGGCGAAGAGTTTGCGCAGCCGGCTCAACTCCTATTTCGCCGACATCGTGAACCTGGCGCCGCGCACGCGCCAGATGGTGATGTCCGCGGGCAGCGTCGAGTGGACGGTGGTCAACACCGAAGTCGAGGCGTTGCAGCTCGAGTACAACTGGATCAAGGAGTTCGATCCGCGCTTCAACATCAGGTACCGCGACGACAAGTCGTACCCGGTGCTCGCGGTCACGCTCAACGAGGAGTACCCGCGGCTCATGGTGTACCGCGGGGCGCGGCGCAAGGGCGTGCGCTACTTCGGCCCCTACTCGCATGCGTGGGCGATCCGCGAAACCCTCGACCTCCTCACGCGCGTCTTCCCGGCGCGAACGTGTTCCGCCGGAGTGTTCAAGCGGCACAGGCAAATCGACCGGCCCTGTCTGCTCGGCTACATCGACAAGTGCTCGGCGCCGTGCATCGGCCGGGTGAGCGCCGACGAGCACCGCCAGATCGTCCTCGATTTCTGCGACTTCCTCGCGGGCAAGACCGACCGGCTGGTCCGCGACATGGAACACCAAATGAACGAGGCCGCCGAGGACCTCGACTTCGAGAGGGCCGCACGCCTGCGCGACGACATCGGCGCCCTCAAACGTGCGTTGGAGAAGCAGGCGGTGGTGTTCGGCGACGGCACCGACGCCGACGTGGTGGCCTTCGCCGACGACGAACTCGAAGCGGCGGTACAGGTTTTCCACGTCCGCGGCGGCCGCGTGCGCGGCCAGCGCGGTTGGATCGTCGAGAAGTCGGGTGAGCCGGGCGAGACCAGCCAGGAACACCTGGTCGAACAGTTCCTGACTCAGTTCTACGGTGATCAGGCCGAATTGGGCGGTGCCAGTGACAGCGGCGGGGACGAATCCACCAATCCCGTTCCGCGCCAGGTGCTGGTGCCGTGCCTGCCGAGCAACTCCGACGAGTTGGCGGCCTGGCTCTCCCAGCTGCGGGGGTCCCGGGTGATGCTGCGGGTGCCGCAGCGCGGCGACAAACGAGCGCTCGCCGAAACCGTGCGCCGCAACGCGCAGGACGCGCTCACACAGCACAAGCTCAAACGAGCCGGCGACTTCACCGCGAGAACCGCTGCGCTGCAGAGCATTCAGGATGCCCTCGGGTTGGCCGACGCGCCGCTGCGCATCGAATGCGTCGACATCAGCCATGTGCAGGGCACCGACGTGGTGGCCTCGCTGGTGGTCTTCGAGGACGGCCTGCCACGCAAGTCCGACTACCGGCACTACGCGATCCGGGAGGCCGCGGGTGAAGGTCGCTCCGACGACGTCGCGTCCATCGCCGAGGTGACCAGGCGCCGGTTCTACCGTCACCTGCACGACACCCAGCATCCGACAGAGCTTGCCCCGGAAGGAAAGTCGCGCAAGTTCGCGTATCCGCCCAACCTGTTCGTCGTCGACGGTGGTGCGCCGCAGGTCAATGCCGCGCAATCGGTTCTCGACGAACTCGGTGTCACCGACGTGGCGGTGATCGGCCTGGCCAAGCGCCTGGAGGAGGTGTGGGTTCCGTCCGAGCCGGACCCGCTGATCATGCCGCGCAACAACGAGGGGCTCTATCTC
Source organism: Mycolicibacterium malmesburyense (assembly GCF_001050015.1). Next base: position 19,496 of record NZ_CVTB01000295.1, read on the forward strand.
CTGCAGCGGGTGCGTGACGAGGCGCATCGGTTCGCGATCGCCTACCACCGCAGCAAGCGTTCGAAGCGCATGACCGCGTCGGCGCTGGACTCGGTGCGCGGCCTCGGTGAGCACCGCCGCAAAGCGCTGGTCACCCACTTCGGCTCGGTGGCCCGATTGAAGGAGGCGTCGATCGAGGAGATCACCGCGGTGCCCGGGATCGGCGTGGCCACCGCACGTGCGGTGCTCGAGGCGCTTGGCGTACCGTCCGAAGACGAGGCGCCCGAGGCAGCGATCGGTAATGATCAGAGCAGGGTATCGGGATGACGGACCAGGGAATGCACGAGGATCTCCGCGACGAGGCGAACGCCGATTCCGGCATCGACGTGGTTCTGGTCACCGGCCTTTCGGGCGCGGGCCGGGGCACGGCGGCCAAGGTGCTCGAGGATCTCGGATGGTACGTCGCCGACAACCTCCCACCGGAGCTCATCGCACAGATGGTCGAGTTGGGGCTCGCGGCGGGCTCGCGGATCACCCAGCTTGCGGTGGTGATGGACGTGCGTTCGCGCGGTTTCACCGGTGACCTGGACTGGGTGCGCAACGAGCTCGCGACCCGCAACATCGCGCCGCGGGTGCTGTTTCTCGAGGCCTCGGACGAGAGCCTGGTGCGCCGGTACGAGCAAAACCGTCGCAGCCACCCGCTGCAGGGTAATCAGACTCTGGCAGAAGGCATTGCGGCCGAGCGCGCGCTGTTGGCGCCGGTCCGCGCGTCGGCGGATCTGGTGATCGACACTTCGGGGTTGTCGGTGCCCGCGCTGCGCGAGAGCATCGAACGCGCCTTCGGCGGCGAGACCGTCGCCCACACGAATGTCACGGTCGAGTCCTTCGGCTACAAGTACGGCCTGCCGATGGACGCCGACACCGTGATGGACGTCCGGTTTCTGCCCAACCCGCACTGGGTAGACGACCTGCGCCCGCACAGCGGGCAGCACCCCGCGGTCCGCGACTACGTTCTCGGGCAGCCGGGTGCAGGAGACTTCGTGGACACCTATCATCGTCTGCTCGACGTAGTCATCGACGGATACCGTCGCGAGGGGAAGCGATATATGACCGTCGCCATCGGATGCACCGGCGGCAAACATCGAAGTGTGGCGATCGCCGAGGCGCTGGCGGAGCGGTTGCAGGACGGTGACGACCTGACGGTGCGGGTGCTGCATCGGGATCTGGGGCGCGAATGAGCCCGCGGATCGTCGCACTCGGTGGAGGGCACGGGCTCTACGCGACCTTGTCGGCGGCGCGCCGGTTGAGCCCACATGTGACGGCGATCGTGACGGTCGCCGACGACGGCGGCTCGTCGGGCCGGCTGCGCAACGAGCTCGACGTCGTACCGCCCGGCGATCTTCGAATGGCGTTGGCGGCGTTGGCATCCGACAGCCCGCACGGCCGTCTGTGGGCGACGCTCATCCAGCACCGGTTCGGTGGCAACGGCGCGCTCGCGGGGCATCCGATCGGCAACCTGCTGCTGGCCGGACTCAGCGAGGTTCTGGCCGACCCGGTGGCCGCGCTCGACGAACTGGGCCGCATCCTCGGTGTCAAGGGCCGCGTGCTGCCGATGTGCCCGATGGGCCTCGGCATCGAGGCCGACGTGGCGGGTCTGGAGTCCGACCCGCGCATGAGCCGGGTGATCCGCGGGCAGGTGGCAATCGCCACGACGGTGGGCAAGGTCCGCCGTGTGCGGCTGCTGCCCGGCGATCCGCCCGCGACGCGCCAAGCGGTCGACGCGATCATGGCTGCCGACCTGGTCGTGCTGGGACCCGGCTCGTGGTTCACCAGCGTCATCCCGCATGTGCTCGTTCCCGAACTCGCGGCGGCGCTGCAGGCGACCGCGGCGCGGCGGGCGCTGGTGCTCAACCTGGTGGCCGAGCCGGGGGAGACGGCGGGATTCTCGGTCGAGCGACACATCCACGTACTGGCGCAGCACGCCCCCGACTTCACGGTGCACGAGATCATCGTCGACGCGAGCCGAGTGCCCAGTGAGCGCGAACGCGAGCAACTGCGTCGGACCGCGAACATCCTTCGTGCTCAAGTTCAGTTTGCTGACGTGTCCAGACCTGGTACACCTTTACATGACCCGGCGCGGTTGGCCGCGGCTCTGGAAGGTGTGCGTCTTCGCGGCGCCGCCGACCCGGCGCCGGCAGTGCCCACGTCGACAGCGAATGGACCGAGAGGTGACGACCCGTGGCGATGACAGCCGAGGTCAAGGATGAGTTGAGTCGGCTGATCGTCAATTCGGTCAGTGCTCGACGCGCCGAGGTGGCCTCCCTGTTGCGGTTCGCGGGCGGACTGCACATCGTCTCGGGGCGGGTGGTGGTCGAGGCCGAGGTTGATCTCGGCATCATCGCCCGGCGGTTGCGCAAGGACATCTACGACCTGTACGGCTACAGCGCGTCGGTGCATGTCGTATCGGCCAGCGGAATCCGCAAGAGCACCCGGTACCTGGTCAGGGTGGCCAAGGACGGCGAGGCGCTGGCCAGACAGACCGGTCTGCTCGATCTGCGGGGCCGGCCCGTGCGGGGCCTGCCCGCGCAGGTGGTCGGCGGCAGCGTTGCCGACGCCGAAGCAGCTTGGCGCGGAGCGTTTCTGGCGCACGGCTCGCTCACCGAGCCGGGTCGGTCGTCGGCGTTGGAGGTCAGTTGTCCTGGCCCGGAGGCGGCACTGGCACTTGTCGGCGCCGCGCGCAGGCTGGGGGTCAGCGCGAAGGCGCGCGAGGTTCGCGGAACGGACAGAGTGGTGGTGCGCGACGGCGAGGCGATCGGCGCCCTGTTGACGCGGATGGGCGCGCAGGACACCCGGTTGACGTGGGAAGAGCGTCGGATGCGACGCGAGGTGCGCGCGACGGCCAACCGGTTGGCGAACTTCGACGACGCGAACCTGCGCCGCTCGGCCCGTGCCGCGGTCGCCGCGGCCGCCCGCGTGGAACGGGCGCTGGAGATCCTCGGCGATACGGTGCCCGATCATCTCGCTGCGGCGGGCAAACTTCGGGTCGAACATCGGCAGGCGTCGCTGGAG
>NZ_CVTB01000296.1 GCF_001050015.1 Mycolicibacterium malmesburyense
GGGCGGGCCCGCCGGTGAACGTCCACACCTGGGTCGTGAAATTGTCCAGGTGCATCGCGGTGGTCTGCCCGTTGCAGCCGACCGTCCGGTCGACGACGCGATGGAAGGCCCGGTCGGCGGCCTCGGGGGTCGCGAACACGCCGACCGCCTGCTTCACCAGGTGCGTCGCATCTGTCGGCGACTCCTGGGTCAACGCACCGTTGAACGACGCGAGATCCGGGTCTGCGTAGACGTCGGGCAGGCCGACGTCGGCCCAGTTGTTACACGCCGGATTGTCGACCGAGAACGTCTGCACCGGTTCGGTGAACAACGACTCGAACCGCATTGTGGCGCCGACGATGTTGCCCACCGAACCCTTCGGCAGCACGGCGTAGTTCACCACGCCGGGATCCGAGGGGCGCGCTGAGGCGAGGCCGGCGGGCGCCACCATCGACAGCGCGATGGCCACGCCGACGCCCGTCGCGGCGACCGCCCGCATCGATCAGACCTTCGCGGACAACTTGACTTCGATGTTGCCGCGCGTGGCCTTGGAGTACGGGCAGAACTCGTTGGCCTTCGCCATCAGGTCGTCGGCCACGCTCTGCTCGAGGCCGGGTAGGTAACCGATCAGGTGGGCCGTGAGCCCGAAGCCGCCCTCGGAGTCCGGGCCGAAGCCGACCTGCGCGGTGATCGAGGTGGCGTCGTCGATGTCGATCTTGTTGTTGCGGGCCTGCAGGCGCAGCGCACCGAGGAAACACGCCGCGTAACCCGACGAGAACAGCAGCTCGGGGTTCACGCCCTCGCCGCTGCCGCCGAGCTCCTTGGGGGGACGGGTGTCGAGATCGATCTTTCCGTCGGAGGAGCGGACGTGGCCGTCGCGGCCGCCTCCGGATGCGGTGGACTCTGCGGTGTACTTGACCTCAATGCTCATGGGCTCGATCATGCCAGCCCACGCGAAGAGGGCAAGAGACCCGTCGAAATTCGTGGTGGCCGGCGCCACGCTCGACAGCCCGGCATCGAGGCATTCCCGTTGTGCGCCAACGGCTTCGCACGCCGGTCGAGTGTGCAGTCAGATCGCCGGTTGGCCAAATTTTCGCCTCTAAGCCGATCCGAGTGCACACTCGAGCGGTGCCCTATGGGCGCGCCGGCGCCGTCGTGGTCGGGGCCTCGGGCGACTGCGGCGGCGAGGGTGGCTGGAATCGGGGGCCTTGGGAGTTGCCGGGGCCGCCGAACGGCGGACGGCCGAACTCCGCGCCAGGTCCCATCGGGGATCCCGGCGGCGGTCCACGGTGGAAGATCGCGGCGCCGCGGTCGTGGCCGCCGTGGTGACCTCCGCGGTGGGGGCCGCCCGAGTGCGCGCCGAGGACGAAACCGGAGAAGAAGATCACCGCGACGATGAAGACGACGCCGGCGACGATGCCGACCCATGCGGCGGCGGCGCCGAGGCGCGAGCGGCGCGGGGCGACGGGGTCGATCTGGGTTCCTGCGGTTACCGGAGCGGTGGCGGGTTCGGGTGTTTCGGTCATGCCGTCATCATGCGAGCCGTTTCGATGAGCCCGTCATGTGCCACCTATGAGCAGGCTGTGAAAACGCCGATTGACATCCGGCAATGCGCCCGCATAGTTTCGACTACGCGCGTTGTCAAATGACCGAAGGGAAACCGAGACGATGCAGCGTCCCATCCCGACGCGTCATCCGGAGCGGCCCCGCGCCGTTCCGGCAAGCATCCGCGTCATGGCCAAGGCGATGGGTATCGGAGAGCCGACACCGCAGCAGTGGAACCGGCTGGGCGAGCGGTTGACGGTCGGCGACGAACCGGTCGACCGCCTCGTCGAATGGATGACCAGCGCCGGCGTCAAACAGACCCGGCCGCTCTTCGACACGGCGCTCACCTACGGCATCGACGCGGTCCCCGACGCCCCGGAGCCGTTGCGCGAGTTCTTCACAACCGTGGAAAGGCTCCCCGACTGGGTCGATCCGGTGCAACTGCGCCGCGGCCAGCGTGCGCTGCGACGCGGCGGCGCCGACGGGATGTACGTCGCGCGTGACGTGTCGCTGCTCGGCGGCTATCAGTTCTCGGGTTTCAACAAGACGCTGCTCCGCACCGGGGCCCTCGAGAAGGGCTCGAACAAACGCTTCGCCGAGACGATGCAGTGGGCGATGGACGTCATCTCCGACGGCGGCCTCGAACACCTTGGTGCGGGTTACCGGTCGACCCTCCGGGTCCGGTTGATCCACGGGCTGGTGCGAAAGCACGTGTCCGCGATGCCGGACTGGCGCGCCGACGAGTGGGGTGTCCCGATCAACCAGACCGATATGGCGGCGACGCTGATCGGTGCGCTGGTCGCACCTGCGGTCGGCGTCATCGGCATGGGAATCGTGTTGCGGCCGAAGGAGTATGAGGCCGTCGCTCACCTGACCCGCTACGTCGGATGGTTGATGGGTGTCGAGGACGAGTGGCTGCCGCGCAGCTTCCGCGACAGCATCCGGGTCCTCTATCACACACTGGGAGCACTGGCCGAGCCCGACGAGTCGTCGAGACAGCTGGCCGTCCCGATGGCCGACGACCCGATGATCTGGCGTTTCGACACCATGCCGGCGGTCCGGCGTCGTATCGCTCGGGCACAACACCTTTCGGTCACCAGCGGCTTCCTGGGTCCCAGGACGATGCGCGCGCTCGGTCTGCGCCCTCACCTGCCGTGGTACCCGGTGTTACGGCTACCCGTGAACCTGACCCGCAGCATCGCCGCGCTCGCCCGGCCCGGGGGCATCGACCGGGCGGCCGCCCGCGGGGACCGCGAGCACCAGGCATTGATGCGGACCATCATCGGTGACGCCGGCGCGACGATCGGCGAGTCGGCCGAACACGTCGGCACGGTCGCCTGAACATCTTCGAATGCCCGAGAGTCCGTGCCGCCCAAACGGCGATGGGGCCGGCCTCGAGGACCGGCCCCACCAGATGTGACGTTGCTCAGGGGACAGAGCCTCTGAAGTCAATGCCGCCTTGTGCCGCTTCGGCCCACTCATTCATGTCGACCACGGGGTAAATGTTGAACGCATTGAACGGCGCAAACTTCAACGTCTCGGTGAGGAGCTCGGTCGGATCGTTCGTCTCGACAATGGCGAACCCGCCCTCGCCATCCATTCGGCCGACAAACTGGTGAAAGGTCGTCCCCGCGGGCGGCTGCCACTTCGAGAACAACTCGAGAGCGCGTCGCATGCCTTCCTCGTTTTCCTTACCGGAGCCTCCCAGACGGCTCGTCCAGGTCATGGCGTACTTCATTCGTTCCTCCTAGCACTGTGCTGAACTAGTGGTGTGCGGAGGCGTCGCTCACGGCGTTTCTGCACAGTCGAAGTGTGCTCCGGAATCGGCGTCCCGGTGGAGAAACCGAGACCCTCGGTGGCGATCATTTCACATCGAAAAGTGTTGACCCGCTATGTATTAGCTCTACTACGAACGCCTCAGTCGTCCGAGAACTTCGGATGCTCCGGGCTAGGGCCTGAACGGGTTGACCGCGAACTGGATCACCCGGTACGGCGACCCGCCACGCGGTCCGGTGTTCCACTGGCTGACGAACACCCGCACCTCGTCGAGCGTCGACCCCGGTGAGATGTACCCGCCGTAGGGCTGGGCGAGGCGGTTGTTCTCCGGCGGCCCGAGGTGGTCGGCCGGGTCGGGCCATTCGGTCGCGACGACGACGGTGGTGACCGGCGCGGCGCCCAGACCCGTCGGATCGTTGGCCACCCGCATCTCCATGTTCCCGGTGGTGGCGTTGAAGTACGACAACACGGTCTTACCGTCGATCTGCCGGATACTCATCTCGCCGACCGCGTCCGGCCACAGCGGTGTGGGCGGATGCCCCCAACCCGAATCTGCCGACCAGCCTTGCCAACTCGACCGGTCCTCGAACTCCTGGGGTGTGGCCCGGTACAGCACCAGCGGCGCGCTGCGATCGAAGTTGTTGGCCACGAGGTACACCCAACCCGTCTCGGAGTCGGTGCGCGGAATCGGGTCGTAGTAGCCGCTGATCTGCGACTGCCTGCCCTCGGCGTAGGACGCCGGGCGCTCGGAGTCCGGAAGGGTCGGCCAATTACCCTGCCCGGGCTCGGGTTTCACCAGCCGCGACGCCTGCGGCACCAGCTCCCGCACCGTGGTGATCATCAGGTAGTTCTGCCGGTTGATCTGCACGACGCCCGCGGGAAGTTGCGACATGCCTTCGGGTGTCGGATCGGCTAGCAGCGGCCGATCGGTTCCGGTCACGCCGTCGTAGCGCACACCGCCAGGATCGTCGATCGACTCCGTTTCGACGTGCAAGGCGATCGGCGAGAACCACCCGCCGTAGCCGACGCCCTGCCCCGCGAAGCTGTCGCCGCACACCTGCAGGATCCCGCTGGGAAACTCCATGAACTCACAGAGATCAGTGGCACCGATACCGTAATCGCGTGTCGGGGTGCCTGTTCCGGCCGTCGGACCGATCCGGATGACCTGACCCGGCGCCAGCGGCGGCAGCACGGGATCGGGGATCGGCGCGGGCTGTGCGACGGCCGATGGCGCCGCGACGAGACCCAACGCCGAGACCGACGAAATGGCCGAAAGCAGTCGCGATTTTCCGCCGAAACGTCGGTCCCGACGCAAATCAACCCCGGGCCAGCAGCTCGGCGATCTGAATCGTGTTGAGCGCCGCGCCCTTCCGGAGGTTGTCCCCGGAGACGAACAGCGCCAGCCCGCGTCCCTCCGGCACACCGGGATCCTGGCGGATCCGGCCGACCAGCGAGTCGTCCGCGCCGGCCGCGGCCAGCGGCGTCGGCACGTCCACCACCGTCACGCCCGGGGCCGAGCTCAGCACCTCGGTCGCTCGCTGCACCGAAAGCGGCTGGGAGAACTCGACGTTCAGCGACAGCGAATGGCCCGTGTACACCGGAACCCGCACACAGGTCCCGCTCACCGCCAGCTCCGGGATGCCCAAGATCTTGCGGCTCTCGTTGCGCAGCTTCTGGTCCTCGTCGGTCTCACCGGAGCCGTCGTCGACGTACGAACCGGCCAGCGGGACGACGTTGAACGCGATCGGCGCCACGTATTTCGACGGCGCCGGGAAGTCCACCGCCGACCCGTCGGCCACCAGGTCCCTGCTGTTGCCGACGACCGTGCTGGCCTGGCCGAACAGCTCCTCCACGCCGGCGACGCCGCTGCCCGACACCGCTTGATACGTCGAGGCGATCATCCGCACCAGGCCCGCTTCGTCGTGCAACGGCTTGAGCACCGGCATCGCGGCCATCGTGGTGCAGTTCGGGTTGGCGATGATGCCCTTCTTCAGGGTCACGCCCCGCACGTCGCGCGCGAAGTTCACCTCGCTGACCACCAGCGGCACGTCGGGGTCCTTGCGCCACGCAGACGAGTTGTCGACGACGACCGCGCCGGCCTCGGCGAACCGTGGCGCCTGCACGCGCGACATCGTCGCGCCCGCGGAGAACAGCGCGATGTCCAGCCCCGACGGATCGGCGGTCTCGGCGTTCTCGACCTCGATCTCCTGGCCGCGGAAGGTCAGCTTCTTGCCCTCGGACCGGGGTGAGGCGAAGAACCGCACCGAGGTCGCCGGAAAGTCGCGCTCCTCCAACAACGTTCGCATCACCTGGCCGACCTGGCCGGTCGCGCCCACCACACCGATGGAAAGCCGATCGCGCGCCATCTAACGGCCCGTCCCCGCGTAGACCATGGCCTGTTCGTCCCCGCCCAGCCCGAACGCTTCGTGCAGGGCCGACACCGCCTTGTCCAACTCGGTGTCCTTGATCAGCACCGAAATCCGGATCTCGGAGGTCGATATCAGGTCGATGTTGACGCCGACCTCGGCGAGCGTCTCGCAGAACTTCGCGGTTACCCCGGGATGGCTCTTCATACCCGCGCCGACCAGCGAGACCTTGCCGATGTGGTCGTCGTAGAGCACACCGGTGAAACCGATCTCCTTCTGCAACGAGGACAGCTTCTGCACGGCCAACGGCCCGTTGTCGCGCGGGCAGGTGAACGTGATGTCGGTCTTACCGTCCTCGACCTTGGAGATGTTCTGCAGCACCATGTCGATGTTGATGTCGGCGTCGGCGACGGCACGGAACACCTTGGCGGCGTAGCCGGGAACGTCGGGGATGCCGACAACGGTCACCTTTGCCTCACTGCGGTCGTGTGCGACTCCGGTCAGGATGGCGTCTTCCATGGGAATGTCCTCTATCGATCCGGTCACCAAGGTGCCGGGTTTGTCCGAGTACGACGACCGGACGTGGATGGGAACGTTGTACCGGCGGGCGTATTCCACGCAGCGCAGCATGAGCACCTTCGCCCCGCAGGCCGCCATCTCCAGCATCTCCTCGAAACTGACCCGGTCGAGGTGGCGGGCGTTGGGCACGATGCGCGGGTCGGCGGTGAAGATGCCGTCGACGTCGCTGTAGATCTCGCACACGTCGGCGTCCAGGGCGGCGGCCAGCGCGACGGCGGTGGTGTCTGAGCCGCCGCGGCCCAGCGTGGTGACGTCCTTGCTGTCCTGGCTGACGCCCTGGAACCCGGCGACCAGCACGATCAGCCCCTCGTCCAGCGCGGAGCGCAGCCGCCCCGGTGTGACGTCGATGATCTTGGCCTTGCCGTGGACGCTGGTGGTGATCACCCCGGCTTGGGATCCGGTGAACGAGCGGGCCTGGGCGCCCAGTGATTCGATGGCCATCGCGACCAGCGCGTTGGAGATCCGCTCACCGGCGGTCAGCAGCATGTCCATCTCGCGCGCAGGCGGCGCCGGGGACACCTGCTGGGCCAGATCGAGCAGGTCGTCGGTGGTGTCGCCCATCGCCGAGCACACCACGACGACGTCGTTACCGGCCCTCTTGGTCTCCACGATGCGCTCGGCGACGCGGCGGATCCGCTCGGCGTCCGACACCGAGGATCCGCCGTATTTCTGCACGACGAGCGCCACTGAACAAGCCTTTCAAGTGCTGGGAAGGATCCCAACAAGGATAAAGGCTGCGCCGAATGGATTTCTTCCGCCCGTGGTGGCCCCTCCGGAACCGCGTGCTATCAGGCCACTCCGAGGAATGGGAAGGGGTCGGCCTGCTCGAACTTCGAACTGGCGTCGCCGGCGTAGATCGTCTTCTCGCCCTCCCCGAGCCGCAGCCGCAGCGCCGGGGCGCCGGGGGACAGGTCGAGGTTGCCCAACTCGACCCAGAACGTGTTCGGCGACAGCGCCGACTCGAAGAAGTACCGCAGCGCCTTGTGGTCGACGACCGTGCGCCAGCGGGTGGACGAGATGTTCGGCTCGTCCGGCGTGGAGATTCCGTAAGGCACCGACGCGTTGCGCACGACGCTGAACACCGTCGCGGCGGCCAGCAGCGGATCGTCGGTCTTCGGGACCGCGTCGATGTAGAACGACGCCCGCACGAAGCGGTCGGCGGCGCGGTTGGTCCCCGGCAGCATCACGGTGCCGCCGATCTGCTTCCAGTACTCGTCGATCGCCAGCTGCTTGTCGAAGGTCGGCGAGTTCGTCATCACCCGGTACTCCCGGCTGTGATGGATGACCTGCTCACCGTCGATGTACTCGATGATCGCGCTGTCGCCGCCCGCATCCGACATCGCCAGGTGCAGCGTCGCCATGCGCTCCTCGCCGGGCACCTGCGCGGTGGCCACCCGCAGCGGGGTCGCGCACAACGCCTGCACCGCCTCGTCAACGGTCGCGAAGTTGTCGAGCACGTACTGACCCCACAGCGCCAACGACACCGCGGGACCGGCGGCCGTCGCGTCCGGGTATTGCGATTCGGCCAGCCACAGCAGGTTGACCGCGAGGCCGGCGTCGTTCACGCCGTCCGTGGTGCTGATGTCGTATCCGGTGGCCACCACGCTGCCGTACTTCGACGTCCACTCCGTGGAGTTCGGGCCGGCCTGCCCGCTGCGGCGCACGCCGCGCGGCAGCGCCCACAGGTTCGTCTGGATCTCCGATTTCCAGTCCATGGAGCGACCCGTGACGATGCGGTCGCCGGTTCCGAGGTAGAGGACGCGCGTGCACACGTAAGCGATCTTATGAGGCGCTCAGGTCGTACAGGCCTCGCCCAGCTCGGCGAGCTTGCGCCGAATCTGCGCGTCCAGCGCGGACATCTCGTAATAGACCTGCGGGGGCGGGGCGCCCGGCGCCCGGGACTGGGTCTCGGCGCGCGCCTGCGGCAGCTTCTGGACGAACATCCCCGCGAGGTCGGCCACCTCCACGGCGGTGAAACGCAGCTCGGGTGTGTCGATGTTGCGTGCGCGTTCGGAAAGCCCGTCGGCCCACTGCTGGTAGGCGATCTCCTCGGCCTGGGTCGGCGGGCCCTCGGCGCCCTCGCTCTTCGAGCCGATCAGCTCGTTCTGCTGCTTGTTGAACTCGAGGAAGTCGAGGACCGGGCGGCATTCCTCCGGCGGTTTCTGCAGCGAGCTGTAGACGAGCGCCACGATCGCGATCACCACGACGATGATCGCCACCCACCATCGCCGGTCGAGAGTCATCACCGCCCGACTCTAGCCATGCCCCGAATTCTTTACGCACGCGCAACATCGCACGTCGGTCCACGTAACAGAAACACCGGTTACTACCAGTGAACGGCCCCACGGCGGGGCCGCATCACTTCAGGAGATGGTGGATGGATACAGGAACCACGGCGTTCATGCTGTGTTGCATCATCGCGCTCACGCTGATGATCCCCGGGCTCGCGCTCTTCTACGGCGGCATGGTGTCGGTGAAGAGCTCGACCAACATGATGATGATGACCTTCGGCGCGGCGGCGCTCGTCGGCGTGCTCTGGGTGCTGTTCGGCTTCTCGATGGTGTTCGGCACGTCCTACGGCGGATTCATCGGCAGCTTCACCGAATTCGACGGGCTGACCAACCTCACCGAGGCTATGACGACCGTCGACGGCCTGCCGATCAGCTTGTTCGCGTTGTTCCAGGCCCTGTTCGCCGCCATCACCGTCGCGCTGGTTTCCGGCGCGGCCGCCGACCGGATGAAGTTCAGCGCGTGGATGGTGTTCGCGGGGCTGTGGGCGGTGCTGGTGTACTTCCCCGCCGCGCACTGGGTGTTCGCGTTCGACGGCGTGGTCACCGAGGACTCGGTCGGCGGCTGGATCGCCAACAAGCTCGGCGCACTCGACTTCGCCGGTGGCACCGCGGTGCACATCAATGCGGGCGCCGCCGCGCTGGCCGTCGCGATCGTGCTCGGCCGGTCGGCGCTGTTCGGCAGCCGCAAACCCCACAACGTGCCCCTGACGCTGCTGGGCGCCGGCCTGCTGTGGGCGGGCTGGTACGCGTTCAACGGCGGTTCGGCATTGGCGGCGGGGACCTCGGCGGCCATCGTGATGGTGACGACGTTCGTCGCGACCTGCTCGGCGGTGCTGGCGTGGCTGGCGGTCGAGAAGTTCAAGACCGGCCACGTCACCGGCGTCGGCGCCGCCTCCGGCGCCATCACCGGCCTGGTCGCGATCACCCCGGCCTGCGGTTCGGTCACCCCGATCGGCGCGATCTTCGTCGGTGGCATCGCCGGTGCGATCTGCGTCTACGCGGTCGGCCTCAAGGACCGGTTCGGCTATGACGACAGCCTCGACGTCGTCGGCGTGCACCTGGTCGGTGGTCTCATCGGCACCCTGCTGATCGGCTTCTTCGCCAACGAGGCGATGCCCGGTGCCACCAACGGCCTGTTCTACGGCGGCGGCCTCGAGCAGTTGTGGAAGCAGGCGGTCGCCGCGGGCGCGGTCATGGTGTACTCCTTCGTCGTCGCCTACCTCATCGCCTTCGCGATCAAGAAAACGATGGGCATCCGCATCTCGCCCGACGAAGAGGAAACCGGCATCGACGCCAAGTTCCACCGCGACTCGGCGTACGCACTGCAACCAGTCTGATCCGGACCCGGCCGGCGCGGCGCCCGCCGCGCCGGCCATTTCGGATCTATTGAGTTTCCTTATACGACACAGCGATTCACTACAGAAGACAGGTTTGGAGCGATGCCCAAAGATCTGGCGACCCTGGCCGAGGAGTCGGGGACGAAGTTCATCCTCGCGCTGTTCGTCGACCTGCGCGGTAAGCCGTGCGCCAAGTTGGTCCCCGTCGAGGCGGTCGACCTGCTCGCCACCGAGGGCGTCGGGTTCGCCGGCTACGCCGTCGGGGCGATGGGTCAGGAGCCCAAAGACCCGGACATGATGGCGATCCCGGACGCCGAGTCGTTCACCCCGATCCCGTTCATCAAGGACGGCCTGGCGATCGTGCACTGCGATCCGCACGTCGAGGGCGCACCGTGGCCGTACGCGCCGCGCGTCATCCTCAAGGCGCTGATCCAGCAGGCCGCGGACGCCGGCTTCGAACCGTGGGTGGGCGCCGAGGTCGAGTACTTCCTGCTGCGCCGCACCGCCGACGGCGGGCTGTGCACCGCCGACGCCGCCGACACCGCCGCCCAGCCTTGTTACGACGCGCGCGGCGTCACCCGGATGTACGACCACCTCACCGCGATCTCGACGGCGATGAACCGGCTGGGCTGGTCCAACTACGCCAACGACCACGAGGACGGCAACGGCCAGTTCGAGCAGAACTTCGAATTCGCCGACGCGCTCACCACCGCCGACCGCGTCGTGACGTTGCGTTATCTGCTCTCGACGATCGCCGCCGAGCGGGGCATGGTCGCCACCTTCATGCCCAAACCGTTCGCCGACCGCACGGGCAGCGGGTTGCATCTGCACCTGTCGCTGACCAGCGCGGGCAGGCCGGTGTTCCCGGCCGACGCCGATAACCGGGGCCTCGGACTGTCCGAAACGGCCTACGCGTTCCTGGGCGGCATCCTCGAGCATGCCTGTGCGCTGCAGGCCGTGGTGGCGCCAACGGTCAACTCCTACAAGCGAACCCGCGCCAGCGCGACGACATCGGGGGCGTCGTGGTCGCCGAACACCCCGAGTTACGGAGGCAACGACCGCACCCACTACATCCGGGTGCCCGACGCCCAGCGCATCGAACTGCGCGGCAGCGACGGTTCGGCCAACCCGTACCTCGCGATCGCGGCCGCGCTCGGCGCCGGCCTCGACGGGATCAAGCGCAGCACCGATCCCGGACCCATTGGCGCTCAGCATCGTTCGCCGCTGCCGGCCACGCTGCTGCACGCGGTCGACGAACTCGAGGGCGACCCCGTCATCGCGGGCGTGCTCGACGCCTCGGGGCAGGGTGTGGCCGCCTACTTCGCGAACCTCAAGCGTGACGAGTTCTTCTCCTATCACAGCGCGGTCACCGCATGGGAGATCGACAACTACCTGACCGCGTTCTGAGGAGGAACCTGCCGATGTGCGGAATCGTGGGCCTGCATCTGCGCAACCCCGACCTGTATCCCCGGCTCGGGGAACTGCTCACCGACATGCTCTGCGAAATGGGCGGCCGTGGTTCGGATTCCGCGGGCATCGCGGTGTACGGCGATCCGACCCTGACCCCGTTGGGCACGAGTTGCGTCTCCGTCCTGCAGACGGTGCCCACGGCCGACGCCATCGGCCTGGACGTGGCCGTGGCGCGGTATGACGCGGCGTATCTGGTCACCGCGAAGGTCCCGGTGGAGACGCTGCTCGACGCCGTGCGGGCCGCCTACCCCGACGCGTTGATCGCCGGATTCGGCGCCGACCTCGCGGTGCTCAAAGGGGTCGGGCATCCGCGGACGCTGACCGAGAACTGGAACCTGACCAAGGCCCAGGGCTGGCAGGGCGTCGGCCACACCCGGATGGCGACGGAGTCGGCGGTGACGCCCGCGGGTTGCCACCCTTACGCGGTCGGACCCGAGCAGTGCATGGTGCACAACGGGTCGTTCGCCAACTACGCGACCATCCGACGTGAACTGCGCGCTGCCGGAGTGCGTTTCGACAGCGAGAACGACACCGAGGTCGGCGCGCGGTTCATCGCTAGCCGGCTCGCCGAGGGCCGCGACGTGCAGACCGCGCTCAAGGAGCTGTGCGAGGCGTTCGACGGCTTCTACACCCTGTTGGTCTCCAACCGGGACTCCTTCGCCGTCGTGCGCGACGCCATCGCGTGCAAACCCGCCGTCATCGCCGAAACCGCCGACTGGGTGGCGATGGCCAGCGAATACCGCGCGCTCGCCGGGCTTCCCGGCGTCGGTGCGGCCAGGATTTGGGAACCGGAACCGGAGGTGGTCTACGCATGGACACGCTAGTGGCGTATGACCTCGCCGCCACTCCGCTACGCGAGGTCAACGCCGCGTTGCACGCCCCCGGGCTCACCGGCGAATTCGTGCTCGCCAACCCCGCCGGCGCGCACAACGTCGCGGTCGGCCTCGACGCGCCGGTGCGGGTGACGGTCGACGGCCACGTCGGGTACTACGCCGCGGGCATGAACCAGCACGCCGAGGTGACCATCAACGGCAATGCGGGCACCGGCGTCGCCGAGAACATGATGAGCGGCGTCGTCCACGTCAGGGGCAACGCCTCGCAATCGGCGGGCGCGACCGCCCACGGCGGCCTGCTGATCATCGACGGCAACGCCGCCGCGCGGTGCGGCATCTCCATGAAAGGGGTGGACATCGTGGTGGGCGGCGACATCGGCCACATGAGCGCGTTCATGGCGCAAGCGGGCCGCCTCGTCGTCCGCGGCGACGCGGGCGAGGCGCTCGGCGACTCGATCTACGAGGCGCGGATCTACGTCCGCGGCGAGGTGGCCTCGCTGGGCGCCGACTGCATACCGAAGCCGATGCGCGCCGAACACCACCGGGAGCTGCGAGACCTGTTGAAAGCGACGGGGTTCGACGACGACACCGACATGTACACCCGCTACGGGTCGGCGCGCTCTCTCTACCACTTCCACGTCGACAACGCATCGAGCTACTGATGAACCACTGGGCCCTTCGCGAATCCGCGACCTTCGACCGCTCCACCATCGCCGCCATCCAGCGCGCGGCCGAAACCGGCATCTACGACATCCGCGGCTGGGGCGCCAAACGACCGCTGCCGCACTTCGACGACCTGCTGTTCCTCGGTGCGTCGATGTCGCGTTATCCCCTCGAGGGCTACCGCGAACGATGCGACACCGACGTCGTGCTCGGCGACCGCAACGCCAAACACCCGCTGCACCTGAAGATTCCGGTCACCATCGCCGGAATGTCGTTCGGCGCGTTGAGCGGCCCCGCCAAGGAAGCGCTCGGGCGCGGGGCCAGCGAGGTCGGCACCTCGACGACCACCGGCGACGGCGGCATGACCCCCGAGGAGCGCGGCCAGAGCAAGTACCTGGTCTACCAGTACCTTCCATCGCGCTACGGCATGAACCCCGACGACCTGCGCAAGGCCGACGCGATCGAGGTGGTGCTCGGCCAGGGCGCCAAACCCGGCGGCGGCGGAATGTTGTTGGGCCAGAAAATCTCACCGCGGGTGGCGGCCATGCGCACGCTGCCCGAGGGCATCGATCAGCGCTCGGCGTGCCGGCATCCGGACTGGACCGGGCCCGACGACCTGACCATCAAGATCAACGAGTTGCGCGAGATCACCGACTGGGAGAAGCCGATCTACGTCAAGGTCGGCGCCACCCGCACCTACTACGACGCCAAGCTCGCGGTGCACGCCGGCGCCGACGTGGTCGTCGTCGACGGGATGCAGGGCGGCACCGCCGCGACCCAGGAGGTGTTCATCGAGCACGTCGGCATCCCGACCCTGGCCGCGGTGCCCGAAGCGGTGCAGGCGCTGCAAGAACTGGGGGTGCACAGGAAAGTGCAGCTGATCGTGTCCGGTGGCATCCGCACCGGCGCCGACGTCGCCAAGGCACTGGCGTTGGGCGCCGACGCGGTGGCGATCGGCACGGCGGCGCTGATCGCGTTGGGCGACAACCATCCCCGCTATGCCGCCGACTACGAGAAGCTGGGCAGCGCCGCGGGTTTCTTCGACGACTTCCAGGACGGCACCGACCCCGCGGGCATCAGCACACAGGATCCGGAACTGGCGGCGCGGTTCGATCCGGTCGAAGGCGGCCGCCGGCTCGCCAACTACCTGCGGGTGCTGACGATGGAGGCGCAGACCATCGCCCGCGCATGCGGTAAGGCCCACGTGTGCCACCTGGAGCCGGAAGACCTCGTCGCCGTCACGATCGAGGCGGCCGCCATGGCGCGGGTGCCGCTGGCGGGCACGAATTGGATTCCGGGCTCGTGACCACGGCGGACGTCGTGATCATCGGCGGCGGCATCGAGGGCACGGCCGCGGCGTGGGCCCTGAGCCAACGCGGGGTGACCGATGTCGTTGTGCTGGAACGCAACACCGTCGCATCGGGGATGACCGGCAAATCGAGCGGCATTGTCCGGTGCCACTACGGGGTCAGCTCACTCGCGGCGATGGCCACCGTCGGTCTGGAGGTCTTCGAGAAGGCCGACGAGATCTTCGGTACCGACATCGGCTTCCGCCAGACCGGTTACGTCGTCGGTGTCGGCCCACAAGACGTCGATGCGCTGCGGAAAAGCCTTGCCGCGCAACGGTCCGTCGGGGTGCAGACCGAGCAGATCGACGCCGGCGAGGTCGCGCGGATGTGGCCGTGGGCCGACCTGTCGCCGTTCGCCGCGTTCGGCTGGGAGTCCCGCGGCGGTTACGGCGACGCGTACCAGACCGCGCAGGCCTTCGCGGTATCGGCGCGGGCCGCGGGTGTGCGGATTCGCCAGGGCGTCGCGGCGGCCGAGCTCTCGCTCGACGGCGACCGCGTCACCGGTGTCCGCACCGCCGACGGCGACACCGTGTCGGCGGGCAGCGTCGTCGTCGCCACCGGCGTGTGGACGCGACCGTTCCTCGCGCCGTACGGGATCGACGTGCCGATCCGGGTGGTGCGCGAGCAGATCGTGCTGATCGACCCCGGCGTCGACGTCGGCCCGGTGCCGGTGTTCTCCGACCTGGTCTCCCTGCAGTACGTGCGCCCGGAAGTCGGCGGCGAGATCCTGTTCGGCAACAGCGATCTGTCCGATCCCGAGGACGCCGATCCCGACGCGTATTCCAACCGCGCCTCCGAGGCATTCGTCGATCTGACGGTCGAGCGGGTCGGAACCCGGTTCCCCGGCCTCACCGACGCGGCGATCGCGAGCAGCTATGCCGGGTGCTACGACGCCACCTCCGACTGGAATCCGGTGATCAGCGCCACCGGAATCGACGGGCTGTGGGTGGCCGCGGGGTTCAGCGGGCACGGCTTCAAGATCGCACCCGCGGTGGGCCGGTTGGTCGCCGACCTGGTGGTCGACGGGCGCAGCGGCGACCCGAGGATCCCCGAAACCGACTTCCGGCTGACGCGCTTCGCCGACGGCGACCTGCTGACGAGCCCGCATCCGTATGTCGGCGCAGGGCAGATGCGATGATTCCTGACAGGAAACATGTCTGACGTACCGCTGCTCCGCAACAGATCCGGCACCGCCCGCGACCGCGATCCGCAGGCGCCTGTCGAGGAGCTCGAGATCGAGGCGGCGATCGGGCGCAACGTCCGTCAGCTACGCTTGCAGCAGGGGCTGACCGTCGCCGAGATGGCCGCGCGGGTCGGCATCTCCAAGGCGATGATGAGCAAGATCGAGAACGCTCAAACGTCGTGCAGCCTGAGCACGCTGGCGCTGCTCGCCACGGGCCTCGACGTCCCGGTGACCAGCCTGTTCCGCGGCGCCGACGTCGAACGTCCCGCCGCGTTCGTCAAGGCGGGCGAGGGAGCGCGCATCGTGCGCGAGGGCACCCGCGAAGGACACGAGTATCAGTTGCTCGGTTCGCTGCGCGGGGAGCACAAGCGGCTGGAATGCCTGCACGTCACGCTGTCGTCGAAGAGCCAGACCTATCCCCTGTTCCAGCACCCCGGCACCGAGTTCATCTACGTCCTCGAGGGCGTCATGGACTACAGCCACAGCCGATCGGTGTACCGGCTGCATCCGGGCGATTCCCTGCAGCTCGACGGCGAGGGCGCGCACGGCCCGGTCGACCTGATCGAGCTGCCGATCCGGTTCCTGTCGGTGATCGCGTTCCCGGATTCGCAGGTCTGATCTCCCGCGAGCGCTCACACCTTGAAGCCAAGCCCCGCGAAATGTACCTAACTGCGCGCTCGCGCCTCGGGAGCTGCATTTTGTGGGGCGCCCGGGCCGGGAGTACAGTGGCCACCGTGCAGCGGGTGCTCCTTCTCGGCAGCCGCGACGGGGTCTGATCAGACCGGCTTCCCGTCGCGGGTGTTCGCGATGCGCCGGTCGAGTCC
Source organism: Mycolicibacterium malmesburyense (assembly GCF_001050015.1). The sequence continues at coordinate 16,196 of NZ_CVTB01000296.1, forward strand.
CCTTCCATCTCCCGGAGCAATGCCGTGACCACGTTCTCGAAACCTTCACCCGATTCGCCTGACGCCTTCTCGTCGGTACGCCAGATCACCAAGCCGGCCGGCCCGCCGAATCCCGGCCAGCCGGCGTGGAACACCCAGCGCGGCTCCGTGATGCCGGTCAACCGCTACCGCAGCTTCGCCGAAGAGGTCGAAAACGTCTCGCTGCCGGACCGCACCTGGCCGGACACGGTCATCGGCTCCGCACCGATGTGGTGCGCGGTCGACCTGCGCGACGGCAACCAGGCGCTGATCGACCCGATGAGCCCGCAGCGCAAGCGGCGCATGTTCGACCTGCTGGTCCGCATGGGCTACAAGGAGATCGAGGTCGGGTTCCCGTCGGCCAGCCAGACCGATTACGACTTCGTCCGCGAGATCATCACCGAGGGCGCCATCCCCGATGACGTCACGATCCAGGTGCTGACGCAGTGCCGACCCGAACTGATCGAGAAGACGTTCGAGGCGTGCGAAGGTGCACCCCGCGCCATCGTGCACTTCTACAACTCGACGTCGATCCTGCAGCGGCGGGTGGTGTTCCGCGCCGAGCGCGACGCGGTCAAGGCGATCGCCACCGACGGCGCGCGGATGTGCGTCGAGCAGGCCGCGAAGTATCCGGGAACGCAGTGGCGATTCGAGTACTCGCCCGAGTCCTACACGGGCACCGAGCTGGAGTACGCGGTCGACGTGTGCAACGCCGTCGCCGAGATCATCGAGCCGACGCCCGACGCGCCGCTGATCGTGAACCTGCCCGCGACGGTCGAGATGGCCACCCCGAACGTGTACGCCGACTCGATCGAGTGGATGCATCGGCACCTCACCCCTCGCGACAGCATCATCTTGAGCCTGCATCCGCATAACGATCGCGGAACCGCCGTCGCCGCAGCCGAATTGGGTTATCAGGCCGGTGCGGACCGGATCGAGGGCTGCCTGTTCGGCAACGGTGAGCGCACCGGAAACGTATGCCTGGTGACGTTGGGGCTGAACATGTTCTCCCGCGGCGTCGATCCGCAGATCGACTTCTCGAACATCGACGAGATCCGCCGCACCGTCGAGTACTGCAATCAACTGCCGGTGCACGAACGTCACCCGTACGGCGGCGATCTCGTCTACACCGCGTTCTCGGGCTCCCATCAGGACGCCATCAACAAGGGCCTGGACCAGATGAAGGTCGATGCGGACGCCGCGGACAAGGACGTCGACGACATCCTCTGGCAGGTACCGTATCTGCCGATCGATCCCAAGGACGTCGGGCGCACCTACGAGGCCGTGATCCGGGTGAACTCGCAGTCCGGCAAGGGCGGCGTCGCCTACATCATGAAGGCCGATCACGGTCTGGCGCTTCCCCGTCGGCTGCAGATCGAGTTCAGCCAGGCGATCCAGAAGATCACCGACGGCGAGGGCGGCGAGGTGTCTCCCAAAGAGATGTGGGACGTCTTCTACGAGGAGTACCTGGCGCCGATCCGGCCACTCGAACGCATCCGCCAGAAGGTCACCGCCGCGGAAGTGGACGGCGGCACCGACACGATCGAAGCGGTGGTCAAGGTCGACGGTGCCGAGCGCGAGATCGTCGGCGCCGGCAACGGCCCGCTGGCCGCGTTCGTAGATGCGTTGGGCGCCATCGGGTTCGACGTGTCGGTGCTGGACTACTCCGAGCACGCGCTCTCGGCCGGCGAAGAGGCGCAGGCCGCGGCCTACGTGGAGGCCTCGATCGACGGCAATACCGTCTGGGGTGTCGGCATCGCGCCGTCGATCACCACCGCGTCGTTGCGGGCGGTGGTCTCGGCGGTGAACCGCGCGTCGCGCTGACCCCTAGCTGAGGACGAAGCCCGCCTAACCGGCCTCGCCGGGACCTGAATCGGCCGCTTTCGGTGGGTCGACGAGCGACATCCAGAAGATGATCGCGAGCAGACCCAGGATCACCAGCGCGGACACCAAATCGAACCACTGAAACGGGATCAGCGCCCCGTCGATCGACAACACGAGGACCGTTTCGACGACGCCGAACACCACGAACAGGGCGCCGAGCAGTAGGCGGGGCTGGGTCCGGTGCAGTTGGGTCCGCCGCAGCTCGACAGTGAGCGTAAGCAGCAGCACCGGTAGCACCTGCGCGAGGGCCGATGCGGTGGCCGTGTCCACCAGGACGATGCGATGGACTGCCATAGGTGATCAGAACAGTGCGAACTGCTCGCCGGCGAGCGTGCTGTCGGTGAACTCCTCGATACCGGTGCCCCCGACGACGCCGTCGAGCGCGCGCATGAACTCGGTGTCGCGGACCAGCGGCACACCCAACTCCTTGGCCTGATACCCCTTGCCCTGAACCGGTGCGACGTCGTTGCAAATGACCAGCGAGGTCTCGGGGTCGACGGTGTCGGTGTAGGCCAGCCCCGCGTGCAGGATCCGCTCGAGCAGCTCTTCGTGGGTGCGGTCGACCTCCGCCGACAGCGCGATCCGCATGCCCTGCACCAGCGGCCGCCCGGACACGAACCGGCCCGGGTTCAGGTACGGGCACGGCAGGCGCGACGCGACCGCCTTGAGCGGGCGCAGCTCGTCGTGGGTGACGGCGCCGGTGGGCCAGCGCCTGCGGGACACCGGATGCACCGGTAGCCACACCCTGCGTTCCCGCGCGCGCACGAGCACCGGCTTGAGGATCTGGGCGAGCACCATGGCGTCGTCGAGCGCGTCGTGCGGGCGTATCTGGCTGATCCCCCAGTGGGCGGCGAGCGTTTCGAGCCGCAGGTTCTCGGTGCCCAGCTCGAGCCTGCGGGCCAACTCGACGGTGCACATCACGGTGTCGGTGGGCAGCTCCCGGTTGACCAACTCCGCCTCGGCGGCCAGGAACGCGTAGTCGAATCCGACGTTGTGGGCGACGAGGGTGCGCCCGTCGAGCAGTTCGACGAGGTGGTCGACGATGTCGGCGAAGGTGGGCTGGCCTTCCAGCATCTCCGCCGTCAAGCCGTGCACGTGGGTCGGGCCGGGGTCGACACCCGGGTTGAGCAGGGTGTACAGGCTCTGTTCGACGTTACCGTCGTCGCCGAGGGCGAGCGCGGCGATGCTGACGATGCGAGCCTGTCCCGGACGGAATCCCGACGTCTCCACGTCGACGACGGCCCACCCCGGCCCGGCGTGTTCCGCAGGCCGGCCCCAGCCTGGCCTCTCGTCGGCGTCAGAGCCGCTCGGCCGGTGATTTCCGGCGTCCGTCTGGCCCACTTCGCCAGGATCGCACGGTGCTGTGACAAAGACGGGACCTCGCCGAATCGCCCGCCAGCGTGTCGGCTACCTAAACTGCCGGGGTGGTCACCACACGGGGACGGCTCGCCCTCGCGGCCGGCGCGAGCGCGCGCTGGGCGTCGCGGGTCACCGGGCGCGGCGCGGGCGCGATGATCGGCGGGCTGGTCGCGTTGGCGCTCGACAAATCCCTGTTGCGCCAGCTCGGCGCGGGCCGTCGCACCGTCGTGGTCACCGGGACCAACGGCAAGTCGACGACCACCCGCATGATCGCCGCCGCGCTGCGCACGATCGGGGACGTCGCCACCAACGACACGGGCGCGAACATGGATGCCGGCCTCGTCGCCGCGCTGGCCGCCGACCGGCAGGCGCCCCTGGCCGCGCTCGAGGTCGACGAGATGCATGTTCCGCACGTCTCCGAGGCGGTCGACCCCCGGGTGATCGTGCTGTTGAACCTCTCGCGCGATCAGCTGGACCGCGTCGGCGAGATCAACCACATCGAGCGCACGCTGCGCGCCGGGCTGGCCCGTCACCCGTCGGCCGTCGTCATCGCCAACTGCGACGACGTGCTGATGACCTCGGCGGCATACGACAGCCCGAACGTGGTGTGGGTCGCCGCGGGCGGGGGCTGGGCCAACGACTCGGTCAGCTGTCCCCGCTCCGGTGAGATCATCCTGCGCGACGGCGGTAAGAGTCACGACTGGCGTTCCACCGGAACCGATTTCAAGCGGCCCAGCCCGCACTGGTGGTTCGATGACACCGATATCCATGGGCCGGACGGGTTTTCGTTACCGATGACGCTGTCGCTGCCCGGCGCCGTCAACCGCGGAAACGCCACGCAGGCCGTCGCGGCGGCGGTCGCGATGGGCGCCGACCCGGCGGCCGCGGTGGCCGCGGTGTCGGGTGTCGACGAGGTCGCCGGACGCTATCGCACGGTACGCCTGGGCGAGCACACCGCGCGGGTGTTGCTGGCCAAGAACCCGGCGGGCTGGCAGGAAGCGCTGTCGATGGTCGACAAACACGGTGCGGGCGTGGTGATCTCGGTCAACGGCCAGGTGCCCGACGGTGAGGACCTGTCGTGGTTGTGGGACGTCCGCTTCGAGCACTTCGAGGATACCCACGTCGTGGCCGCCGGCGAGCGGGGCACCGATCTGGCCGTGCGGTTGGGCTACGCGGGCGTCGAGCACACGCTGGTGCACGACACGCTCGCCGCGATCGCGTCGTGCCCGCCCGGCCACGTCGAGGTGATCGCCAACTACACCGCGTTCCTGCAATTGAACCGAGCCCTGGAGCGTCGCGGTGCCTGAGTCGAACGTGCGCATCGGGTTGGTGCTGCCCGATGTGATGGGAACCTACGGCGACGGCGGCAACGCCGTCGTGCTGCGACAACGCCTGCGGCTGCGCGGAATCGAGGCCGACATCGTCGAGATCTCGCTGAACGACCCCGTGCCCGGCGAACTCGATCTGTACACGCTGGGCGGCGCCGAGGACTACGCCCAGCGCCTGGCCACCAAACACCTGCTGCGCTATCCCGGGTTGCAGTGCGCCGCCGGCCGAGGCGCGCCGGTGCTGGCCATCTGCGCGGCCATCCAGGTGCTCGGCCACTGGTACGAGACCTCCTCGGGCGAACGCGTCGACGGCGTCGGCCTCCTCGACGTCACGACCTCACCGCAGGACAAGCGCACGATCGGCGAGGTGGTGTCCCAACCGCTGCTGGACGGGCTCTCGCAGCGGCTGACCGGCTTCGAGAACCACCGCGGCGGAACCGTTCTCGGCGCGGACGCACGCCCGCTCGCCAAGGTCGTCAGGGGCGCGGGAAACCGCGAGGGCGACGGCTTCGACGGCGCCGTGCAGGGCAGCGTCGTCGCCACCTACCTGCACGGGCCGTGCCTGGCCCGCAACCCCGAGCTGGCCGACCACCTGCTGGCCCAGGTGGTGGGCCCGCTGACGCCGCTGGAGTTGCCCGAGGTCGACCAACTACGCCGCGAACGCCTCGCCGCACCCAGGCGCGCCTGACCGCTCACGCCGCGGCGCTGGTCTCCACGAAGCAACCCCGGCGCGCCAGCGCCGCCTCGACCCGCGCCAGCCAACCGGCGGTTCGCTCCGCGTCGTCGACCCAGACCACGAGCCACCCCAGGCTCTCCAACATCCGCTGCTGGGCAGCGTCTTCGGCACCACAGACCACCGCCACCCGGTATTCCGGCCACCCGATGTCGAGATAGCCGACCGGCTGCGCCGCGACCAGCACCGGCACCTGCGTCTGCGGGCGCGGGCAGCCCGCGTCGACCAGCGCCAGCCGCAGCCGGCTTTCCTTCGGCGTGGCGGCACCGCCGTCGACCAGCGACAGCAGCTCGCGCAGCTGCCGGCTGCCGGGCGCTCGCGGATACCGCCGCGCCAACTCCGACACCGCGTCGACCGAAAACGGCTTGTCCCACATCAGCGCGTCCAGCCGCGCCAGCGCATCCCCGCGGTCGAGGTGGCGCCCGACGTCGTAGGCGGTGCGCACCCGCGTCGTCACCGGAAGCCCGGCGATGCAGGTGATTTCGTCCTCGGCGATGCTCTCGGTGCGCAGCACCAACCCCTCCTGCGCACCGCGCGAGGCCCCGGCGATCTCGATGGGCTGCGTCAGGTCGACCCACGACGCCCCGTGCAGCGCCGCGGCCGTCTGGCCGGCGATGACCCCCTTGCGCCGAGTGGCCAGCCACGCGGCGATCGCCCGTTGTCGCAATGTGAGCTCACCGCCCTCGGCGGCGTAGACACCGCGAAACACCTTGCGGTACGACGTTCTCAGGACATGGCGGGGG
>NZ_CVTB01000297.1 GCF_001050015.1 Mycolicibacterium malmesburyense
GGCCCCCGCCGCAAGAGCCGCATCATCAGCGAGCAGGAGAAGAAGATCACCGCCTACCACGAGGGCGGCCACACCCTCGCGGCGTGGGCGATGCCGGACATCGACCCGATCTACAAGGTCACGATTTTGGCCCGCGGCCGCACCGGGGGCCATGCGATGGCGGTGCCCGAGGACGACAAGGGCCTGATGACCCGCTCGGAGATGATCTCCCGGCTGGTGTTCGCGATGGGCGGACGCGCCGCCGAGGAGCTGGTGTTCCGCGAGCCGACCACCGGCGCCGTGTCCGACATCGAGCAGGCCACCAAGATCGCCAGGGCGATGGTCACCGAGTACGGCATGAGCTCCAAACTCGGCGCGGTGCGCTACGGCACCGAGCACGGCGACCCGTTCCTGGGCCGCACCATGGGCACCCAGGCCGACTACAGCCACGAGGTCGCCCGCGACATCGACGACGAGATCCGCAAGCTCATCGAGGCCGCCCACACCGAGGCGTGGGAGATCCTCACCGAGTACCGCGACGTGCTCGACACCCTCGCGGGCGAACTGCTGGAGAAGGAGACGCTGCACCGGCGTGAGCTCGAAGAGATCTTCGGCGAGGTCAAGAAGCGCCCGCGGCTGACCATGTTCGACGACTTCGGCGGCCGCGTACCGTCCGACAAGCCGCCGATCAAGACGCCCGGCGAGCTGGCGATCGAGCGCGGCGAGGAATGGCCGAAACCGGTGCCCGAGCCCGCGTTCAAGGCCGCGATCGCGGCGGCGTCCAAGGCCGCCGAGGGGAAGCTGGCCGAAAGCGGCGCCAACGGCACGAACGGCAGCGGCAACGGATCGTCCGGCGCCGCACCGACACAACCGGACTACGGCGCCCCCGCGGGGTGGCACGCCCCGGGCTGGCCCCCGCCCCCGCAGCAGCAGCAACAGCAACCGGCCCAGCAGCCGCACGGCTACTGGTACCCGCCACCGCACCAGGGTTGGCAACAGCCTGCGCCCTATCCGCCGTACCAGCCGTACCCGCAGCAGGGGCCGCCGCAGCAGGCTGCGCCCCCACCGAACGAGGATCAGGGTCAGGACAACAGCCGGCGCAACGGCTGACGGTCCGGCCGGCTCACAGGAGGCTCCATTGGCGCAGTCGCAGCACAACTCTGTCACCTTCACCCCCGCGGCGTTCGACCAGACGCGCGCCGAGGCAGCGGTCCGCGAACTGTTGCTCGCGGTGGGCGAGGACCCCGACCGGCACGGGCTGGAGTCCACCCCGGCCCGGGTGGCGCGCGCCTACAAGGAGCTGTTCGCCGGGCTCTACATCGACCCGGATTCGGTGCTGGACACCACCTTTGACGAGCAGCACGACGAACTGGTGCTCGTCAAGCAGATCCCGATGTACTCGACCTGCGAGCACCACCTGGTCTCGTTTCACGGCGTCGCCCACGTCGGCTACATCCCGGGTCAGGACGGCCGGGTGACCGGGCTGTCCAAGATCGCCCGGCTGGTCGACCTCTACGCCAAGCGACCGCAGGTGCAGGAGCGGCTCACCGGTCAGATCGCCGACGCGATGATGCGCAAGCTCGATCCCCGCGGCGTGATCGTCGTGGTCGAGGCCGAACACCTGTGCATGGCGATGCGCGGGGTGCGCAAGCCCGGCGCGGTGACGACCACGTCGGCCGTGCGCGGGCAGTTCAAGGTGGACGCGGCATCGAGGGCCGAGGCACTGGACCTGATCCTGCGCAAGTGAACTCGACACGGGTGCGGGTCATGGGGGTCGTGAACGTCACCGACGACTCCTTCTCCGACGGAGGGCTGTTCCTCGACCGTGACCGCGCCGTCGAGCACGGCCTCGAGCTCGTCGCCGAGGGCGCGGCGATCGTCGACGTGGGCGGCGAGTCCACCCGCCCCGGCGCCACGCGCATCGACCCGCAGATCGAGAAATCGCGGGTGTGCCCGGTCATCCGGGAGCTCGCCGCCCAGGGCGTCACCGTCAGTATCGACACCATGCACGCCGAAGTCGCGCGCGCCGCGCTGGAGAACGGCGCCCAGATCGTCAACGACGTCTCGGGCGGGCGTGCCGACCCGGACATGGCGCCGTTGCTCGCCGACGCGAAAGTGCCCTGGGTACTGATGCATTGGCGGTCGGTCGGTGCCGAGAAGCCGCATGCGGTGCCCGCCTACCGCGACGTCGTCGAGGAGGTCCGGACCGAGTTGCTCGCCAGCGTGGACGCCGCGGTGGCCGCCGGCGTCGATGCGACCAAACTCGTCATCGACCCGGGCCTGGGCTTCGCCAAGACCGGCGAACACAACTGGGCACTGCTGCGCGCGCTACCCGAGTTCGTCGCCACCGGCATCCCGGTGTTGGTCGGCGCCTCGCGCAAACGCTTCCTCGGCACGCTGCTCGCGGACTCCGACGGTCACCCCCGTCCGCCCGACGGCAGGGGGACCGCGACGGCGGTGATCTCCGCGCTGGCCGGCCTGCACGGCGCCTGGGGTGTGCGGGTGCACGATGTGCGCGCCTCCGTCGACGCGCTCAAGGTCCTGGAGGCGTGGAGTGACTGATCGAATCGAGTTGCGCGGCTTGAAGGTTCGCGGTCGTCACGGTGTGTACGAGCACGAGCGGCGCGACGGTCAGGACTTCATCGTCGACATCACGGTGTGGATCGACTTGGCCGCGGCGGCGGCCAGTGACGACCTCGCCGACACCCTGGACTACGGCGCGCTCGCCCAGCGCGCGGCCGACATCGTCGCTGGGCCGCCGCGGGACCTGATCGAAACGGTGGCCGGTGAAATCGCCGACGGCGTGATGTCCGAGGAGCGCGTGCACGCCGTCGAGGTCGTCGTGCACAAGCCGGCGGCGCCGATCCCGCTGACGTTTTCCGACGTCGCGGTGGTGGCGCGCCGATCGCGACGCGGCCGGGGTGGCCCTTGACCATCGCGGTTCTGTCGATCGGGTCGAACCTCGGCGACCGGCTGGCCATGCTGCGTTCGGTCGCCGACGGGCTCGGCGACGCGCTGCGCGCGGCGTCGCCGGTGTACGAGACCGCGCCGTGGGGCGGTGTCGAACAGGGGCCATTTCTCAACGCCGTCCTGATCGCCGAGGACCCCGCGCTCGACGGCCACGGTTGGCTGCGGCGGGCCCACGACTTCGAACGGGCCGCCGAGCGGGTGCGCGAGCAACGGTGGGGTCCGCGCACGCTCGACGTCGACATCGTCACCTGCCGCGACGACGGCCGGGAGCTGATCTCGCGGGACCCCGACCTGAGGCTGCCGCATCCGCGGGCCCACGAGCGCGCGTTCGTCCTCGTGCCCTGGCTGGCGGTCGCGCCGGACGCGGAGCTGACGGTCGATGGTGAGGCGCGACGGGTCGACGACCTGCTCGCCGCACTCGATCCGGCCGAACGCGACGGCGTCCAGCGCACCGAGATGGTGTTGCGCTGATGGGCCCGACCAGGAAGCGCGACCTCGCGGGGGCGGCCGTGCTGACCGCGATCGTGGGCTATTTGCTCGTGCTCGCGCTGTACCGATGGTTCCCGCCGATCACCGCGTGGACGGGCATCTCGCTGCTGGGAGTCGCGGCCGCCGAAGCGGGCTGGGCGTTCCACGTCCGCGCCAAGATCAACGATGGCGAGATCGGGGTGGGCACCGGCCGGCTGAACCCCATCGCGGTGGCCAGGTCCGTGGTGATCGCCAAGGCCTCGGCGTGGGTGGGCGCGCTGGTGTTCGGGTGGTGGGCGGCCGTGGTCGTCTACCTGTTGCCGCGGCGCTCTTCTCTGCGCGTCGCCGCCGAGGACACCGCGGGCGCCATCGTGGCCGCCGGGTGCGCGCTGGCTCTCGTCGCTGCTGCGTTGTGGTTGCAGCATTGCTGCAAGTCTCCGGGCGAGCCGCCGGAGAACCCCGATGGGGCAACGGATTAACGAAGTTCCGACGACGCGCGGCCGAATCGCCGACGAGGCGACACGCGGAGTGACCTGTGACGGGTACAGTCGCCCCCATGACCGATCCGACCCGCAACGCGCGCTATCGGCGTGCCGGCCGAAGGCCGGGTTGGATGCTGTTGACCGCGTTGCTGGTGCTGGCGATCGCGGCCAGCTCCGCCCTGGTGTTCACCAACCGGGTGGAGCTGCTCAAGCTGGCGGTCATCCTGGCGTTGTGGGCGGCGGTGGTCGCGGCGTTCGTCTCGGTCATCTATCGACGGCAGAGCGACGTCGACCAGGCCAAGGTGCGTGACCTCAAGCTCGTCTACGACCTGCAGTTGGACCGCGAGATCTCGGCCCGGCGCGAGTACGAGCTCTCGTTGGAGACCCAACTGCGGCGCGAGCTCGAGGCCGAGGTGCGGGCCCAGGCCGCCGACGAGATGGCAACGCTGCGGGCCGAGTTGGCCGCGCTGCGCGCCAACCTCGAGATCCTCTTCGATGCGGACCTGTCGCACCGGCCCGCGATCGAGACCGAGCGTACGACGGTGCGCGCCTACAGCGACTGGGCGCGTGACTCGGAGACGACGGGTCGCGTCAGCAGCACCCGCATCGACGACTACCGGCCTGACGCCGAGGAGCGCACCGAGGAGAGCCCCATCATCGACGTGCCCGCCGAACCGCAACCGCCCGAGTTCGATTGGCAGCAACAGACGCCCGCCTCGGGCGGGGCACATCGGCGCGCATCCGAAACCGCATGGCCGCGCACGCCGGCCGACGAACCCGTCGCGTGGGCGCCGCCACCACCGCCGCCACCACCGTCGCCACCCCCTCCGTCAGCGCCGCCGCCGTCGCCTGCGCCGCCGCGTCCGGAGCCCATCGCACAGCCCGCGCCGCCGCCTCCACCACCGCCGCCTCCGCCGGCCCCGGAACCACCGCCGCCTCCGCCGGCCCCGGAACCGGAGCCGGCGCGAGCGAGCGACTGGCAGCCCGCGCCCGCCGACGGCCAGTGGTTACCGCCCGGCGCTCCGGGCAGCAATTGGGTTTCGGGCGTCAACGGGGCGACCACCGAGTACGTCGGCAGGAGGCGGGCACCCGAGCCCGAAGACGAGGTGGCCGGCCCGGTCGCCGAACCGAGCGTGTCGGCATCGCAGGAACCGCGTCGCGGCAGGCATTCGGCCCCCGGCGAAAGCGGCGATCCCGGTCGCCCGGCCCACCAGGCCCCGACCGCCGAACCGCCCGAACCGCCGCCCGCTCCCGAACGGCGACGCCACCGCAGCGCCGACGACACCGACACCGCCGGGCAGTCCGTGGCCGAACTCATGGCCCGGCTGCAGGCCAGCCCGACACCGGGCGGGCGTCGCAGGCGCCGCGAGGAGTGAGCTAACCTCGTAGCGACCGTCCGGTACCCGCAGCGCAGGACCGGAACGCACACATCAACCCTCAGCGAGGTTCGTTCCTATGGGGATCCCCGACGGATTCCGTCCGGCGCGGCTCACTGTCGGAATCATTTCCGCAGGTCGCGTCGGTTCCGCGCTGGGCGTCGCCCTTGAACGGGCCGAACACGTCGTGGTGGCCTGCAGCGCCATCTCCCGCGCGTCGCGTGATCGCGCCCAGCGCCGGCTGCCCGACACCGCGGTGCTGCCGGTCGACGAGGTGGCCGGCCGGTCCGAGCTGCTGCTGCTCGCTGTCCCCGACAGCGAGCTCACCGGGCTGGTGTCCGGACTGGCCGCAACGGGGTCGGTGCGGCCGGGCACGATCGTCGCGCACACCTCCGGCGCCAACGGCATCGGCGTGCTGGCACCGCTGGCCGAGCAGGGGTGCATACCGCTGGCGATCCACCCCGCGATGACCTTCACCGGCACCGACGAGGACATCGAGCGGCTGCCCGAGTCGTGTTTCGGCGTGACGGCCGCCGACGAGGTCGGATATGCGATCGGCCAGTCGCTGGTGCTCGAGATCGGCGGGGAGCCATTCCGGGTGCGCGAGGACGCCCGCACGCTCTATCACTCGGCCCTGGCCCATGCGAGCAACCACGTGGTGACGGTGCTGCTCGACGCGGTCGAGGCGCTGCGCTCCGCCCTGTGGGGGCAGGAACTGCTCGGCCAGGAACTGGTCGGCGACGCGCCGGGAGGCCTCGCCGAGCGGGTCATCGGCCCGCTGGCGCGCGCCTCGCTGGAGAACGCGCTGCAACGCGGCCAGTCCGCGCTGACCGGCCCGGTGGCGCGCGGGGACGCCGCTGCCGTCGCAAAGCATCTGGAGGCCCTCACGGAGGTGAATCCCGAATTGGCACAGGCATATCGGGCGAACTCGCTGCGCACCGCCCAGCGCGCACACGCCCCCGACGAGGTGGTCGCCGTGCTCACCGCGGAGTCACCCGCCGACGGCGACGGGTCGACGCCTCAACGGGGAAGCGGCCGATGACCGCCCGCAAACCCCAGTTCACCGCGGGCGAGCTGAACGTCTATTCCAGACCAGGCGATGTCTCGGCGGTCACGCGGGCGCTGCGTACGACCGGACGCCGGGTGGTGCTGGTCCCGACGATGGGCGCCCTGCACGAGGGCCACCTCATGCTCATCCGCTCCGCCAAGCGGGTCCAGGGGGCCGTCGTCGTGGTGTCGATCTTCGTCAACCCGCTGCAGTTCGGCGCGGGGGAGGACCTCGACGCGTATCCGCGCACACTCGACGACGACCTCGCCGCCCTGCGCGCCGAGGGCGTCGAGATCGCGTTCACCCCGACCGTCGACGACATGTACCCGAACGGCACCCGCACGTCGGTCCACCCCGGGCCGCTGGGCATGGAGCTCGAAGGCGCCTCTCGCCCAACACATTTCGAGGGCGTACTGACCGTCGTTCTCAAGCTGCTCAACATCGTCCGCCCCGACAGCGCGTTCTTCGGCGAGAAGGACTACCAGCAGCTGGCGCTGATCCGTCAAATGGTGGTCGACCTCGACGTCGACACCAAGATCGTGGGCGTGCCGATCGTGCGGGAGGCGGACGGCCTGGCGATGTCGTCACGCAACCGCTACCTGGACGCCGAGCAGCGCGAACACGCGGGCGCCTTGTCCGCGGCCCTGCTGGCGGGGATGTACGCCGCGGGGGAAGGCGCCGCGGCGGCATTGGACGCCGCGCGGGCGGTGCTCGACGAGGTGCCCTCGATCGAGGTCGACTACCTGCAGGTGCGCGATCCGATGCTGGGGCCCGCCCCCGAGTTGGGGGCGGCCCGCATGCTCGTCGCCGGCCGACTGGGCCGCACCAGGCTGCTGGACAACATCGCCATAGATATCGGAACGCCGTCGGGGCCCGGCCCGTATGTCGAATTCGACGAGCACGAACTCCCCTGGAGGAATTGATGTTACGGACAATGCTGAAGTCGAAGATCCACCGTGCCACGGTGACCCAGGCCGATCTGCACTATGTCGGGTCGGTGACCATCGACGCCGACCTGATGGACGCGGCCGACCTGCTCGAGGGCGAGCAGGTGACGATCGTCGACATCGACAACGGCGCACGGCTGGTCACCTATGCGATCACCGGAGAGCGGGGCAGCGGTGTCATCGGGATCAACGGCGCCGCAGCACATCTCGTGCATCCCGGCGATCTGGTGATCCTGATCGCCTACGGCACCATGGAGGACGCCGAAGCAAGGGCCTATCAACCGCGGATCGTGTTCGTCGATGCGGACAACAGGCAGGTCGATCTCGGGCACGATCCGGCCCACGTACCGGCCGACGCGGCCGAGTTGATGTCGCCGCGGTGAGTGACCGCGAAGCGATTCGAGGGCTGGGGTGAGTCCGTGTTATTAGCCATCGACGTCCGCAACACCCACACCGTCGTGGGTCTGATGTCGGGTTCGGGTGACCACGCGAAAGTCGTGCAGCACTGGCGAATCCGCACCGAGTCGGAGGTGACGGCCGACGAACTGGCGCTGACCATCGACGGTCTCATCGGCGACGACTCCGAACGGCTGACCGGCGCCGCCGGGCTGTCCACCGTCCCGTCGGTGCTGCACGAGGTGCGCGTGATGCTCGACCAGTACTGGCCCTCGGTGCCGCACGTCCTCATCGAACCCGGTGTGCGCACCGGCATTCCGCTGCTGGTGGACAACCCGAAAGAGGTCGGCGCGGACCGCATCGTCAACTGCCTGGCCGCGTACCAGAAGTACGGAACGGCGGCCATCGTCGTGGACTTCGGATCGTCGATCTGCGTGGACGTCGTCTCGGCCAAGGGCGAGTTCCTGGGCGGCGCGATCGCCCCCGGCATCCAGGTGTCGTCCGACGCGGCCGCTGCGCGGTCGGCGGCGCTGCGCCGGGTCGAGCTGACCCGGCCCCGGTCCGTCATCGGCAAGAACACCATCGAGTGCATGCAGGCGGGCGCGGTTTTCGGGTTCGCGGCGCTGGTCGACGGCTTGGTCACCCGCATCCGCGACGACGTCGACGGCTTCGACGGCGACGACGTGACCGTGGTCGCCACCGGGCACGGCGCCCCGTTGGTGCTCGAAGACCTGCACACGGTCGAGCTCTACGACCGCCATCTCACACTCGACGGGCTGCGGCTGGTGTTCGAGCGCAACCGCGACAGCAACCGGGGCAGGCTCAAGAAGGGCATCTCGGTCTAGCGGGTGCGTTCGGCGCACCGGCGGCACGGAAACGGCGTCATTTAGGCTGGCACGACGTGACCGAACCCGACCCGCCCCGCACCACACCGGCAGCGGACGCGACATCCGAGGCCGACGTTCCGGAGCAGTACCGGATTCGTCAGGCCAAGCGTGAGCGCCTGCTCGCCGACGGGCGCGAGCCGTATCCGGTGGAGATCGCGCGCACCCATTCGCTGGCCGAGATTCGCGAGGCGTATCCCGACCTGCCCGCCGACGCCGAGACCGGTCAGACCGTCGGCGTCGCGGGGCGGGTGATGTTCGCCCGCAATTCCGGGAAGCTGTGCTTTGCCACGCTTCAGGAGGGCGACGGCACGCAACTGCAGGCGATGATCAGCCTCAACAAGGTCGGACAGGAATCGCTGGACGCGTGGAAGGCCGACGTCGACCTCGGCGACATCGTCTTCGTGCACGGCGAGGTGATCAGCTCCCGCCGCGGCGAACTCTCCGTGCTGGCAGATTCCTGGCAAATGGCGTCAAAGGCCCTGCGACCGCTGCCGGTGGCTCACAAGGAGATGAGCGAGGAGTCGCGGGTTCGGCAACGCTACGTCGATCTCATCGTTCGCCCCGAGGCCAGGACCATCGCCCGCCAGCGGGTCGCGGTGGTCCGCGCCTTGCGGTCGGCATTGGAAAGGCGCGGATTTCTCGAAGTCGAAACGCCGATGCTGCAGACACTCGCCGGCGGCGCGGCGGCGCGACCGTTCGTCACGCACTCCAATGCGCTCGATGCGGACCTATATCTGCGTATCGCCCCGGAACTGTTTCTCAAGCGCGCGTTGGTGGGCGGATTCGAGCGCGTCTTCGAGTTGAATCGGGTGTTCAGAAACGAAGGTGCGGATTCCACACATTCCCCGGAATTCGCGATGCTCGAGACTTATCAGGCTTACGGTACGTACGACGATTCCGCCGTCGTGACCCGAGAGCTTATTCAAGAAGTCGCCGACGAAGCTATCGGAACACGAGCGGTGCCATTGCCCGATGGCACTGTCTATGATCTGGACGGCGAATGGCAGTCCGTCGAAATGTATCCATCGCTGTCGGAAGCTCTCGGTGAAGAGATCACACCGGAAACGCCCGCCGAGAAGTTGTGGGCCATCGCCGATCGTCTCGAGCTCGAGATACCCCGCGATCGCGGCTACGGCCACGGGAAACTGGTCGAGGAGCTCTGGGAGCACGAGGTCGGCAACACGCTGTGGGCGCCGACGTTCGTACGCGACTTCCCCGTCGAGACGACCCCCCTGACCCGACCGCACCGCAGCATTGAGGGCGTCACCGAGAAATGGGACCTCTACATCCGGCGTTTCGAACTGGCCACGGGTTATTCGGAGCTGATCGACCCGGTCATCCAGCGCGAGAGGTTCGAGGCCCAGGCGAAGGCCGCGGCCGCCGGTGACGACGAGGCGATGGCTCTCGACGAGGATTTCCTGGCGGCCCTGGAGTACGCCATGCCGCCGACAACGGGCACCGGGATGGGCATCGACAGATTGCTGATGGCGCTGACCGGACTGTCGATTAGAGAGACCGTTTTGTTCCCGATTGTTCGGCGCCACGGCAACTAAAACGGTGTCCTATAACGGCACCGATCAGATCTTTGTTGTACAGCGCACACAAATATGGCACATTGGTGCCGGGTTGGATACTTTACCGCGGTCCTGTGATCGCTTAGAAGGGCGAGTGTTAAATGGCGAAGAAAGTCACCGTTACCTTGGTCGACGATTTCGACGGCGAAGGTGCGGCCGATGAGACCGTTGAATTCGGCCTCGACGGTGTGACGTATGAGATCGATCTTTCTTCGAAAAATGCTGCAAAGCTGCGCAATGACCTGAAGCCGTGGGTCGAGGCCGGTCGCAGGGTCGGCGGCCGACGCCGCGGACGTGCCGCCGGGTCGGGTCGCGGGCGGGCGGCGATCGACCGCGAGCAAAGCGCCGCGATCCGGGAATGGGCGCGGCGCAACGGGCACAATGTGTCCACCCGCGGCCGCATTCCCGCCGATGTGATCGACGCCTTCCACGCCGCCACTTAGGGGCGCTCACCACTGCCCGGTCGCCAGGCGTTCGCTAGCCGCGAAGTTGCCGCGGCCCGATCGGGAAACGAATCAGTCCATCGATGCGTTGCTCCCCCATAGCGGCGGGTATTCGACCCCGTACGCGTCGATGCCTTGGGTGTCCGCTTAGAGCAGACCGGCGGGCGGGACGTGGCGCGCAGATGCCCACTAGAGTGGATGGCGGTGCGGTGCGCTAGTCGAGACCGTTGGGCACGCATGGCACCGACCTATTGAGGAGAGCAGGTAACCACCGATGTTTGAGAGATTCACCGACCGTGCCCGCAGGGTCGTCGTCCTGGCTCAGGAAGAGGCCCGGATGCTCAACCACAACTACATCGGCACCGAGCACATCCTGTTGGGACTTATTCACGAGGGTGAGGGCGTAGCCGCCAAGTCGCTGGAGTCGCTGGGCATCTCGCTCGAAGGCGTGCGCAGCCAGGTCGAGGAGATCATCGGCCAGGGCCAGCAGGCGCCGTCGGGCCACATCCCGTTCACCCCGCGCGCCAAGAAAGTGCTGGAGCTCAGCCTCCGCGAGGCGCTGCAACTCGGCCACAACTACATCGGCACCGAGCACATCCTGCTCGGACTCATCCGTGAGGGCGAGGGCGTCGCCGCCCAGGTGCTGGTGAAACTGGGCGCCGAGCTCACCCGCGTGCGTCAGCAGGTCATCCAGCTGCTGTCGGGCTACCAGGGCAAGGAGACCGCGGAGGCCGGTACCGGCGGCCGCGGTGGCGAGGCGGGCAACCCGTCGACCTCGCTGGTGCTCGACCAGTTCGGACGCAACCTGACCGCCGCCGCGATGGAGGGCAAGCTCGACCCGGTCATCGGCCGCGAGAAGGAAATCGAGCGGGTGATGCAGGTGCTGAGCCGTCGCACCAAGAACAACCCGGTGCTGATCGGCGAGCCCGGCGTCGGCAAGACCGCCGTCGTCGAGGGCCTCGCGCAGGCCATCGTCCACGGCGAGGTGCCCGAGACGCTGAAGGACAAGCAGCTCTACACGCTCGACCTCGGGTCGCTGGTGGCCGGCAGCCGGTACCGCGGTGACTTCGAGGAGCGCTTGAAGAAGGTGCTCAAGGAGATCAACACCCGCGGCGACATCATCCTGTTCATCGACGAGCTGCACACGCTCGTGGGTGCGGGTGCCGCCGAGGGCGCCATCGACGCCGCTTCGATCCTGAAGCCGAAGCTGGCCCGCGGCGAGCTGCAGACCATCGGTGCCACCACGCTCGACGAGTACCGCAAGTACATCGAGAAGGACGCCGCCCTGGAGCGCCGGTTCCAGCCGGTTCAGGTCGGCGAGCCGACGGTCGAGCACACCATCGAGATCCTGAAGGGTCTGCGCGACCGGTACGAGGCACACCACCGCGTGTCGATCACCGATTCGGCGATGGTCGCGGCGGCCACCCTGGCCGATCGCTACATCAACGATCGGTTCCTGCCGGACAAGGCGATCGACCTGATCGACGAGGCCGGCGCCCGGATGCGGATCCGGCGCATGACCGCGCCGCCGGATCTGCGCGAGTTCGACGAGAAGATCGCCGACGCGCGCCGGGAGAAGGAATCCGCGATCGACGCGCAGGACTTCGAGAAGGCCGCAAGCCTGCGCGACAAGGAGAAGCAGCTCGTCGCGCAGCGCGCCGAGCGCGAGAAGCAGTGGCGCTCAGGCGATCTCGATGTGGTCGCCGAGGTCGATGACGAGCAGATCGCCGAGGTGCTCGGCAACTGGACCGGCATCCCGGTGTTCAAGCTGACCGAGGAGGAGACCACTCGGCTGCTGCGCATGGAGGAGGAGCTGCACAAGCGGATCATCGGCCAGGAGGACGCCGTCAAGGCCGTTTCCAAGGCGATCCGCCGCACCCGCGCCGGGCTGAAGGACCCGAAGCGCCCGTCCGGTTCGTTCATCTTCGCCGGCCCGTCCGGTGTCGGTAAGACCGAGCTGTCCAAGGCGCTGGCCAACTTCCTGTTCGGCGACGACGATGCGCTCATCCAGATCGACATGGGCGAGTTCCACGACCGGTTCACCGCCTCGCGGCTGTTCGGTGCCCCTCCGGGCTACGTCGGATACGAGGAGGGCGGCCAGCTCACCGAGAAGGTGCGCCGCAAGCCGTTCAGCGTCGTGCTCTTCGACGAGATCGAGAAGGCGCACCAGGAGATCTACAACAGCTTGTTGCAGGTGCTCGAGGATGGCCGCCTGACCGACGGTCAGGGCCGCACGGTCGACTTCAAGAACA
The DNA here is from genome assembly GCF_001050015.1 of Mycolicibacterium malmesburyense. The sequence goes on from NZ_CVTB01000297.1 coordinate 12,823, forward strand.
CGGTGTTGATCTTCACCTCCAACCTCGGCACGTCCGACATCTCCAAGGCTGTCGGGCTGGGCTTCACCCAGGGTGGCGGCGAGAACAACTACGAGCGGATGAAGCAGAAGGTCAACGACGAGCTGAAGAAGCACTTCCGCCCGGAGTTCCTCAACCGCATCGACGACATCATCGTCTTCCACCAGCTGACCCGGGACGAGATCATCAAGATGGTCGATCTGATGATCGGCCGGGTGTCCAACCAGCTGAAGGCCAAGGACATGACGTTGGAGCTGACCGACAAGGCCAAGGCTCTGCTGGCCAAGCGCGGGTTCGACCCCGTGCTCGGTGCACGGCCGCTGCGGCGCACCATCCAGCGCGAGATCGAGGACCAGCTGTCGGAGAAGATCTTGTTCGAGGAGATCGGCCCCGGCCAGCTCGTCACGGTCGACGTCGACAACTGGGACGGCGAGAGCGCCGGCGAGGATGCGGTGTTCACCTTCAAGGGCACCAAGAGGCCGGCACCGGTGGCCGAGCCGGACCTGGCGCAGGCCGGTGCGGCGGGCGCTGCGGGCGCAGCCGAATAGCGCCGGCATCACGCTGACGAAAGCGGGCGGTACCCATGCGGGTGCCGCCCGTTTTCCGTCCCACCCCGCTCCCGCTGGACCGAGTGGTTAGGATGTGCGATGTTATCGGCGGGCGAAGGAATCTGGTGAGAATCCAGAACGGTCGCGCCACTGTGTCAAGTCAGACCCGACGCTCGCCGTCAGCTCGGCCCAAGGCACGGCTCGCCGTGCGCGGAACTCGGGACGCGAAATCCCGGAAAGGACACCGACATGACCTCACCCGAGGCTCGTAAGAGCCTTGCGCCCGCGCTGGATTTCTCCGCGGCCAGGGCGGTGATGTGGTTGACGCTGACCGCATTCTTCGCCCTTCTCGTCCTCTACTTCGTCGGGCTGGACCAGGGTGCGACGTCGGTGTTCGGCAACAGCACGGTGGTGCACGAGTTCGTCCACGACGCACGCCACCTCCTCGGCTTCCCTTGCCACTGATACGGGGGACCGACACCACAATGGAAAAACAGATCATCGGGCGCGGCCTTCTGGCCGGCGCCCTGGCTGGAGTATTCGCGTTCGTCTTCGCCCGCATCTTCGTCGAGCCGGTGATCGAGCGCGCGATCGGCTACGAAGAGGGCGTCGGCGCCGCGCATGAAGCGATGGAGAGCGCCGCGCACGGCGGCCATCACCACGGCGAGGGTGTCGAGGGCTTCACCCGCGGGGTGCAGGCCAACATCGGCATGGGGTTCGGCGTACTGGCCTTCAGCATCGCGATCGCGGCACTGTTCAGCATCGTGTTCGCGGTGGCGTACGGACGCGTCGGCAACGTCTCGGCGCGCCTGCTGTCGGTATACGTGGCGGCCGGAATGTTGTTGAGCCTCTACGTCGTTCCCGCGCTGAAGTACCCGGCGAGCCCGCCGGCGGTCAGCCTGGACGAGACCATCCGCCAGCGCACGCTGCTCTACCTGCTCGTGGTCGTGTTGTCCGCGGCCCTTCTGGTGGGGGCGGTGTACCTCGGCCGACGGTTGGTCACGCGCCTGGGGGCGTGGAACGCGACATTGGCTGCCGCCGGCGCCTACGTCGTGGCGATGGCGGTCGTGATGCTTGTCCTGCCGACCATCGACGAGACACCGGGGCCGCTGACCGACGGCGCGGGGAACATCGTCTACGAAGGTTTCCCGGCCGACGACCTCTACGAGTTCCGGCTGTTCTCGCTGGGGACCCAGATCGTCATGTACACGACGATCGCTCTGGTGTTCGGTGCGATGGTCTCGCGACTGCTCGACGAGAAGCGGCGGGAGAGCATCGCTGCGTGAGTGAGGTCGTCCGGCTGACGCTCGTATCGCACGGGCTGACCGATGCGATGTCGGCCGGACGGTTCCCCACCGACGAACCGTTGAACACCGTCGGGCACCGGCAGGTCGATGCGTCGATCGATCTCGGCGCCGTCGACGCGGCGGTGTGCGGTCCCGAGAAGCGCACCAGGCAGACCGCCGAACTGCTCGGACTGCAAGCCGAGGTGGAGCCTCGGCTCGCCGATCTGGACTGCGGCCGGTGGCGCGGTGACGTGCTCGGCGGGGTCCAACCGGCCGACCTGGCGATCTGGCTGACCGAACCGGCGCAGGCCCCGCACGGCGGTGAGTCGGTGGTCGAGCTGATCGACCGGGTCCGCGACTGGATGGACTCGGCGGCCGCTCGCCGCAGCCGGCTCGTGGCGGTGACGCATCCCGCGGTCATCCGGGCCGCGACCCTCATCGTGCTCGACGCGCCTCCGAAGTCGTTCTGGCGCATCGATGTTGCGCCGGTGAGCCGGACGGTGATGCACTTCCGTGGCCACGCGTGGACGCTCCGGTCCAACCGCTGACTACGCGATCGGTACCAGATCGAACGCCTGACGCACGATCGACAACAACCACCCCGCCGCGGTGGGACTGCGGTATCGGGGCCAGTTCAACTGGAAACTCACCACCCACGGCTGCCCGGTGTGGTCGACGGCGTACCAGCTGAACGTCAGGTCGCCGGGCAGGTTTCCGCCCTTGGCACCGATGTAATCCCACTTCGACCCATCGAGGTCGATGCCGGGGATCGCGGCGAGGATCTCCTTGACCGGCGCGGCTTCGCCCACGGCGCCCTTCTGCAACGCGATGTGCACGCGGCAGATGTCATCGGCGCTGCCGTACCACTCCGCACCGTAGTTCGAGGCCGGGGTGTGCGTGCGCTGCGGATCAGGTTCGTAGGGACGGGAATTCGTCTGTTGGAGCAGTTGCGCCCGAACCTGCGGGCCGCCCTTCTCGACGGCCTGGCGCCACTGCTCGCGCAGATCGGGACGCCCCCACCCGACCGAGAACAACTCGTGCATGGTCGGGAACGGCGTCATGCTGGCCGGGTCGTGGTGGCCCGCCAAGACCAGCGCCCGCTCCACCGCATCGGTGCCCACACGCTCGATGAGGAGGTCGGTGGCCATGTTGTCGCTCGCCGAGATCATCTGTTGCGCAGCGTTTCTCACCGACACGCGGGAACCGGGCGGCAGTTCTTCCAGGCCGGCCGATCCGACGGCCTTGGCCCGCTTGGTGATCGTCAGCGGGTCCGCCCAGTTCAGCGTGCCCGCCTTGACCGCCTCGGCGACCGCGAGCAAGACATAGAGCTTGAAGATCGACGCCAACGGCAGCGACATGTCGGTGTTGGTTCCGGACACCACATCGCATTTCGACCCGTCCGGAACGACTTTCGAGAACTGATACGAGTATCGGGCGCCGGACTTCGTCAGCTCGGCGTCGACGTCCGCCCAGTCGTCGATGTCCGGCGGACGCAGGCTCACGTCGAACCGGTCGACCATGCCTGCCTCGTTGGTGCGCAGGTCGATCTCCTGCGCGACGCCGTAGGACGTCAACACCCCGACCTCGGCCTGTCCGGCGCGGATCTCGACGTCGGTCACCTTGAACGGCCGGTCCCACCAGATCCGGTCGAGCTTCGCCGTGATCTCGTCGACCTTCTCGGGGACCGCCATCGTCCGCACTCCCACCGGGCCGATCGGCCAGTCGGAGTTGAGCATGTCCAGCGTCTGCTTGGCCCGCAGCCCCTGGGGCGTGTTGATCTCGATGGCCGTGCCGTATGCGGCGTCCGCCGCCGGCGGCTGGATTCTGGCGCAGCCGGCGAGGCCGACGACCAGACAGGCCGCGACCGTCAGCCCGAGCGCCCGGCGCGCGGTGAGCCAGGCGCTACTTGTCGGCACCCGCAACGTCGAGGACGACCTCGAATTCGAGCAGCGACGCGCCGGTGGCCACCGGGTTGGCCTGCTGGCCTTTGTGGGCCTCGATGGCCGGGCCGGTCGCCCAGGCCTGGAAGGCCTCTTCGGACTCCCACTGCGTCACCACGAAGTAGCGGTTCTCGCCCTTGATGGGACGCAGCAGCTGAAAGCCGAGGAAGCCCGGCTGGTTGTCGACGGCGTGGGCCCGGTGCGCGAAGCGCTTCTCCAGTTCGGGACCGGCGTCGGGCGGGACCTCGATCGCGTTGATCTTCACCACGGGATTCTGGCTGGGCATGCGCATCAGGCTACCGAATGCGCCGCGGGCACCCCGAGGCACGATGATGTCGGGATGCAGTCCTTCGCGGGAACGCGGGCCCCGCTCACCCACCGCGGCGGCCGGGGCCGCCCGCTCGTGCTGGTGCACGGCCTGATGGGGCGGGGCAGCACGTGGTCGCGCCAGCTGCCGTGGCTGACCCGGCTCGGCGAGGTCTACACCTACGACGCGCCGTGGCATCGCGGCCGTGACGTCGAGGATGCCCGGCCGATCAGCACCGAGCGCTTCGTCGCCGAGCTCGGCGACGCGGTGTCGACGATCGGGCAGCCCGCCGTGATGATCGGCCATTCGATGGGCGGGCTGCATTCGTGGTGCCTGGCCGCGACGCGACCCGATCTCGTCGAGGCACTGGTGGTCGAGGACATGGCGCCCGACTTCCGCGGCCGCACCACCGGCCCGTGGGAACCGTGGCTGCATGCGCTCCCTGTCGAATTCGATTCCGCCGAAAGGGTTTACGACGAATTCGGACCAGTGGCGGGGCAGTACTTCCTCGAGGCGTTCGACCGCACGGAAGGCGGCTGGCGGCTGCACGGGCGCACGGATGTGTGGATCGAGATCGCCGCCGAATGGGGCACCCGCGACTACTGGCGCGAGTGGGAGGCCGTGCGCGTGCCCGCACTGCTGCTCGAGGCGGGAAACTCGGTCACCCCGGACGGCCAGATGTCGCGGATGGCGGAGGGTCGCCCGAGCACCACCTATCTGCGGGTGCCCGACGCCGGCCACCTCGTCCACGACGACGCGCCGCAGGCTTACCGGGGGGCGGTCGAGGCGTTTCTAGCGACGCTCGCCGACCGCGCCTGAGGACGGCCAGGCGGGTTGGCGCTCGAAGCGGGTGCGGATCGCGTCGAGGTCGTGCTCGAGGCGCCACATGTCGCGGTCGCTGTCGAACACCCGGCCGGCCATCGGTGCGGCCATGCGGAACTGGTCACGGTGCAGGCGCAGGTCCCCTGCCCGGCTGGCGGCCCAGGCGATGCCCACGGCCACCGCCACCGGGGAGATCAGGATCAGGAGTGTCAGTACTGTGGTCATGGCAGTAATCCTTCGCTGGATAAGATTCGGCCAACAGTGGCAGTAACGACACTTCGAGCTAAAATACTGCCATGTCTATCAAGAGCGTGGCGACGCTCGTCCTGGACGATCTGGCGATCTTCGAGTTCGGTGTCATCTGCGAGGTGTTCGGCATCGATCGTTCCGGCGACGGGGTGCCCAACTTCGATTTCAAGGTCTGCGGCCCGGTCCCGGGAAAACCGCTTCGCACCTCGGTCGGCGCGACCCTCACGCCCGACCACGGCCTCGAGGACCTGGTCGGCGCCGACCTTGTCGCCATCCCGGCGATCGGAGGGTCGGAGTATCTACCCGAGGCGCTCGCCGCCGTCCGGGCGGCCGCCGAGTCGGGATCGATCATCCTCACCGTGTGCTCGGGCGCGTTCGTCGCGGGCGCCGCAGGGCTGCTCGACGGGAGGCCGTGCACGACGCATTGGATGCACGCCGACGAACTCGCGCGCCGCTATCCCACGGCCAAGGTCGACCGCAACGTGTTGTTCGTCGACGACGGGAACCTGATCACCAGCGCGGGCACCGCAGCGGGCATCGACGCGTGCCTGCACCTGGTTCGGCGTGAGCTCGGCAGCGAGGTGACCAACAAGATCGCGCGCCGCATGGTGGTCCCGCCGCAACGAGACGGCGGTCAGCGCCAGTACATCGACCAGCCGATCCCGGTGCGATGCTCGGAACGCTTTGCGCCACAGCTGGATTGGATCCTCACCAACCTCGATCAACCGCACACGGTCGCATCGCTGGCCGCCCGCGCGCACATGTCGGCGCGTACCTTCGCGCGGCGATTCGTGGAGGAGACGGGCCGCACCCCCATGCAGTGGGTGACCGATCAGCGGGTGTTGTACGCGCGCACCCTTCTCGAAGAGACCGACCTCGACGTCGACCGGATCGCCGAGCGCAGCGGCTTCGGCACCGCGACGCTGTTACGGCACCACTTCCGCAGGGTCATCGGGGTCACGCCGTCGGACTACCGTCGCCGGTTCGCCTGCGGGACAGGGGAATCCGACGCAGAGTCCGAAATGGCCTGGGCCTGACCTCATGTCGCGAGATTCCGCTGCGGCGTACGCGGAATCCGAGGTCGCACGGGTGCGTGACGACCCCGCCGCGCGGCTGAACCTGATGCGCGGGCTCTACGAGGTGCCGCACGGTGTGGACCGTGGGTACCTGCCCTACCGGCGGGCGGCGACGGCCTTCATGGGTTGGCAACTGCGCCGCGGGCTTCTCAACCCGACCGACCACACCCAGCCCGGCAGCCCGTGGTGGCGGGCGCTGAACGAAGCGCTGCTCCGCGACATCGCGGAAGCTCGCGCACTGGCGTTCGGCCGTCCCGGTACGCCGAACCGGGCGGGCGTGGAAGCGCACCTGGATTTCATCGAAGAACCCACCGCGCGCAACTGGTACCGCGCCCGCAACGTCAGCATCGCGTGCGGTTACCTGGCCAACGAGACCCTGGCCGCCGCCGAAAGCCGGGTCGAGCGGTTCTTCATCAACGTGGTGCTGGTGCGCGTGCTCTACGCCCATGCGCTGGTGGCCGCCCCCCGGTTGGCGCTGGGTTGGCTGGCGCCGTTCGGACCCCGGCTCGGTGATCCCCGCGTGCGGATGACCGCGATCTTCATGTCGCTGTCGCGGGTGCTGCCCGACCTCTATCCACTCGGCGACGACGTCGACGACTACATCGCGGTCGAGCACGGCTTCGGACACATGCTCGATGTCGGTGTCATCACGCCGCGGATCGCCCGGCTCTACGCGTGGTCGGCCGCCGAGCTCTCGCTGCCTGCCCTTCGATCGCTCTGGGATGGCGATGCACCCGCCTACGCATGGGATTGCGGGGACGCCGATGTGTGGCGGTTCCAGCCGTCGCCGCTGGCCAGGCTGGCCCGACGGGTCGTCCGCGCCTAACCGCCTTCACCGGCGAGCGCGAACCGGCCGTCGGCGGTCTGTTCGATGAGCCCGTCGATCAGTAGCGAGTCCAGGGCACGGTCTCGTTGAGCGGTGTCGGACAGCCAGACCACGTCGAGCTGTGCGCGGGTGACGGGGGAGTCGTTGTCGCGCAACACATCCAGCAGCCTGCCCCGAACCTGCCGGTCGGTGCCGGCATAGCGTTGGACACGCCGCGCAGGTGAATCCGACGCGGGGAATCCGAGCGAACGCCACGCGCACGTGTCCAGCGGGCACAGCCCGCATCGCGGAGCGCGGGCGGTGCACACCGTGGCGCCCAACTCCATGAGCGCGATCGAAAACGTCGGCGCCAGATCGCGTTCGGGCAGGAGCGCTTCGACATCGGCGAGATCACGCGGCGACGACGACGCCGCGGCGTCGGCGCGCCCGTGCACGACGCGGGCGACCACGCGGCGGACGTTCGTGTCGACCACCGGGACCCTGTCCCGGTAGGCGAAGCAGGCGATGGCCCGTGCGGTGTAGGCGCCGATGCCGGGCAGTGTCAGCAGCGTCTCGACGTCGGACGGTACGACGTCGTCGTACTGCGCGGCGATCACCGTCGCGCATTCGTGTAACCGCTTGGCGCGGCGCGGATAGCCGAGCTTGCCCCAGGCCCGCAGGATGTCCGCGGCGCCGGCCGCCGCGGTCGCCGACGGCGTCGGCCACCGCTGCACCCACGCGCGCCACACGGGCTCGACCCGCGCGACCGGCGTCTGCTGCAGCATGAATTCGCTGACCAGTATTTGCCAGGGGCTGACGCCGGGCCGGCGCCACGGGAGATCTCGCTGCTCGCGGGCATACCAATCGACCAACTGGGGCACAATGTCCGTCATGCCCAACACCAGCCCAGTGACCGCGTGGAAAGCACTCAAAGAGGGTAACGAGCGCTTCGTCGCCGGTCAGCCCCTGCATCCGAGCCAAGGCGTCGAGCATCGCGCCAGCCTGGCCGGGTCCCAGAGGCCGACCGCGGTGGTGTTCGGGTGCGGGGACAGCCGCGTGGCGGCCGAGATCATCTTCGACCAGGGGCTCGGTGACATGTTCGTGGTCCGCACCGCCGGGCACGTACTCGATTCGGCGGTGCTGGGTTCCATCGAGTACGCGGTCGCGGTGCTCGACGTGCCGCTGGTCGTGGTGCTCGGCCACGACAGCTGTGGGGCGGTCAAGGCGACATTGAGCGCTCTGGACGAGGGCCAGGTTCCAAACGGCTACGTGCGCGACATCGTCGAACGCGTGATGCCGTCGATTTTGCTGGGCCGCCGCGACGGGCTGACCCGCGTCGACGAGTTCGAGGCGCGCCACGTCAGCGAGACCGGCGCGCAGCTGCTGGCCCGCTCCACAACGGTGTCCGATCGGGTGGCCTCGGGCGACCTGGCGATCGTCGGCGTGACCTATCATCTCGCCGACGGTCGGGTGGTTTTGCGGGACCATCTCGGGGACATCGGCGAAGGCTGAGCGCGACACGCCGGGCGACCTCGACCGATAAGGCGTGACCTGGCCTTACCGTGAAGTTGTGCTGGATCTGGAACCGCATGGCCCGCTACCGACGCAGATTTACTGGCGTCGCAGGGCACTAGCGCTGGGCATAGCGGTCCTCGTGATCGGCGTGATCGCGGCCATCGTGCTCGTGATCGTGAAGAACACCGGGGGCTCCGAGACGGAGAGCGCCGAGGCGCCCGCCCCGACCGCGGCGGGGG
>NZ_CVTB01000298.1 GCF_001050015.1 Mycolicibacterium malmesburyense
CCCGACGCCTTGCCCCCCGCCGCACCTCCCCCGGCCGCGCCGCCCTCGCCCGCCCCCAACGCCGCCGCGACCGGCGCGCCGGCGGCCGCCGACCCCTGCGAGGTCAATCTCGCCGCGCCGGAGATCACCAGGGCGGTGGCCGAGTTGCCCCGCGATCCGCGCAGCAATCAGGGCTGGAATCCGGAGCCGATCGCGGGCAACTACAACGAGTGCGCGCAGTTGTCGGTCGTCATCGTCAAGGCCAACACCAACGCGACGAACCCGAACACCCGGGCGGTGATGTTCCACCTCGGCAAGTTCATCCCCTCCGGTGCGCCCGACACCTACGGCTTCAACGGCGTGGACACGTTGGAGAGCACCGGCGACACCGTCGCGCTGCGCTACTCGAACGGCATGCCGGGTCTCGACAGCGTGGTCAGGTTCCGCTGGAACGGAAACGGCGTCGAGCTGATCGGCAACACCGGCTGACTATATTCCGCCGAACGTGGGTTACCCGCACGCCTTGACGGCCTCGGACGTGTATTGAGCCCACACTCGGGGCTTACCGCGAGTCGAGCCAGGAAGTTCGGGCGGCGAGCCGAACGTCGTCGCCATGCGGCCAACCCCTTGCCTGCATCGCGTCGCGTACGCGTGCAAGGAAAATATGCGAGCGATAGCGCAAGAGATCTCGACTCACGCGGATGATCAGCCAGCCTTGACCCGCCAGCTCGGCCAGGCGGTCGATGTCACGTGCGTGCTGTTCGGGATCCTCCCAATGTTGCGGACCGTCGTATTCGATGCCGACCTTGAATTCCTCCCAGCCCATGTCGACGCGGCCGACGAAGCAGCCGTACTCGTCGACGACGAGGATTTGCGTCTGCGGCCTCGGAAATCCGGCCGCGATCAGCAGTAGCCGTGTCCTTGTTTCCTGCGGTGACTCGGCGCCGCAGTCCATCAGCTCGACAACCTGCCGTAACTGCACCACACCGCGTGCGCCGCGATGGTTTTCGGCGACCCGCACGACGTCGACCGGCTTGAGATCGGTAGCGTTCGCCAGCGCATCGACTCCGAGGATCGCCCTCTCGAGCCAGTTTCTCCGCCCGAGGTCGAATGCTGTCCGCGCCGGAGTGGTCACCGGCATTCCGCACGCGACGCCGGCTTCATCGTCGCGCAGTTTCGCCCGATGGATGATGATCCCGTCGACATCACAAGCCTCGACGCGAATCAGTTCGGCGGGTAAGTCCTCGTCGATCCATCGTGACCCATGCAGAGCCGCGGCGGATGATCCGGCGAGGGTGGCGTTCCGCCGGGACCACAACCACGCCGCCACCGCTCGGATGTCGGGCGTCAGCGTCACTCCCTTCGGCAAGTACACATTGCGATAGATCATGTTGTGGCGGCTGACCAACGTCCGTCTGGTCACGACGCCCGCCGCCAACGCTTCAGTGCCGATGAACGGCGATGACTTCGTATCCATGCCGTCACTGTCGGCAATCGGTCTCACGCGAACGGCCGATGCGGGCCGGTGAACGTGGCCCTGTGGATGCGCGTGCCGTTGGGGATGGACGAGTGTGGCGTTGGGGACGGACGAGTGTGGCGGGGGGACGGACGAGTGTGGCCTTGTGTCACGCGCGGGCCGCGTTCGGCGTGCGGGTAACCCACGTTCGGCGGAACTCGGACGTGTCGCCCGGGTCACATACAGTGGCAGCGTGTTCGTGGCCCCCGATGGCGCCGAAACCCGCGTCATATACAGCGCATCCGATCTCGCAGCGGCAGCCCGCTGTGAGTACGCGCTGCTGCGCGCCTTCGACGCCAAGCTCGGCAGGGGGCCCGCCGTCGCGGTCGAGGACGAGCTGCTGGCCCGCACGGCCCAGCTCGGCGGTGACCACGAAAAGCGGCATCTCGATCTGTTGCGCGACCGGGCCGACGTCGCGGTCATCGGCAAGCCTCAGTACACGGTCGACGGGCTGACCGCCGCCGCCGAGCAGACGCGGCGCGCGGTCGAGCGTCGTGCGGAGGTGATCTACCAGGCCGCGATGTTCGACGGCCGGTTCGTCGGCTTCGCCGACTTCCTGATCCTCGAGCAGGGCCCCGACGGTGAGCGGTACCGGTTGCGCGACACCAAGCTCGCGCGCTCGGTGAAGGTGGAGGCGCTGCTGCAGTTGGCTGCCTACGCCGAAACGCTGTCGGCGGCGGGCGTACCGGTCGCCGACGAGGTCGAGCTGGTGCTGGGCGACGGGGCCACCGCGAGTTACCGCGTCGACGAGTTGCTTCCGGTCTATCGTCCCCGCCGCGCGGCCCTGCAGCGGCTGCTCGACGACCACCTCGCCTCCGGTGCGCCCGTCGACTGGGCCGACGACTCCGTGCGGGCGTGCTTCCGCTGCCCCGAATGTGAGGCCCAGGTGCGGGCCACCGACGACCTGCTGCTGGTGGCGAACATGCGGGTGAGCCAGCGGGCGCGCCTGCTCGACGCGGACATCACCACGGTCGCCGAACTCGCGAACCACGACGGTCCGGTGGCCGAGCTTCCGGCGCGGACGTTCACCGCGCTGCGGGATCAGGCGCGGTTGCAGCTGGCCCCGCGAGTGGACGGCAAGCCGCCGTACCGGGTTGTCGACCCGCAACCGTTGACGCTGCTGCCCGACCCCGACAAGGGTGACCTGTTCTTCGATTTCGAGGGCGACCCGCTGTGGACGGCCAACGGTCACGAGTGGGGCCTGGAGTACATGTGGGGCGTGCTCGAGGTGGGCGGCGGGTTCCGGCCGCTGTGGGCACACGACCGAGCGAGTGAGCGCAAGGCCCTTCTCGACTTCCTCAAGCTGGTGCGCCAACGCCGCAAGAAGTATCCGAAGATGCACATCTACCACTACGCGGCGTACGAGAAGAGCGCCCTGCTGCGATTGGCCGGCCGCTACGGCGTCGGCGAGGACGAGGTCGACGACCTGCTGCGCAGCGGTGTGCTGGTCGATCTGTACCCGTTGGTGCGCAAGAGCATTCGCGTGGGCACCGAGAACTACAGCCTCAAGTCGCTCGAGCCGCTGTACATGGGCTCGGAGTTGCGCGACGGCGACGTCACCACCGCGACGGAGTCGATCACGATGTACGCGCGGTTCTGTGAGATGCGCGCCGAGGGTCGCGACGACGAGGCCGCGAACATGCTCAAGAAGATCGAGGACTACAACCGCTACGACTGCCGCTCGACACACCGCCTGCGCGACTGGCTGATCAAGATCGCCATCGAGTCGAGCGTTCCTCCGCTCGGGCCGCAACCCGTCGCCCTGGGCGTCGCGGTCGAGGACACCGACGATCTGGCGCGCACGCTGATGGAGTTCGCCGGAGACGGTGTGGCTGAACGCAGTCCCGAGCAGACGGCCGTGGCGCTGGTGGCCGCCGCCCGCGGGTATCACCGCCGCGAGGACAAACCGTTCTGGTGGGCGCACTTCGACCGGCTCAACAGCGCGGTCGACGAGTGGGGCGACACCAGCGACGTGTTCCTGGTCGACACCGACCGAACGACCGTCGTCAAGGACTGGCATCTGCCGTCGGCGCGCGCCCGCAAGAAGCAGCGGTGGCTGGAGCTGACCGGGACGCTGGAGGGCGGCGAACTCCACCGCGAGGTGTTCGCACTCTACGAGCCGCCGTCGCCTGCGGGCATCGCGGACAACGCGGACCGCCGTGCGGCGGGGAGTGCGGACGTCAAAGAGATCGACGACTCGACCGCTCCCATCCGGGTGGTGATCTGCGAACGGGAAACACCGGCCGGGACCTTCGCTCAGACGCCGTTCGCGCTCACCCCGCGAAACATCGTGCCGAACAAGAAATTACGTGAGGCGATCGATGACGCCGCCGCCGAGATCGCCGCGACGCTGCCCGACCTACCGCGGACCGCCGTCGCCGACGTGCTGCTGCGGCGGCCGCCGCGGACTCGCAGCGGTGCACCCCTCTCCCGCACCGGCGACGCCACCGCCGACATCACCGCCGCGGTGCTCGACCTCGACTCGTCGTATGTCGCGGTGCACGGCCCCCCGGGCACCGGCAAGACGTACACCGCCGCGCGCATCGTCGCCCGGCTGGTCAACGAACACCAGTGGCGCGTCGGGGTCGTCGCGCAGTCACATGCGGTGGTGGAGAACCTGTTTCGCGACCTGATCAAGGCCGGCGTGGATCCGGCGCGGATAGCGAAGAAGGACTGCCCCGGGGACGTCGGGTGTCAGGCGATCGACAAGGACGAGTACGCGGCGTTCATCGCAGATCACGCCGGGTGCGTCATCGGCGGCACCGCATGGGATTTCGCCAACGACACCCGCGTTGAGGCCCGCAGCCTCGACCTGCTGGTGATCGAGGAGGCCGGACAGTTCTGCCTAGCCAACACGATCGCCGTGGCCAGGGCGGCCGCCAACCTGATGCTCCTCGGCGACCCGCAACAGCTGCCGCAGGTCAGCCAGGGCCACCACCCCGAACCGGTCGACGCGTCGGCGCTGGGCTGGCTGGTGCAGGAGAACCGCACGCTGCCCGAGCAATTCGGCTACTTCCTGGACCGCTCGTACCGCATGCACCCCGCGGTGTGCGCGCCGGTGTCCCGGCTGGCATACCAGGGCAAGCTGCGTTCCGCGGAGGGCCGCCCCGCCGCGCGGCGCCTCGAGGGTCACGATCCGGGTGTGCGCGTGGTGTCCATCCCCCACGACGGCAACTCGACGAGCAGCCCCGAGGAGGCCGAAGCGATCGTCGCGGCGACGCGGCAACTGCTCGGCAGCCAGTGGACCGACGAGGACGGCGCTCGCCCGCTGGCCGAGGACGACGTGCTCGTCGTCGCCCCGTACAACGCGCAGGTGATGCTGCTGCGCGACCACTTCGAGGCGGCCGGGTTGTCCGGGGTCTCGGTCGGCACCGTGGACAAGTTCCAGGGCAGGCAGGCGCCGGTGGTGTTCGTGTCGATGACGGCGTCATCCATCGACGATGTGCCACGCGGGATTTCGTTCCTGCTCAACAGGAACCGGCTCAACGTCGCGATCAGCCGCGCCAAGTACCTCAGCGTGATCGTCCGCTCGGAGGCGCTCACCGAGTACCTGCCGGCCACCCCGGACCGCTTGATCGAGTTGGGTGCGTTCCTGTCGCTGGGCGCGTGTGATACACCCACGTGATGAGTTTGACCGACCGGCTGGACGAGATCGTCGGAACCGCCTATGTCAGCACCGATCCCGACGTGCTCGCGGCGCGCGTCGTCGACCACACCGGGCGTTACCGCGGGCGAGCCAGCACCCTGGTGCGGCCGGGTTCGGCCGACGAGGTCGCCGCGGTGCTACGGGCCTGCCGTGAGGCCGGGGCCTACGTCACCGTGCAGGGCGGCCGGACATCGTTGGTCGCCGGCACCGTGCCCGAGCACGACGACGTGCTGCTGTCCACCGAGCGGTTACGCGACATCGGCGACGTCGACGTCGCCGAACGTCGAATCTCGGTCGGCGCGGGCGTGACTCTGGCCGAAGTGCAACGGACGGCGAGTGCGGCGGGGCTGGTGTTCGGCGTCGACCTGGCCGCACGCGACACCGCGACCGTCGGCGGAATGGCCTCGACGAACGCGGGCGGGCTGCGCACCGTCCGCTACGGCAACATGGGCGAGCAGGTGATCGGCTTGGACGTCGCGCTGCCCGACGGTTCGGTCGTACACCGGCACAGCCGCGTGCGCATGGACAACACCGGTTACGACCTGGCGTCGCTGTTCGTCGGCGCCGAGGGCACGTTGGGCGTCATCACCGCGCTCGACCTGAGGCTGCATCCCACGCCTGCTCACCGGGTCACCGCGATCTGCGGGTTCGCCGACCTCGACGCGCTCGTCGACGCCGGACGCGTCTTCCGCGACCTGGACGGCATCGCCGCGCTGGAGTTGATCGACGCGCGCGCCAGCGCGTTGACCGCCGAACACGCCGGGGTGCCCGCCCCCGTCGACGGCGCGTGGCAGCTGCTCATCGAGTTGGCCGGCGACACCGACCAGACCGAGCGGCTGGCCGCAGCGATAGAGGACGCCGACCTGTGCGGCGAGCCGGCCGTCAGCGTCGACGCGGCCGCACAGCAGCGGCTGTGGCAGGTGCGCGAGGCCCTCGCCGAGGTGCTCGGCGTCTACGGGCCGCCGCTGAAATTCGATGTCTCGCTGCCGCTCTCGTCGATCGCGCCGTTCGCGGCCGAGGCCGCCGACGTCGTCTCCGCCCATGCGCCCGAGGCGATCCCGGTGCTGTTCGGGCATGTGGGCGAGGGCAACCTGCACCTGAACCTCGTGCGGTGCACGCTCGACAGCGGAGCCGAGCGAGCGCTGTATTCGGCGATGATGGACCTGATCGCCCGGATGGGCGGCAACGTCAGCTCCGAGCACGGCGTCGGCACCCGCAAACGGGCCTACCTCGGGATGTCGCGGACCGACGCCGACATCGCGGCGATGCGGACCCTCAAGGCGGCGTTCGACCCGTCCGGCTATCTCAATCCCGCGGTGCTCTTCGGCTAGCCGTCAGCCGAGATCGTCGCCGCGCGCATGCCGACCGTTGGGCCGGAACTCCCCGCGGCTCGAACGCTCATGGCGGCTGGGCCGGTCACGGCGGTCGTCGCGCGGATGGACCTCGGCGCTCGGGGAATCGAGCCACGTGATCCGCGGCTCGTCGTGCACCCGTAAGCCGTTGTGGGCCAGCCCGATCGGTTCGTCGGCGGGTTCCGGGTCGGGTGCGGGCGGGATCTCGGCGAGCAACTGGTCGAGTATCTCGCGCCACGACTCGTCGGCCTGTTCGGGCGGGTGCTCCTCGCGTCCGCCCAACGGTTCGGTCGCCGGCTCCCGCTCGGCCCGAACCCACGACGCGGAACCGTCGTCATCCCAGCTGATGGTGTACTCGACGTAGTCGTCATCGTCGTCGAACGCCTCGTCGTCCTCGCGCGCGACCTCGGGACGCGCGTCGTCGAGCGACCGCGGTGCGTAGCCGAGCAGGAACACCGCGGCGATCACACCGAACAGTGCGACGAACGCAGGCAACAGCAACGACTGCGCCATGGCGGCCGCGAACGGGGTGTGCAGGAACGACGGCAGCTGCGTCGCGCCTACATCACCCTGTGCCGAATCGGCGGCCCACGGCGGCAATTCGGAGTTGACCTGCCACGTCATGAACGCGGCCATGCTGGCGCTACCCAGCACGGCGCCGACCTGGCGGGTGGTGTTGTAGACACCCGAGCCCGCACCGGCCAACCGCGACGGCAGGTTGCGGGTGGCCGTCGCGGCCAGCGGCGACCAGATGAACGCCATGCCGATACCCGTCGCGGTCAGCGGGACCACCAGTCGCCAGATCGGGGTGTCGGGGGCCATGTCCAGCGACAGCCAGGTCATCGCGATCGCCAGCACCGAGAAGCCGAATCCGACCACCGGGCGCGGATGCCACCGGTCGACGATCCACCCGACGAAGGGTGCGAGCACACCCGTTGCGATCGCCATCGGCGCGGTCAGCAGCGCCGAACGCGTCGGTGAGAGCCCACTGACCGCCTGGGCGTAGAACATGACCGGCACGATCATGCCGGTCACCACGAAGCCGATGGTCGCGACGCCGAACGTCGACAGCGAGAAGTCGCGGTCGCGGAAGATCTCCAGCGGCAGCAGCGGATCCTTGCGGTTGGCCGACTGCCAGAACAGGAACGCGGCCATCACCCCGGTGCCCAGCGCCATCAGGCCCCACACCCAGTGCGTCCACCGGTGCGCCTGGCCCTCCTGCAAGGCGAACACGATCAGGAACAACCCGACGCCGGAAAGGATCACCCCCGGCACGTCCAATCGCTGCCGCTGCCGCGGGAGTTCGGGGACCAACCGCAGCGCCAACGCCACACCGAACACCCCGATCGGCACGTTGACGAAGAAGATCCACTGCCACCCGAGCGCGTCGACCAGGACGCCGCCGGCCAGCGGGCCGACCAGTGTCGCGACGCCGGCCGTCGCGCCCCATACGCTCATCGCCACGCCGCGCCGCTCGGCGGGGAAGATTCGGGTGACCGTCGACAGCGTCTGCGGCGTCAACAGCGCCGCGCCCACGCCCTGCACGACCCTCGCTGCGATCAGCATCCCGATCGTGTCGGACAGGCCGCACCACAGGGAGGCGACGGTGAAGATCGTGAGGCCCAAGAGATAGAGGTTCTTCGGGCCGAACCGGTCGCCGAGGCGCCCGGCGACCAGCAACGGCACCGCGTAGGCCAACAGGTAGGCGCTGGTGACCCACAGGACCGCGTCGTAGCCGGCGTCGAACCTGGCCATGATCGACGGGTTGGCGACCGCCACGATCGTCGCGTCGACCAGGATCATGAAGAAGCCGACCATCATCGCCCACAGCGCATGCCACGGGTTCGATGACGCGTTCTGCCTGGTGAGAAGGGTTGAGAACATCCTGGGTCGACTAGCCTTCGGCGATCCTGCCGACGCTACGGAGCGGGGCCGATCCCGACAAGGCGGAATCGTGCGCTACCAGACGTCAGGCAGGTTCGGGCACGACGTCGTCGCTGACATCGCATTCGGAGTCGTCCGCGCGGTCGGTCGCCGATACACCGACGGCCGTGAGCGCGAGCAACGCGATCACCATACCCACCGTCATCACCGCCGCCAGAGCGAACTCGTTGTTGCCGAGGGCGCCGACGAGCGGGGCGATCGCGGCGCCCAGCCCGAACTGTGCCGCGCCCAGCAGAGCGGCAGCCGTGCCCGCGGCGTCCGGGTGCCGGGTCAGCGCGACCGCGGGTGCGTTGGGGATGACCAGACCCATCGCCGCGAGCACCACCCACACGGGGACGATGAACCCGGGCAACCCGCCGATGTCGGCGAGCGTGATCCCGACGAAGACCGCACCAGCGAGCGAGGCCACCGCCAGCGCCCAGAGCACGATGGTCTGCGGCGTGAAACGGCGCAGCAGCAGCACGTTGGACTGCGTCGCCCCGATCAACGCGATCGCACCCGCCGCGAATACGAGCGCGAACGCCTGCTGATCCAGCCCGTAGCGTCCCTGGAGGACGAACGGCGCGGCCGAGATGTAGGCGAAGAGCCCGGACATCCCCAGCGCCGCGACCAGGACCAGCACCACGAACCGGGCGTCGCGCAACAGTTCCAGGTATGTCGCGGCGATGCCGCGCACCTTCAGCGGGCGCCGATGCGCGACCGGCAGCGTCTCCGGCAGGGCCGTTGCCGCCACCACCAGCAACAGGCCCGCGATCAGCACCAGCGCGGCAAACACCCAGTGCCAGGAGGCCTTCAGCAGAACCGCGGCGCCCAACGAGGGAGCCAGCACCGGCGCGACACCGAGCACCAGCATCAGCCGCGACATGACCGTGGCCGCGACCGAGTCGGTGAACAGATCACCGACGACGGCGATCGCCACCACCATGCCCGCCGCGGCGCCCATGCCCTGCAGGCCCCGGGCCACGCCCAACACCTCGATGTTGGGCGCGAACAGGCACATCAGCGATGCCAGCATGTGCAGCACGATCCCGGCCATCAACGGCCGGCGGCGGCCCAGCGAATCCGAGAGCGGCCCGATGACCAGCTGGCCGAGTGCGAGCCCGAGCAGCGTCCCGGTCAACGTCAACTGCGCGACCGACGAGGACACCCCGAGTTCGTCGGCGATGCCCGGAAGCGCGGGCAGATACATGTCGATGGTCAGCGGGCCCAACGCGACCATGACACCCAGCACGAGGATCATGCGGATTCGGCTCGGGGTGTTGCCTTCCCGGAGTGTCGGGGCAGTCGTCAGATCCACAGCCGGTGATGGTGCCATGGAATCGATTAGCGTCGCTTCTCATTATTTTCTTCCCGCTGCGGCAGACAGTGAGCGCTGTCACGGCCGGGCACACCGGGTAGCCGCCGTTCGTTGGACTAAGCGATAGCCTGGGACGAGTCGTTCGGGAAGGGGGCCGTATGAGTGCCCGGTCGAAGGCCAAGAGCCAGTTGCCGGCGGTCAGCGATGGCTCCGCCGAAGATCCGAGCGTCGCCGCGAAGGTGCTGTCGCAGATCATCGAGCGGGGCGCGCGCGTACAGGGGCCCGCGGTCAAGGCCTACGTGGACCGCCTGCGCAAGCAGGGCCCGGATGCATCCCCCGCCGAGATCATCGGCAGGCTCGAGAAGCACTACCTCGGCGCGGTGATGGCCAGCGGCGCGGCCGTCGGGTCGGCGGCGGCGTTCCCGGGGCTCGGAACCCTCGCCGCGGCGTCGGCCGTCGCGGGCGAGACGGTGGTCTTCCTCGAAGCGACCGCCGTCTACGTGTTGGCCGTCGCCGAGGTGCACGGGATTCCCGCCGAGCACCGGGAGCGCAGGCGCGCGCTGGTGCTCGCGGTGCTGGTCGGTGAGGACAGCAAGCGTGCGATCGCCGACCTGGTCGGTCCGGGCCGCACCAAGGGCGCCTGGATCGCCGACGGCGCGGCGACGCTGCCGCTGCCCGCGGTGTCACAACTGAACTCACGACTGCTGAAGTACTTCGTCAAGCGCTACACCCTCAAGCGCGGGGCGATCGCGTTCGGCAAGTTGCTGCCCGTCGGCATCGGGGCCGTCGTGGGTGGCGTAGGAAATCGCCTGATGGGCAAGCGCATCGTGGAGAACGCCCGCAAGGCGTTCGGCACGGCGCCACCTCGGTGGCCGGCGACGCTGCACGTGCTGCCCGCGCCGCACGACTGATCGCGTGGCGACGGCTGCGACGACCATAAGGCCGTTGTCGTGGTCTGGCCGTTGCTTCGGCGCTAGCCTTTAGGCGGCGGAATGCGGGGTAACCGTAGAGAACCTGGCGAGCGTTGAGATGCGCTCGCGCGAAGCGAAGAATCGAGGCGAGTAGCTACCGTGAGCTCACCTTCACCATTCGGACAGAACGAGTGGTTGGTCGAGGAGATGTATCGCAAGTTCCGCGAGGATCCCTCGTCGGTAGATCCCAGTTGGCACGAATTTCTCGTCGACTACTCCCCTGAGCCGACCACCGAGAGTCAGGCTCAGAGCGGCAACGGGCAGCGTTCCGCCGGGCCGGTGAGCCCGCCGGAACCGGCGCCGGCGCCCGCGCCCAAGCAAGCCGACAACAACGGCGCCGCGCCTGCCAAGGAGTCCAAGACCGACACCAAGGCCAAGGAGTCGTCTGAGAGCGCGCCGAAGTCGTCGGCACCCGCCAAGCCCAAGGAGTCGGCCCCCGCCAAGCCCAAGGAGTCCAAGGAGTCCAAGGAGTCCAAGGAGTCCAAGGACAAGGGCGCCGAGGAGAAGGACTCCGGCGGCGAGGAGACCCAGGTGCTGCGGGGCGCCGCCGCGGCCGTCGTCAAGAACATGTCGGCGTCGCTGGACGTGCCGACGGCCACCAGCGTGCGCGCCATCCCGGCGAAGTTGATGATCGACAACCGCATCGTCATCAACAACCACCTCAAGCGGACCCGCGGCGGGAAGATCTCGTTCACCCACCTCATCGGGTATGCGGTGGTGCAGGCGGTCAAGCAGTTCCCGAACATGAACCGCCACTTCGCCGAGATCGACGGCAAGCCCAATGCGGTCACGCCCGAACACGTCACCCTCGGTTTGGCGATCGACCTGCAGGGCAAGGGCGGTAGCCGCCAGTTGGTGGTGGCAGGCATCAAGGCCGCCGAGAACATGTCGTTCGGCCAGTTCATCGCGGCCTACGAGGACATCGTCCGGCGCGCCCGCAACGGCAAGCTCACCGCAGATGACTTTGGCGGAGTGACGATTTCGTTGACCAACCCAGGAACCATCGGCACCGTGCACTCCGTGCCGCGGCTGATGCGCGGTCAGGGCGCGATCATCGGCGTCGGCGCGATGGAGTATCCGGCCGAGTTCCAGGGCGCGAGCGAGGAGCGCATCGCCGAACTGGGTGTCGGCAAGCTGGTCACGCTGACGTCGACCTACGACCACCGCATCATCCAGGGTGCGGAGTCGGGCGACTTCCTGCGCACCGTGCACCAACTGCTTCTCGACGACGACTTCTTCGACGAGATCTTCCGCGAGCTCGGCATCCCGTACGAGCCCGTGCGCTGGCGCACGGACAACCCGGACTCGATCGAGGACAAGAACGCGCGGGTCATCGAGTTGATCGCCGCGTACCGCAACCGCGGTCACCTGATGGCCGACATCGACCCGTTGCGGTTGGACAAGAACCGGTTTCGCAGCCACCCCGACCTCGACGTGCTCACGCACGGGCTGACGCTGTGGGACCTGGACCGCGAGTTCAAGGTCAACGGTTTCGCCGGCGCACAGCAGAAGAGGCTGCGCGACGTGCTCGGGCTGTTGCGCGACTCGTACTGCCGTCACATCGGCGTCGAGTACACCCACATCCTCGAGCCCGAACAGCAGCAGTGGCTGCAGGACCGCATCGAGAAGAAGCACGAGAAGCCGACCGTCGCCGAGCAGAAGTACATCCTCTCCAAGCTCAATGCGGCCGAGGCATTCGAGACGTTCCTACAGACGAAATACGTTGGGCAGAAGCGGTTCTCACTTGAGGGCGCCGAGACGGTCATCCCGACCATGGACGCGGTGATCGACCAGTGCGCCGAGCACGCCCTCGACGAGGTCGTCATCGCGATGCCGCACCGCGGCCGGCTCAACGTGCTGGCCAACATCGTCGGCAAGCCGTACTCGCAGATCTTCTCGGAGTTCGAGGGGAACCTAAACCCGTCGCAGGCACATGGTTCCGGCGACGTGAAATACCACCTGGGCGCGACGGGCAAGTTCATCCAGATGTTCGGCGACAACGACATCGACGTCTCGCTGGTCGCGAACCCGTCGCACCTCGAAGCCGTCGACCCGGTCCTCGAGGGCCTGGTACGCGCCAAGCAGGACACGATCGACACGGGTGACGGCGACGCCGAGGGCGCCGGCGCGTTCAGCGTCGTGCCGCTGATGCTGCACGGCGATGCCGCGTTCGCCGGTCAGGGTGTGGTCGCCGAGACGCTCAACCTGGCGCTGCTGCGCGGGTACCGCACCGGCGGGACGATCCACATCATCGTCAACAACCAGATCGGTTTCACCACATCGCCGTTCGATGCCAAGTCCTCGGAGTACTGCACCGACGTCGCGAAGATGATCGGGGCGCCGATCTTCCACGTCAACGGCGACGACCCCGAGGCCGCGGCGTGGGTGGCCCGGCTCGCGGTCGACTTCCGGCAGAAGTTCAAGAAGGACGTCGTCATCGACATGCTGTGCTACCGCCGCCGCGGACACAACGAGGGCGACGACCCGTCGATGACGCAGCCGTCGATGTACGACGCGATCGACGTCAAACGCGGTGTGCGCAAGAGCTACACCGAAGCGTTGATCGGCCGCGGCGACATCTCGATGAAAGAGGCCGAGGACGCGCTGCGCGACTACCAGGGCCAGCTGGAACGGGTGTTCAACGAGGTTCGCGAACTCGAGAAACACGAGATCGAACCGAGCGCCTCGGTGGAGGCCGACCAGATGGTGCCCGCGGGGATGAACACCGCGGTGGACAAGTCGCTGCTCGCCCGCATCGGCGATGCGCATCTGGCGCTGCCCGAGGGCTTCAACGTGCACCCGCGCGTCAAGCCGGTGTTGGAGAAGCGCCGCGAGATGGCCTACGAGGGCAAGGTGGACTGGGCGTTCGCCGAGTTGCTCGCGCTCGGGTCGCTGATCGCCGAGGGCAAGACCGTGCGGCTGTCGGGCCAGGACACCCGCCGCGGCACGTTCACGCAACGGCATTCGGTGATCATCGACCGCAAGACGGGTCAGGAGTTCACCCCGCTGGACCTGTTGACCGTCGACAAGGACGGCAATCCGACCGGCGGCAGGTTCATGGTGTACGACTCGCCGCTGTCGGAGTTCGCGGCCGTCGGTTTCGAGTACGGCTACTCGGTGGGCAATTCCGACGCAATGGTGTTGTGGGAGGCGCAGTTCGGCGACTTCATCAACGGCGCGCAGTCGATCATCGACGAGTTCATCAGCTCCGGCGAGGCCAAGTGGGGTCAGCGCTCGGACGTCGTGCTGCTGTTGCCGCACGGTCACGAGGGTCAGGGCCCCGACCACACGTCGGGTCGTATCGAGCGGTTCCTGCTGCTGTGGGCCGAGGGGTCGATGACGATCGCGATGCCCTCGACACCGGCGAACTACTTCCACCTGCTGCGGCGCCACGCTCTCGACGGCATCCACCGGCCGCTGATCGTGTTCACGCCGAAGTCGATGCTGCGAAACAAGGCCGCCGTCAGCGACATTCGCGATTTCACCGAGCAGAAGTTCCGCTCGGTGATCGAGGAGCCGACCTACACTGACGGCGACGGCGATCGCAACCAGGCCAAGCGGATGCTGATGTGCAGCGGCAAGCTCTACTACGAGCTGGCCGCGCGCAAGAAGAAGGATCAGCGCGACGACGTGGCCATCGTGCGGATCGAGCAGCTCGCCCCGCTGCCGCGGCGCCGGCTGGCCGAGACGCTGGACCGGTATCCGAACGTCGAGCAGTACTTCTGGGTGCAGGAGGAGCCGGCGAACCAGGGCGCATGGCCGACGTTCGGCCTGACGCTGCCGGAGGTGTTGCCGGAGAAGCTGACGGGCATCACGCGGATCTCGCGGCGCGCCATGTCGGCGCCGTCGTCCGGATCGTCGAAGGTGCACGCCGTCGAGCAGCAGGAGATCATCGACGAGGCGTTCGCCTGAGGCGGCTCAACAGTGCTTGACGGGTTGATTCCACGCAGCTGCTGCGTGGAATCAACCCGTTAGTGGGCGAACCGGCGGTACCGGCTAACCTCGACCCCAGTCAACCGACACGAGGGAGTGGTTATGCAGGGCTTCGCCGGAAAGGTCGCGGTGGTGACCGGCGCCGGGTCGGGTATCGGACAGGCGTTGGCGATCGAGTTGGCCAAGTCGGGCGCCAGCGTCGCGATCAGCGACGTCGACACCGAGGGCCTGGCGGCCACCGAGGAGCGGATCAAGGCGATCGGCGCGCCGGTGAAGACCGACCGTCTCGACGTCACCGAGCGCGAGGCCTTCGAGCTGTACGCCGACGCGGTGGTCGAGCACTTCGGCAAGGTCAACCAGGTCTACAACAACGCCGGCATCGCGTACGTCGGTGACGTCGAGGTGACGCCGTACAAGGACATCGAGCGGGTCATGGACGTCGACTTCTGGGGCGTCGTCAATGGCACCAAGGCGTTCCTCCCCCATCTGATCGCCTCGGGCGACGGGCACGTCGTCAACGTCTCCAGCCTGTTCGGCATCTTCTCGGTGCCCGGCCAGGCGGCGTACAACTCGGCGAAGTTCGCGGTGCGCGGGTTCACCGAGGCGCTGCGCCAGGAGATGCAGGCCGCGGGGCATCCGGTCAAGGTCACCACGATCCATCCCGGCGGGATCAAGACCGCGATCATGCGCAACTCGACGGCCGCCGAGGGCGTCGACCGCGAAGGCCTCACCAAGACGTTCGACACCAGGCTGACGCGGACCACGCCCGAGGAGGCCGCGCGGATCATCCTCGACGGCGTTCGCAAGAACCGGGCGCGGGTGCTCGTCGGGGCCGACGCGAAGATCCTCGACGGGATCGTGCGGCTCACCGGTTCGGGGTATCAGCGGCTGTTCCTGACCGTGATGAAGCGTCTGGTGCCCAACGCGCACTGATCTCTGGCGCCGAAACTGAAGCTTTGTGCGACTATTCGCGATTGTTTGACGGATATCTTCAGTTTCGGCGATGACGCTAGGAGTCGCCGAGCGGGTGTTCGGCGAGGAACGCTCCGGCCACGTGACCGGGATCCTCACCGTCGGCCACCGCGGCGCGCATCTCGGCCAACGCCGCGGTGTCCAGCACACCGGCCACCTCGTTGAGCGCGAGCACCTGCGACTCGCCCAGTTCGTTGCGCCGCGACAGCGGCACCAGGTTCTCCGCGCGGATCAGCGACGTGCGATCCGACAGCGTCAGCAGTTCGGTCGGGATGAACGGAGCCGCGGTCGTCGTCCACACGGCCGGGAAGCGGCCGGTAAGCACCGCGTCGAAAGCCGCTGCGCTGTCCGGGAATTCGGTCACCTTCGGTTTGCACGGCCCGATCGCCGACGGCCGGGGCGCGTCGGCGACCGCGGCGACCGTCAGCTCGTCGCAGTGGCGCACCGCGGCGGTGACGTCGCGCCCGTCCCACTTCTCGGCCGTCGGCTTCGTCACCGCGAGCGCGGGCTTGTCCTCCGCCGACGTGGTGTAGTCGCCCGCGGCGACGCCCTCGGGCAGCGCGGAGACCATCTCGCGGTACACCTGCGTCGGCGCGCGCGCCGTCGCCTCGGGGTCGAACCGGCGCAACAGTCGTCCGGTGAAACCGGGAACGACCTTGATCACGCCGGAGTCCAGTTCGGTGAGCGGATCGTCCTCGATCTCGACGTGCGCGGGGCTGCCGTAGGACCGCAGCGCCGCGGCGTAGAGGTGGGCGTTGAGCGTCGACTCGGGATCAGACGTGGCGCCGACGGCGATCGACGGCCGCTCGGCCTGCCCGCCGCACGCGGCGGTGCCCGCCACGATCACCGCGACGAGCGCCAGCGCCAGCCGCCGGCCCACGAGCGACCTAGCCTCCCGACGCGTCGCCGGACGCCTCGGCCACCGCCTGCGCGACGGCGGGCGCGACACGCGGGTCCAGCACGCTCGGCACAATGCGATCGGCGGCGAGGTCGTCACCGACCACCGAGACGATCGCCTCGCCCGCCGCGACCTTCATCCGCTCGGTGATGCGCCGCGCGCCGGCGTCGAGCGCACCGCGGAACACCCCGGGGAAGGCGAGCACGTTGTTGATCTGATTCGGGAAGTCGCTGCGCCCGGTGGCGACGACGGCGGCGTACCGGCTCGCGTCGTCGGGGTGGATCTCGGGGTCCGGGTTCGACAGCGCGAACACGATCGAGTCCGGCGCCATCGAGGCGATCAGGTCGGCGGGCACGACGCCCGCGGACAGCCCGAGGAACACGTCGGCGCCCTCGAGCGCCTCGGCGATGCCGCCGGTCAGCCCGCGCGGGTTCGTCGTCTGGGCCATGTCGGCCTTGTACGAGTTCAGGCCCTCCCTGTCCCGGTGCACGATGCCCTGCGAGTCGAGCAGCGTGATGTCGCCGACGCCGGCCGTCATCAGGATCTTCGCGCACGCGACGCCGGCCGCACCGGCCCCGGACACCACCACCCGAAGCGATTCGAGCTTGCGGTCGACGACCTTGGCGGCGCCCATCAGGGCGGCCAGCACGACGATCGCGGTGCCGTGCTGGTCGTCGTGCATGACCGGGCAGTCCAACGCCTCCACCAGCCGCCGCTCGATCTCGAAGCACCGGGGCGCCGAGATGTCCTCGAGGTTGACGGCCCCGAACGTCGGGCGCAGCCGCACGAGCGTGTCGACGATCTCGTCGGTGTCCTTCGTGTCGAGCACGATCGGGATCGAGTCGAGGCCCGCGAACGCCTTGAACAGCGCGCTCTTGCCCTCCATCACCGGCAGAGACGCCGCCGGGCCGATGTCACCGAGCCCGAGCACCGCGCTGCCGTCGCTGACGACGGCCACCATCCGGCTCGCCCAGGTGTAGCGGGCGGCCAGCGTGTGGTCGGCGGCGATGGCCCGGCTGACCTGGGCCACGCCGGGCGTGTACGCGACGGACAGCGCCCGCTCCGTGTCGAGGGGGGCGTTGAGCGCCACAGAGAGCTTGCCGCCTACGTGGGCCGCGAAGATCTCCTCATCGCTGAGGACGATATTGGATCCGGTCAATGGAAGGTCTCTCACCGCTTGCGACACGGCGCCCAGGTTAACGACGAACTGGTAGGTAACCTAATCGCCCGCTCGCCTCAAATCAGGCCGAGGTCCGTGACCGCCTTGCGCTCATCAGCGAGTTCGGCGGTCGTCTTGTCGATGCGGCCGCGGGAGAAGTCGTCGATCTCCAGCCCCTGCACGATCGACCAGTCGCCGCCCTTGGTCGTCACCGGGAACGACGAGATCAGACCCTCCGGCACGCCGTAGGAACCGTCGGAGACCACCGCCATCGACACCCAGTCGTCGGCCGGAGTGCCAAGCAGCCAGTCCCGGGCGGCGTCGACGGTCGCCGACGCGGCCGAGGCGGCCGAGGAGGCGCCGCGGGCGTCGATGATCGCCGCGCCGCGCTTGGCCACGGTCGGAATGAAGTCGTTCTCGATCCAGCCCTGGTCGTTGACGACCTCGGCGGCGTTCTTGCCGCCGATTTCGGCGTGGAAGATGTCGGGGTACTGGGTGGCCGAGTGGTTGCCCCAGATCGTCATCTTCTTGATGTCGGTGACCTTGGCGCCGGTCTTGCGGGCCAGCTGGCTGATGGCCCGGTTGTGGTCCAGGCGGGTCAGCGCGCTGAACCGCTCCTTGGGGATGTCGGGCGCATTGGTCATCGCGATCAGCGCGTTGGTGTTGGCCGGGTTACCGGTCACGCCGATGCGGACGTCGTCGGCGGCCACCGCGTTGAGCGCCTTGCCCTGGGCCGTGAAGATCGCGCCGTTGGCCTCGAGCAGGTCGCTGCGCTCCATGCCCGGGCCGCGGGGGCGCGCGCCGACGAGCAGCGCCAGGTTGGCGCCGTCGAAGATCTTGTTCGCATCGGAGCCGATCTCCACGCCGGCCAGCAGCGGGAACGCGCAGTCGTCGAGCTCCATCACCACACCCTCGAGCGCCTTGAGCGCGGGCTCGATCTCGAGCAGCCGGAGCTCGATCGGCCGGTCGGGGCCGAGCAGCGATCCGCTCGCGAGGCGGAACAGCAGGCTGTAGCCGATCTGGCCGGCGGCACCGGTGACTGCGACCTTGAGGGGAGTTGTGCTCACGTCAGATGCTCCTTGCACAGGTGTACGTCGCCCGCGCCGCGGGCGGATTGCGGTCGGGAACGAAACTAGCAGGCAGCTCACGCGCGTAGCCGCGTAGCATCGACCACGGCCCGAAAGCGGGCGTGCGTTGTTCAGGAAGGCTGCATCGATGCCGTCGTTCAGTCCGGGCCGCGCTCGGTGAAGGACAGCCGCGACGGCGTGACCGCCGACCAAGTCCGCGTGCCCGTGGCCCACGCCACGGTCGACTGCGGTATCTACTGCGACGGCGCGAGGCTGCCCGGCAATTTCACCCACGACGGCGCCCAGGACAAGGTCTACGAGCTGCGGCGCGAGGGCCGAAACGCCTTCGTCTGGATCGGCTTCCACGAACCCGACGAAAGCCAGATGCAGACCGTCGCGAACGTGTTCGGTCTGCACCCGCTCGCCGTCGAGGACGCCGTGCACGCACACCAGCGACCGAAGCTGGAACGCTACGACGACACCCTGTTCCTCGTCCTCAAGACCGTCACCTATGTCGAACACGAGTCGATCGCCAAAGCGCGCGAGATCGTCGAGACCGGCGAGATCATGATCTTCGTCGGACCCGATTTCGTGGTGACCGTCCGGCACGGCGAACACGGCGGACTGGCCGGCGTGCGCAAACGCCTCGACGCCTCACCACAACTTCTCGAACTCGGCCCCTACGCGGTGATGCACGCGATCGCCGACCATGTCGTGGACGGCTACCTCGACGTCACCGAGTCGATCGAAATCGACATCGACGCGATGGAGGAGGACGTCTTCTCTCCGACGACGCGCACCGACATCGAGTGCATCTATTTGCTCAAGCGGGAGATCGTCGAACTCCGACGCGCGGTGGGCCCGTTGGCCACTGACTTGCAGCGACTCGGCTCCGATCACAGCGACCTGATCTCCGTCGAGATTCTGCGGTACATGGGCGACGTGCTCGACCACGCCATCAAGGCGTCCGACCGCATCGCCAGTTTCGACGAGGTGCTCAGCTCGCTCGTGCAGGCCGCGGTCGGCAAGGTGGCCATGCAGCAGAACACCGACATGCGCAAGATCTCGGCCTATGTTGCGATCGCCGCGGTGCCCACCGCGATCGCCGGCATCTACGGCATGAACTTCGAGCACATGCCCGAACTGTCAGCGACGTGGGGTTACCCCGCGGTGCTGCTGGTGATGGTGGTCATCTGCGGCCTGCTGTTCCGCGCGTTCCGCCGCAACCACTGGCTCTAGCTCCCGCGGCGGCGGTTTCAGCTGGGTTTGGCCGCCGGGCGCGCGGGGTCGAGCACGTCGACGCCGTCCTGCTGCCACGCCTCGCGCATCGCGTCGGCGCCCTTGAGTCGCACCCATGCGGCCTCGGTGGCGGTGATCGGCGTGGCCGCCAACACCTTCACCGGCTCCAACGGCGCGATCAACGCGACGTCGCCGATCGCGCTGTCGCTCAACAGGAATGCGGTGAACGGGGAGGCTTCCCACAGCGGCGTCTCCAAGTCGATCAACGCGTCCGGCGCCAGGATCAGCCCCTCCACCGCCGGCGCGGCGGCGACGATAGCGATCGACCGGTGCAACCCCCGCGGCGACGGTCCGCGCAATGCGGTCGTCACCTCCGCGCGCGGGCCGTGCAATGCATCGGTCACCATCTCCGTCGGGTCGAACATCGGGTGGCGCGAACAGCCCAGCGACACATAGTGAACGACGCCGTCGGGGTTGGGCCCGAAGCGCAGCACGTCGATGCTCTCGCTGCCCAGGAACGTGACGCTGGCCTCGTCGGGCTCCGAATCGATG
The DNA here is from genome assembly GCF_001050015.1 of Mycolicibacterium malmesburyense. Next base: position 20,526 of record NZ_CVTB01000298.1, read on the forward strand.
CCCTGCGAGGCGAAGTGCTCGAGCAGGTGGGCGCGGACCTTCGCCGGGACGTCGATCACTCGGATGAATCGGTGTCGGGCAGGCTGAGGTTCTTGCCCGTCTGCGGGTCGAAGACCACCAGCTTCGACGTGTCGAACGCCAGCTCGATCGTCTCGCCCTGGCGAGCGGTCGAATCGACGGAAACCCTTGCCACGAACTCGTTTTCGCCCACACCCGACTCCGCGGCCAGCTCGGCGAGCTGCGCCGAACGCGCCCCGGCGCCCTCGGTCTTGAAGTGCAGGTACTTGTCGGCGCCCAGCGACTCCACCATGTCCACCGTCACGTTGAACGTCAGGGCGCGGATTCGGGCGTACCCGTCGAGCACCGCGGAGTCCTCGAAGTGCTCGGGCCGCACGCCGACGATCACGTCTTTCGGCGCGTTGCGGCGCGCCAGCAGGTCGTGGTTCTCCTGGGTGAGCGTGACCTCGCCGAACGGAAGCCGCACACCGACGTCGGTGATCGTGGCGGGAAAGA
>NZ_CVTB01000299.1 GCF_001050015.1 Mycolicibacterium malmesburyense
TCAGCGAACGGCCACGCCAGCCCGCCGTGAAAGATGTGCCCGCCCGTCATGCCGAGCGAGTGCTCGAGGTCGACCGTCGTCTTCGTCTCGATGCACAGCCGCCCCTCCGAATCCTCCATCAGCACGTCGTGAATCGGTTCGGCCAGAACGGAATTCAAGGAATTGAGCACCGCGGAGGTCAACGTGTCCCGCATCCGATCCGGATCGCCGGACGACACAAGGTGGTGCGGAGTGTGTAGACCGAACACCGTCAACGTCTGCGCGCCCGCCGCACGAAGTTCGTCCGACAGGATCGATGGATCGGTCAACGAGTGACAATAGATCTCGCACGGCAGCGGGTCTGGCACCACGCCGGCGTCCGCTCGCGCAAAGGCCCTGTCTAGCTGGCTGTACCTCTCGTTGATGTGAAACGTACCGCCGAATGCCTGCTCGGGCGTAACGGCGTCGTCGCGCAATCGCGGCAGCCGCCGCAGCATGAGGTTGACCTTGACCTGCGCGCCTGACGTCGAGTCCGGCCCCTCTTCGCCGAGCAACCGGGCCAGCACGGTCGGCGTCACGTTGGCGAGGACCACGTCTCCCCGCACGGCGCGGTCCGCGCCGTCGAAGTGGTATCGAACCTCGCCGGAAGGATCGATGGCATATACCTCTGCGCTACAGGTGATTTCGGCCCCGAAACCGGTGGCCGCCGCTGCGAGCGCTCCGGTGACGGCCCCCATCCCGCCGATCGGCACGTCCCAGTCCCCGGTCCCGCCGCCGATCAGATGGTAGAGGAAGCAGACGTTCTGGATCAGCGACGGGTCGTCGAGGCGGGCGAACGTCCCGATCAGGGCATCGGTGGCCATCACGCCACGGACTATGTCGTTGTCGACCGCCGAGGTGAACGCGTGTCCGATCGGCTGGTCGACCATCGTCCGCCACGCAAACTCGTCGTCGACGAGGCGACGCGCCTGCGATCGCGTCAGGAGCGGTTCCAACAGCGTCGGCCACAGCCGTTCCACCAGGCCAGCGCACCGCCGGTAGAACTCGGCGAACCGCGCCTCGTCCTCGGCCGCACCGATCGCTCCAAATGTTGACGTCGGCCCGATCAGCAGTCCGGTCCGACCGCCGTTCGCCGGGTCGGGCGTGTACGACGAGTAGCGGCGCCTCAGAAGCCGCACCCGGGCGCCGAGGTCATCGATGATGCGCTGTGGCAGCAGGCTGACGAGATACGAGTAGCGCGACAGCCGGGCGTCGACACCCTCGAAGGCGTGCGCGGACACCGCCGCCCCGCCCACATGGTCCAGCCGCTCCAGGACGCGCACCCGGCGGCCCGCCTTGGCGAGGTAAGCCGACGCGACGAGACCGTTGTGTCCGCCGCCCACGACAACGGCGTCGTAAGAGGAACTCAGTTGAGGTAGCCCTCGACCTCGTCCGGCGGACGCACTTCGGCTTCGCGCGGGTCGCCCCCGGTCTCTCTCAGGGCACGGCGCTGCCGCAACAGGTCCCAGCACTGGTCGAGCTGCACCTCGACGGCCTTGAGCCGCTTATGTTCCTCGGACTCGGCGATCTCGCGGTTCTGCAGCTTGCCCCGCAACTCTTGCTCCTCGGCGACCAGCTTGTTGACCTGATCGAGAATGTCTTGGTCTTTGGCCATCTACCCAGTCTGCCCGACTACCGTGAGTGCGGTGACTTCAAGTTCAGGGCAGAAGCCCGAAATCGACTTCCCCGACGGCCCTCCGCCCAGCGAGTTGGTGATCAACGATCTGGTGGTCGGCGACGGCGCCGAAGCGGTGCCCGGCGCCAACGTCGAGGTGCATTACGTCGGCGTCGAGTACGACACCGGCGAGGAATTCGACAGTTCGTGGAACCGTGGCGAGTCCATCGAGTTCCCGCTGCGCGGACTGATCCAGGGCTGGCAGGACGGCATTCCGGGCATGAAGGTGGGCGGTCGTCGACAGCTCGTCATCCCGCCGGAGCAGGCCTACGGTCCCGCCGGCGGCGGCCATCGGCTGTCCGGCAAGACGCTGATCTTCGTGATCGACCTGCTGGCCACGCGCTAGCTCACTGATGGCCGGGCAGCCGCAGCAGTAACCGAGCCCCGCCTAGCGGGCTCTCCTCCAAAGAGGCTGTGCCGCCGTGCAATTCGGCCTGCTGCGCGACGAGCGCCAGGCCTAGTCCCGAGCCCGAGACCGACGCCGTCGACCCTCGGGAGAAGCGCTCGAACACGATCGAGCGCTCCTCCTCGGGGATGCCGACGCCGTCGTCGTCGATCGCGATCTCCACGCCCTCCCGTGAACTCACCGCCGACAGCTGCACCCGGGTCGCGCCGCCGTGCTTCACGGCGTTGGCGATGGCGTTGTCGACCGCCAACCGCAGCCCCGCGGGCAGGCCCACGATGATGATCGTCGGCGCGGGGACCAGCGATACCTCGAGATCGGGATAGACCCGCATCGCGTCGTGGGCGGCGCGGTCCAGCAACTCGGTGATGTCGACGGGGACGTGGTCGTCGGCGGTCGACAACTCGCCCTGGGCCAGCCGTTCCAGCGCGCCGAGCGTGGCCTCGATGCGCGACTGCGTCCGGATCACGTCGTTGACCACCTCTTTGCGCTGGTCTTCGGGCAGATCGAGGGTGGACAGGACTTCCAGGTTGGTCCGCATCGCGGTCAACGGCGTGCGCAGTTCGTGGGCGGACACGGATGCGAAGTCGCGCGCCGACGCCAGTGCGGCCTTGGTCCGGTCCTGCTCCTTCCAGACGCGTTCGACGAGGCCCTTGACGGCCTCGGCGATCTCGACGGCCTCGGTCGCGCCGCGCACCTCGACGTCGGGGTCTTCGTCGCCGGTGTCGATCTGACGGGTCTGGCGCGCCAGGCTCTTGAGCGGGCGCACCGCGAACGCGGCCAGCACCCAGCCGAACACCGACGCGGCGCCGACGGCGAAAACACAGATGATGATCACCCGTCGGTGCAGGTTGTTGGTGTCGGCGATGGTGGCGTCGTAGGTGGCGCCCACCGCCACCGACATCGGGCCGGGGTAGTAGGGGATGTCGACGGTGCGGACGCGGTAGCGCACGCCGTCGACGTAGGTGTCGGCGTACCCGGTTGGGAGCTGCGGGAGGACGACGTCGGAGTTGGACGTCACCTCGTCGCCGCGGTGCACGGTGATGACGGCGTCCTGGTTCGTGGGCGACTTAGGGATCTCGTCCAGGCCGCGGGGGAGGAACGGGATCGCGAAGCCGGCGGCCTCGTCGAGCCGGCGGTCGAGGCGCTCCTTGCGGTCGTTGGTGATGCCGACCCAGACGACCGTGCCCACGATGACGACGACGATCGCGGCGCCGATCGCGGTGGCCAGCGCGACGCGGGTGCGCAGCGAGGGGGTTCGGCGGAAGATCCGCGACAGCAGGTTCATCGGATCTTCATCGTTGGTTCTTCGCGCCAGCGCTCATCACTGAGTCCGCAGAACGAAACCCACTCCGCGGACGGTGTGCAGGAGCCGGGGGGCGCCGCCGGCCTCGAGCTTGCGGCGCAGGTAGCCGATGAAGACGTCGACGACGTTGGTGTCCGCGGCGAAGTCGTAACCCCAGACGAGCTCGAGCAGCTGCGCGCGGGAGAGCACGGCGGTCTTGTGCTCGGCCAGAACCGCGAGCAGGTCGAATTCGCGCTTGGTCAGGTCGACGTCGACGCCGTTGACGCGCGCGCGACGGCCCGGGATGTCGACTTCGAGCGGGCCGACCTGGATGGTTTCCGAGGAGAACGTCGCGGTGGATCCCCGCCGACGCAGCAGCGCCTTCACTCTGGCCACGAGTTCCTGCAACACGAACGGTTTGACCAGGTAATCGTCGGCTCCCGCTTCGAGACCGGCGACACGGTCGTCGACCGAACTGCGGGCAGACAGCACGCAGACCGGTACGTCATTGTCCATCGCGCGCAGTGCGGTCACCACGCTGACGCCGTCGAGGACGGGCATGTTGATGTCGAGGACGATCGCGTCGGGTCGGGTCTCGGTCGCACTGCGCAGCGCCTCGGCGCCGTCGACCGCGGTGGCCACGTCGAACCCGGACAGTCGCAGGCCGCGCTCGAGCGAGGCCAGCACGTCGGGGTCGTCGTCGACCACGAGAACCCGGGCTGTGCCTGCACTGCTTTCCATATAGCCAATATTGCCTGACGGTCGGACTCAATCGCGGGAAGCCGTGCGGTGAGAAGTGCGCCACGCGCCTTTCCCGACTGCGGAGCGCTCATCGCGCCGTGACCGCCTAGGCCGTCCCGTGGTCGAGTACGAACCGGTCATGTTTGCTGCAGTCCGCCGAGGAGTTTGCTCAGGGTGCGGTACGGCGCCGCGCCCAGCGCCGACTTGCCGCTCAGCGGATCTCCTCGACGCTGACGTTGGCCGTCTTCGAGCGAACCGTCACGCTTGGGGCGCCGGGGTCGGTGGTCTCGGGAACGGTCACCGTCGTCGAACCATTCGACGCCTCGGTTCCAGCGCGCACTCGATATCCTCCGAGACTGGGTAGTCCCACCGTGACATTTCCGCTGGCGGTGGTTTCGATCTTCCGCGGTGCTGCGCGGAACTCGACGTCTATGGCGCCGTTTTGGGTGCTTGCGTGGAACGACTCGGTAACGGCGATCCTGGTCGTTGTGGTGATGTCGCCACGGCGCACGTCAACGTCGACCAGACGCGCTGAACCGCCGAGCGCGACGCTGCCGTCGTCGGATCTGACGAGGAGATGGTTGAGATCGGCGCCGATGTCGATCGGACCGGCTCGACGGTTCACCGTGACGCTCAACTGCCGTGCGATATCTGGTGGCAGGACAACATTCATTCCTGACCCCGCGAGCCAGAGGAAAGCGGATCCGTCCGCATCGAGCGTGACTCTGCTTCCAGTGCCTTCATTGGCAACCGATAGTCGCGTGTCGGCGCTCCGCGTTACCAAACGCAGGTCGACGCGCGGCTGCTTGGCGTCAGCGTCGGAGAAGACGCGGACGGGTACCGGGGCACCCCCGGTGTCGATGTCAAGCGATCGCATACCAAGGGGAAGCTCCCCCGTCTCGGTGAGGACCCGACTGGTCGCGAGTGCGAACGAAACCACGCCGAGGCATCCCACCGTTCCGAGGACTGCAAGGGCCGCGATGACGATGATCACGAACCGGGCGGTGCGGCGCGCAGCGGAGGTGATTACCGGTGGCGGAGAGGCGGGCCAGGGGGAGGGCGGCCTCTCCGCCACAGGATGATGGGGCGGTGGATTCAGATCGACACCGTTGCTGCTCACAACCGCGGCTACTCCTGCGCCTCTAGGTGGGCGGTGGCGCGCTTGAGCACCAAAACCGCGTCGGCTTTGGTGGTGTGCGGATCGTCGTTGTAGGCCTGCAGGTTCAGCCAACCACCCGCAGCGGAGGTGTTGGCCAGCCGCAGAATGAGACTCTCCAACCGGTCGACCTGGTCGAGCGCGGCATACGGCTGCTCGCCTTTCCAGTAGCCTGCCGCGACGCGCAGGGCTCCCCCGAGGCAGTAGCTGCACGGGGTCGCGCCCGATTCAGTGCGAGTCACGTAACCGCCCGCACCCACGTGCTGGGTGCGAAGGCGCACCCATTCCCCCGGGGCATCTACGGCGGGGTGCACCTCCCGGCCGTCGGCATCGCGACAGTAAGCGCCTTGGGTCCATCCGTCTTCGACCTCGATGAGCGCCAGCGCCTGCTGAATCACCTGAAGGTCTTTTCTGTTCCTCTGAGCGAGGGAGGAGTTCGTGATCATGATTTGTCCCTTCTCTTTCTTACGACTCGAGGTAGCGCAAAACGGCGAGGACACGGCGGTTCTCGGTGTCATCGGGCGCAAGCCCCAATTTGGTGAAGATGGATGCGACGTGCTTCTCGGCCGAACCGGTCGACATGTGGAGCGTCGCGGCGATTGCCGAATTGGTTTTTCCTTCGGCCATCAGCTGTAGTACGTCGCCTTCGCGGGGAGTGAGCTGTTCGAGCGCGCTACGGCGACGCGACCGCGCGAGAATCTGCGACACGACCTCAGGGTCGAGCACTGTTCCACCGCCCCCGACCACCGCGACGGCGTCCAGGAACGCCGGCACATCGGCGACGCGGTCCTTGAGCAGATAGCCGAAGCCGCGGGTGTCCGAAGAGATCAGGTCGGAGGCATACCGCTCTTCGACGTAGTGCGACAAAACCAGCACCGGAGACTCGGGATTCTCGCTCCGTAGCAGGGCCGCGGCCCGAATCCCTTCATCGGTGAAGGTCGGGGGCATCCGCACGTCGACTATTACGAGGTCGGGCTTGGATTCGTCGACCAAGGCAACGAGGTTTGAGGCATCCCCTACCCCCGCGACTACCTCGTGGCCGGCGTCGGTAAGTATGCGTTCGACACCCGCCCGCAGGAGAGCCGAGTCTTCGGCGATCACGATGCGCATGGCAGCACCGCCGTAATAGTGGTGGGTCCGCCGTCCGGACTGGAGACCGTGAATGTGCCTCGGGCGGCACGCACCCGGTCAGCCAGCCCGCGCAGACCGGTCGCGTGCGTGCTATCCGTTATCTGCGCACCACCGCGGCCGTCGTCAAACACCGAGACGTGAAGGGTGTTCTGCAGCTGGTCCAACCGCACCGTCACAACGGCACGATTCGCGCGCGCGTGCTTGGCCACATTGGTCAACGCCTCGGCGACAACGAAGTACGCGACGGACTCGGTCTCGGCGGGGACGCGACCCGGAAGGTCGATATCCAGCGTCGTGGAAACCCCGGTGTGCTGGGCGCGCTGCACGACTGACGAGAGCGCAGCGTCCAGGCCGCGGTCCGAGAGAATCGATGGTGCGATGCCCCGCACCACGTTTCGCAGTTCAACCAGGGCGGTCTTCGCTTCCTGATGTGCCTCGGCGATCAGAGCCTTTGCCGCAGCCGGGTCGGCGTCGAATTTGGTCTGGGCGAGACCGATCGTCATCGCCAAGGAGACCAGGCGGGACTGGACGCTATCGTGCAGGTCGCGTTCAATGCGGTTGCGCTCGGAGTGCGCCGATGACACCGCACCCATCCTGGCGTCAGCCAGCGCGTTCAGCTCGTGTTGAAACATCGCGGCTGGCGAGGGGGAAAGCAGCCATAGGTCGATCTTGGCGTCGAGAAGCGGCGCGAACACCACGATCGCCAAAGAAGCCAACAACGCGACGACGGCGAGAGGCCACGCCAGTGCAGGTGGAATGAAGGTCAGGCCCGCGGCCGAGTCACTGCGGCTCACTGAGATCGCGGCTGCCGGGGCCAGGAACGCGAATGCCAGCAGAAACAACGCCAGGCCGACCGCGAAAAGGTCGTAAATCAGCCGTAGGGAGTGATGAGCACAGCCCTTCCAAAGACGGGCGCTGCTGATGTCCAGACCGATCTGACTGATCCACCCCTGAAAGCCACTATGGGCGGACATCTTTCGGGGCGGGACCGGGATATTCATCCCGAAGACCACTTCGCTACGCCGACGCTCGAGCCATTCTGCGGCGCGCGTCAGGTAAACAAACATCAGGAGGGCGAGCGCGAATCCGATAACAGACGGGACAAGCCAGATCCCGACGATCACGATCATGATGTACAACCACAGCCAGGCCGCGGCGGCTATGGCGCCGACGATCATCGAAGCACTGGGCAGGACCCCGATGCGACGAGCGGTTGGCGCGGTGGTGTCAGCCATGACCGACCCAACGTCTGGATTCGTGACTGCGACCATACCTCGAAAGTACGGATTCCGTGGACCCGACAACACGGCGTTTACCGGATGGATAAGGGGGGGTTATCCCCCCCAAAAACCTACAGCCACGAGCATTACCAAGGGCGAGGGTCTGGAGTTCAGGTCGGTTCGGATGCCGGCACGGAGCTGTCGTCGGGACGCAGCGGCTTCGTTGCGTCAAACCACAACCTAAGCGTCGGAAACGAAACCGAAGCCTTAGACGATTGCTAGATGCCGCCTCGCGATCGCTTTCGAAGCGCTCCCGAGCCGTGCGGCACCAAGCGGTATCCACGGCGCAAGGGGGACGCGGTGTTCGCCAGCTGTTTCACCGTTGCCAACGGTTACGATGCGACCCTGCTTTCGGGGGCGTTTGCCTGTACCTGCGGTACGGAGTCGAGGTCTCAGCCTCGATCAGCCGGGGCTGGCGTCGGATTTTGGCGCACCCCTGCAAAATGTTTCACGAGGGAAAGGATCGGCTCGATCAAGTGGCCAGAATATGCACGCTGACGTGCGGATACCCGCTCGGGGGAGGCTCGGCTGACCAACATGCCCCGGTGCCGAAGCGGTGCCGATGCCCCGGTGATGACACGCCAGGATCTTGCATTACGATCCCGTATCACGTTAAGAACGGATCGCTGCGAACGTCGGTGCCGTGGTTTACTCGTCAGGATCGGGTTGCGCTCCCGAGGCACCGCAGTGTTTGCGGTAGTGCGTTCGGATTAGTCTGGGACGCTCACCGCCCGCTAGGTGCAGCCTGCCGGTCGAGGCCGACACGCTGTTGCTACCTTCGAACGGCTGCCACGGCGCCGAGGTTGGGAACGGATGGAGGGGAACGCCGATTTTCAGGGTCTTGAAGCGGCTGTGGATTCCGCTGCTCGTGTTAGTCGTGATGGTTGCTGGCGGTTTTACTGTGTCGCGATTGCACGGCATATTCGGCTCCGAGCAACGTCCTTCGTATGCCGACACCGACACTCAGGTGGCGGAGAAGCAGAATTTCGATCCGAAGTATCTGGTCTACGAGGTCTTCGGCCCGCCCGGAACGGTCGCTGACATCAGCTATTTCGATGTGGATGCCGAACCGCAATTTGTCAAGGGCGCGAGCCTCCCGTGGTCGTCCAAGTTCGAGATCACTGAAGCGGCCGGCATCGGAAATCTCATGGCGCAGGCAAGCAACAGCAACTCTATCGGCTGCCGCATCATCGTTGACGGCGAAGTGAAGTCGGAGAAGATCCGTGAGGGCGTGAGTGCCTTTACCTATTGCATGTTGAAGGCAGCATGAGCGCTCACGACGTCCGTAAGAGGACGCCCTTCATCGCTCGATGGATCCGCCGATTGGCATTGCCGATCATCCTCGGGTGGGTTGCTATCGCGATTGTTCTGAATACTGCGGTGCCGCAGCTGGAACAGGTGGAGAGAGAGCGAGCCGTATCTCAAACCCCCGTCGATGCCCCCTCAATCCAGGCCCAAGAGCGTATGGGTGCGATCTTCGGTGAATCCACTTCGGATGCGCTGGCAATGATCGTCTTAGAAGGTCAAGACCCGCTCGGCGACGATGCACACGCGTACTACGCCGAATTAATTCGTCGACTAGAGTCCGACACGGAGCATGTCAGATTTATACGGGATTTTTGGGGCGATCCCCTCACTGCTGCCGCCGCGGAAAGTGCCGACGGGAAGGCCGTCTACGTTCAGCTGACGCTTAACGGAAACGTCGGTGAAGCATCGGCGAACGACTCCGTCGAAGCTGTCCGCGACATCGTCAACCGCACGCCGCCACCCCCAGGGGTGAAGGCATACCTCACGGGACCTGCTCCGTTCATTGCGGAAATGGGTGAATCCGGCAACGAGACCGTCACCCTGATCACGATGGTGAGCCTCGCCGTGATCGTGGTTATGCTGCTCCTATTTTTCCGTTCCATTGCCACAGTAATAGTCCTGATGATAACGGTCGGGCTCCAATTGCAGGTGGCGAGAGGTTTCGTCGCATTTCTGGGGGATATCGGCGCATTTGGACTGTCGACGTTCGTCGTCAACCTATTGGTTGCCCTTCTGATCGCCGCCGGTACGGATTATGGAATCTTCTTCTTCGGCCGTTATCACGAGGCCTTAGAGGCGGGCGAGGATCAAGAAACTGCCTTTTATTCCACGTTTCGCGGCACCGCTAAGGTCGTCTTGGGTTCCGGCCTAACCATTGCCGGCGCACTTCTCTGCCTGAGTTTCACGCGGCTGCCCTCGTTCAACGTCCTTGGCATACCCTCCGCGATCGGCGTGGTCACTGCGGTCTTAGTGGCCATCACGCTCGTTCCGGCCATCATCGCGCTGGGCGGGCGTTTCAAGTGGTTCGAGCCCAAGCGCAAGATCAAGGTTCCACACTGGCGCCGTGTGGGCACGGCGATCGTCCGATGGCCGGTGCCTATTCTTGCCGCGTCGCTCGCGGTCGCGATGGTCGGCTTACTGGCGCTGCCGGGGTATCAAGCCAGTTACAACGATCAAGAGTCACTCCCCAAAGACATACCCGCGGCCCTGGGTTTACAGGCGGCGCAGCGACATTTTCCTGCGTCGCAGATGGCCGCGCCCGATGTGCTGTTGATCGAGTCCGATCACGATCTACGCAATCCAACGGATTTCTTGATCTTGAACAAGTTGGAGAAGGGCGTCCTCGCCGTGCCAGGCGTTGCCACAGTTCAAGGGCCGACGCGGCCGGCGGGAACTCCGCTCCAACACACCTCCATTCCTTACATGATCAGCATGGGGCAGGCCAGTCAAATGCAAATGCTGCCGTTCCAGCGAGCTCGCATGGATGACATGCTCGGACAAGCTGAGGAAATGGAAAAGACGATAGTGCTCATGAATCGCATGTACGGCTTGATGCAAGAGCTGGCGGCGACAACTCACCGAATGGTTGAGAAAACGCATGAGCTCGAAGAAACCACGTACGAGTTGCGGGATCAAATAGCGAACTTCGATGACTTTTTCCGCCCGATTCGAAATTATTTCTACTGGGAACCGCACTGCTTCAATATTCCCATCTGTTGGTCGTTGCGTTCCGTCTTCGACGCACTCGACGGCATCGATAGCATTAGCGTTCAAATGGACGATCTCATGAAAGATCTTGATGCGCTCGACCTGTTACTGCCGCAGATGATCGCCCAGTTCCCGCCGATGATCCAGACAATGGAAAGTACCCGGACAATGATGCTGACGATGCACAGCACCATGTCGGGAATGCTCGGAACGATGGATGAAAACAGCAACAATGCCACCGCAATGGGCAAAGCGTTTGATGCGGCTCAAAATGACGATTCTTTCTATATCCCCGAGGAGATTTTCCGGAACGAAGATTTCAAGCGGGTTATGGATGTGTTCCTGTCACCTGATGGCAAGGCGGCACGCCTTCTGATATCGCAACGGGGCGAACCCGCATCTCCGGAGACCATGGCCCTCGTCGAGCCCATACGTACAGCGGCCGAGGAAGCGCTCAAGGGAACTCCCTTGGAAAATGCCAAGGTGTCCCTCACTGGTAGCGCCGCGATGGTGAAAGACATCGTCGACGGTTCGACTTATGACCTGTTGATCGCGGCGATCTCGGCAATGTGCCTCATCTTCACCATCATGCTGATCATGACGCGAAGCCTGTTCGCCGCGTTGGTCATCGTGGGCACGGTGGCACTTTCATTGGGCGCGGCCTTCGGGCTCTCGGTGCTTGTTTGGCAACATATTCTCGGCATCCAAATCCACTGGGCTGTTCTGGTCATGGCTGTCATCTGTCTCCTCGCAGTTGGTTCCGACTACAACCTTCTGTTGGTGTCCCGGATGAAAGAGGAGGTAAGGGCCGGAATCAATACGGGCATCATCCGTGCAATGGCTGGTACCGGACGCGTGGTGACGGCCGCCGGTCTGGTGTTCAGTTTCACCATGCTCTCGATGGTCGTCAGTGACCTACGAACCGTGGGTCAACTGGGATCGACGATTGGGCTGGGTCTGTTGTTCGACACTCTGGTGGTGCGTGCTTTCATGACGCCCTCGATCGCCGCCCTTCTGGGACGGTGGTTCTGGTGGCCACAATTAGTGCGTCCTCGCCCTGCTAGTTCGATGTTACGGCCCACAGGTCCCCGTCCATTGGTCCGTTCTCTCTTGCTGAACCCCGAGCGCTAATTCGTGAAAGACCTTGCCGTGCAGATCAATGGCGTCAGCGCTCGATACCCCACCAGCAAGGGTGATCGACCGTATTCATGCCCGCGTAGGACGCCATGAGCGACCACCGGCTCAACCAGCGCCCAGGGTTCGTTATGCGAACAATCCACCGGCTCTCGTTGTTGATCATCGTCGGCTGGATAGCGATCGCCGCCGTAACTTTCTTCGCGCTTCCCTCGCTGGAACAGGTGGGCAGGGATCAGTCGGTATCTCAGGTGCCGGCGGACGCTCCGTCGTTGCAGTCGATGAAGCGTATGGGGGAGGTCTTCGAGGAGTCGGAGTCCGACAGCTTTGCGATGATCGTTTTGGAGGGTGAACAACCGCTCGGTCTCGACGCACACACGTATTACGACGAGTTGGTTCGCCAACTGAGAGCCGACGTCGACCACGTTCACCACGTGCAGGATTTCTGGGGAGATCCGCTGACGGCTCCTGGCGCGGAGAGTGCTGACGGTAAAGCGGCGTATGTCCAAGTAAACCTGGTCGGGGACCAGGGAGAAGCGAAAGCGAATCGGTCCGTCGAGGCAGTCCGCGACATTGTTGAGCGAACGCCCCCGCCGCCAGGGGTCAAGGCGTACGTCACGGGTCCGGCGCCGTTAGTCACCGACATGAACAGTGCCGGTGACGATTCCATCCTCAAGATCACCATAGTCACCATTGCCGTGATCTTGATCATGTTGCTGTTCGTCTACCGCTCCATTGTCACCGTGATCGGCGTGGCGATTATGGTGGGCGTCCAAGTGCAGGTAGCCCGAGGACTCGTAGCATTCCTCGGCGATCACCAAGTTTTCGAACTCTCGATCTTCGCCGTCAATCTGCTGGTTTCGTTGGGGATTGCCGCCGGAACAGACTACGCAATTTTCTTCTTTGGTCGCTATCACGAGGCCCGTCAGTCCGGTGAAGACGCGGAGCAAGCTTTCTATACCACCTTCCGCAGCGTGGCCAAAGTTGTCTTGGCGTCTGGTACCACCATCGCGGCTGCGATCTTTTGTCTCAGCTTTGCCAGGCTCCCATACTTCCAGACCATTGGTATCCCGGGCGCCCTCGGCATGATCGTTGTCGTGGCGGTTGCCGTCACGCTCATTCCGGCGAGTATCGCCGCCGGGAGTCGGATCGGGTTGTTTGAACCCAGAAGGAAGGTTGCGGTCCGACGATGGCGGCGTCTCGGTACCGCGATTGTTAGATGGCCGGCGCCAATCCTCGCAGCGGCTAGCGTAATCGCACTCGTCGGCCTGTTGGCTCTACCCGCTTATGAATCCAGCTACAACGATCGGCAGTACATGCCGCAGGACATCCCGGCTAACGTGGGATTCGCGGCAGCCGAGCGGCATTTTCCACAAGCACGCGTGATGCCGGATATCGTCTGGATAGAAGCCGACCATGACATGCGCAACCCTTCAGATTTTCTGGCCTTGCACAAACTGGCCAAGAAAGTGTTCGCCGTACCTGGTATTTCGAGAGTTCAGGGCATAACGCGGCCGGAGGGAACCCCTCTCGAACGTACTTCCGTCCCATTTATGATCAGCCTGCAATCCGCCGGCATGGTGCAGATGCTGCCTTTCATGCAGAAAAGCATGGATCTCATGATGCAACAGGCCGACTCAATGGCCGAGATGGAAGTGCAGATGCAACGCATGTACGAATTGATGAAACGAACCAATGAGCTAACGCGCAGTATGTCCGGTAAAATGCACGGGCTAGAAGACAGCGTTAATGATGTGCGAGACAGAATCGCTGATTTTGATGACTTCTGGAGGCCCATCCGCAATTACTTGTATTGGGAGCCGCACTGTTTCAATATACCCTTATGCATTTCTATTCGGTCCATCTTCGAAACAATGGATGGAACCGATAAGATCACCGCCCAGCTGGCCATTCTTGTCGAACTCCTCGACAAAGTGAATGAACTCATGCCGCAGATGATCGCAGATTTTCCGCAGATGATCGCGACCATAGGCACGATGCGCACCTCGATGCTCACCATGCACAGCACCATGTCGGGGGTGCTCGCGCAGATGGAAGAGGGATCGGCGAATGCTACCGCCATAGGTAGGGTATTCGACGCTGCTCACAACGACGACTCGTTTTACCTCCCGCCTGAAGTCTTCGAGAACGAAGACTTCCAGCGCGCCATGAGCTTGTTCTTTTCGCCAGACGGCAAAGCCATGCGCTTGATCGTCTCGCATCGGGATGATCCTGGGTCGCCGCAATCTTTGGCGCGGGTAGATGCGATCAAGACCGCGGCTGAAGAAGCGCTCAAAGTAGGCCCGCTGCAAAATGCAAAGATCCATGTGGCAGGCACTGCTGCGACGTACAAGGATATGCGAGACGGCTCTACGTACGACCTTTTGATCGCGGGCGTTGCGGCCCTCTGCCTTGTCTTCATCATCATGCTCATTATCACGCGCAGTTTCATCGCAGCGCTGGTTATCGTTGGCACTGTGGCGTTGTCATTAGGCGCGGCATTCGGTCTATCAGTCCTCATTTGGCAACATATTTTGGGCATTCATTTGCACTGGCTCGTACTCGCGATGTCTGTAATCATCCTGCTAGGGGTAGGGTCCGACTACAATCTCCTGTTGGTATCCCGGATGAAAGAGGAAATAGGCGCCGGGTTGAATACGGGCATCATCCGGGCAATGGGGGGGACCGGTAAAGTCGTGACGGCCGCTGGTCTGGTCTTTGCGTTCACCATGCTGTCCATGGTGGTTAGCGACCTGCGGATTATTGGTCAAGTCGGTTCCACGATCGGCTTGGGATTGTTATTCGACACGCTAGTAGTACGCGCATTCCTGACGCCTTCGATCGCGGCGCTGTTGGGTCGATGGTTCTGGTGGCCGCAAATAGTGCGTCCCCGCCCCGCCAGCGGATTGCTTCGTTCTTCGGGGCCTCGTCCGTTGGTACGGTCCACGCTGCTGCAGGGGGATCGCTGAGCTCGACTCGACGCTGAGCCGTTTGCGGGAGAAGATCCGCGGATGATCCAGCCAGACCTCAACCGGCTGAGTTGACGTCGGCTACGGGCCTCAGCTCTACGATCACGAAGTTCGCATAAGTCTCCGCGCCGGAGTACATCTTGCTCCGGGGCAACACATGTGCGGTCTCATCGCCATGCGACGGGACATGGTCTGGCGGAACGCGTCGCTGAGGACCTCATCTATCGTTGGAAGGTCTACGGTGGCGACGAACCATGTCGATGAGACTGTGAGGAGCAGGGTGAGCATCAATCCGTTCGATGATGACAATGGCACCTTTGTCGTTCTGGTTAACGATGAGGAGCAACACAGCCTTTGGCCGACGTTTGCCGATGTTCCCGCCGGTTGGCGGGTGGTTTATGGCGAAGCGGATCGTGCTGCCTGCCTTGAGTACATCGAAGAAAACTGGCCTGATATACGGCCGAAGAGTCTGCGTGACCGGTTGGCAAAAGATAGCGGGCAATAGTAGGGATCTCAGGGTAGGGAAATCTCCCCCACGGTTCGGGACACGCTGCTTGGTGACCGATCGCTGCTAGTGACCTCGAGGCGGGGGCCAGGGTAGGACAACGATTTGCTTACGCCGCACTATGACGACATAGCTGCTTGGAAACCGCTGCATGTTGATGCCGTCGGCGGTGAAATGCTCCGTGATCTGGTGATACTCGCCGTCGGCGCCGCGAGCAAGGACGACGGCGCGTTTGCAGATCCAGACACGAAAGCAGAGCGTCGCGGGAGGCACCTTCGTCGGCAACCTGAGTTGGCCGGCCACGCTGCTTGCCGCGAGCAGATCGCCCGGCACTCCCGGCCCATTCCGGAATTGGTGCACCTCGAGCGTCCTTTGTACGACGTGACATCCTGCATCTCAAATGGCTGACGGCGAAAAACTAGCTTCGACTGGAAACTCAGGAGACAACCACTTTCGAACTACTAATCCCGGCCGCACTGCTCACCCTTGTGGTGCTGTTCGAAGGCAACGAGATCCACTGCCAGCGTTGTGGCCGTGTGTGCGTCACGCGAGCGTACGGCCAGACCGAGATGACAACGGTGTCTGCCATTCCCATGTTGTCGTGTGCGAAACTCATCCCCCCGACGATCCGAGGTTCTCTCGATCCTTCGCTCACCGGCGCAACGGTGGTCAACAACCCCCAACTTCTGCGTGCAGCCAGCATCCGTGTCCATTCGCGGGCGAACCGATCATTCAAGAACGCTCGCTTACGCCGAATGGCCACATCCTCGAATCTCAAAATTCTTGCGCCACAGTCATTGTCGCTGGCACGAAGAGTATAGACGACGCGGTTCGTCGCCGTCGGCGGTAATCGATGCACTACGGAAGGTGTGAGTCTCGAGCGCAAGGAGGAACTTGTCGGGCCCATAGGCTAGGTCACCAACGTTGGGGACGCCGTTGTGCTGGTAGGGCGAAGTATCGCCAGAGAATCACTTCCCGTCGCACAAACCGATCTTCTTTCAGAGGTATCAGACCGATCTGGTCACTCGGGCCGACTTCCACGCCTCCGGCAGATCGGTCTCCCGTTCGCCACAATCATGTGTGTACCACCCGAAGGGTATGGCTTGTTCAATTTTCAAACACGATGGGGCCTCGCCAAAGCGCAACAGCGACAACCCTGCGGTAGGCGAATCTCATCGTCAATAGCATCGCCTTAGCCCCTCTCGGCCGAACGCCCGAATGCGGTGAAATTAGGCACGCCTTATTTGAAGGGGGATTCCCGGGAAATCGAGCCCGCCCGGGGTTGAGGGGTTCTTCCGGAGTTCGGCCAGCAACGCCAATGGCCGAACGGCATTCTCGCACGTTGGGGGCGAGCTGCCACTGTCGTTACGCGAAGACTTGCTAGCTTGACTCCGGCAACCGCTGGGCGGCGAGGCAGAATCTTGAGGGCTCGCGGGTGTCCCGCAAACGATTGTCAAATTTGCTGAGCAACGCACAGACTGTCGTCCTCGAGTTCGCTCGCGGGGTCGGCGAACAGCGCTGATCGCTGCTCACGCAGACTTGTGCCCACTCACCGCTGGGGGCGTGGCACACGATCAACAGTATCTACGCAGGTCATAGCGTCGCCACGCCAACCACCGATCCTTGCCAACGGAAATATTTGCTGAGTGCGTCAATATAAATTTCAGGAGTTCGCTGAGAACTTTGCGAAATCACACCCGTCACTGGGGACCTCATCTATCGTTGGGAGGTCTACGTGGTCGACGAACCATGTCGATGAGACTGTGAGGAGTACGGTGAGCATCAATCCGTTCGATGACGACAATGGCACCTTCGTCGTTCTGGTTAACGATGAGGAGCAACACAGCCTTTGGCCGACGTTTGCCGATGTTCCCGCCGGTTGGCGGGTGGTTTATGGCGAAGCGGATCGTGCTGCCTGCCTTGAGTACATCGAAGAAAACTGGCCTGATATACGGCCGAAGAGTCTGCGTGACAGGTTGGCAAAAGATCGCGGGCAATAGCTTATAGCGGGGGGTCGGAATTCAGTCCGGCGGTCTTGGGGGTCCAATGTTGCATAATGACCGGTCGCTGCTGGCGACCCGCCAGCAGCTTGACATCTGGCTTGCGCAGGAGACGGGTCGGCCCGGGACGGAGTGGCAGCTTGGCCTGTTCGTTCAGATAGGTGGTCAAGTCGACCGTGATGCCCTTGACTGGGCAATCGGCCGAGTGGTGCGCGAGGCCGAACCGCTCAGGGCTGCATTCTGTGAAGTAGATGGCAAGGTCCTTCAAACGGCTATCGACTACTCGGATGTCGACGTCGCGTTTCACGACCTCAGTGCATTACTGGATCCTGTTCAAGAAGCCCGCGAGCTTGCCGACTCGATACAGCGCACACCAATGTCGCTTACAGGCCCGCTGTTCCGATTTGCTCTATTCAAGACGCGTCCAGATGAGTTCTACCTGTTCGGGTGCTGCCACCACATAGTCATCGACGGCTTCGGCATTGCCTTGGTTGGCCAGCGGATTGCATCGCTCTACTCAGCAGCTGTCTCCGGCGAAGCCGCTCCTCCTGCGCTCTTCGGCTCACTGCGAGACTTGGTTGCTTGTGAGTCCGAATACGAGTCCTCGAACGAGTACCTCGAGGACCAGGCTTTCTGGGTCGAACGCCTCCCGCGGGAAAGTGTGCTGAGCAGTCAGGTATCCCATACCGCGAAGAGCGATCCGGATCCCTCTGAGCCGGTGCCATTGGACCGCCGCATCCTTCGCCGGATCGAAGAATCCGCTGATTTATGGCACGTGCCGCAGAATGCGGTCATCACCGCAGCGTGCGCGCTCATCGTCCGGGGATGGTGCGCTGAGGGTTCCGAAGTCGTGCTGGACTTTCCTGTCAGTAGGCGAGTACGCCCCGAGTCAAAGACGCTTCCGGGGATGCAAGCCGGCATTGTTCCGCTGGTGCTGACGGTATCACCGCAGTCCACTGTTGCCGACTTCTGCAGGCTTGTCGACGCACGAATTCAGGAAGCGTTGCAGCATCAGCGGTTTCCCGTTCATGCTCTGGAGCGCACCGCCCTCGCGGGCGTTTCGGCCAACAGGGTTAGCGTTAACTTCCTGCCGGCATCGTTCACGCTGGACTTCGGCGGAGTCCCGGCGTCGGCGTCGTTGACCAACGCCGGCCGCATGGGCGGCTTCGGACTCATGTTTTCCGGTGCGGGCGAGGATCTCTCACTGAGCGTGACCGGTGGCGGTCATCCACTCTCAAGTGTTGATGTCGCCGATCTCGCAAAGCAATTGGAACGGGTGCTGTCGGCGATGTCCGCGGTTCCCTCGCAGTCGCTGCGCTCAATCGGCATGCTCGATGCCGCCGAAAGCACGCGAATGGATGCGATGGGTAACCGCGCGGTGATGGCCGCGCCGATCCCGCCACCCGTCTCGATACCGACGTTGTTCGATCGTCAGGTGGCCCGCGCTCCGCAAGCGGTGGCGTTGGTCTGCGGCGAGCGGTCATGGACATACCGTGAGGTCGAGGAATCCGCAAATCGGCTTGCGCACATGTTGGTCGAATATGGCGCGGGCCCGGGCGAGTCTGTGGCCCTCCTGTTCCCGCGCTGTGCCGAGGCGATCGTAGCGATATTGGGCGTCCTCAAGACTGGCGCCGCTTACCTGCCGATCGATCCGGGGCATCCGCAAGCGCGGATCAGGTTCATGCTCGAAGATGCCGCGCCGGTAGTAGCGGTCACCGACGGGACTTCGGTAGAGCGGCTGAGCCTCTTCGACGTGCCGGTGATCGACGTCGATGATCCTCGTATCGACTCTCATCCCGCCACCGGACTGCCGGCGCCAAGGGCGGACGATGTCGCATACCTCATCTACACCTCAGGCACGACCGGGGTGCCCAAGGGAGTGGCAGTCACCCACGCCAACGTCGCCCAACTCCTGCAGTCAGCGGATCAAACGCTGATCGCACCGGGTCAGGTATGGACGCAGTGGCATTCGTATGCCTTCGACGTGTCGTGTTGGGAGATCTGGGGCGCACTCCTGGGCGGGGGGCGGCTTGTGGTGGTGCCCGAGTCGGTGGCGGGCTCGCCGGACATTTTCCGCACTCTATTGCTCACTGAGAAGGTCAGTGTGCTGTGTCAGACCCCGTCTGCGGCAGGAATGTTGTCGTCGCAGGGTCTTGAGTCGATCGCCCTCGTGGTGGCCGGTGAGCCTTGTTTCCCCGACTTGGTGGACCGCTGGGCACCGGGCCGAGTGATGATCAATGCCTACGGCCCGACCGAGGCTACGGTGTACTCCGCGATGAGCGCGCCGTTGGTGCCGGGGCAGGGACCGGTGCCGATCGGTGTGCCGGTGTCCGGCGCCGCGTTGTTTGTGCTCGACACGTGGTTGCGTCAGGTGCCATCGGGGGTGGTTGGCGAACTGTATGTGGCCGGTCGTGGCGTGGGCGTGGGGTATGCGCGCCGCCCCGGGTTGACCGCGTCGCGGTTCATCGCGTGCCCCTTCGCAGAGGCGGCGGAACCGGGACAAAGGATGTACCGCACGGGTGACCTCGTGCGGTGGGGCGACGACGGACAACTGCAGTATTTGGGTCGCGCCGACGAACAGGTAAAGATCCGCGGATACCGTATTGAGCTAGGCGAAATCCAGACTGTGTTGGGCGGGCTGGACGGGGTGGCGCAAGCGGCGGTCGTCGTCCGCGAGGATCGTCCTGGTAATAAGCGCCTGATCGGCTATGTCACTGAATACTCGGCGGGCACAGTCGATCCCGACCAGCTGCGCGCCCTGTTGGCAGACCGGCTGCCCGCCTACATGGTGCCCGCCGCCATCGTGGTGCTCGACGCGTTGCCGTTGACGGTCAACGGCAAGCTCGACAAACGTGCTCTCCCGGCGCCGGAGTACAACGTGGGTGCTTACCGCGCTCCAGCTACTCCAACCGAGGAGATCTTGGTCGGTATCTACGGCCAAGTACTCGGACTGGAACGTGTCGGAGTCGACGAGTCGTTCTTCGAGTTGGGCGGGGACAGTATTCTGGCGATGCGCCTTGTTGCAACGATCAATTCCGGTCTGGGTGCCCACCTCGGAGTTCGCACCGTCTTCGACGCTCCGACGGTTGCACAGCTAGCTCTCCGCGTTGCTGATGATGGTGATAGGCGTGAGCCGTTGGTCGCCGTTGAGCGACCGTCGGTGATTCCGTTGTCGTATGCCCAGAGCCGGTTGTGGTTCCTCAATCGCTTCGAGGGTGGCGTGGCCACCTACAACATGCCCACGGCGTTGCGGATCAGTGGGGCACTTGATGTCTCGGCGCTCGACGCGGCGCTGGACGATGTGATCGCGCGACATGAATCGCTGCGGACCGTCTTCCCCGACATTGACGGTGTGCCGTTCCAAAAGGTGTTGCCTGCGGAGACGGGGATGTGGCGGCGTGACGGCGACACAATAATTCCCCTCTCGGAGGAGAACCTCGCCGACAAACTGGCGGCTCTGGCGGGGTATCGGTTTGATCTGGCCGGCGAGATCCCGGTGCGCGCACAGATCTATGCGCTCGGTCCACAAGAGCATGTGCTCGCAATCGTTGTGCATCACATCGCTTTTGACGGTTGGTCGTTGGCGCCGATGGTGCGTGATGTGGCCGAGGCGTATTGGACGCGTCGGCAGGGGCAGGAGCCGGGCTGGTCGCCGTTGCCGGTGCAGTACGCCGA
>NZ_CVTB01000300.1 GCF_001050015.1 Mycolicibacterium malmesburyense
GGGACCTGCCGGTACCGGCACCACCGAGTAGCCCTGCGGTGCCCGGCCGAAGTCGGATGAGCCCGGATCTGCCCGCCTGACGTAAACGGTCACGCCGTGACCGCGTCTGGTCAGAGCCGCTGCCTGCTCGACGACACGCATGTCGTGAGCGTCCGACACCATGGCGACCCTCATTGGGCGCGCGTACATTCCGGCTGAACAGCCATCCGAGTGGTCCGCAGTGGAGGCACACCTGCCGCCTACCCTGGCGTTTCGCACGCAAAACGATGCGCGATCGGTTCTTCGCGCGGCGGATACACGCCGTTCGCATTCCGGACCGACCACCGCGGCGCCGTTTCGTCCATCGGGGCCCGGGTATTCCGCCGGGCATGTCAGACAGCCAGGGCCTGCCCGACGACGTCCCCATCCCCGACGCGGTGGAACAAAGGCGCGACGCCCGTGAACAAGTTCTCGACGAGGAGGCGAGCGTCGAGCCGGAACCGGATCCGCCTCTCGAGGCGTCGCCCGCGGACTGGCAGGAACAGCTGGAGACGGTGGACATCGACCCCGAGGACGATGCCGCGCCGGAGTGACCTAGCACGCCTTCGCGAGCGTTTAGCCGATCATGCCCTCGGGAACTCGTCCTCCACGAGGAAGTACCTCGTGGATGAACTGATCCACGCACATTGCGGAAGGTGAATATGACCGAGAAGAACAGCGGCCCCGAAGAAGGCATCAAGGGAGTCGTCGAAGACGTCAAGGGCAAAGCCAAGGAAACGGTCGGCACCGTCACCGGCCGCGATGACATGGTCCGCGAAGGCAAGGCCCAGCAAGACAAGGCCGACGCCCAGCAGGATGCCGCCAAGAAGGAAGCGGAGGCGGAATCCGCCCGGGCGGGCGCGGACGCCGCCGAGAAGCGCCAGGAGAACGAGCAGTAACCACTGCAGGTAGATCCAAGTAGAAAAGCCCAGCCGATCGGCTGGGCTTTTCTCTTGTCTGTCTCAACTACTGGGTTTTTGTCTCACAGCGTCGGGATGTTCTGCGTACCAACGATCTTCGATCTTGCGCACCCGCAGATGTTCGACCAGCAGCCATCCGCCGCCGATGACGAACAGTGCAGCAGAACCACTGCCCAGGCCGATGCCGACGCTGTGGTGGCCGGCGCCATGGGCCGCCAGCGCCGAAACGAACAGCACCAGGGCCAACCCGATGAGGATCAGTCCCGGCAGGTTCTTGGTGTCCTTCATCGACTCCCCGGCGTGCGGACGTGTCGTCCTCGCGTGGTCGACGGGATCCTTCGGGCTCTTCATCGGTACTCCTCTCTCGGCATACCTCCGCCCCGCTGATGGGCTATTGACAACGCTAGAACTACCCGACCCCCCATGTGCAGAAACCGCGGCGAAATTCGCGTTATTCGTAGGGCGGGTACGCGTCTGCCCGCAGGACCGTCGCAAGGTGAGCGGCGTTGCGCGCCAATGCCGCAGTCGTCGACTCGACGGGCTCGGGCACCTCGCCGAGTTCCTTGTAGTCCGTGCTCTGCATCGCTTCGCCCGTCCAATAGGTGCCACCCTGGGCCGGGACCGTGTAGCCGATGTCGTTGAGGCCTTGAAAGCAGTCGGCGATCACCTTGTGTGCGCCGTCCTCGTTGCCGACCACGCCGACCACGGCGACCTTGCCCACCATGACGGGCCGCCCGGCGTCGTCGGTGTTCGACAGTTCGGCATCGAGTCGTTCCAGCACCCGCTGTGTCACGCTGGCGGGATGCCCCAACCAGATGGGGGTGGACAGCACCAGGATGTCGGCGCCCAGCAGTTTGTCACGGATCTGCGGCCACTCGTCGCCGTCGCCCATGTCGGCCTCGACGCCGGGCGCGATCGCGTAGTCCACGCAGCGCACGGTCGAGGTCTGCACACCGGAGTCGCGAAGCTTCTGGCAGATGTGCTCGGCCATCAACGCGCTGCTCGACTCCGCAGGACTGGGCTTGAGGCTGCACACCAAGGCGACGGCGGTCAGCGGCCGGTCGTCCGTCGGCGTGCTCATCCCCCGAACACCGCTGAGCCGGTGAGGGCGGGCATGCTGGTCGTGAGCACCAGGAGCGTCGACGCCAGCAGGAACCATCCCGCACCCTGCCACGCCGACGACATCTCGCCTCGACGCCAGTTCTGATAGGCGCGGAAGAAGGCGCGCAGTCCGCCGCCGAGCAGGACGGCGGGTGCCGCGAGTGCCAGCATCGTCCGTTGGGGCGCCCCGCAGGCCAGGGTGTCGGCGGTGGCACCCTGGCAGGTGCTCACCCACACCATCGCGCCGAGCAGGAATATGCCGCCGGTGGCCCCGATCCCGAAGGCGAACCGCACCGCGTCGCGGATGCCGGTGTCGATATGTCTCAACGTGCTCGGACCGTGGTACACGACGAGAAACTCCCGAATTTGCTGCTGGATCAGCGAAATGGATGTGACGCATCCGGTGTTCCCGGCCGGGTGGCTCGATAAACCTCAGGATTCGACGCGGTAGTGCGCGGTCAGCAGGAGTCGATCGTAGATGGAGCGCGGCGGCAGCTCTTCGTCATAGGTGAGCCCGAGGAAGTCCTTTGCGATTTGCTCGGCCAGCACCCGCAGTTTGGTGTTGGTCTCCTGCGAGCGCCACCGGAGCAACTCGAACGCCGAGTCGGCGGAGATTCGGTAGATCAACATGAGCATGCCCTTGGCCTGCTCGATCGGGCCGCGAGCCTCCGCCATCTCGTTGACCGCCGCGCTGAAGTCCTTGTCGCGCCGCAGAAGTGCGGACGGCGTGACGTCGACGTAGAACCCGTGGGTCCCGACCACCTGATTGTCGTCGTCGAACAGTTGGTCGCCCACCACCACGACGTCGTGGACCTCGCCGCGGGCGTCGATGATCCGGTGACGGGTGGAGAACGCCCCCGAGGTACGCCGGATCTCGTCCAGCGTCGCCGCCACCTGACGGTAGTCGTCGGGGTGCTTGTGCGACAGCACCAGGTCGGTCGTCGGTTGAGCCGTACCCGGCTCGTAGCCGTGCATCCGTTCGACCTGCGGCGACCATTCCCAGCGTTCGTCGGCGAAGTAGAACCGGAACCACCCCACACGATGCGGGTCACCGCCGGCGAGCGCCTGCTCGATGGGTGTCTGCGCGGTGGACTCGGCCACCTCGTCGGTCATGTTCGCAGGTTAGCGCCGGTGACCACACATGCGTATTGCAAATGCCCGGGTCGGCCAACCGGGGAATGTCGGCGCCGGGCCGTACGATCCGTCGGGTGTCCGTGAGGGTGTACCTGGCCGGCGCCGTTGCCGCAGGCGCCGGGGCATGGCTTCTCGGGGTCGCCCCGCAGTGGAGCGTCGCGGTCGGGCTCATCGCGCCGCTGTTGCTCGCCGCCGCCCCGCGCTTTCTCGCCGGGACGCTCGCCGGCGTCACGACTGCGGGCCCGGGCGAGGATGCCACCGCGGCGATGACGGGCCCGGAGTTCGAGGACCACGTGGCGCGCGTGGCCCGGTCCTGCGGAGCCCCGGTCATCATGACCGCGATGACGGGCGACTGGGGCGTCGACATCATCGTCGGCAAGCGACCGAATCGCGTTGCCATTCAATGCAAGCGGCAGTCGCGTCCGGTCGGGGCCGGGGCCGTCCAGGAAGTGGTGGCAGGTGCGCCGATGCAGGACTGCGTCAGGACGATGGTGGTGACGAACCACGAATTCACCGCCGCCGCACGTAAACTCGCCGAACTTCACGGCTGCGTGCTGGTGGGCGGGTCCGACCTGCCCCGGTTGCGGTCGACGATCCGGCGGCTGCTGGAGCCGTCGGCGCCGACGCAGATCAGCTGAGCGCGTCGCGCACCGCGGTGCGGGTCGCGGCTACGGTTGCGTCGATGGCCGCGTCGATGTCCTCCCTCGACACCGTCAGGGCGGGCCGGAACCGCACGCTGCGCTCCCCGCTGGGAAGCAGGATCACGCGCCGGTCCCACAGCCGGCGAACCAGTTCGTCACGAAGCGCCGGCGTGGGCAGGCTGAACGCGCACATCAGGCCGCGGCCCCGGACGTCGAGGACGACTCGTGGAAACTCCGCCGACAGGTTCTCCAGCCGGCCCAGTAGATAGCGGCCCGTCGCGGCGGCGCGAGGCAGGAGAGCGTCGGCCTCGATCACCTCGAGGATCCGGCGGGCCCGCACCATGTCGGTGAGGTTGCCGCCCCACGTCGAGTTGAGCCGCGAACTCACGGCGAAGACGTTGTCGGGCACGTCGTCGACCCGGCGGCCGGCCATGATGCCGCAGACCTGGGTCTTCTTGCCGAAGGCGACGACATCGGGGGTGACGCCGAGTTGCTGGTATGCCCACGCGGTGCCGGTCAGCCCGCAGCCCGTCTGGACCTCGTCGAAGATCAGCAGCGCCTCGAATTCGTCGCACAGGTCGCGCATCGCGGCGAAGAACTGCGGCCGGAAGTGCCGGTCGCCGCCCTCCCCCTGGATCGGTTCGGCGATGAAGCACGCGACATCGTGCCGGTGGACCTCGAACGCCGCCCGCGCCTGGCGCAGCGACTCCGCCTCGACCGCGTCCATGGCGTCATCGTCGGAGCCGGCGCGGATCACCGGCGCGTCGATGCGCGGCCAGTCGAACTTCGGAAACCGCGCCACCTTGTTGGGGTCGGTGTTGGTCAGCGACAAGGTGTAGCCGCTGCGGCCGTGGAACGCGCCGCGCAGGTGCAGAACCTTGGTGCCCAGACCCGGATCTCGCCCGTTGGCCTCGTTGTGCCTGCTCTTCCAGTCGAATGCCACCTTCAGCGCGTTCTCGACCGCGAGCGCCCCGCCGTCGACGAAGAACAGGTGCGGCAGCGCGGGATCACCGAGCACCCGCACGAACGTGTCGACGAACCGGGCCATCGGGACGGTGTAGGCGTCGGAGTTGCTCGGTTTGTTGACCGCGGCCTGCGCGAGCTCGGCGAGAAACTCCTCGTCGTCGGCCAGTGCCGGGTGGTTCATCCCCAACGCCGACGACGCGAAGAACGTGAACATGTCCAGGAAGCGCTCGCCGGTTCGGGCGTCGACCAGGTACGAACCCGACGATCGCCGCATGTCGAGGACGAGATCCATGCCGTCGGCCAGGATGCTGCGCGACAGCACGGCATGGACATCGTCGGGGCCGATGCCGGATGCGGCGAGCTCGGGGCGCGTCAACAGATCGGTCATGGCGCCAGATTACCAGAAATTTTACGGTTATTCCGAGGATAGACAGCAATAATTACGACAGAAAGTCGCGACGCTCGTAAAAAGTCTGTAGGATGATCGTGCTTCGGGTCCGCACGTTGGCCGCGGTGCGTATCTGCTGCAACAGGTCCTCGAGGGCCCGCGCCGACTCGACGCGGACCAACAGGACGTAGCTCTCGTCACCGGCCACCGAATGACAGGACTCGATGGCCTCGATGTGTTGGAGGCGGGCGGGTGCGTCGTCGGGTTGGGAGGGATCGAGAGGAGTGATCGCCACGAACGCCGACAGCATCTTGCCGACCGCTTCGGGGTTGATCCGGGCCGAGTACCCGGTCACCACGCCGCGCGCCTCGAGCCGACGCACCCGCGACTGCACAGCCGAGACCGACAGCCCCGTGGTCGCCGCCAGGTGCGCCAGCGTCGCGCGGCCGTCGGCGATGAGTTCGCGAACCAGGGTGCGGTCGATCTCGTCGAGATGTGTCGCGGTATGGGCCTGTTCGTCGGCTCCGGCCATGGCGGCACTGTATCCGAGGCGGTGCGCACGATGAGCCCGAAGAGCCTCGAACCATGGCAGCTGCGGGCCCGTTTCGCCGCCGAACTGTCGCGCATGTACGGCGCCGAGGTGCCCGCCTACACCACACTGGTCGATGTCGCCTCCGAGGTGAACCGCGACCACGCGTCGGATGCCGAGCGATTCGGGTCGCTCGAACGCGTCACCGCCGAGCGCCACGGCGCGATCCGGGTCGGCAGCGCTTCCGAACTCGTCGACGTCGCCGACCTGTTCGCGGCGTTCGGCATGTACCCGGTCGGCTTCTACGATCTGCGCGAGGCGGCCTCGCCGGTTCCGGTCGTGTCGACGGCGTTTCGCCCGATCGGTTCGGAAGAACTGGCGCGCAATCCGTTTCGGGTGTTCACCTCGATGCTGGCCACTGCCGACACGCGCTTCTTCCCCACCGACCTGCGGGTCCGCGTCGAGCAGTTCGTGGCCCGTCGGCAGTTGTTCGACCCCGCCCTGATCGCCGAGGCCAGGCGCATCTCGGCCGCAGGCAGCGTCGGCCGCGACCGGGGCGAACGGTTCGTCGCCGATGCGGTGACCGCGTTCGCGCTGTCCCGCACCCCGATCGACCGCGGGTGGTACGAGGAGCTGAGCCGGGTTTCCGCGGTCGCCGCCGACATCGCCGGCGTCACCACCACCCACATCAACCACCTCACGCCGCGGGTGCTCGACATCGACGAGTTGTATCGTCGGATGACGGCCCGGGGCATCACGATGATCGACGCGATCCAGGGTCCACCGCCGGTCGACGGCCCGCCGGTGCTGTTGCGGCAGACGTCTTTTCGCGCGCTCGCCGAACCGAGGCGCTTCCGCGAGCAGGATGGAACGGAGTCGGAGGGCACGCTGCGGGTGCGCTTCGGCGAGGTCGAGGCGCGCGGCGTCGCGCTCACCCCGCAGGGTCGCGAACGCTACGACGCTGCGATGGCCGCGCCGGATCCCGCTGCCGTGTGGGATCAGCACTTCCCCGGCACCGACGAGGAGTTGGCCGCGTCGGGCCTGGCCTACTACCACGGCGGCGATCCGTCGAAACCCGTTGTCTACGAGGATTTCCTGCCCGCTTCGGCGGCGGGGATCTTTCGATCCAACCTCGACACCGACGCCCGCGCCGTCGAGGCCGGCGGTTTCGGCTACAGCATGCAATGGCTCTCAGAGCGCATCGATCGGCAGATCCACGACCCTTACGAGCTCTACGAGAAAGCAGCACAATGACCACCATGGCGACACCGACACTTCCGACCGTCGAGGACCTGCGCACCCGGGCAATCGACGCCCTGCGCGCCGTCGGCTTCGACGGCGACCTCGGCGCACCCGGGGAGCACGGCCTGCAGGCCGGCACACCGATCACCGGCGAAGTGCTGTTCACGGTCCCCGAGACGACGGCCGAGGGGGCCGAACGCGAGATCGCCGAAGCAGCTCAGGCGTTCACGGCGTGGCGCATCACGCCGGCTCCGGTCCGAGGCGCCCTGGTGGGCCGGCTGGGTGAACTGCTCGTCGCGCACAAGGCCGACCTCGCCGCGCTGGTGACGTTGGAGGCGGGGAAGATCACCTCCGAGGCGCTCGGCGAGGTGCAGGAGATGGTCGACGTCTGCCGGTTCGCCGTCGGCTTGTCGCGTCAGCTCTACGGCAAGACCATCGCCTCCGAGCGCCCGGGCCACCGGCTGATGGAGAGCTGGCATCCGCTCGGCGTGGTCGGCGTGATCACCGCGTTCAACTTCCCCGTCGCGGTGTGGGCGTGGAACGCGGCGGTCGCGCTGGTGTGCGGTGACACCGTGGTGTGGAAGCCGTCGGAGCTGACCCCGTTGACCGCGCTGGCGTGCCAGGCGCTGATCGAGCGCGCGGCCCGCGACGTCGGCGCCCCGCCCGCGGTGAGCCGGTTGATCCAGGGCGGCCGCGAGATCGGCGAACGGCTCGTCGACGACCCGCGCATCGCGCTGCTCAGCGCCACGGGCTCGGTGCGGATGGGCGGGCAGGTCGGACCCCGGGTGGCTCAGCGGTTCGGCAAGGTGCTGCTCGAGCTCGGCGGCAACAACGCCGCGATCGTGACGCCGTCGGCGGATCTCGAACTGGCGGTGCGCGCCATTGTGTTCTCCGCCGCGGGTACGGCGGGTCAGCGCTGTACGACGCTGCGCAGGTTGATCGTGCACTCCTCCGTCGCCGACGATGTGGTGCAACGGATCGCCGCTGCCTACCGACAGTTGCCCGTCGGCGACCCCTGGGTCGACGGCACGCTCGTCGGCCCGCTGATCCATGAGACCGCCTACCGAGACATGGTGCGCGCGTTGGAGATCGCCCGCGCCGACGGTGGTGAGGTGATCGGCGGGGAGCGTCATGACGTCGGCGACGAGAGCGCCTACTACGTCGCACCGGCGATGGTGCGCATGCCCGCCCAGACCGAGATCGTCCACGCCGAGACGTTCGCGCCGATCCTCTACGTGATGACGTACCAGACACTCGACGAGGCGATCGAGATGAACAACGCCGTCCCGCAGGGTCTTTCGTCATCGATCTTCACGCTCGACATGCGCGAGGCCGAGCGGTTCCTGGGAGCCGACGGCTCCGACTGCGGAATCGCCAACGTCAACATCGGCACCTCGGGCGCCGAGATCGGCGGCGCGTTCGGCGGCGAGAAGCACACCGGCGGCGGGCGCGAGTCGGGTTCGGACTCGTGGAAGGCCTACATGCGCCGGGCCACCAACACGATCAACTACTCGACCGAACTGCCGCTGGCGCAGGGCGTGCATTTCGGCTAGGACGTCTCCAGCGCCCTGGCGCAGCCGTCCAGGACGGCGCGAAAGTTCCACCGGAGCAGTCGCGAACTCACCGGTTCGAAGGCCTTACCGCCCGACCAGAGCGGATGGGTGTACCTGGTCACCCAGTCGACGCGGGTACCGGCGCCGTCGGGGATGAACGTCAGCGTGCCACCCTCGTGCACGAAGCCCGGAACCGAGCGCAGGATCAGGTAGGAGTAGCTGCGCGGCGGGTCGAACGCCGTGTACTCCTCCTCGAACCACATGCCGGTGCCGGTCACGACACGCTTCGCGCCAATCCCCAACTCCGGCGAATCCTTCGCCAAGCGGGCACTCAGGACAAGTGGCGCCGCCGTGAGGCCCTGCGGGTCGGCGAGCCAGTCGAAGACGCGCTCGGGCGGCGCCGCGATGGTGCGGTCGACGCGCAATTCGGTCATCGCGTCAGTCTAGGTCTCCGCTACAGGATGGGCCTGCCGCCGGTCACCGCGATCCGCGCGCCCGTCACGTAGCTCGACTCGTCGGACGCCAGCATCACGTAGACCGGCGCCAGCTCGACCGGTTGCCCGGCGCGGCCCAGCGGGGTGTTCTCGCCGAACTGTTTGACCTTCTCCGGCGGCATCGTCGAGGGGATCAGCGGGGTCCAGATCGGCCCCGGCGCTACGCTGTTGGCGCGAATCCCCTTCTCGCCCAACATCTCCGCCAGACTGGCCGAGAAGTTGGCGATCGCCGCCTTGGTGGCCGCGTACGGCGCCAGCTTCGGATTCGGCATGTCGGAGTTCACCGACGAACTGCCGATGATCGAGGCGCCGGCCCCCATGTGCGGCAGCGCGGCCTTCACGAGGTAGAAGTACGCCCCGATGTTGAGCCGGAACGTGTAATCCCACTCCTCGTCGCTGATCTCGTCGAGGGTGTCGTGGGTCATCTGATAGGCGGCATTGTTGACGAGCACATCGATGCCGCCGAACTCCCCGACGGCGCGGTCGACGACAGCGCGGCAGTGCGCAGGGTCCGACAGATCGCCCGGTACCAGCACGCATTTGCGCCCGGCGCCCTCGACGTACTTCTGCACCTCCTTGGCGTCGCCGTCCTCGTTCAGGTACGCGATCAGCACGTCGGCGCCCTCGCGGGCGTAGGCGATCGCGACCGCGCGACCGATTCCGCTGTCGCCGCCGGTGATGATCGCGCGCTTGCCGGTCAACCGGCCCGATCCGCGATAGCTCGTCTCACCGCAGTCGGGGGTCGGGGTCATCTCGCTCTGCACGCCGGGTGGCGCCTGCTGCTGTTCTGGGAAACTCATCGATCGCCTCTCATCGGTGTCCGTCCTTGCGCGGGATTACCCCGGAGCGGTCCGTTTACTCCGCACGAACCGTTGTTGGACATGTGTTCACTACGATGGCGGCATGGCCGAGTCCCGACGGCGGCTGTCCCCCGCCGACCGACGCAGCGAACTGCTGACGCTCGGCGCCGAGGTGTTCGGTCAGCGCCCCTACGACGAGGTCCGCATCGACGAGATCGCCGAGCGGGCCGGGGTGTCGCGGGCGTTGATGTATCACTACTTCCCCGACAAGCGGGCGTTCTTCGCCGCGGTGATCCGCGCCGAGGGCGAGCGGCTGTTCGAGGCGACCAACACGCCGCCGCGGCCCGGGCAGAGCCTCTTCGACCAGGTGCGTGAGGGTGTCCTGGCGTATCTGCGCTACGACGACGAACATCCGCACGGCGCGTGGGCCGCCTACGTTGGGACGGGTCGATCCGATCCGGTGCTGCGCGGCATCGAGGACACCGACAACGACCGGCAGGCCAACCGGATCCTCGGCCGCATCCACGCCGCGCTCGGCGACGACCTGGACTCCAAGGTGGAACGCGACCTGCGCATCACCGTCTACGGCTGGCTGGCGTTCACTCTTGAGATGTGCAGGCAACGGCTGATGGACCCGTCCATCGACGCCGGGCAGGTCGCGGACGCCTGCGCCCACGCCCTGCTCGATGCCGTCGGCCGGGTTCCCGGCATCCCTTCCTCCCTGCGGGAAGCGGTCTCGCCGAAACGCCGCTGACCTGTGATTTCGGTGCGCTTCCAGTCGCTTCGCGATAGGTAGTGCACCGAAGCCGCGGCGGAGTTGTCGGTGGTGGGGTGCACCATGGATGACGATGAGCAAATCCTCCCTCGCCCGGTTCAGCGATCTGACCCGGGAGTGGTTCACCGGCACGTTCGCCGAACCGACGCCTGCCCAGGCCCAGGCCTGGACGGCGATCGCCGATGGGGACGACACGCTCGTCATCGCGCCAACCGGTTCGGGTAAGACGCTCGCGGCGTTCCTGTGGGCAATCGACCGGTTGACGTCCACGCCCGCCGAACCACGTGCGGGCACCAAGGTGCTCTACGTCTCGCCGCTCAAAGCGCTGGCCGTCGACGTGGAACGCAACCTGCGCACCCCGCTGACCGGCATCGCCCGCGTGGCCCAGCGGCGCGGGGTCGCCCCACCCGAGATCAGCGTCGGGGTCCGTTCGGGCGACACCCCGCCCGCACAACGCCGCGAGATGATCGCCCGGCCCCCCGACATCCTGATCACCACGCCCGAGTCGCTGTTCCTGATGCTGACCTCGGCGGCCCGCGACACCTTGGCCAACGTCGAGACGGTCATCGTCGACGAGGTGCACGCCGTCGCGGCCACCAAGCGCGGCGCCCACCTCGCCCTCTCGCTCGAACGGTTGGACCAACTGCTCGACACCCCCGCCCAGCGCATCGGGCTGTCGGCGACCGTGCGCCCGCCCGAAGAGGTGGCCCGGTTCCTGTCGGGGCAGGCGCGCACGACGATCGTGGCGCCGCCGGCCGCCAAGACGTTCGACCTGTCGGTCCAGGTCCCGGTGCCCGATATGGCCAACCTGGAGAACAACACCATCTGGCCCGACGTCGAGGAACGCATCGTCGACCTGATCGAGTCGCACAACTCGTCGATCGTGTTCGCCAACTCGCGCCGCCTCGCCGAGCGACTCACATCGCGGCTCAACGAGATTCACGCCGAGCGCACCGGCCAGGAGTTGGAGACGGGACCCAACACCGGTGTGGCCGGCGGATCGCCCGCCCACATCATGGGCAGCGGGCAGGCGTCGGGTGCACCCACCCTGCTCGCCCGGGCGCACCACGGATCGGTCAGCAAGGAACAGCGCGCGATCGTCGAGGACGACCTCAAGAGCGGGCGACTCAAGGCCGTGGTCGCGACCTCCAGCCTGGAGCTCGGAATCGACATGGGCGCAGTCGATCTCGTCATCCAGGTCGAGGCGCCGCCGTCGGTGGCCAGCGGGCTGCAGCGCATCGGACGCGCGGGCCACCAGGTCGGCGAGATCTCGCAGGGGGTGCTGTTCCCCAAGCACCGCACCGACCTGATCGGCTGCGCGGTGACGGTGAAGCGAATGCTCTCGGGCGAGATCGAGACCATGCAGGTGCCGACCAATCCGCTCGACGTGCTGGCCCAGCACACCGTGGCGGCGTGCGCGCTCGAACCCCTCGACGCCGACCGCTGGTTCGACGCGGTGCGGCGCAGCGCCCCGTTCGCCACGCTGCCGCGCAGCGCGTTCGAGGCGACGCTGGACCTGCTGTCCGGCAAGTACCCGTCGACCGAGTTCGCCGAACTGCGGCCCCGTCTCGTCTACGACCGCGACACCGGCACCCTGACCGCCCGGCCGGGCGCACAGCGTTTGGCGGTGACCAGCGGCGGCGCGATCCCCGACCGCGGCCTGTTCACCGTCTACCTGGCCACCGACTCCGAAAAGCCCTCGCGCGTCGGTGAACTCGACGAGGAGATGGTTTACGAGTCTCGCCCCGGCGACGTCATCTCGCTGGGCGCCACCAGCTGGCGGATCACCGAGATCACCCACGACCGCGTCCTCGTGATCCCGGCGCCCGGCCAGCCGGCGCGGCTCCCGTTCTGGCGCGGCGACGGCGTCGGCCGACCGGCCGAGCTCGGCGCCGCGGTCGGGTCGTACACCGGCGAGTTGGCCCGCCTTGGCAAGGATGAGTTCGTCCAGCGTTGCCAGTCAATGGGTTTCGACGACTTCGCCACCGACAACCTGTGGCAGTTGATCGACGACCAGCGACAGGCCACCGGCGTGGTGCCGTCGGACACCACGTTCGTCGTCGAACGGTTCCGCGACGAACTCGGCGACTGGCGCGTCATCCTGCACTCGCCCTACGGCCTGCGGGTGCACGGCCCGCTCGCGCTGGCGGTGTCGCGACGGCTGCGTGAGCGGTACGGCATCGAGGAGAAGCCCACCGCGTCCGACGACGGCATCATCGTGCGATTGCCCGACACCGAAGACGCGCCGCCTGGAGCCGACCTGTTCGTGTTCGACGCCGACGAGATCGAGCCGATCGTCACCGCCGAGGTGGGCGGTTCAGCGCTGTTCGCGTCCCGGTTCCGCGAATGCGCCGCCCGCGCACTGCTTCTGCCGCGCCGCCACCCGGGCAAGCGCTCCCCGCTGTGGCATCAGCGGCAACGCGCAGCGCAGCTCCTCGACGTGGCCCGCAAGTATCCCGACTTCCCGATCGTGCTGGAGGCCGTTCGGGAGTGCCTGCAGGACGTCTACGACGTGCCCGCGCTGACGGAGCTCATGCACCGGGTCGCGCAGCGGCGGTTGCGCATCGTGGAAGTGGAGACCACGACGCCGTCACCGTTCGCCGCGTCGCTGCTGTTCGGCTACGTCGGCGCGTTCATGTACGAGGGCGACAGCCCGCTCGCCGAACGCCGCGCCGCCGCACTGTCGTTGGACAGCGTCCTGCTCGCTGAGCTGCTGGGCCGGGTGGAGCTGCGCGAACTGCTCGACCCGCAGGTCATCACGAGCACGACGCGCCAACTCCAGCACCTCAGCGACGACCGCCGGTCCCGCGACGCCGAAGGCGTTGCCGACCTGCTGCGGCTGCTGGGTCCGCTCACCGCGGCCGAAATCGCCGATCGCGCCACGACGTCCGACATCGGCGGCTGGCTCGAGGGCCTGCGGGTGGCCAAGCGGGCGTTGACGGTGTCCTTCGCCGACCAGACCTGGTGGGTGGCCATCGAGGACATCGGCCTGCTGCGCGACGGCGTCGGCGTGGCGGTACCGGTCGGGGTGCCGACGGCGTTCACCGAATCGGTCGACGACCCGCTGGGCGAGCTGCTGGGGCGGTACGCCCGCACCCGCGGACCGTTCACCACGTACGAGGCGGCTGCCCGGTTCGGCCTGGGGCTGCGGGTCACCGCCGATGTGCTGGGCCGAATGGCCATCGACGGCAAGCTGATTCGCGGTGAGTTCACCGATCTGCCGGTCTCGGACCCAGTGGCCGCCGAGCAGTGGTGTGACGCCGACGTGCTCAAGATCCTGCGGCGCCGGTCGCTGGCCGCGCTGCGCGCCCAGATCGAACCGGTCAGTACCGCGGCCTATGGCCGGTTCCTGCCCGCGTGGCAGTCGGTCGGATCGACGCACAGCAGCGGCGTCGACGGGCTCGCCACCGTGATCGATCAGCTTGCGGGCGTTCCGATTCCGGCGTCGGCCGTCGAACCGCTGGTGTTGGGTCAGCGGGTGCGCGACTACCAGCCCGCGATGCTCGACGAACTGTTGGCATCCGGCGAGGTCACATGGTCGGGCGCGGGACAGATCGGTTCCGGCGACGGGTGGATCGCCTTCCACTCCGCCGAGACGGCGCCGCTGACGCTCACCCCGCCCATCGAGATCGAGTTCACCGACGCGCACCGGGCGATCCTCGAGACGCTCGACCGCGGCGGCGCATTCTTCTATCGCCAGCTCGCTGACACCTTCTCCCTTCAGCTCGCTGACAACCCGACCGAAGACCACAAGAACGCGCTGTGGGAACTGATCTGGGCCGGCTGGATCACCGGCGACACGTTCGCACCCGTGCGCGCGAAGCTGATGGGCACGCGCGGTTCAACCGGGCGACGCAGCGCACCCGCACACCGGCAGCGGCGACGTGCGCCGCGGTTGAGCAGCTACAGTGTCGCGCACGCCCAGACCCGCAACGCCGATCCGACGGTGGCCGGACGGTGGTCGGCGCTGCCCGCCGCCGAACCGGAATCGACGATGCGTGCACACTTTGCGGCCGAACTGCTGCTCGGCAGGCACGGCGTGCTGACCAAGGGTGCGGTCGGCGCGGAGGGAGTGCCGGGCGGCTTCGCGATGCTCTACAAGGTGCTGACGGCGTTCGAGGACGCGGGTCGATGCCAGCGCGGTTACTTCGTCGAGTCGCTGGGCGGGGCGCAGTTCGCGGTCGCCTCCACCGTCGACCGGTTACGCACCTATCTCGACAGCGTCGACCAGGACCGCCGGGAGTATCGCGCCGTCGTCCTGGCGGCCGCCGATCCGGCGAATCCCTACGGCGCCGCCCTCCCGTGGCCGACAAGGCGATCCGATGACGACGTCACGCACCGCCCGGGTCGCAAGGCCGGTGCGCTGGTCGCGATGGTCGACGGTGAACTGGTGTGGTTCCTCGAACGCGGTGGACGGTCGCTGCTGAGCTTCACCGGCGACGCCGACGCGCACATCGCGGCCGCGGGGGCCCTCGCCGAGCTGGTCCGCAGTGGCCGCGTCGGGTCGTTCCTCGTCGAGAAGGTCAACGGGGTGCCGGTGCTCGAACCGGGCGCCGAGGGCGAGCGCGCGGCGGTACACGATGCGCTGCTCGGCGCAGGCTTCGCCCGGACACCACGCGGTCTGCGGTTACGGTGATGAGCGCATGCGCGAAGAACAGCGGGCGCTGACGCGTGCCCGAAGGTGACACGGTCTTCCGCACGGCCACGAAACTGCGTGAGGCGCTGGAGGGTAAGCAGCTCACGCGATGCGACGTGCGGGTGCCCAAGTTCGCGACGGTCGACCTCACGGGGCGCGTGGTCGACGAGGTCCTCAGCCGCGGGAAGCACCTGTTCATCCGCGTCGGCGACGCCAGCATCCACTCGCATCTGAAGATGGAGGGCGCCTGGTTGGTCGGTGGCCAGATCCGGCGGGTGCCCGAGTACAAGATCCGGATCCTGTTACACACCAGCGACTCCCGCGCCGCGGGTGTGGACCTCGGTGTGCTGGAGATCCTGCGACGCGATCACGACATGGAAGCCGTGGCCCACCTCGGTCCCGACCTGCTGGGCGACGATTGGGAACCGCGCGTCGCCCGGGCCAACCTCGTCGAGGATCCGCAGCGGCCGCTGGCCGAGGCGCTGTTGGACCAGCGCGTGATGGCCGGCGTCGGCAACGTCTACGCCAACGAACTGTGCTTCGTCACCGGCTACCTGCCCACCACCCCGGTTGGCAAGGTCAAGGACCCGCTGCGGATGGTGCAGCGGGTCCGAGACATGCTGTGGCTGAACAGGTCCCGTGTCAACCGGACCACCACCGGCGACACCCGTGGCGGCCGCGACCTGTGGGTCTACGGCCGACGCGGCAGGCCGTGCCGCCGGTGCGGCACGCCGATCGAGTCGGACTCCCCGCGCCCGGGCAACCCGGGCGACCGCGTCTCCTACTGGTGTCCGGTCTGCCAGACCTGACACCCTGACGCGCCGACGCGCCTCACCCGCCGAGCGCGCTCACCCGGGTAGCGCCAGCCGGACGATCTTGCGCACCACCGTCGCGAACTGCCGCGGCAGCGATCCCTTGTTGTAGGGAATCCCGTAGCGGGTGCAGATGTCCTTGACCTCCTCGGAGATCTCGGCCAGCCGGTGCGCCGGGATGTCCGGAAACAGGTGGTGCTCGATCTGGAACGACAGGTTGCCGGAGAGAATGTGAAACAGCCTGCCCCCCGTGAGATTCGCCGAACCCAGCACCTGACGGAAGTACCACTGCCCCCGCGTCTCGGCCTTGGTCTCCTCGACCGTGAACTCCTGGACGTCGTCGGGGAAATGGCCGCAGAAGATGATCATGTACGACCACACGTTGCGGATCAGGTTCGCGGTCAGGTTGCCCGCCGCGACCCACGGCGCAAACGGCCCGGCGAGCAACGGGAACGCGACGTAGTCCTTGAGCGTCTGGCGCTTGGTCTTACGCCAGATGCCCTCGAGGATCTCGCGCTTGTCGGCGACCGTGATCTCGCCGGCGCGGATGCGTTCGGTCTCGAGTTCGTGCAGCGCGACGCCGTACTGGAACAACACCATCAGCAGGAAGGCGTAGACGGGGTTGCCGAGGAAGTAGGGAGTCCACTTCTGGTCTCTGCTCATCCGCAGGATGCCGTAACCCACGTCGCGGTCCATGCCGACGATGTTCGTGTAGGTGTGATGCATGTAGTTGTGCGAGTGTCGCCACTGGTCACCCGGGCACGCGTTGTCCCACTCGAATCCCCGGCTGGAGATGGCGGGGTCACCCATCCAGTCGTACTGGCCGTGCATGACGTTGTGGCCGATCTCCATGTTGTCGAGGATCTTCGACAGGCTCAGCAACGCGGTGCCCGCCAGCCAGAACGGCGGAAAGACGCCGCCGAACAGGAGCGCTCGGCCACCGAACTCGAATGCGCGCTGCGTCTTGATGATTCGACGGATGTAGGTGGCGTCGCGTTCACCGAGGTCGGCGATCACGCGCTCCTTGAGTGCGTCGAGTTCGCGGCCGAAGGCCTCGGCCTGCTCGGCGGTCATGCTGACCTTCCTGCCCGCGACGGTCTTCTCCAGGGTGCGCGGCTGTTCGGCTGTGCGCGGTTGCGTGTCGGTGATGACGGTCATGTCGATCTCCTTCTCGGTTCTAGAGCGCGATGTCGACGTCGCCGACGGGAGACGAGACGCAGATCTGCACGTCCTCGTCCTCGGCGGCGGACACCGCGCCGGTGATCAGGTTCTTCACCGCGCCTCGTGACTTGCGGCGGGTGCAGCTGTGGCAGATGCCCATTCGGCATCCGCTCTCGGGGGTCAGGCCCGCGTCCTCGGCCTGCTCCAGCAGCGGGCGGCCGTCGTCGGTCACGGTGACCCCGCTGTCGGCGAACGTCACTGTGCCTCCCGACGGTTCGGCGGGCACGGTGTAGGTCGGCGGCACGAAGCTCTCCGAGCGCACGTTCGGGCAGTGTTCGCGGACCGCGTCGGCGAGTTGCGGCGGTCCGCAGACGAACACCGCGTCGGGGTCGGGCATCGCCGCGGCCAGGTGCGCGGGTCCGAACCGGCCGTCCAGGTCGGATCCGGCCGCCGAGCGCGTGTAGCCGTGCAGCACCCGCACCCCCGGCATCGCGTCGAGCTCGGCGCGGTAGCACGCCTCCTCGGCCGAGCGGGCGTAGT
The DNA here is from genome assembly GCF_001050015.1 of Mycolicibacterium malmesburyense. The sequence goes on from NZ_CVTB01000300.1 coordinate 17,711, forward strand.
GGACGAACGCGATCTCACCGCCGAAGCCGCGGTCCCGCAGCGTCCGCAGCATCGACATCACCGGGGTGATGCCGCTGCCCCCGGAGACGAACAGGATGCGCCGCGGCGGCTCGTCGGGCATCACGAAGTCACCGCCGACCGAATCCAGGCCCACCACCATGCCGGGGCGGGCGCGGTCGCACAGGTGCGCCGACACCAGGCCACCGTCGTGGCGCCCCACCGTGAGCTCGAGCCGACGAGCACCCTCGGCGTTGGCCGGCGAATAGGGCCGGGTGCGGCGACGACCGTCGATCTCGACGGTGAGGTTGATGTGCTGCCCGGCGCGGAAACCGGTGAACGCCTGATTCGGCTCGAGGGTGAGGGTGACGCTGCGCGGGGTCTGGCGCCGCACCGCGACGACCTCCGCGCGGGCGTCTCCCCGCGTCCAGGTGGGGGCGACGAGCTCGGTGTATCGGTCCACGCCATGCGGGCCGGTGAGCAGGTCGACCAGCGGTGACCCGAGCACCCTGTCCCGGATCCCCCGCGTCAACGTTTGAGTGAACATATGTACACCGTTCCCGCACATGCAGCACCTCGTCAACCCATTCACCCAGGTTGTGGTAGGTTTCACATAGTGAACAGTCGTACGCCTGGTTCACGGTCGAGCCGGTCGGGACGATCACGGTCCCGTGACCACCCGCAATCGACCATGTCCCGCGAGGAGCGCAAAGAGGCCACCCGGCAGGCGATCGTGACCGCCGCCCTCAAGCTGCTCGAGGAGCGCAGCTTCTCCGCGCTCAGCCTGCGCGAGGTCACCCGCGAGGCCGGCATAGTGCCCGCGGCCTTCTACCGGCATTTCGAGTCGATGGAGGCCCTGGGGCTCGTCCTGATCGACGAGTCCTTCCGCAGCCTGCGGGACATGCTGCGCGGGGCGCGTGCGGGCAAGCTCGACCCGAAGCGGGTCATCGAGTCGAGCGTCGACATCCTCATCGACGGGGTGAACGAACGCCGCGAGCACTGGCGGTTCATCGGCCGCGAGCGCAACAGCGGCGTCACCGTGCTGCGCTACGCCATCCGCACCGAGATCCGGCTGATCACCTCCGAGCTGGCGATCGATTTGGCTCGCTTCCCGGGCCTGAACGCGTGGAGCAGTGAGGACCTCAACATCCTGGCGAGCCTGTTCGTCAACGCCATGATCGTGATCGCCGAAGCCATCGAGGACGCCCACGACCAGGCCGCGCTCAACGAGATCAAGCGGGTGGCCGTCAAACAGCTGCGAATGATCGCGGTCGGTGTCGCGGGATGGCGCAGCAGCGTGTGAAAACGAGCGCGGGTTAGCGTGTGCGCATGCCGCACCTAGAACTGGCCCATCCCCGTCCCGACATCGCCGTGCTCACGCTCAATCGGCCCGAAAAGCTCAATGCCCTGTCCTACGAGCTCGTCGAGGATCTGCACGCGACGCTGGAGCGAATCGACTCCGACAACGACTGTCGCGTCGTCGTGCTCACCGGTGCCGGACGGGGCTTCTGCTCGGGCCTGGACCTGACCGACCCGAACCCGCAGAAGGCGGGCGAGGGAACGGAGTTCCCGCGTTCGGGCATGCGCTGGCAGGAGCGCATCGCCGACCTGACCGCACGGATCCACCGGCTGCGCCAACCCGTGATCGCCGCGGTCAACGGGGTCGCCTACGGCGGCGGCCTGGGCATCGCGCTGGCGTGTGACATCCGCATCGCCTCGGAGTCGGCGCGGTTCTGCACCCAGTTCATCAAGTTGGGGCTCGGCGGCTGCGACATCGGGGTCAGCTACACGCTTCCCCGGATCATCGGCGCAGGCCCCGCGTTCGATCTCATTCTGACCGCGCGCGAGGTCGACGCCCCCGAAGCGCTGCGGCTCGGGCTGGTGTCGCGGGTGTCGACCGACGACGCGGTCGTCTTCGACGCCATGGCGATCGCCGAGACGCTCTGCGGCTACGGCAAGTTCGGCGTCGAGTCGACGAAGCAGGTGCTGTGGGCGAACCTCGAGGCGTCCAGCCTGGAGGCGGCCCTACACCTGGAGAACCGCAGCCAGATTTTGTCCTCGACCAGCGGCGAGATGCGCGAGGCTAGCGAGGCGTTCCGCCGCCGTCGACGATCATGACCGTGCCGGTGATGTAGCTGCCGGCATCCGATGCCAACAGCAGTGCGGTGCCGACCATTTCGTCGGGTGAGGCGAGCCGTTTGAGGAATGTGCTGCGCGCCATCCCGTCGACGACTTCCGGCGGGTTGTTGCGCATCATGTCGGTGTCCACCGGCCCCGGCGCGATCGCGTTCACCCGGATGCCCGACGACGCGAAATCGGCCGCCATCGACCGGGTGAACGACATCAGCGCGGCCTTGTTTGCGGAGTAGATCGAGGTCATCGCCGAGAAGTTGAACGCCCCGACCGAGACCATGTTGATCACACTGGCTTTCGCGCTCTTCTTGAGGTGAGGAAGGGCCGCCTGCACCAGGAACACCGGCCCGCGCAGGTTCACCTCGAACGACTTCGTCAACGCGTCGGGCGCCATCTCGCCCAGGGGTTGCGCCAGCGCGTTCGCGGCGTTGTTGACCACCACGTCGATCCCGCCGTACTCGTCGACGGTCCGCTGCACCAGCATTTCGAGCGCATCGACGTCGCCGAGGTGCGTGGGCACACCGATGGCCCGTCCCCCGAGGCCGCGCAGATGCTCCGCGGCCTGTTCGCACGCATCGGGTTTGCGACTGGCCACCACGACGCGGGCGCCGGCGAGGACGAAGCCCTCGGCCAGCGCGAGGCCGATTCCCCTGGTCCCGCCCGTGACGATCACGGTGCGGTCGGTCATGTCGAAGAGACGGTCGAATGAAGCGCGGTCCACGGCCGTCAGTCAAGCAGATGCGTCGGCGCTCAGATGCAACCGCTCACGCTGATCCGCCGGCCGACGTTCGCGCACACGCTCACGTTCGGCGCCGGCGGAACGTACGCCGGCGGCGGTGG
>NZ_CVTB01000301.1 GCF_001050015.1 Mycolicibacterium malmesburyense
TGTCGTTGCCCGCCTCGATCAGCTTGGGTCGACCGGTGCTGCCGCCCGACGCCATCGCCTTGAACACCGGCGACACCTTTTCCGGTAGCGGGCCGTCCGACAGGCACGACCCGGGTGCGAAACCCGCTGGAACACTGCGGATTCGGCCGGTCGGATCCTCGCGACCGACAACCAACGCGCGCGGCCGCAGCTCGAGCAGCGCGGCCAGTTCGGCGTCGGGAAGTCGCGGAGGCAGCGGCTGCGGGATCGCGCCCAGCTTCCAGATCGCCAGCACCGCCTGCACCCACTCGATGGAGTTCGGCAAGACCACCGAGACGTAATCACCCTCGCGCACACCGAGTTCGGCGTAGGCGCGGGCCAGCCGGTTGGTCGAGACGTCCAGTTCTCGTCGGGTGAGGGTGACGGCCTCACAGGTGACCGCGGGCGCGTCCGGTTCCGCGGCGGCCAGACGCGACACCTGGGTGCTGATCGGCGGCGTCGGTTCAGTCATGTCAGTAACCGCCCTGCGTCTCGAAGATCCGGCGCGGATTGTCGACGAGCATCGTCGTGAGCTGTTCGTCGGTGACGCCGCGCTTCTCGAGCGCGGGGATCACGTCGTTGTGGATGTGCAGATAGTGCCAGTTGGGCATGGTCTGGGGGATCATCCCCTCGGGCAGCCAGTCGATGAAGCACGACGCGTCGTGCGACAGCACCATCTTGTCGGCGTGCCCGCGCTCGCACATCCGCGCGACGGTGTCCACCCGCTCCTCGAAGCCGAGGAACACATCGACGCCGAATCGATCCATCCCGATGTAGGAGCCGGCGTCGATGAGCTGCTCGAGGTAGTCGATGTCGGTGCTGTCACCGGAATGCCCGATGACGACGCGCGAGAGATCCACACCCTCCTCGCGGAAAACACGCTGCTGGTCCAGGCCGCGCTTGGTCGCGGCGTGGGTGTGCGTCGAGATCGGGACGCCGGTCTCCCGGTGCGCTTGCGCCACCGCCCGCAGCACCCGCTCGACGCCCGGGGTGAGTCCGGGTTCGTCGGTCGCGCACTTGAGGATCGCCGCCTTGACGCTGGTGTCCGCGATCCCGGTGGTGATGTCGCGGACGAACATGTCGACCATCGGCTCGCCGAGCGGCGTATCCGGCCCGCTGAAGTGGAAGAACATCGGTACGTCGTTGTAGGTGTAGACGCCGGTCGCGACGATGATGTTGATGTCGGTTTGCGCGGCGATGCGTTCGATGCGCGGAGTGTAGCGCCCCATCCCGATGACGGTGAGGTCGACGATGCTGTCGACGCCGCGCGACTTCAGTTCGTTGAGGCGGACGATCGCGTCGGCCTCGCGTTGCGCCTCGTCGCCCCACACCTCGGGGTAGTTGGTGGTGATGTCGACGGACTGGATGAAAACGTGTTCGTGCATGAGCGTGACGCCAAGATCTGCACTGTCGATCGGGCCGCGGGCGGTGTTCAATTCCGGCACGCGGCCGATGCTACGAGATAGCGGCCGATCAATCGGGTACTTGAAGCCTGTTCCATAGCGAAAGGTCAGAACGCATGGCGGCTTCGTCCAGCGTCCGCACCGCGCCGTCGGCGTGGGCACCGCTGTCCTCGCCGATCTACCGGGCGCTGTGGATCGCACAGCTGGTGTCGAACCTCGGCACCTGGATGCAGACGGTCGGCGCGCAGTGGATGCTCGTCGGCGATCCCAACGCCGCGGTCCTGGTGCCCCTGGTGCAGACCGCGACGACGCTGCCGGTGATGCTGTTGGCGCTGCCCTCCGGTGTGGTGGCCGATCTGACCGACCGACGACGGCTGTTGATCGCCACGCAGGCGGCGATGGCCGCCGGAGTCTCGATCCTGGCGATCCTGACCGGTGTCGGGCTGACCACGCCGACGGTACTGCTGATCCTGTTGTTCCTGATCGGCTGCGGCCAGGCGCTGACCGCCCCGGCGTGGCAGGCCATCCAGCCCGAACTCGTTCCCCGCGAACAGATTCCCGCCGCGGCGGCGCTGACCAGCCTGGCCATGAACAGCGCCAGGGCGATCGGGCCCGCCATCGCCGGCGCGCTGGTGTCGCTGTCGGGACCCACGATGGTGTTCGCGCTCAACGCGCTGTCGTTCATCGGCATCGTGGTCGTGCTCTTCTCATGGCGCAGACCGACCGAGGAGCGGTTGCTGCCGACCGAGCGGCCGTTGTCGGCGTTGAGCGCGGGCGGCCGCTACATCCGCAGTTCGCCGGTGGTGCGGCGCATCCTGCTGCGGGCGCTGCTGTTCATCGCGCCGGGCAGCGCACTGTGGGGGCTGCTGGCGGTCATCGCCGACCGGCAGCTGCATCTGTCGTCGGCGGGCTACGGCGTACTGCTCGGTGCTCTGGGGGTCGGGGCGGTGTGCGGCGCGACGGTGCTGTCCCGGCTGCAGGTCCGGTTCGGACGCAACGCGTTGCTGACCGTCGGCGCGATCGGGTTCGCGCTCGCCACAGCGGTCCTGGCGCTCGTCCCCATGCTGCCGGTGGTGATCGCCGCGATGGTCGTCGGCGGGCTGTCGTGGTTGCTCACCCTGTCGACGCTGAATGCGTCGATGCAGCTGAGCCTTCCGGCCTGGGTGCGGGCGCGCGGCCTGTCGGTCTATCAACTGGTGTTCATGGGCGGGCAGGCCATCGGCTCACTGGTGTGGGGTCTGGTGGCCGGCGCCACCGACAGCGTGACGGCGCTGCTGATCGCGGCCGGACTGCTCGCCGCATGCGCGGTCTCGCTGCTGTGGTGGCCCCTGCATCCGGGCACCGGCAACCTCGACGTCGAGCCGTCGGGGCACTGGCCGGAGCCGGCGCTGGTGTTCGAACCCGCCCCGCCCGACGGACCGGTCGTGGTGCTCAAGACGTATCGGGTCGCCTCGGAGAACGAGGCCGCGTTCATCGCGGCGATGGACCGGGTGCGGCGTTCGCGCCAGCGCACGGGGGCCGTGCAGTGGCGGTTGTTCCGCAGCGGCGAATTCTCCAACACGTTTGTCGAGGCGTTCGTCGTGCGGTCGTGGTACGAGCATCTGCACCAGCACGTCATCCGGCAGACGAATCAGGACCTGATCGCCGAGCAGGAGGTCGACAAGTAAGTCATCGGCGAACCCAAGCTCGAACACCTGATCGCGGTCAGCTGAGCCGTTTGTCGTCCCGTATCGGCACGGTCGACGCCGCGACGGCCGCCACCGAGACCAATGCCAGCAGCTGTACACCCCAGGAATGGCCGACGTAACCGTCGACCGACCGCCACGGGTTCTGGCTCAGCACCGCGCCGGCGAGTATCAAGCCGCTAGCGGCTGCACCGACCGTGATTGCCTCACAGAGCTTTCCGCGGTGGCACAGGAGACGGCGGATCCCCAACGCGACACCGACGGCGACGACACCCGTGACTCCCGAGATCGCGGCGCCGGCGAGCAATGCCGCGGCGCCCACAGCGAGGGGGTGCGGCCGCCACACCGGGACCGGATCCTCGTGGGGCGGCCGCCTGCGCGTCGGCAGGAGGGCCAACAGCGCGAGCACCGGTAGCAGCGCCAGCCCACCGATCAGGCCGGCGCGGTAGGGCCCGTTGGCCGGGAAGCTCAGCGTGACAGAGCCTTCCGTGCCCGGCGGCAGCACCCACCCCTGCTGCCAGCCGTTCACCGTGATCGGCCTCAGCTGTGTACCGCCGCTGTCACGGGCCACCCACCCGGGGTTGATGCTCTCGGGGACGACGAGCACCCGCGACGCCGATGACGGCGCGACGGTCACCTCGCGGCGGTCGGGTGCCCAGTGCCCGGTCTCCGCGGGAGTCGTTGGAGCTGAGCCTATTTCGTCGGCCCTCGGCCCGGCGAGCTGAGTGCCGTCGACGATGAACGCGTCGCCGGGGCTGATGACCAGCTCCTGCTGGCCCGCGGGTAGCTCGATCGGTTCGGTGCGGCACGGATGCGCGGCGACGGGCTCACCGTCGAGCAGGGCGCCGACGGTCGTGGTGAGTGAGGTCTGCACGAATTCGCCGGCGACACCGATGACCGGGCCCTCGCCGCAGGGCATTTCGATCGCGCGATTGCGATTGGCCGTGGCGTCGGCGGCGGCGATCGGGTTGCCGCGCGTGTCGAGCGCGGTCACCTCCGCGAGGCCGGGCGGCTTGAGTTGGTCGAAGCCGAGCGCCGTGCGGTCGATGACATCGTCCCAGTCGAGGATGGAGATGGTGACGGTGTCGGTGACCCGCGGCTTGAGGTCCAGGGTCTGCGCGCCCGCATCGCCGGCCACCGGGCGGATCTGCGGGCCGTCGCCGAGATCGACGGCCACCAGCGTCGGATGTGCCGGCAGCTCCGAGGAACTCGGCGCCACCTGCAGCGCGGCCACCTCGGTGCGCCGGGGCAGTTTGAGCGTCAGCGTGGGCGGTGTTCCCTGCTGGACGACGCGCTGGGGGGCGGTCCATGCGGTGCCGGGGTCGCCGTCGGCCGCGGCGTAGGCCGAGCCGAGCACGTCGATCGGATCGGCGTCGCCCAATGCGCGTGTGGCACCCGGCGCGCTGATGAGATCGGCCAAGTTGGGTCCCTGGCGGGCGCGCACCCACACCGTCGGCGTCACCGCGATCGGCGTCGGCACGGTCAGCGTTCGACTCAGGTTCACCGGCTCCTCGGCCGACAGCGCCATCAACGCGGCACACCGGTAGCCGGTCTGACTCTTCGCGCAGCCCGACCGTCCCAGCAATTCCGATCCCAGATCCCATTGCGCCACGGTCGAATCCGGCGGCGGTCCGGGTACCGCGACGGTATGGCGCAGGTTGACGGGGTGGGCGAATCCGTTCGCGTCGTATTGCGTGACCGCGAGGTCCGTGATCCCGAATTGCACGCCGGGTGAACCGTCGTCGGTGGCCACCGCGGTGATCCGCACCCACGGCGACTCTCCGTAGGGTAGGGCGGCGGTGAGCGGCTTTCCCGCCTCGTCGAACCGCAGGGTGCTGGTGCCGTTCACCGTCGAGATCTCCATGCGGCGGATCTGTGCGCCGACCGCGGTGGCGCTGGGCGTGACCGTGATCGTCGCGTTGGTGACGGGGTGATCGAAGTCCACCTGCATCCACTGGCCGATCGCCGACTGCAGCGAGTTCGACACCCAGCTCGTCGAGGGGTCGGCGTCGACCGCTGCGGCCGGGCCGGCCGCGGGAGCGACGTTGGGCAACGCGGTGGAGTCGGCCGCCGAACTCGACACCGAAACCCGGCCGCCGTTCCACTGCCCGTACACGACGTCGGTGCCGGGAGACGGGTAGTCGATGACGCGGTTGTGGGTGTTCCGCGGGTCGTCGGGCGTGCGGATCGCCGACGAGTGGTCGTCGACGCGGCCGTAGTCGGTCTCCCGCGCGAGCGGGGTGTCGGTGACGGTGACGAGGGGGGCGGGGACACCCGCGCGTTCGGCGTCGGCGGTCAGCAGCATGGGGCCCAGCGGGGGGCGGTCCTGCAGTCGGCGGCGCTCGTCGAGCCGCAGCAGCGCCTCGGGTGCGCCGTCCACCCGCGCCATGCGGTCGGTGTCGACGAGGTAAGGGGTGACGGGGGTTTCGGCGTGCACGCGGTAGATCTCGACGGCGGGGTAGCGCGGTCGCAGGCCGCTGTCGGAGACGAAGCCGGCCAGCGTGCCCGCGCCGACCGAATCGCCGAACTCGGCGACCTTCTCCAGCCCCGGAGAACCGTCGACGGCCCGGTGCACCAGCAGCGGACGCGCCGACCGGGACGACTCCGGGTCCAGGTCGTTGCGCACCACGACATATGAAATGCCCTGGCGGGCAAGGGTTTCCGCGAGGCCTGCCGACGGTCGGCCCGCGGCGAGCAGCCTCTGCACCGAGTCCAGTGCACGGATGGTCTGCGGCGGGGTCAGCGGAATCGAGTCGCGCACACCCCAGGCGCTCTCGCCGAGCACCTGCAGCGGTTCGTCGTGGCTGTTGCCCCACACCTGGGTGGCGAATGGCGCGCCCGGCGCGACGAGGACACGGCCGCCGTCGTTGTGTTCGTCGAGCCAGTCGGCGGTGTCGTGCCAGTGCTGCGGGATCGCATCGAAAGCGCCTGGGGGAGTGAGCCGTCCGGTCCACGCCAACGAGGTGCCTGCGGCCAGCGCGACGAGCACCACGATGCCCACCGCGACCCGCTTGTCCCGCTCGGGGTGTGCCAGCGCGGCCGTCCACTCCGCGCGCGGCGCACTGCCCGGCAGCGGGATGCGGCCGAGCAGATGCGCCAGCCCCAACGCCAGCGGCAGGCGCAGCAGCGGTTCGAGCTTGTGCAGGTTGCGCAGCGGCGTCCCGGACGCGTCGAGGAACGCCTGGACCTGTTGCGCGACGGGCGAACCCAGGCCACCGGAGTAGCCGAGCGCCAGCAGCGTGATCCCGATCAGCAGGATGGTGATGAGCCGACCGCGGGCGGGCATCGTCTTCAGCGCGAGCCCCGCCAGGCCCGCGGCGGCGACCAGGGCGGTGGCCAGCACGGCGACCGAACCGGTCACCAGCGACGCGCCGGCCGTGGCATTGGGCGCCACGAACGGCGTCCAGGCGTCGGTGCCGCGCAGCATCTCGGTCAGCGACATCCACCGCGTGGTCACGCCCGAGGATTCGATGAAGTCGAGGAACGGCGGGCTGATCCGGCCCAGCATCACCAACGCGACCGTCCACCACAGCACGGCCAGCGCGATGCCGAGAGCCCACCACCCGGCGAATCGCCACCACAGCTTGGTGGGACGGTGACACGCCAACCAGATGACCGCGCACAGACAGCCGGTGATCGTGGCCACCGCGTTGACCGCCCCCATCAAGGCGATCGCCACGGCCGAGCGCATCGCCAGCAGCCGCACCCGCGGATCGCCCTGCATGACCAGGATGACGGGCAGCAACACCCACGGCGCCAGCATCATCGGCAGCGTTTCCGAGGAGATCGCACCGAGGGTGGTCAGCACGCGCGGGGACAGCGCGTAGGCGACGGCGGCGATGACCCGCGACGTTGGGCTGCCGATGCCGCGTCCGTTGTTGAGCGCCTCGGCGACCCGGATCACGCCCCAGAACCCGACCACCAGCAGCAGGGCCCACCACAGCCGCTGGGTGATCCAGCCGGGCAGCCCGACCGTGTCACCGAGCAGGAAGAAGGTGCCGTGCGGGAACAGGTACCCGTAGGCCTGGTTCTGGGCCTGGCCGAACGGCAGCTCGCTGTTCCAGAGGTTGAACGCGCGCGCGAGGAACCGCAGCGGGTTGGCGGTCAGGTCGAGCTTGGTGTCGGGTGAGATCTGTCCGGGTGACTGGGCGAACGTCAGGACGAGCGCCGCCGCAGCGGCCACCCACAACCAGCGCCGGGAGAGCGGGGCCGTCGTGGCGACGACCCGGGAATCAGCTGCGGTCGCCGTACTCGACCCTGTTGAGCACCGAGGACGCCGGATCGCCCGCTTGCAGAGGAGGCTTGTTGTCCTGCTGCACCATCAGCGTCACACCGAACACGGCTGCCGCGCCCAGCAGCAGGCCGACCACAATGCTGGCGGCGGCGGGCACGAGGAACCGATCCATGCGGCAAAAGTAGCATGCGGCCCATGTCCGCAGCGCAAAGCATGTTCTCGCGGTACACGCCGACCACGAGATAGAACTGAGCCACCGCAGCCGTTAGTGTCGGGGCCCATGGCCTTGCACCGCGCATTGTGTGCCCTCGCTGCCACGCCCGTCTTGCTGATGGCGTGCTCGCCCGCCGCGCAGGAAGCCGAGCCCTCACCGTCGTCGGCGCCCATCAACAAGGCGGCGACCGCCGTGCCCGAGGCCCCGCCCGCCGCTCCGGCGGCCCCCGCGTGTGGCGCCGGTGAATCGCTGCTGTCGGCCATGTCGACTCGCGACAAGCTCGCTCAGCTGTTGATGGTGGGTGTTTCGAATGCGGCGGACGCACGCGCGGTCGTCGACAATCACCACGTCGGCGGCATCTTCGTCGGCAGCTGGACCGACCTGTCGATGCTGTCCGACGGCTCGTTGGCAGGCATCGCGAGTGAGGCGACCCCGCTGCCGCTCGCGGTGAGCGTCGACGAGGAGGGCGGCCAGGTGTCGCGGTTGGCCGGGCTGATCGGCAGCCAACCGTCGCCCGCCTCGCTGGCGGCCAGCAGCACGCCCGACGAGGTCTACAACATCGCGCTGAAGCGGGGCCAGGCCATGCGCGGGCTCGGCATCACCGTCGACTTCGCGCCGGTTGTCGACGTCGATGGGGGCGGTGCCATCGGCGACCGGTCGTTCGGCTCCGATCCGGCCGTCGTCACCGATTTCGCGGGCGCGTATGCCCGTGGCCTGCGCGACGGCGGTGTGATGCCGGTGCTCAAACACTTCCCCGGTCACGGGCGCGCCTCGGGCGACTCGCACACGGGCGGCGTCACGACCCCACCGCTCGGCGAACTGGAAACTACCGATCTGGTGCCGTACCGGACGTTGGCAACCCAGGCGCCGGTCGGAGTGATGGTCGGTCACCTACAGGTGCCGGGGCTCACCGGCAGCGATCCGGCCAGCCTGAGCCCGGCGGCCTACGCGCTGCTGCGGTCGGGCAGCTATGGCGGCCAGCCGTTCAACGGCCCGGTGTTCACCGATGATCTGTCCGGGATGCGGGCCATCACCGACCGGTTCGGGGTGGCCGAGGCGGCGCTGCGGAGCCTGCAGGCGGGTGCCGACGTCGCACTGTGGCTGAGCACCGGTGAGGTGCCCGCCGTGCTCGACCGGCTGGAGAAGGCGTTGGATGCCGGTGAGCTGTCGATGTCCAGCGTCGACGCCTCGGTGCTGCGGATCGCCGGGATGAAGGGCCCCAACCCGCGCTGCTAGTTCCCAGCCACCACCCCTGCTGGTTCCCGCCTGCCACCCGCTGCCGACGCCCGGTTCCCGCCGATTGCTTACCCTGGTGGAATGGCCGGAGGGACCAAGCGGTTGCCGCGCGCGGTGCGCGAGCAGCAGATGCTGGACGCCGCCGTGCAGATCTTCTCGGTGAACGGCTACCACGAGACGTCGATGGACGCGATCGCCGCCGAGGCGCAGATCTCCAAGCCGATGCTGTACCTGTACTACGGGTCGAAAGAGGAACTGTTCGCCGCGTGCCTGGATCGCGAGCTGGCGCGGTTCGTCGACGACGTGCGCAGCCGGATCGACTTCAAGCAGAGCCCGAAAGACCTTCTGCGCACCGCCGTCCTGGCGTTCCTGAACTACATCGACGCGAACCGGGCGTCGTGGATGGTGCTCTACAGCCAGGCCACCAGCTCGCAGGCGTTCGCGCACACCGTGCGCGAGGGCCGCGAGCGGATCATCGATCTGGTCGGCAGGCTGCTGCGCTCGGGCACGCGGAACCCCGAGCCCGACACCGACTTCGACATGATGGCCGTCGCCCTGGTCGGCGCAGGTGAGGCGGTGGCGTCACGGGTCAGCACCGGCGACGCCGGCGTGGACGAGGCCGCCGAACTGATGATCAACCTGTTCTGGCGCGGCCTGAAGGGCACGCCGTCCGACCACCCCATCGAGACTGCGGTGAGATCGCCGAACTAGATCGCGATCTGTGCGCAGTCTCGCCACGCCTCACAGTGAGCGGACCGTCCCGAACAGATGCGGCTCGCGCTTCTTCATGTCGCGCAACGTCAGATCCCAGCCGTCGGACACCCGGTCGACGTAGAGGCCCGCGCTGGCGGGCAGCACCACCGGCTTGGCGAACTTCACCGAGTACTTGACCGCGTCCGGCAGCTGGCCCTCGATGTTCGCCAGAACCGCTGCCGCGGAGAACATTCCGTGCGCGATGACGGTCGGGAACCCGAACAGCTTGGCCGCGATCGGATTGGTGTGGATCGGGTTGTGGTCGCCACCCACCGAGGCATAGTGCCGGATCTGGCCCGGGGTGATGCGCAGCATCGCATTCGGCGGGCCGAGTTTCGGCGGCTTCTGCGGCGGCGGCTTCGGCTCGTCGGACAGGCTCGTGCGCTGCTGGTGCAGGAACGTGGTGATCTGATGCCACGCCTGCTCATTGCCGACGCTGACGTCGGTGACGATGTCGACCAGCAGGCCCCGCCGGTGCTCACGCAGGTTCTCCGCGTGCACCTTGACCGAGACGGAGTCGGTGACCGCGATCGGACGGTACTGCGTGATGTGGTTCTCGATGTGCACCGAACCCATTGCCGCGAACGGGAAGTCGAAGCCGGTGACCAACGACATCAGCGTGGGGAACGTCAGCGCGAACGGATACGTCAGCGGAACGGTGTCGCCGAACCGCAACCCCGTCACCGCCGCGTAGGCCGCCACGTTTCCCGGATCGATGCTCAGATCCTCGACGCTCAGCGTGCGGTCGGGCAACGTCTCGCCGCGCGGCACGAACGGCAGGGCGCCCGCCGCCGCGCGCGCCAGGTTCATCAGCCCGGACGGTTGACTCGCACCTGTCATGCCTCGACTCCTTCTCGTTCCGGTCCTCGCTCGTTCCTCGCTGCGATCCTCACTCGTCGTCGCCTTCGGTCACGCCCCCAACCACGCCTGGCCGCACACCCGCACCGTGTTTCCGGTGACGGCGTTCGACGCCGGGCTCGCGAAGTAGGCGATCGTCTCGGCGACGTCGACCGGTTGGCCGCCCTGGTACAGCGAATTGAGCCGACGGCCCACCTCGCGGGTGGCCAACGGAATCGCCTCGGTCATCTTGGTCTCGATGAAGCCCGGCGCGACCGCGTTGACCGTGACGCCCTTGTCGGCGTAGGCCTGCGAGAGGCTGTCGGTCAGCCCGATCATGCCCGCCTTGGTGGCCGCGTAGTTGGTCTGCCCGCGGTTGCCCGCGATGCCGGCCATCGACGACAGCCCGACCACCCGGCCGCCCTCACCCAGCACGCCGTTGTCGACCAGACCCTCGGCAAGCGCCAGCGGCGCAACGAGATTTACCGCGACGACGGAATCCCACCGCCCCTCGTCCATGTTGGCCAGCAGCTTGTCCCGGGTGATGCCCGCGTTGTTGACCAGGATGTCCGCGCGCCCGTCGTGCACCTCGCGCAGGTGCTCGGTGATCTTGTCGACCGCATCCTCGGCGGTCACGTCGAGCGTCAGCGCCGTGCCGCCGACCTTCGAGGCCGTCTGCCCCAGCGCCTCGGCCGCCTGCTCGACGTCGATGCACACCACCTTCGCGCCGTCGCGGGAGAACACCTCGGCGATCGTCGCGCCGATGCCGCGCGCCGCGCCGGTGACGATCGCGACCTTGCCGTCCAGCGGGCGATCCCAGTCCGCCGGCGGCGCCGCATCGTCGGGGCCGACCCGGAACACCTGACCGTCGACGTAGGCCGACTTGCCCGACAGCAGGAACCGCATCGTCGACTCCAGACCCGTCGCGGCGGGTTTCGCCTCCGGCGACAGGTAGACCAAGTTCACGGTCGCGCCGCGACGCATCTCCTTGCCCAGCGACCGGGTGAACCCCTCCAGCGCGCGCTGCGCGATGCGCTCATGCTCGCTGCCCGCCAACTCCGGGGTGGTGCCGACGACGACGATGCGTCCGGACGCCCCGAGGTTGCGCAGCAGCGGGGTGAAGAACGTGTAGAGGCCCTTGAGTCCGCTCGGCTCGGTGATGCCGCTGGCGTCGTACACCAACCCGCCGAACGAGTCGGCCCAGCGCCCGCCGAGATTGTCGGAGACGACGTCGTAATCCTCGGCGAGCGCGGTGCGCAGCGGTTCGACGAGGCGGCCTTCACCGCCGATCAGCAGCGTGCCCGCCAGCGGCGGCTCGCCGGGCTTGTAGCGGCGCAGCGTCTCGGGTTGGGGGATGCCGAGTTGCTTGGCGAGGAACGATCCCGGCGCCGAATGGACGATTTGCGAGTACAGATCGGAAGCCATGAGGACGAACTTACTCCAGAGTAAGAAGGGTGGGTACTATGGGTGCATGCCTAGTGATACCCGCCGACGCGTCGCCATTCTCGGTGGCAACAGAATTCCCTTCGCCCGTGCCGACGGCGCCTACGCCAACGCGTCCAACCAGGACATGTTCACCGCCGCGCTGGGCGGCCTGATCGAGCGCTTCAACCTCGAGGGCGAGACGCTCGGCGCGGTGATCGGCGGGGCCGTGCTCAAGCACAGCCGCGACTTCAACCTGATCCGCGAATGCGTGCTCGGCAGCGCGCTGTCGTCGTACACCCCCGCCTTCGACATCCAGCAGGCGTGCGGCACCGGCCTGCAGGCGGCCATCAGCGCCGCCGACGGCATCGCCTCGGGACGCTATGAGGTGGCCGCGGCCGGCGGCGTGGACACGGCGTCGGACGCACCGATCGCGCTCGGCGACGACCTCCGTCGCACCCTGCTCGGGTTGCGCCGGGCCAAGTCGAACGTCGACCGGCTCAAGCTCGTCGGCAAGCTGCCCGCCTCGCTGGGCGTTCAGATCCCGGTCAACAGCGAACCCCGCACCGGCATGTCGATGGGCGAGCACGCCGCCGTCACCGCCAAGGAGATGGGCATCAAGCGCGTCGACCAGGACGAGCTGGCCGCCGCGAGCCACCGCAACATGACCGCCGCCTACGACCGCGGTTTCTTCGACGACCTCGTCACGCCGTTCCTCGGCCTGTACCGCGACAACAACCTGCGTCCCGATTCGTCGGCCGAGAAGCTGGCCAAGCTCAAGCCCGTGTTCGGCGTCCGCAACGGCGACGCGACGATGACCGCGGGCAACTCCACCCCGCTGACCGACGGCGCGTCGGTGGCCCTGCTGGCCAGCGAGAAGTGGGCCGAGCAGCATTCGATCGAGCCGATGGCCTACTTCGTCGACTCACAGACCGCCGCGGTCGACTACGTCAACGGCCGTGACGGCCTGCTGATGGCCGGCACGTACGCGGTGCCGCCGCTGCTGGCCCGCAACGGCCTGACCCTGCAGGACTTCGACTTCTACGAGATCCACGAGGCGTTCGCATCGGTGGTGCTGGCCGTGCTTCAGGCGTGGGAGTCCGAGGAGTACTGCAAGGAGCGCCTCGGCCTCGACGCCGCGCTCGGCTCCATCGATCGGTCGAAGCTGAACGTCAACGGCTCGTCGATCGCGGCCGGGCACCCGTTCGCCGCCACCGGTGGGCGCATCGTCGCGCAGCTGGCCAAACAGCTGGCCGAGAAGAAGAAAGAGACCGGAAAACCGGTGCGCGGCCTGATATCGATCTGCGCTGCCGGCGGCCAGGGCGTGACCGCGATTCTCGAGGCCTAAAGGGCTGCAGTAACCGGCGCGAAAATTTTTTCCGGCGGCTGTAACGCCCCCCGAAACGGCGCCGATACACCGGGTAGCTCCGTACTGCCGTCTGACCCCCCGACCCGACGGCAGTACGGGGCACTAAATGTTTTTGGCCCCCGTGCTTCGATGGGGGAATGCAGACCAGCGTCGCCCTCACCGGACTTCTGACCGACGCCGACAACCGCTCACCGCTCGATGCGGCCCTGGACAAGCTGGCATCGCTGCGCGACGAGGGGTTCCGCCGGGTGTGGATGGCCCAGCTGCCCTACGACCCCGACCTGCTGACGATCCTGGCCGTCGCGTTCCGCGAGATCGACACCATCGAGGTCGCGTCGGGCGTGATCCCGATCCAGGTCCAGCACCCCACCCAACTCGCGCAGCGGGCGCTCACGCTCAACGCCATCGCGGGCGGGCGCTTCACGCTGGGGATCGGGCTCAGCCATCGACTGGTGACCGAAGGGGTGTGGGGCATCTCGTACGACAAGCCGGTGCGGCAGATGCGCGAATACCTCGACGCGCTGCTGCCCCTGCTGGGCGGTGAGCCCGCGGACGCCTCCGGTGAGTTCTGGACGACGCGCGGATCGCTGAAGGTGCCCGGCGCACCGCGACCCGACGTCTACCTCGCCGCGCTCGGCCCGCAGATGCTGCGCCTGGCCGGCCGCCGCAGCGCCGGGACCATGACCTGGATGACGGGCCCCAAAACGCTGGCCAACCACGTCGTCCCGACCCTGCGCACGGCCGCGGCGGAGGCAGGCCGCGACGAGGGCTCAGTGCGGGTCGTGGCCTCCCTGCCGATCAGCGTCACCGACGACGTCGACGGCGCCAGGGCCAGGGCCGCCGAGGAGTTCGCGGTGTACGGGCAGCTGCCGTCCTACCGCGCCATGCTCGACCGCGAGGGCTTCGCCGGCCCCGCCGACGCTGCGATCATCGGCGACGAACAGACGGTGTCGCAACGCCTCGACGACCTGGGTGCCTCCGGGGTCGACGAGTTCGTCGCCAGCGTCTTCGACGCCGATCCCGAGGCCCGTGCGCGTACCCGCGCGCTGCTGCGATCCAAGGACGCCTGAAGCCGAAAAATCGGGTCTGGTGTGATCGAGATCACCGGCGTACGATCGGTCGCACGACGGGTTCGGGAGTGGTAATTCCGAAGAGTCGGCAAGGGTTGAAAGCCGACCGCGCGAGACTGATGTGACGCACCTGGTGCCCTCCCGAACCCGCCCTTTTTGTGTCCGTCCAACAAAAACGCCCCCGGGAAGAGACCGGGGGCGTTCTTGTTGCGAAGCGGCAGAAGAGGCTTAGAAGGCCGCCTCGTCCAGTTCCATCACCTCGTTGTCGAGGTTCTCGATGATCTGACGCGTGCTGGTCAGCATCGGCAGGAAGTTCTTCGCGAAGAACGACGCCACCGCGACCTTGCCCTCGTAGAAGGACCGGTCGTCGGCTGTCGAACCAGCACCGACACCGGCATCGAGCTTGTCGATGGCCACCGCGGCGTGCTGCTGCAGCAGCCAGCCGATGACCAGATCGCCGACGCTCATCAGGAAGCGCACCGAGCCCAGGCCGACCTTGTACAGCTCGGTCGGGTTCTCCTGCGCCGCCATCAGATAGCCGGTGAGCGACGCGGCCATGGCCTGCACGTCCTCCAGGGCGGTGGCCAGCAGCGCACGCTCGGCCTTGAGCCGGCCGTTGCCCGACTCGTTCTTGACAAACTGCTCGATCTGCCCGGCCACGTGGGCCAGCGCCGCACCCTTGTCGCGGACGATCTTGCGGAAGAAGAAGTCCTGCGCCTGGATGGCGGTGGTGCCCTCGTAGAGCGAGTCGATCTTGGCGTCGCGGATGTACTGCTCGATCGGGTAGTCCTGCAGGAAGCCGGAACCACCCAGGGTCTGCAGGCTCTCGGTGAGCTTGGCGTAGGCCTGCTCGGAGCCGACGCCCTTGACGATCGGCAGCAACAGGTCGTTGACCCGGGCCGCCAACTCGGCGTCCACATCGTGCACGGCCTTGGCCACCGGGGCGTCCTGGTATGTCGCCGTGTAGAGGTACAGCGCACGCAGACCCTCGGCGTAGGCCTTCTGGGTCATCAGCGAACGACGCACGTCGGGGTGGTGCGTGATGGTGACGCGCGGGGCCGTCTTGTCGGTCATCTGCGTCATGTCGGCGCCCTGCACACGCTCCTTGGCGTACTCGAGAGCGTTGAGGTAGCCGGTCGACAGCGTGGCGATCGCCTTGGTGCCCACCATCATTCGGGCCTGCTCAATGACGTCGAACATCTGCGCGATGCCGTCGTGTACCTCGCCGACCAGCCAGCCGACGGCGGGGGTGCCGTGTTGACCCAGCGAGAGCTCACAGGTGGCCGAGACCTTCAGGCCCATCTTGTGCTCGACGTTGGTGACGAAGACACCGTTGCGCTCGCCGGGCTCACCGGTCTCCGGATCGAAGTGGAACTTCGGCACGAAGAACAGCGACAGACCCTTGGTGCCCGGGCCTGCGCCCTCGGGGCGGGCCAGCACCAGGTGCATGATGTTCTCGAACAGGTCGTCGGAATCACCCGAGGTGATGAAGCGCTTGACGCCGTCGATGTGCCAGGTGCCGTCGGGCTGCTGCACGGCCTTGGTGCGGCCGGCGCCGACGTCGGAGCCCGCGTCGGGCTCGGTCAGCACCATGGTGGCGCCCCAATTGCGCTCGGCGGCCAGCACGGCCCACTTCTTCTGCTCGTCGGTGCCGTTGTTGTAGAAGATCTCGCACATGCCCGCGCCCATCGCGTACATGTAGGCCGCGGGGTTGGCGCCGAGAACGTGCTCGATCAGCGCCCACTGCAGCGCGCGGGGCATCGGCATACCGCCGAGTTCCTCGGCGAGGCCGACCTTGTCCCAGCCGCCCTCGAGCAGCGCGCGCATCGACTTCTTGAACGAGTCGGGCAGCGTCACCGCGTGGGTGTTGGGGTCGAATGTGGGGGGATTGCGGTCCGCGTCGGCGAACGACTCGGCGATCGGGCCCTCAGCCAACCGGGCGATCTCGCCGAGCATCTCGCGGGCGGTGTCGACGTCCAGATCGGAGTAGTCGCCCTCGCCCAGCGCCTTGTCAACGCCGAAGACCTCGAACAGGTTGAATACCTGGTCACGAACGTTGCTCTTATAGTGGCTCACAGTTCCTCCTCGGTGAGACGGCCACTTTGGTTGGGTACTTCTTGCTTAAGTTACCCACCAGTAACTGCCCGAACTATACCCATCAGTAACTTCAACTCAAACCACCTGGAAACAATTCCTCTGGTCTAACTAACCGCCCGGTTGGTCGGGAGGTCCAAATCCGCAGTTGACAGGTGTCTGACCGGGCAATTCGGGTCATTGTGAAAATGGTCACGCGGGTCCGGATAGGGTGTGGCGATGCTTCGCGTCGCGGTCTGGGGGACGGGCAACATGGGGTCGTCGGCCATCCGCTCAGCGGCCGCTTTTCCGGGGTTGGAACTCGCCGGCGTCATCACGTCCTCGCTGGACAAGGCCGGTAAGGACGCGGCCGAGTTCGCCGCGCTCGACGGGCCGACCGGGGTCACCGCCACCAGCGACGTCGACGCCGCGCTCGCGGGCTGCGACGCGGTGGCCTACATGGCGTCCGGCGATATCCGCCCCGACGACGCCGTCGCCGACATCGAACGCTGCCTGCGCGCCGGCAGGCATGTGGTGACGCCGTCGCTGTACTCGCTCTACGACCCGCGCTCCGCGCCACCCGAATGGGTCGACCGGCTCACCCGCGCCGCCGAGGAGGGCAATGCCACGCTGCTGGTCAGCGGCGTCGACCCCGGATGGGGTAACGACGCGCTCGCGGTGATCGCCGCCGGCCTGTGCACCCGGATCAAGTCCATCCACTGCCAGGAGATCTTCGACTACTCCACCTACAACCAGCCGTTCGCGGTGAAGGTCTCCTGCGGGTTCGGCGGGTCGATGGACGAGACCCCGATGATGCTGCTGCCGTCGATCCCGACGATGGTGTGGGGCGGCAACATCCGGCTGGTCGGGCGCAACCTCGGCATGGAGATCGACGAGATCTCCGAGGAGGTAGAGCGGCGCCCGCTCGAGGAGTCCGTCGAGACGGTGATGGGCACGTTCGACAAGGGCACCCAGGGTGCGTTCTGGCTGAAGGTGATCGGGAAGTCGGGCGGACGCGAACGCATCGTCATCGACCACATCACCCGCATCCACGCGTCCTGCGCGCCGGACTGGCCGTATCCCGACGAGGGCGTCGGCGACCACCGGGTGATCATCGACGGCGACCCGCGGCTGACCATCACCACCCGCGCCGACGTGCCCGGAGGCACCCGCGCCGACGGCGGCAACACCACCGCCGCCAACCGGCTGCTCGGCGCGATCGCCTGGCTGGCCGAGCAGAAACCCGGCATCTACGACGGGCTCGACGCACCGTTGCAGACGACGCTGCCGCCTGAGGTCCAGGCCCAGCGCTGGGCTCAATAGCCTCCTCGCGTGTCTCGGCGAGGTCAGCCGGCCCCCGAAACCTCCTGCGTCTCAGCTGGTTCCGCGTCGGGCAGCTGTCCGACGAGGTACTCGGCCAGCCCGCCGATCGTCGGATAGTCGAACACCGCGGTCGCGTTGATGGTGAACGCGCCACCGAACTGGCTGTGCAACCGGTTGCGCAGTTCGATCGCCATCAACGAATCGGTTCCGAGGTCCAGGAAGCGGCTGGTCGCCGCGGGCGGCTGGGCCAACCGCAGGAAGCCCTGCACCTCGCGTTGCAGGAACTCGGTGACGAATGCCGCGCGTTGCGGCACCGGAATCTCTTGCAGCTGACGCAGTAATTCGCTGTCGCCGACGGTTTCGCCTTCGGGACGGGGCAGCACGAGGTCCAGGATCGGCGGTCGGGCCGCACCCAACAGCTTCGCGGCCCGTTGCCAGTTGGCCTTGACGACGGTCGCCTGGCCGGTGCCGTTCGCCACGACCTCGCTGAGCGCGTTGAGCGCGGCCGACGGCGGCAGCGGCACCAGGCCCTGGGCGTTGAGGTTGGCGCGCACGGCTTCCGACGACGCCATGCCGCCCTCGGCCCACGGCCCGAAGTTGACGCCGGTGGCCGGCAAGCCCTCGGCGCGGCGCCGCGCGACCAGGCCGTCGAGCAGCGCGTTGGCCGTCGCGTAGTTGGCCTGCCCAGGCGAGCCGAAGACACTCGACACCGACGAGGAGACGATGAAGAAGTCGAGATCGTCGGTCCGCGTCAACCGGTCCAGGTGGTATGCACCGAAGGCCTTGGGGCGCAACGTCGTCCGGAAGCGGTCGAGATCCTGCTGGGACAGCAGGGCATCGTCGAGCACCCCGGCCAGGTGTGCCACACCGGCCAGCGGCGGCAACTCCGCGCGGATCCGGTCGAGTAACCGTGCCACCTCGGCCTCGTCGCCGACGTCGGCGGCGAAGACGTGGATACGGCACTTGTAGCGTTCGGTGATCTCGTCGATCGCGCGCTGCGCGTCCGCGCCGGGTTCGCGACGGCTGGTCAGCACGATGTCGCCGGCCCCGAGCTGCGCCAGGTACGCCGCGGTGTGCAGACCGATCGCCCCGAGGCCGCCGGTGACCAGGTAGCTCCGATCGGGCCTGGGCTGCAACGGGTTCGGGATCTGCAGCACGATCTTGCCGATGTGGCGGGCCTGCTGCATGCGTCGGAACGCTGCCCTCGCCTCGGTGATCGGGTAGATCTCGGCCGGAAGCGGTGTCCACTCGCGGCTGGCCATCCCGTCCGAGACTTCGATCAACAATCGCTTGACGTGGTCAGGATTCTGCAAGGCGGTGAGATCCAATGCGATGATCTCGTAGGCGATATCGGGTCGGGCGGCCGCCATCTGCTCGGGTGTCCAGATGTCGCGCTTGGCGATCTCGGCGAAGCGACCGTTCTGGGCGGTGGCCCGTACGGTGGCTTCCACGAAACCCTCATTGGTCAGGCTGTTGAGTACGACGTCAACGCCCGCACCATCGGTGTCGGCCAGGATCTGATCAGCGAAATCCGTTGTACGCGAATCGTAGACATACTTCACGCCCATCTTGCGCAGCGTTTCACGCTTGTACTTGCTGGCGGTTGCGAACACGATCGCGCCGTGTTGCTGCGCCATCTGGACCGCGTAGAGTCCGACCCCACCGCTGGCGGCGTGGATGAGAACGCGATCGCCGGCCTTCAACTGCGCCCAGTCGAACGCGAGCCGAACCGTCAGCGCCGCGGCGGGAATCGTCGCCGCCGCAACCGCGCTCAGCCCGTCCGGCACCGGCGCGACCAGCTGCGCCGGCACGTTGAAGCGGCTCGCGAACGCTCCTTGCATGAAGCCGTAGACGTGTTGGCCCACCTCGAGGTCGGTCACACCGTCGCCTACGTGTGTGACCACGCCGGCGAAGTCGCCACCGATCGGCCCCGGGTCGCCGGGGTACAGGCCGAGAACGTTGAGCACGTCGCGGAAATTCAGCCCAGCGGCCTGCACACGGACCTGCACGTAGCCCTCCGCCGGTGGGGACAGCTCGGTTTCGGATAGCCGCAGATTGTCGATCGCACCGCGTTCGGTGGGCGCGAGGACGTACTCCGAGGACCGCGGCACCGTGAGGTGGCCGCTTCGCGCCCAGGGCAACAGTCGGGAAGCCAGCAACTTCCCTTGACGCAGAGCAAGTTCCGGTTCGCCTACCGGTGCCGCCAACAGACCGGTCACCGCGCGCACCGCTTCCGGCGTGCCGTCACAGTCGACGAGCGTGCAACGTAGCGCCGGCTCCTCGTTGATCGTGGTGCGCCCGAGCCCCCACAGTGCCGCCTGCGCCGGGTCGACGGGCTCACCGGATTCCGTGGCCACCGCTCGTTCGGTGACGATCCACAGACCGTTCGGCAATTTCGCCTCACCACGTGCAACGGTGTGCACCGCGTCGAGGAGGTCGGCTATGTCGGCTTCGATCCGGGCTGCCGCGTCGGCGTTCGACTCTCCCGGCCGCGGCGGGGGTGCCCGCC